>NZ_JBNPTO010000004.1:0-170000 GCF_051167715.1 Bradyrhizobium sp. HKCCYLS20291 | reverse complement strand
CAAGCTGCCCGAGAATGCGCCGCCGGACCAGAAAGTGGTCACGCAGCTCGACGGCGTCGCCAAGAAATACGGCTTTGCCAGCTACGACGACTTCAACGTCGTGGTCGACAACATCAGCCTGGTGATGGGCGGCGTCGATCCGAAGACGAAGAAGTATGTCGGGCCCGAAGCCGTGATCAAGGACCAGATCGAGCAGGTCCAGGCCGACAAGAAGATGAAGCCCGACGACAAGAAGAATGTGCTCAACGATCTCAACGCTGCGCTGAAGGCGAAGCCGCCGGAGGTCGAGAACAAGGGCAACATCGATCTCGTCGTCAAATACTACGACAAGCTCGCCGTGGCGTTCGGCGAGGACGACAACTAGGAAGATCGGACAGATCGTGATGCCGAAAGCCCCGACCACCGGTCGGGGCTTTTTTGTTGCGTTGTCCTCTGCAGGATGCCGCGGAGCTCAGCGGGCGAACATCTGCTCCATCGCCTTGCGGACCCTGACGGTCTCGTCAGCGGCATCGAACGCGACATCGCTCCAGCGCACGACAGCGCCGCGCGCCACGTCATGCGTGAGCTTGACGCGATGCGCCAATCCGATCGGCAGCGCGCCGACCTGCAGGCTCGTCTTGGCCGGCAACACCTTGCCCCAGACCGTGTAGCCGCCTTCGCCATCGAGCATCTCGCCGGCGCGCAGGTTCTTCTTGGCGACGGCGACGACATCGCCGCGGAAGCCGAGCGGCTGGCCGGTCGGCTCGTTGCGCAGGGCCGCCGAAAGAACAGAGATATTCAGCTCCAGCCCGATCAGGTGATACGGCTTGTACATCGCGGCATAGCGGCCGCTGGAATCGGTCTTCAGACCGTACTGCCGGAAGCAGTCCGCGGCGTAGTCGTTCGGCGCTTCCAGCACGACATAGACGCCCCAGCGCAGATCGCGAAACACCGGCCGGCCGTCGCGTTCCAGCGACGACACCACCTCGACCTGTCCCGATCGCTCCAGCACGCCGCCGCGCTCGCGCGGGCGCAAGATATGCGGCAGATCGTCGACGCCGCAGGGCGGAAACAGCAGGCCGTCCGAGGGCACGTCGAGCCCGGTCGCGTTGGCGATCGCGGCCATCTCGATCGCGGACTTGGTGCCATCCAGAAACGAGTTGAACATCTGCGGATTCATGCCGGCCGACTGCGCTTCGCCCGCCGTCAATCCGTAATGCTGCCAGACACCGTCGGGCGTGACGTCGTGATAGGCCGGCAGATATTTGGTGCCCTTGCCGGCGGCGACGACGTGGAAACCGGTCGCGCGCGCCCAGTCGACCAGCTCCGCCGTCAGCGCCGGCTGGTCGCCATAGGCGAGCGAATAGACCACGCCGGCCTTGCGCGCCTCCTCGGCGAGCAGCGGGCCTGCCAACACGTCGGCCTCGACGTTGACCATGACGATGTGCTTGCCCGCCTCGATCGCCGCCCGCGCATGGCGAATGCCCGCGGCCGGGCTGCCGGTCGCCTCGACCACGACATCGATGGTGTCGCCGAGCGCCTTCGTCCCGTCGGCGGTGAATGTAGTGCGCGCGATCATTTCGGCGCTCCAGCCGACCGTCCGGCAGGCGTCGCGCGCGCGCTCGGGATCGAGGTCGACGATCACGGGCACCTCGAGGCCCGCCACATGCGGCACTTGCGACAGGAACATCGAGCCGAACTTGCCGGCTCCGATCAGTGCGACGCGCACCGGCTTGCCGGCGGTAGCGCGGGCTTGGAGGAGAGCGTGGAGGTTCATGGGTCACTCGTCCGTTGTCGTCGTCATTCCGGGGCGTGCGCAGCACGAGCCCGGAATCCATACTCACGATGGTGGTTATGGATTCCGGGCTCATCGCTGCGCGATGCCCCGGAATGACGGAGGATGATTATTCAGCCGCCTCGCGATGCGCGCGGGCGAGTTGCAGCAGCGCATCGTCCGGCAGCGCTTCGATCGGCGTGAAGTCGCGGTGCGCGATGTAGTCCGGGCGTGTCGGCGTGCGGATGTGGTTGGAGACCGCGTTCAGCGTCAGGTACACGATCTTGCGCGGATAGGGCGTGATGTTGCCGGCGGAGCCGTGCACGAGATTGCCGTGGAACATCAGCATGCCGCCGGGCTTGCCGGTCGGCGCGACGATGCCGCCTTCGGCCACGAGGCGTGTGACGGTCGCCTCGTCCAGCGTCCACAGCGGGTAGGACGTGGTGGCGAGATCGTGCGAGGCCTCGAGATCGCCGGCGTTCTGGCTGCGCGGCACCAGCATCAAGGGGCCGTTGATCGGCATCACCTCGTCGAGGAAGATCGCGATGTTCATCGCGCGCGGCTCCGGCATGCCGTCGTCGCGCTTCCAGGTGCCGTAGTCCTGATGCCATTGCCAGACGTCGCCGGTGAAGGCGGATTTGGCGTTGATCTTGAACTGATGCATATAGAGCTTCTCGCCGAAGATCTGCTCGATCGGCTCGATCATGCGTGGATGTGCCGCCAGCACGCGGAAGGCGTCGTTGTAGAGATGCGCTGCAAACGCCGTGCGCGGCACGCCGCTCTTCTCGCGCCAGACCTCCGGCCTGTTGGCCGCATAGATCGTCTCGGCCTCGCGGGCGAGGAAGGCGGTCTCCTCCGGGCTGAACAGCTCGGGCAGGAACAGCCAGCCCTCGCGGTTGAAGAATGCGATTTGCTCCGGCGTCAGCTTCAT
This sequence comes from Bradyrhizobium sp. HKCCYLS20291, assembly GCF_051167715.1. Classification (NCBI taxonomy): domain Bacteria; kingdom Pseudomonadati; phylum Pseudomonadota; class Alphaproteobacteria; order Hyphomicrobiales; family Nitrobacteraceae; genus Bradyrhizobium; species Bradyrhizobium sp. HKCCYLS20291. The sequence goes on along the minus strand of NZ_JBNPTO010000004.1, from coordinate 167,316 downwards.
GGCGTTCTCCTCGCTAGGTGTCCTCGCAGGAGGCGCCCGGTCTTTGCGCCGGGCTGCCTCCGCTGTCTGAAAACTACATCTTCTTGCCTTGCTCGATCAGCATGCGCGTCATCAAATACAGGCGAGGGACGATCGTCGTCGCGTCGATGTACTCGTTGTGTGCATGATAGTTGAAGCCGGCGATGCCGAAGCTCTCGACCACGATGGCCTTGCCGCTGCGGTTGGCGAAGCCGGCGTCGGTGGCGCCGCCGGTCATGTCGACCAGCGCGAGCGGGCGCTCCATCTCGGCGTAGATCGCCTGCGCCTCCTTGCCGAGCGCACGGCCGCGCTCCGAGGCGACGAAGGGCGGGCGGCCCTTGTCGATCGTGACCTTGACCTCGGTGTCGGGAACGAGATGGCTCTTGATCTTCTCGTCGAGCGCAGCCTGCAGCTTCTCGACGCCATCGGCGACGGTGAGGCGCACGTCGCCGCCAGCCGACGCCTTCTCCGGAATCTGGTTGCGCACGGTGCCGGCCGTGGCGGTGGTCCAATTCAGCTGCGTGCCGGGGATCGATTTTGCGACGTCCCTTGTCTGCAGCAACTGATGCGAAAGTTCGATCAGCGCGTTGCGGCCAAGATCAGGCGCGGCGCCGGCATGTGAGGCCCGGCCGGTCACCTCCATCTTGGCTGTGGCCGTTCCGCTGGCGCCGAGCAGCAGGCTGTCGACCGGCGCGGCCGGCTTAGCCGCGGTGGGCTCGCAGGACAGCACGACGTCGTGCTGGTCGGCCAGCTCGGCAATGAACTCGCCGGAGCCGATCGACCCGACCTCCTCGTCGGGATTGAACGCCACCGTCAGCTTCGCATAGTCGCGCCAGCCCATGTCCTTCAGGATCTGCAGGCTGTGCAGGATCACGGCGACGCCGCCCTTGTCGTCGGCGATGCCCGGCCCGTAGATCAGGTCGCCCTCGACATGATACGGCTCGGTCTTGAGGATGCCGGGCTGGTACACCGTGTCCATGTGCGCGATCAGCATCAGCTTGCGGCGCCCGCTGCCCTCGAACGTTCCGATCACCATGTCAGCGCCGACGCCGCGCGTGGTCTTGCGCCGCTCGGTGGTGGCGCCGAGCGCCTTGAGCCGGGCTTCGGTCAGGTCGGCCATCTTCTTCAGACCCTCGACGTCGCTGGATCCCGATTCGATCAGCACCATCTCGCGCAGACTGTCGATCACGGCCGGCTTGGCCTGCTCGGCGGCGGCCTTGAGCTTCTCGTCGGGCGCGGCGTAGGCCGTTGAGAGACCGGCTGCAGCGGTCAGCAAGGCGAGGGCTGCGAGGCGGGAGGGGAAACGCGTCATCCGGGGTCCTTGTGTTGATATGGCTGCGCCGGGGCAGGCCCGGCCGCGCCTGTCGACATTGGCAGAATCCGGGTGGATCGCAACATTCTCCAAGCCTAATTTGCCCGGCAGATGCTACGGGGCAGCGCGACGATGGAGCCCGCCATGTCAGACCAGATCTACGCATTGTTCGAGACCGCGATCGGCACCTGCGCCATCGCCTGGGGACCGCGCGGCATCAATGCCGTGCAACTGCCGATGGGCGGCGTCACGCAGATCCGTACCCGGATGCAGCAGCGTTACGCCGGCATCAGCGAAGCCGAGCCGCCGCAGCATGTGCAGCGCGTCATTCAACGGATCAAGGCGCTGCTGGCCGGAGCGCCGGACGATCTGACCGACATCGATCTCGATCTCGACGGCGTCAGCGCGTTCCAGCGCGGCGTCTACGACATCGCGCGCCGCATCCCGCCGGGCCGGACCTTGACCTATGGCGACATCGCCAAGCAGCTCGGCGGCGTCGAGCTGTCGCGCGAGGTCGGCCAGGCGCTGGGACGCAACCCGTGCCCGATCGTGGTGCCGTGCCACCGCGTGCTCGCGGCCGGCAACAAGCCGGGCGGCTTCTCCGCCAATGGCGGCGTTGACACCAAGCTGAAGATGCTGGCCATCGAGGGGGCTGCCGTGAACTACACGCCGAGCCTGTTCGATTGACGGGCAAGGATCGATCGGCTGAATTGATCTCGGGCGCGCGCCGCTCTATGCGATGGGGGCGGCCCCGACCGACTGATCAACCTCGCAGAGCCTCCCATGAAGATTCCGACGCTTCCGTTCACGGTCACCGACTGGTCCGTTGTCCCCGCCACCGAGCATCCGGGTGAGCAGGGCAAGGCGATTTGGCGGACGCTGATGATCGGCGACGTCAGGGTGCGCCAGGTCGAGTACACGCCGGGCTATCTGGCCGATCACTGGTGCGATCGCGGCCACGTCCTGCTTGTGCTGGAAGGCGAGCTCGTCAGCGAGCTCAAGGACGGCCGCAAGTTCACGCTGTCGGCGGGAATGAGCTACCAGGTCTCGGATTTCGGCGATGCTGCGCACCGGTCGTTTACCGCGACCGGCGCCAAACTGTTCATCGTCGACTGAGGCTAGACCGCCTCGCAGGCGAAGCCGTTGCCGTTGCGCTTGATGCGGCCGACCGAGGGCGACGGGAAATGCGCCGTGCAGCACAGCGTCGCCGTGTCGCAATAGCGCTCGAGAAAGGCGCGCCGCGTCACCGCGGCCTGCTTCGGGTCGACGTCGAATTTCGGTGACAGCTCGGGATAGGTCAGCTGCAGCGGCGAGTGCATCAGATCGCCTGAGAACGCCGCGTCGTCCTTGCCCTTGCCGATGACGACCGCGACGTGGCCGGGCGTGTGGCCCGGCGTCGGCAGTAGCCGGACATGATCGCCGATCGTGAAGTCGTCGCTGACGATGTCGGCGCGCTTGGCCTCGACGACAGGCAGCACGCTGTCGGCGAAGGCGGGCACCTCCGCCTTGGCGTTCTGCGCGACCCAGTAGTCGTATTCGGCTTGCGCGAACACGTAGCGCGCTTTGGGAAAGGTCGGCACCCAGCGGCCGTTGTCGAGCCGCGTATTCCAGCCGACGTGGTCGGTGTGCAGATGCGTGCACATCACGACGTCGATGTCGTCGACCGAAATGCCCGCGGCCGCGAGCGCCCGCGCATAGGTGTCGTCGGTCTTCATGTTCCAGACCGGCCGCGCGCGCGGCTTGTCGTTGCCGATGCAGCTGTCGATCAGGATGGTGTGGTGAGGCGTCTTCACCACGTAGGACTGGAAGCACAGGATGAGCGTATCCTGTGCGTCCAGCGCCATGGCCGCTTGCAACGCGTTGCGCTCGGCCGCCAGCATCTCGGACGTGAGGTCCGGAAACATCTCGCGCGCCGGCAGGAACGTGGTCTCCTGCTCGATGATGCGTTGGATGGTGGTATCGGCAACCGAGAATGTCAGCGTCACGGCACTTTCCTTGAGCAGATTACGCCGCCGGCGGCACCGAAATCTTCACCGACTCGCGCTCCATCATCTTCTGATGGAAGGCATCGAGCGCCGGATACGCCTTGCGCCAGCCGCAATCGGCGAAGCGGAAATCGGCATAGCCGAGCACGCAGACGAGGCCGATCGAGACGATGTCGAACGGGCGCGTCAGCAGATCGCTCTGCGCATTGAAGCGGGCCATGCCCATCCAGGCCCTGTTCCAGTGATCGTCGGACCAGGCCTGCCAGCGCGTCCCCTCCGGGCGCATCATCGCCTCGTAGCGGCACAGCAGCATGGAATCGAGCATGCCCTGCAGCATGGAATGCTCGCTCTTGACCTTCCAGCGCGACGGGCCCGAGGCAGGGATCAGTTTGTTGCCGCCGGCGAGCTCGTCGAGATATTCGACGATGACGTAGGAATCCAGGATGACGTCGCCATTGTCGAGGATCAGCACCGGCAGCTTCTTCAGCGGCGTGATCTTCGAATACTCCTCGTTGGCCTGGCCGGGCACGACGGCCGCGGACACGAACTCGATCTTGTCGATCAGGCCGAGCTCGATGGCGGCGATGCGCACCTTGCGGGCGAACGGCGAGGCGGGCGAGAAGGTGAGTTTCATATGATGCTCCTGGAAAGCTTCATCCGGCGTCATGGCCGGGCTTGACCCGGCCATCGACGTCTTGGCCATCAGCACCCGTTCAAGACGTGGATGCCCGGGTCAAGCCCGGGCATGACGACGTTGAATGGCGGGGCCGCCTTACGTCTCGAGGCTCAAGCCTCGATGATCTCCTGGCGCTGCTCGCCGAGGCGCTCGATGCCCAGCGTCACGACGTCGCCGACGTTGAGGAAGGTCGGCGGCTTCATGCCCATGCCGACGCCCGGAGGCGTGCCTGTCGTGACGATGTCGCCCGGCAGCAGGGTCATGAACTGCGAGACGTAGGAGATGCACTTCGCCATCGAGAAGATCATCGTCGCGGTCGTGCCGGTCTGGCGGCGCTGGCCGTTGACGTCGAGCCACATCGACAGGTTCTGCACGTCCGGAATTTCATCCTTGGTGACGAGCCACGGGCCGACGGGACCGAACGTGTCGTGCGACTTGCCCTTGGTCCACTGTCCCAGGCGCTCGATCTGGAAGTTGCGCTCGGAGACGTCGTTGCAGATCGTGTAGCCGGCGATGTGGTTCAGCGCGTCGGCTTCCGAGACGTATTTGGCGCGGGTGCCGATGATCGCGGCGATCTCGACCTCCCAGTCCATCTTGGTGGAGCCGCGCGGCTTCTCGACCTGGTCATAGGGTCCGCACAGCGCGGTGTTGGCCTTGAGGAAGAAGATCGGCTCGGCCGGAATCGGGTTGCCGGTTTCCTTGGCATGATCGGAGTAGTTGAGCCCGATCGCCACGAACTTGGAGATGCCGGTCACGGGCGCGCCGAGGCGCGGCTTGCCGGAGACGGCGGGCAGGGAAGCCGGATCGAGCGCGGCCAGCTTCTTCAGGGACTCCGGCGCATAGGCTGTGCCATCAAGGTCCTTCACATGGGCCGACAGGTCGCGCAGCTGGCCGGATGCATCGATCAGGCCCGGCTTTTCCGCGCCCTTTTCGCCGTAGCGAACAAGCTTCATCTGGTTTCTCTCCCTCAAATCCTTGGTATTCCAGAGTCCTGTCATGGAGCATGGCGGGGCGAAATTCAACCTCGCGGGCTATGCGCTGCCGCTGCCCGGCACTGCCTGAAAGCGGAACGCCGCGCCGTCGCGGCGGATGTGGCCGGCGTTGAAATGACCGCCGATGACCAGCGTGCCGGTCTCGGCGAAGCGCGAGAACAGCGCCTGCCGCGTCGCGATGGCCTGCGCGGCATCGGAGTCGACGGTCGAGCTCCAGTCCAGATGCGCCATCTGGCAGGGATGGTGGGCGACGTCGCCGCTCAGCAGTGCCTCCGCACCATCGGAGCGGATGTGCAGGCTGACATGCCCCGGGCTGTGGCCGGGCGTCGGGATCAGGGTGATCTCATCGCTGATCACGGCGTCGCTCGCGACCAGCTCGGCCCGGCCGGCATCGACGATCGGCTGCACGGAATCGGCGAAGGTCGCGATCTCGTCCGCAGCCTCGCTGTGGTCGCGCCAGTGCTCATATTCCGTGCGGCCGAAGATGTAGCGGGCGTTGGGGAATGTAGGCACCCAGCGGCCGTCGACCAGCCGCGTATTCCAGCCGACATGGTCGACATGAAGGTGGGTGCAGATCACCAGGTCGATGCTCTCGGGCGGGAAGCCGGCGGTGCTCATCGTCTCCAGGAACGGCGTCGTGCGGTCGTTCCAGACCGGCACGCTGCGGCCCTGCTTGTCGTTGCCGAGGCCGGTGTCGACCACGATGCGCCGGGTGGGCGTCTCCAGCACCAGGCTGTGGATCGACATCTTCAGCTTGCCGTCGCCGGTGGTGAAATCCGGGGCGAGCCAGGGCAGCGCGCGGATCGCCTCGGGGGTCGCCTGCGGCAGGATGAAGCGGGTGCCACCGACCGTTTCCAGCTCGGTGAATTTGGTGATCCTGACCCGGCCGACCGTCCAGTGCATGCGCGCTTCCCCCTTTGTTGTTCTTGGTCCGGCGACGATGCCGCGTCGCACGCCGCAGCGCAATGGATCAAGTCTGGGGAACAGGCGTTATCGTGGCCAGTTCACGAGGAGAAGGGTCATGCCAGAGCTGACGATATCGCCCGAGAAGGTGGCGTTCCTGATCGAGAAGGCGCGCGAGTTCGACGTCAAGGAGCAGGCGAGCGATCCCGACTCCGGCTCCAACGCCGCCGATGACGATATGATCGACGTGCTCCAGGATACCGGCGACGATCCGGTGGAGCGGGAGATCACCGGCTTCATCAATGCGATGAGCGAGGACGAGCAGGCCGATCTCGTCGCCCTGATGCGGCTCGGCCGCGGCGACGGCGACATCAACGAATGGGACGATCTGCGCCGCGAGGCCGCCGGCCAGCGCGACCGCCACACCGCGCGCTACCTGCTGGGTGAGCCGATGCTCGGCGACCTGCTCGCCGAGGGCCTCGACGCCTTCGGCATCGACTGGACGGAGGGCCGCACCACGGCGGATTCATCGAGCCCAAGCCAGCGCGACGAGGACGAGATCACGAAGCAGTAGGTCGTCGCGGAGTGATGCGCATTGGTGAGCGCCGTACTCACAACGACAGCGAGCCTGTCTTTGCGAGCTGGAGTCGAACTATAACCGCATCGGCGGTGCGCTCCCTCTCCCCGTTCTTCACGGGGAGAGGGGCGGGGTGAGGGGCAGCCGCGCGGGAAGTGCCAGTGGGGCAGACGTTCGAAATGTTACTCGGGCATACGCGCGGGGAGTGTTCGCGGTGAGACCTGTACCCCCTCACCCGGATCGCATCTCACGATGCGATCCGACCTCTCCCCGCAGGCGGGGAGAGGCGCAGACCGAGCAAGCCGCGAGAGACTCTGCACTCGCACCCTTGCAAAAATAGGACTTACAGTGTCCCCGGGAACGCGCCGCCGTCGAGCAGGATGTTCTGGCCGGTGATGTAGCCGGCCTTGGCGGCGCACAGGAAGGCGCAGGCGAGGCCGAATTCTTCGGGGTCGCCGAAGCGGCCAGCGGGATTGAGCTTGGCGCGGTCGGCCAGGATCTGCTCCGGCGTGACGCCGCGCTTCTCGGCTTCGCCCTTGGCGGTCGAGCGCAACCGGTCGGTCTCGAACGGGCCCGGCAGCAGCGCGTTGATGGTGACGTTGTTGATCACCGTCTTGCGCGACAGGCCGGCGACGAAGCCGGTGAGGCCGGCGCGGGCGCCGTTGGAGAGGCCGAGAATGTCGATCGGCGCCTTCACCGCGGCCGAGGTGATGTTGACGATGCGGCCGAACTTGCGCGCCATCATGCCGTCGACGGTCGCCTTGATCAGCTCGATCGGGGTCAGCATGTTGGCGTCGAGCGCCTTGATCCAGTCGTCGCGGGTCCAGTTGCGGAAATCGCCCGGAGGAGGACCGCCGGCATTGTTGATCAGGATGTCCGGATCCGGGCAGGCCTTGAGCACGGCGGCGCGCCCCTCGGGCGTGGTGATGTCGCCGGCCACCTCGATCACGGTAATGCCCGGGTTGGCGGCGCGGATCTCGGCCGCGGTCTTGGCCAGCGCCTCGGCGCCGCGCGCGGTGATCGTGACATGCACGCCCTCATTGGCGAGCGCGATGGCGCAGGCGCGGCCCAATCCCTTGCTGGAGGCGCAGACGATGGCGCGGCGGCCCTTGATCCCGAGATCCACGATTGATCACTCCGATATGTCAGTGAAACTGCAACGATGAAGGTGGCATTCTAACGAACGCCGTCGCCGCTGGTAAGGGCAACCGGCCTGTGCCGGATTGCATGGCTCGCGCGGTCAGATGCGCCGTTCCTGCTTCAGCCGATCGATCAGGCTCGCGACCTCCGGCGGCAGCGAGCGGAAGCCTTTCGCGCCTGCGAGCGAGAGGATCGGCCGCAGCCGCGAGCCTTCGAGAAAGCGGGGCTGGCGCTCGGTCGGAACGATCCTGTCGAACACCAGCACCAGGGTGGTCGCGACCATGCCCACCCGCAAGGCGCCGAGCAGGGCGCCGCCGAGCCGGTCGCCGAAGCCGGCCTCGGCGCCGATCGCCTCGTCCAGCAGAATATGCCCGATCTTGCCCAGCGCGACGCCGATGACGACGAAGGCGGCGAAGAACTGCAGCCAGTTCTGCGCCAGCGGCGCACCATGCACGTCGCGCAGTTGCGGGCTCATTGCCGCGACCGCGCCCATCGCCAGCGGCATCGCCAGCAGATAGGCCAGAATGGTGGTGGCGCTGCGCAACAGCCCGGTCGAAAAGCCGCTGTACACGGCGACCATCAAGGCAATGCAAGCGGCGAGGTCGAAAGTATTCATGGCTGATATGCTGTGGTTGTAGGCCGCACCCGGTAAACAAATCCGATTTGCGCTGTTTCAAATCGTCTGTATCAATGCGCCGCAACAAACAACGAAACGTGAGATGACGCCATGTCCGACCTGTTCGACGTCAGCCGCGAGGTCATCCTGATCACTGGTGCCAGCCAGGGGCTCGGCCGTCAGTTTGCCCGGGTGCTGTCGGCGCATGGCGCTGCCGTGGTGCTCGCCGCGCGCCAGACCGGCAAGCTCAAGGCGTTGGAGGAGGAGATCAAGGCCGGAGGTGGTCGCGCCGTCGCGGTCGAGATGGACGTGACCAGCAATGCCTCGATCGCGCGGGGGCTGGACGCCGCCGAGGCCGCGCTTGGCCCGATCACGGTGCTGGTCAACAATGCCGGCATCGCCGTCGAGAAGCTCGCGGTCGAGCAGAGCGAGGCCGATTGGGATGCGGTGATCGGCGCCAATCTGAAGGGCGCCTATTTCGCTGCCACCGAAGTGGCGCGCCGCATGATTGCGCGGAAAGCGCCCGGCAACATCATCAACATCGCCTCGGTGCTCGGCTTCAGCGTCGTGAAGTTCATCGCGCCGTACGCGATCTCCAAGGCCGGCGTCGTGCAGACGACCAAGGCGCTGGCGCTGGAGCTCGCCGGCAACAACATCCGCGTCAACGCGCTGGCGCCGGGCTATATTGACACCGACATCAACCACGACGTTTGGGCGACGCCGGCCGGCGAGAAGCTGATCAAGCGCATTCCGCAGCGGCGCGTCGGTCATGAGAGCGATCTTGACGGCGCCATCCTGCTGCTGGCCTCGAACGCCTCGCGCTACATGACCGGCAGCGTGGTCACGGTGGATGGCGGTTTCCTGCTGACCTAGTCACGTCGCCGCTGGCTCGCGCGTCCGGCGCGAGCCATGACGTCGACAAGCGGCCGTCAGTTGGCCCGCAGCTCCGCCTTGATCATGTCGGCGGCCTTCTCGCCGATCATGATGGTCGGCGCGTTGGTGTTGCCGCCGATCAGGGTCGGCATGATCGAGGCGTCGACCACGCGCAGCCCGGACAATCCCTGCACCTTCAGGCTCGGATCGACCACCGCGAGGGGATCGTTTACCCCCATCCTGCAGGTACCGACCGGATGATACACCGTGTCGACCCGAGCGCGCAGGATGGCGCGGATGTCGTCGTCATTACGGACGTCCGCCGTGAACACATCGCGCTTCTGCAGGCCGCGCATCGCCGGCGTCTCCATCAGCCTCAGCGTCGTCTTGTAGCCCGCCACCATGGTCTCGAGATCGTCCGCCTCGCCGAGGAAATTGGGATCGATCAGCGGCGCCGTCAGCGGATCGGCGTTCTTCAGCGCGATCGTGCCGCGGCTCTTCGGCCGCAGCAGGCAAACGTGGCAGGAGAAGCCGTTGCCATGGCGCTTGCGGCCGTGGTCGTCGGTGACCGCCATGCCGAAATGCAGCTGGATGTCGGGGATGTCGAGATTGGGATCCGTCTTCAGGAAGCCGCCGCACTCGGCGAAGTTCGAGGTCAGCACCCCGCGGCGTTCGCGCCGGTATTGCCCGATGCCGCGCAGAAGTCGCTGCAGGCCCTTCGGTGACAGCGAGTTGAAGTTTGGATTTTCGGACGTGTAGGCGAAGATGAAGTCAGGGTGATCCTGCAGGTTCTGGCCGACGCCCGGCAGATGCTGCACGCTCGCAATCCCATGTTTCGCCAAGGCGGCGGCGTCGCCGACGCCCGAGAGCATCAGCAGTTGCGGCGTCTGGAATGCGCCGGAGGCAAGAATGACCTCGCGCCGGCAGCGGATCTCCTTCACCTCCTTGCCCTGGCGATATTTGACGCCGACGGCGCGCTTGCCATCGAACAGGATCAGCGAGGCGTGCGCTGATGTCTCGACGCGGAGATTGCGGCGGTGGCCCAGATGCGGCTGGATGTAGGCGCGCGCCGCGCTCCAGCGCTCGCCATTGCTTTGCGTGACCTGGTAGAGGCCGAGGCCTTCCTGGGTCTCGGCGTTGAAATCTTCGCGGATCGGAAACTGCGCCTCGCGGGCCGCCTGCAGGAAGATCTCGTGAACCGGATTGTCGGTCCGCAGGCGGTTGACCGGCAGCGGGCCGGATTGACCATGATAGTCGCCACCGAACTCGGCATTGTTCTCGGCGCGCTTGAAATAGGGCAGCACGTCGTCATACGACCAGCCCGTGTTGCCGAGCGCGGCCCAACCGTCGTAGTCGGCGCGGTGGCCGCGGATATAGACCATGGCGTTGATCGCCGAGGAGCCGCCGAGCCCGCGGCCGCGCGGCTGATAGCCGACGCGGCCGTTGAGGCCCTGCTGCGGCACCGTCGTGAACGACCAGTTGTTGACGGGGCCGGCGACCATCAGGAACAGCATGTAGGGCGTGGTGACGATCCAATTGTCGTTGCGTCCGCCGGCATCGAGCAGCATCACCGACGTCGCTGGATCTTCCGACAACCGTCCGGCGACCGTGGCGCCGCCACTACCGCCGCCAACGACGATGAAATCGACCTCGTCCACCACGCGCTTCGTCTCCCTGATGTGTTTGTTGTTTGTTTGCCGTCATTCCGGGGCGCCGCGCCGTTGCGCGGCGAACCCGGAATGACGGAGGCCTCCGTCGCTAGCTCAGGAACCGCAGCAGCTTCTCGATCCGGGCGATGCTGGCGCCGTAGGGCGGATAGAGATCCTTCATGCGGTTGAAGGGCGAGCGGTAGAACACCGGCTTCAGCTTGCTGAAGCTGTTGAAGCCCCATTCGCCGTGATAATGGCCGATGCCCGAGGCGCCGACGCCGCCCATCGGCTGGTTCATCTGGGCAAAATGCAGCAGGCAATCGTTGATGGTGACGCCGCCCGAGACGGTGCGCGCCAGCACGGCCTCGCGCGCGGCCTCGTCGCGGCCGAACCAGTACAGCGCCAGCGGCCGGTCGTGCGCATTGATGTAGCGGATCGGCTCGTCCGCATTGTGATAGGTCATGACCGGCAGCAGCGGGCCGAAGATCTCCTCCTGCATGATCGCCATATCCGGCGTCGCGCCGACGACCACGGTCGGCGGGAATTTGCGCAGCTTCTTCCAGGCCGGATCTTCCGGGCTGGTCGTGCTCAGCGGCTTGGCGCCGCGCGCGATCGCGTCCCGCAGCAATCCTTCCAGCCTGGCGTAGTGCCGGTCGGAGATGATCGAGGTGTAGTCTCCGTTCGCGGGATTGGTGCCGAACATCTCCACCATGCGCCGATGCAGCTTGCCGGCGAAGGCATCGCGCTGCGGCTCGGGCACCAGCACGTAATCTGGGGCGATGCAGGTCTGCCCGGCATTGAGCAGCTTGGCGTAGGCGATGCGCTCCGCGGCCTCGTCGATGTCGGCCGAGGCATCGACGATGGCCGGCGACTTGCCGCCGAGCTCGAGCGTGACCGGCGTCAGGTTGCGCCCCGCGGCCTCGGCGACGATGCGGCCGACCCGGGTCGAGCCGGTGAACACGAGATGATCGAACGGCAGCGCGGCGAAGGCCTGCGCGATGCCGTCCTCGATGCCGGTGACGGCGAGTTCGGTCGAATCGAATTGCGCCGCGATCAGCTGCTTGAGCAGTGCGGAAAAGCCCGGCGTCAGCTCGCTCGGCTTGATCAGGACGCGATTGCCGGCGGCGATCGCGCCGATCGCGGGCGCGAGCGTCAGCTGCAGCGGATAATTCCAGGGCGCGATGATGCCGACCACGCCGAGCGGCTGCGGGATCAGCCGGTTGCGTCCGGGCAGGAATTGCAGCGAGGTCGCGATCCGCCGCGGCGCCATCCAGCGCGGCAGCATCTTGATCGTATGCTTGAGCTCGGTCTGCAGGAACAGCGTCTCGGCGATCGTGGTCTCGACCGCGCAGCGATGGCCGAAATCGGCCGAGATCGCCTGCTCGAGGCGCTTCTCATTGTCGGACAGCATCGCCCTCAGCCGACGGAGGCTTTCCTGCCGTTTCTCCAGCGACGGCGGCGGTGCGCTGCGCGAGGCCTCGATCATGGCGTGGAAGGCATCATCGAGCGCCGACACCGGGGCGCTCTTCAGGGATTGGTCCATGGCCGTCTCCTCGCGTATCCCGTCCGGCCGCGTTGGGCCGTGGGTTGCGTTTGTTCGCGAAGCTGCCGTGTCGCGAAACCCTTGGCAAGCGTCCACGGGAGGTGTTTGCCGAGAGTCTCGCGGACATCTGGCGCGAAGCAGCTGAAGCGCGCTCGTCTCCGCCTCCGACGTCTTTCATGGAGTTCCGGCCGCCGCTCAGGGAAGGCTCCGCACCAGCACCCGAGAAGACAATTCCAGCCGCCGTTCAAGTCTATGATTCGACGTCTATTTTTAATTGGTAACGGCTCCGCTCGTCCGCGTCACAATCCGGCAAAAAAACTTCCGAAAAGCCCTTTCCAAACCGGGTCCGCATTGGTACATACCGCCCGCACCCGATGGCCGCACCGGCCGACGGGCTCAAGCCTTCTCAGGAAGCCTTTGGGATGGATCGGCGGCGCTCTCGAGCGTCAGCCAGGAACGCCCGATAATTCCTGAAGGCCTTGCAAAGGTTAACGCGGGGTGGAGCAGCCCGGTAGCTCGTCAGGCTCATAACCTGAAGGTCATAGGTTCAAATCCTATCCCCGCAACCATCTCAACTTGCGAAACCCCGGTCCTTGCGGCCGGGGTTTTTGTTTTGAGGGAAACCGCCAAAATTCCGGCAAGGTCGCCCCGGACATCAATCTTCAGCTCACCCGCATCTGGCGTTAGGATGATTTCCTTCACGAGGGAGCGCAGGATCTCGCCGGCCTTGAGGCGCGTTGCTTCGGTGTCATCCCGAAGGGCGTCGTGGAGAGCATTGACTTGCTCGCGATAGAACGTCGCCATCTCGGGATGGAGTAGGGGCGGCGGGCTCTCTGCATCGGTCAGCTGCTGCTCAAGTTCGGCCTTTCGGCTTTCGAGCTGGACCATCTTGGCGTTGATCGTATCCGCCGCGCCGCCCTTGAGGATCAGATTGAGCAGCGTACCGAGCTCGCGCTCGATTCTCTTCACCTCCGCGCGGACCGTCGCAAGCAAGGCTGCACCTTCCATCCGAAGACGGTTCATTTCGCGTGTGAACTCGTCGCAAAATTCCTTGAACAGTGCCGGGTCCATCAAATGATAACGCAGAGCGTTCAACACCCGCCCCTCTACCCGTTCGCGCTGGATGCTCTTTCGGTTCTCGCAGGTCCCCTTGTTCCTGGCCGTCGAGCAACCGATCAGATCGGCCGAGATCATGGCGTAGCCGCCGCCGCACCAGGCACACTTTATCAATCCCGAAAATATGTATTTTGGGCGCCGACGGTCTCTGAAGCTGTTTGGCTCCTCCCGGCCATCTTCTCCGCGCTTCGAATTGATGGCGGCTTGTCGGGCTTTTGCGGCGTTCCAGAGTTCATCGTCGATAATGCGCAAATTTGGCACTTCCTGCACAATCCACTCAGCTGCCGGATTTCGTCGCGCTTGGCGTTTGCCTGTTTCAGGGTCTTTGATGAATCGTTGCCGATTCCAGACGATTCGGCCGATATACATTTCGTTGTTCAAGATGCCATTGCCGCGCTTGGCATTGCCATTGATCGTGCTGAATCCCCAATCGCCTCCATTCGGCGCTGAAATGCCATCCCTATTCAGCTCTGCTGCAATCCGCTTCGCGGATTTGCCAACGACATAGTCGCGAAAGATGCGACGAACCACTGCTGCTTCAGCGGCGTTGATGGTGCGATCGCCACGAATTGGGTCGCCATCAGACTGGAATTGCTTGACGACGTCATAGCCGTAGGAGTTGCCGCCTCCCGATTTGCCAAGCCCGACACGGCCACGCAGCCCACGGCGCGTCTTGTCGGCGAGATCTTTAAGAAAGAGCGCGTTCATCGTCCCCTTGAGGCCGACATGTAGATGCGTGACCTCGCCCTCAGAGAGGGTAACGATCTTCACGTTGGCGTAAGCCATTCGCTTGAATAGGCCGGCTATGTCTTCTTCATCGCGCGAAAGCCGATCCATGGCTTCGGCCAGCACGACCTGGAATCGACCACGCAGGGCATCGGCAATAAGCGACTGAACGCCTGAGCGCAGCAGCGACGCGCCTGAGATCGCATGATCCGAATACTCCTCGACGATCTGCCAGCCATGCTTTTCAGCATAGGCGCGGTAGATGCGAAACTGATCCGCGATCGAAGCGTCACGCTGATTGTCAGTGGAGTAGCGAGCATAGAGCGCGACTTTCATGCCACGATCTCCTCCAAGATCAGGAGTGCTTTGCGCGACTCTCCTCGGCGATTTTTTGGAACCATTCCAGCGCCGCCCGGCGAGCCAGTAGGCGCACGAACTCCATCAAGTACGGATTGAGAGTATTGGCGTTCTGTGGCGCCATCACCAACTCCGGCTCGCTGATCCGCGCGGCATCTTTGCTCTCTTGAGCAACGGTCTCGTTCATCGTAGTGCCACGTAGTGCCTCTTGACCGACAATGGTCCCAGGCAACATCGGCGCTACGATCGAGGGCGGCAATGGTGATCGTGCCCCTGGATTTGGATAAAGGCGGGACCCTTCTTCGCATGGCGTCTTGTCCTGGCGTGCCAAATCGCATTCTATCGTCGTGGAAAAACTTGCGGACGTCTGTTGGCGTGGAAGCGGATGCAAATTCTGTCATCTTCCGTTCTTTCCAAGGGCATTCGCTCTCGGCGTCGCTGTAGCCGACCTTCTCCGTGAAGAGCGCAGTTGATCGAAGCTTTCACAGGGCGAGGCTGTCGCCATTCTCAAACTGGAAGATTATTGGTCGGCCTGACTGCGGGGTCTGCGTCATCCAACCGCGTCCCAACTAACGTATTGAGATGATTGTGCATGAGCGCAGCGCCGCTGCTATCTAATTGATAGAGTGCCGATTTTCGAGAATCGTCGAACTGGTGGTGACGGGGAGTGGGGACGGTAGCGCGTGACAAAACGTGATCATCATCCTTTATCAGACTCGGTCACGATCAGTCGTCTAGACGCACGACACGCCATCATGTTTCGCTTGTCCCAGGCGTCGAGTTGATCAATCGGATAGAGGACCGCTTTGCCGATTTTTACGAAGGCCGGCCCGACACGCATCGCTCGCCAATTCCGCAGCGTCCCTACGCTCACTGCTCCGCGGTAGCGTTCCGAGACTTCCTCCGCAGTCAGGTACTTTCGATCTTCCATGCTGTCACTCCAAATCACAATGGGCCCGATCGAGCATTTATTATCCCGGTCAGACATGGAACCTGGATTAATCATGGGTAGTGCGTAGGACGGTGAACGGCGGCGAATAGGCGTCCATTAGGTCGGCGCCGCTGACGTCGGCGATGCATCCGATGACCTTGCCCCCAAGTTTTATCCAGGTCTCAGTTCGTTCGGGCGGTTGGATGTGCCCATCCGGGCTGTGGTAGCGGCGGGGGCTGGCGCGGAGCTTTCGACATAGCGCTCTCCAGATCCCGACGCGGATTGCAGGTGGCGGCGAACTCGGACGGCGTTTTCCACCCGAGTTGCGAGTGTGGTCGTTCATTATTGTAGTCGGCCCGCCAGCATCGGAGCGCGACGCGGGCTTGGGCGAGCGAGGTGAACAGCGTCTCGTTCAGCAGTTCATCCCGCAAGCGGCCGTTGAAGCTCTCGATGAAGGGTTCTGCATGGGTTTGCCCGGCGCGATGTAGTACCAAGCGACACGGCTCTGATCGGTCCATGTCAGGATGGCATTGCTCGTGAGCTCGCTGCCGTTGTCGCTCACCACCATTTTGGGCTTGCCGCACTCGGCGACCAGCCGGTCCAGTTCCCGAGACCCGGGCGCCCGAGAAAGTGGTGTCGGCCACCAGCGCCAGGCACTCGCGGGTTCAGTCGTCGACCACGGTGAGGACGCGGAGGCGCCGGCCGTCGGTCATCTGATCCAACACGAAGGCGAGCGACCAGCGATCATTCGGGAGCAGCGGCACCGTCATCGGTGCTCGTGTGCCGAGGGCCCGCTTACGGCCACCTCTGCGGCGCACCGTGAGCCGTTCCTCCCGGTATAGCCGGAACAGCTTCTTGTGATTGACCAGGTAGCCCTCCAGCTTGAGCAGGACGTGCAGGCGACGATAGCCGAAGCGGCGGCGCTCGTAGGCGATCGCCCTCATGCGCTGCCGCAGCCCGGCATCATCGGCCCGGCTCGTCTGATATCTGACCGTCATGCGGCAACAGCCGATGGCTTTACACGCCCGCCGTTCGCTCATCCCGTGAACGCCCACGAGATGTGCGACAGCTTTCCGCTTGCCCGCGGGCGTCACCACTTTTTTCCCAGCAGGTCCTTCAGGGCTGCATTGTCCAGCATGGCGTCCGCCAGCAGCCGCTTCAGCCGCGTGTTCTCGTCCTCCAGCGTCTTCAGCCGCTTGGCCTCCGAGACGTCCATTCCACCGAACTTGGCCTTCCACTTGTAAATGATGGCGTCGCTCACGCCATGCTTGCGGCACAGATCGGCGACCGGAACGCCAGCCTCGTGCTCCTTCAAAATCCCGATGATCTGCTCTTCCGTAAAACGGCTGCGCTTCATGCTCTGGTCCTCGTTGGGGCCAGAACGAACTTCAAACTGGATTGAGCCCGAGGGGCAAGGTCACCGACAGTGACACTCGGTCCGACGAGTCTTGTTGTCAGGGGCCGGGCCGTAAGCTGCCGTCGATGCACCCGACCGAGAAGGTCCGATATGGGCGATGAACGGACATGACGGGGCGGTCCGACAAAGTGCTGAAAGACCCATGGCAGAGTTCAAAGAACTGGCAGCGCAATGGTATTGACTCACGAAATTTCTGAAGAGAGACTCCACCCTCTCAATCCCGTTTACGCTTCACACCCTGGCTGAGAGGCTCGCAAACGTGCGTTGGCCACGAATCACAGATTGCAACTCGGCAAGCTCTTCATCGCGGCGGTGATATCCATGAGTCGCGATGGTGTCGGCGGCACTGGCGAGGTGGACTGCCGCTTCGGCTTGCAGCCTCTGTCGTTCCGATTCATCCAGCTGTGCTGGTTTCGATTTACAATAACTGATGAAACCATTGAGGGGAGCAAACGCCTCGCGGCGTGCAAAGTCGAGCCGTGCGCGCTCGATCGCCATGTCACAGAGCAACAATCGCATCAGTGCGGGCTCAGCAATCTCCTCGACTTCGTTAAGGTCGAGCGCGGCACCGGCCCAATCGCCCAAATTGCGACGAAATCTTGCACGAGCGAGCAGCCCAATTGCAATCACGTCAAGTACGCCTGAGCTCCGGAACCGCTCGACTGCATCGTCAAGCCGCAGGAATGTGACCTGGATATGGTCGCGTATATCGCTAAAACTTCGCCGCTTTATGACCTTCTCCATAGCGAGCAGAAAATGAGAGCGGCCAAGAATCAGACTATTGTGGCCGATGAGCAAGGGAGCTGCCTGGAATTTCGCCGATTCTTCGTGCCTTACGGCGAACTCGTGCACCAACGTAGTATTGCCCTCGTCAATCAGCAGATCAAACTGGATGTTCGACAGCGCGCGATAACTACTGGAGCTCGGCTTGATGTCCAACATAACCGTTTTTGCTTTCTCACGTTGCCCGCTCATGTATAGAGCGCGCGCAAAACTGGCGCGAGCCCCCACCGCTAGTCCCGCTAGTGTTGATGATCGAGAGACAAGCTCTACCGAGCGTGCTGCGTTCGCGGTTGCATGAGCAATCAGGCCTAGGGTCAATTGCACCGCACTGATTCTTCGGAGATGGGCAATGTGTGGCCTGATCGACCCGCTTCCAGCGTATCTCCAGCCGGTAGCCGGTTCTACGATTTTGTCAAGAACACCCATAGTAAATATTACTTCACTGTATCGTCCCTGCGCACTCAAACACTCTCCGACGGAGATCATGATTTGTTTCAATTCCGCCGAACCGAGGCTTGCAACGGGATGATCGTAGGGCTTTACGAAAAAATTTGACAGGGCTGCGAGCTCGCTGCCGATCGCCCCTAGCGTTCTCGTCGTGTAGTTTTCAAACCTAGTACCCACCACCCGCTTGAGTCGAGCGGCGAAAACCTCATTCCAGGCCTCGTTGTGCCGTCCTGCCCTACAGCCGTGGACGATTGCCTGATAGAGCGGCGTAAGTTGTTCGAGACTGGGTGTCTCACCTTCCTTAGTCGTGTCACGCAGGTGCTCGTAAAGCCGGCCGTGCGCGGCTTCCCAGGCCGGTTGGTTGGTTTGTTTGAACTGTTCGCCGAACCAATCTCGCACGAGCGGATGGGCGTCGAGTGTCCCGGGTGCGTCCGTGTCCGGCGGAGCCAGCAGCCGGACCTCGCGCAGACGCGCGACGCTGCGGTTCCATTCGTCATCGCCGACCTCCACCATTGCGGCAGGAAGGCCAGTTATCGGCGGGCTGGCGCGAAGCGCGCGTAGGCAATCGTCGGCCGCCGGCCGATCGAACAGTCCGACCATCTGCATGACTGCGAGATCTAGCGGGCGACTCGCCAGCCATTCCCTCTCGTAGGATTCCATTACGCGCCTAGCGTGGTCGTGGCCCGGATTATTGGGGTCTGCAAGCAGATTGCGGATGCGGTCACGCCGGCGCACGTCGCCAGCCTGCGTCTCCTTAACGTAGCTTGCGAGAAGGCTTAGCGCGAGCGGGTGGCCACCAAAATCGTGCGCTGCGCCTTCGATATCTTTGTCCGTACCCCAGACGCCATTCTCCCGCAGCAACATTCCGCCAGCGGCATCGGAGAGTCGCGTGACCCGGAGGACGGGAGAGGATCCGGCCTGCCAGGTCGCGATGTCCTTGACGGCTAAACGGCTCGTGACGACGACCAACCCATGTCCAGCCCTTGACGGCGTTGCCGCAACACGCCGCAAAAATGCGCGTAGCCCAAAATCCTTTAGTTGGCCCAGCTGAGTGTCGATACCGTGTTGCAGTGGCTCGACGCCATCAAGCAGGACGAGCGCCCTACGCTGCGTCAGCGCATCGGCAATCGCATCGGCCTTCGCCGTAGTGCTGCTGACTTTAAGTTCGATGCCGAGCTTCTCGGCCGCCCAGTTTAAGAACGGGTCCGCTGACGACGCGCGTTCCTTCGAGCCTTGGCTGTAGAACGACCAGCCGAGCACCAGCTGGGCACCGCGATAGTCGTCGGCCTGCAGCCGCGTGAGCCATTCATTAATCAACGCCGACTTACCTGCGCCACCTTCCGCGACCAGCGAGATGATATTCACCCTAGTGTCGCTCCACGCCTCGTCGAGACAATTCAGCTCTGAATCTCGCCCGACCAGACGCTGATAAAAGGTCTCGGGAAGCCGCCGGTAATCGACAAGTTGTCTCGCTTCCACGGCGGTGCTGTTGCGCGGCGCTGACGATCGACTATCCGGCAGCGCAAGAATCAATTCCGACTGACGGACTTCGCGCCGCATCTTCCAATCATGCAGTCTTTCAGTCGAGAATGCGGTCTCGTCAGAATCGATTAGCTTTGCACAGTTCTGGCAAAGCCAAATGCAGTTGTTGGGGGAGCGCCTTTCTTCCGAGGTAAGCGATTTCGCGTAGCGTTTGCCGCCAGGAGCCGCGGCGGTGATATGAGCGCCAACTCCAATATTGATCACGCCGCGTTCGTCGCCCACCTGCGGACCGGTAGTAGCCCTACCGCACTCTGGATTTGAGCAAAGCAAGCCCGCCCGTTTGGATACCGCGTTCAAGACAGTCGCTGGAAAATCGTCTCGCTTTTCTACCATGACGCTATCTGCAGCCCTCCGCATTTTGCAAGCTTTTCGAGTTTTGCAAGACGGGATGTGCCAACTATCGCTTGTGGTGCTCTATTGGTCCGACGGAGACGGCTTCGCGGCCACTCACGATCCGGCTGCCCCAAAGCAATTCCAGACAAATTTTCCAACACTCCAAGATGTTCGATTTTCCCTCGTTGTTAGGTCCAACCAAGCTTGTGACGTTGGCCGAATCGTTGAAGGTTGCACACGAAATGCTACGGAAGTTTTCGATGGCGAAATACGTGAGCCGCATTGGGATTCTCGCGTGAAAAAGTAGGTAATCTATCGAAAGTTGTTAAAATATCAATCCGCCACTGCGGGTTCTGAACCGGCTCTGGATACCGGCCTATCGATGGCAACCGCTGTGACATCTGCGACTTTGATCGCAACGGCATCGCAGCCACGAAGCTTGCCGTCGATCGTCAGATTGAACATCGCGAGGTCTCGACGCGAACTTTAACTCCGAGTTTCGTCCGGATTGACAAGACAAGTTTGGGGCGTGGTGGAGGCTTTGCCCGGGTCCGCTTGCCCTTATCCAAGGCGTTCGCTTGCAGATCGTGGGATAGCGTTCTCTTGATATCGCACGTCCCGCTCCTCGGTTGCTCGTGGCTAGGACTGCTGCAATCTGCGAACCAGTTCGCCAGGCTGCGAATGGTGCCGTTCGGGACGTTGACTTTCCTCGCCTTTCATCTTCGAGCAACTCTACGAGGTCTTCTTTGGTGCCATGCTGCTCTGAGTGAACGCAAAGACATACGACCGCCGATTCTTCGCCGCGGAGAGGCGCTTTTATCTTGCCGTCGAACCCGCCCTCCGCTCGCTCCTCTCCAATCCCAGGCTGAACTGCGCTCAGACACCGCGCGGTAGCTACACGAGTAGTGGGTCTCACGCAGCATCTTTGCTATGGCTCCGGTCGGACCATCGGTATCCGGGTGCAGGGTCTTAGCGATCGATCGACCGAAACCAGAGCGATCGAACTGCATCGGCGATGCTATTCGTCCGCAGATCCGAGATGGAATGTCGGACGGCCCGCTAGCATCATTTCAACACGGACCGGTCCAGCATCGAGGAAAACTGGTGTTAAAGCCGCACGCAAATCGCCGATAGGGATGGCCCAGACGGAGTGTCGATCGGCGGCAGCTCGGCAGCAACGGCGCGCATCGTGGCCGTTAAGGGGAGGGCTGTAGCGTGCGACGTCGCGCAATTCGGCCGTTCCGCTCTGGCTTCGGACGTGCCACCTTTGCGGGACACCTGCGCGCAGGGCGGGGCTCGCGAGGCTTGATCAGAGTTCGCCAAGCGGCGGGCAGAATTGTCCGCCATCCGGCACCACTACGCCCAGGGCCTCTCCGTATTCTCTCCACGGGGCGAGCAGGAGATATGACCGATCCCGGTCTGGGCAGGCGGCTCCCCGTTCCGGCCACTGACGTCAGCGTCATCGTTTTGGAGCAGCCGGCCTTTCGAGTGCCTCCGATCGGGCGGGGCCGAGACGCAAGGAGCAGCATTTTGATCATGACGGAGTCCGTTCCGCCCCATCCATTCGATGACATGGAGGCGCTGGCCTGGCTGCGCTCTCAGCCCGAGGGACACGTGACGGTCAGCGCCGCTGAGCTCGGGCGCCAATGGGGGTGGAACAGAATGCGGACCAGTCGCCGCCTGAAAGCCTGGGAGCGCGCGGGCCTGATCAGTCGTAACGCTGAAGCGATCATTGTAACGAGGGCCGCAACACCGACCGTTACAGATGGTACCGCTGTCGTTACGGACGCCGCCGGCGTCACAGGGATGTCTGGAGCGAATGAATCCAATCGGTTCCCGACACGCGTCAAGCTCGCCGCTTTCATTGTGGCTCTGGCGCTGGCTTGTGTATCGGCTGCCTTCTCCATCGACGGCCTGACCGCGATCTTTGCCGGAGCTTTCTGGCCTGTCATCATCATGGGCGCCGTCCTGGAGGCCGGAAAGCTCGTGGCGGCGGCCTGGCTGACTGAGCATTGGACGTCTGCGCCGTCCCTCCTAAGGTTCGTCCTCGTCCTGATGATTGGCGTGTTGATGGGCCTGAACGCCGTTGGCGTATTCGGCTTTCTCACCCGCGCTCACCTCGACCATATGGCATCCATAGATCTCACGCTTGCCGATAGAACCGCAGACGTCGAGGCCCGCCTCGGGATGCAGAGCCGAATGGTCACCGACATTGACCGGCGTATTGCCCAGATCGACGCGGCCATCGACGAGGCGACGCGCCTTGGCCGGCCGGTCGGAGCGATGACGATTGCTGACCAGAGGCGTCGCGAACGTGCCGACATCGCGGCGGAACGCCAGCGTGAGTCCCAGGCTCTCGCCAATCTACAGATTGAAAAAGCCAAGATTGACGCGCAGCGAAGGCGCGCCGAGGCTGAGGTCGGACCAATACGATATCTCGCCGAGCTGATTGGTATACCCGCCACGGACTTTGAGCGAGCGGTCCGGCTGCTCACGCTGGCGCTCGTTGCCGTCCTTGATCCGATGGCAGTGGCGCTGCTGCTTGCTGCCGGAGTTCACGCCAGGCGTGCGGGTTCATTCTGACCGTTGCCGCTTCGTCTATAAGCAAGCTCATCGCGCGATACGGGTCTGACTAAATCGGTGAGCAGCAAACCTGCTTCTGCGCAAACTTGCAGCCGAAGGCCAGAAGAACGAAGCAAGGGTTTTCTCACACCCTATGCACCTTCCGGTGCTGACGCTTCGAGGGTCGCATGTGGCTATCTCATTGGGGGGAAATAAAAGTTCTTTTCGGTCGATGTTTACACAACTAGGGCTGAGTGAACACGGCGGTATGCCGTACGATAGACAAACGAAATGTCGTCAATCAATCGCCAGCGTTTTGGCGCCCATACGAACGAAAATCTGGTCTCACTCTCGATCCATGGCGAGTTTGCTTCGGTCCAGGGTTCCTACAAGGCCGTCGGTTCTCGCGAGGCGCCGGCCGGCTTCGGCGCTCCGCCGCGGCAACTCGCCCTCGCTCACCCAAGGTGCCCAAGCTCGCTGCCTTCATGATGAGGCGGGGCCTGATGTGCCTGCCCATAAGGGCTTCCCGGCACAGCACCGCGCCAAGTTGCACTCGACCAATTCAATCGAGAGAGTCAATGGCGAGATCACGCACCGCACCAAGGTCGTCGGCATCGTCCCCAACGAGGACGCGATCGTCCGTTTCATCGGCGCGATCCTGCTCGAACAGAACGACGAGTGGGCCGTCCAGCACGCCCGTTACATGACGCTGGAAACCATCGCGCCTTTGAGCGATGATCCCATAGCCTGCCAGCCAGCTGTGGCTGGCTGACCAGCTCGGCTCTCACCGGAATTGCCCGGTGACCCTTCATGCTAGCTACACGACTCTACGGGACACCATCTAGTTCTCGACAGTAATATTCAGCACTGTCGGAAGTGCGATGTTGCTACGGCAGCAACAGTCTCACCGTGCAGACGGTCTTTCATACCGTGCCGTCGCGTACATAGTCTCCGAACTGCGGATCCGTGCTCTGATGCGAGCCGTGGAGTACACGCCCTTCGTCCAGGAATTTGCCGCGCGCCTTCCCAGCGGACGGTGTTTCTTGTACTATGGCATAGATATGGCGATGAGAACACGAGCGATCGGCGGGCCTCGAATGGCTGAGCCCCGGTCCGCGCACAAAGCTAAATTGCCGGTCGATCTATTCGGTCGTGGGCACCCGGGCGGCCGAGATAACCGAAGATGATTTCGGAGCAAGGAAGATGTTGCAGGCCGCTAAGTACGCAGAAGAATTTGCACTGGAGTTCTTCTCGGTCGACCGCTTCATCTTCCGGGCGTCCGACGTCTTCACTCTCGATGATTACTCAAGCCGTGAACAACTGGATCGGCTCGACAACTGCCATGTCTATTTCCTAACGAAGCGCCCAAGGCTCTCTCTTCTGCCCGACAGCGTCGATATTTCGGCCGACACGGTTTCCTTCGGTGCCGAATGGCACGTCAAGGGGATAATAAAACAACAAAGATTGAGGATACCGCGAGAGTGGTTCGACGATGCCGAACACTCCTTCGCCATCTCGCCCTATCCGCACCGCGAACTCGTCAGCTACGACGCGCGTGGTAGGGCCGTCATGGCGACGCTCTTTGCCAATTCCGTCCACCTATTCGAGGACCTTCCGAGCGAAGTGCGCGACTTGGAAGTCGTCTACATCGGCAAGGGACTGCGCAACTCCGCGAGGGATAGGCTGGTTCATCATGAGACGCTTCAGCGAATTCTGGGCGACATCGCCGCCGAAGATCCCGGCAACGAAGCCTTTGTGGTGGCCCATGCGTTCGATTACAAGAAACCCTATCTGCTAATGAGAGGCATGCCAGTTGAAATCACTGGACATGAAGCTCTCGCACGACATGGGAAAGCGGCGGCATATCGGCCGTCTCTCGAAGAGCAGGTCTCGTTGATCGAAGCAGCCGCTATTTCCTATTTTCAGACGAGAAAGTACAACAACCACTATCTCGACTTCCCGCGCCGCCACCAGCGCGTCCTGCGGCCCGTCTATGATGCCGACTTTGCCTTTTTGACGGTTCAGGTCGATCACGAGAAGATCGGGGGGCAGCGTCTCTATTCTCAGAA
Organism: Bradyrhizobium sp. HKCCYLS20291; assembly: GCF_051167715.1. Lineage (NCBI taxonomy): Bacteria > Pseudomonadati > Pseudomonadota > Alphaproteobacteria > Hyphomicrobiales > Nitrobacteraceae > Bradyrhizobium > Bradyrhizobium sp. HKCCYLS20291. The sequence continues at coordinate 142,749 of NZ_JBNPTO010000004.1, read as the reverse complement.
GATACCTCCCGCGAGCGATCATCTGGCCTTTGTCGATTTCAGGAGGAGCGAAGGGCGCGAATCGGTGTTGGGATTTCGATCCGAATAGGTCGGCGACCGGTGGCGCATTGCCTTGCCACGGAATGCCGGCGAGCAGCGGATTGTTGCAAGTCGATCGTCCAAGAAGGAGCACCAGCAACGGTGGTTCGAGCCGACAGAAGCGCGGGCATTGACCCAAGTGCGGCCCGGGAGCACGCCGCTGCGTGTTGGCCGTCGTCGTGTCTAGGGCCAGCGCGTGGCTGAGCGAGACTCGGGGGGCGCCTCAGACCGTGGCCGATGCACGAACTCGGATGGCGATCGTTCACTGTTCGGTGCCTCGCCGGTCAAGGAGGCAGACAAAACACGATTGCGCGTTTTGTACACCCAGTCCGGCCAAACTGAAATCGATCGGCTCGCCGAACTCGAGGCGGTCACACGCCACGACGCAATAGGTTGAAGGAGCATCCTGCCTGGCGATCTCGACCCCTTTGGGTTTTCGCGCCAAAAGTCAAATACAACAATGCCTTAAATCCCGCGTGTGCTGACATCGGGGCGTCCGACGAAAAAATTCTTTGCAGGTCCTTCCCAAATTCCTCCGCTCTCGCGCAGGCTATCTTGAGGAGTGGCAGTAGATTGGATCAGGAAGCAGCCTATCTCTCGCCGGCAGAGGTCCGTCGTGTCTTGGACCGGCTCAGCCGTGCTGACATCGTTCGGCTGTCCCTGCTCGCGCGCAACTGGCTGCGGGGGCTACCGGGCCGAAGCCCCGACGAGCTGGTCAACGAGGCGATGGACAGGGTCCTTTCGGGCAGGCGGCCGTGGCCGTGCGACCTCGATTGGGGCGCCTTCTTCAACGGCGTGATGCGCAGCATCGCCGACCAATGGCGGAAGGAAGACCGTCGTATGCCGCTTGCGGAAGACGTTGGCGCCGAATTCGACGGACCAGCGCCCGGGCTCGACCTCGAAGTCGCCGACCTGATCGGAAGAATGCGCCACGCGCTCATCGAGGACGCGCCGGCAAGGGAGATGTTCGAATACATGCTCATCGATCGGGATCGCGACGATATCAAATCCGCCATCGGAATGGACGAAACTGCCTTCGACACAGTTCGGAGGCGGTTGTTCCGCCATCTCAGGCTGGCCTTCGTTTCAGGATGGAAAGTATGACCGCAGCCCCTATCGACGAGCGCGCGCTCTCTCTGATCGCGGAGAGCATTTTGGACGCGAGCGACGACGAGATCGTTCGCGTGGCGTTGGAGAACGGCATCGACGTCGATGCCCTGGAGCGGAAGGTCCGTTACATGATCTCCGAGCGGGTGGCGGAGGCCGACGAAAGGGAGCATTCCCACTTTTCAGTGGGAGACACGGTCGCTCTTCGGTCGGATCCCGCGCGTATAGGCGTGATAACTTCGACAACGACCAGCAACCGCGAGATGCGGTACGGCGTGTTCATCGACGGTCGCATCCAGACCTTCTATGCCAGCCAGATCATGCCGGCCGCTCCGGCCCCCGCGAGCATCAGCGCGACGTTGGAGGAATTCAACGCGCGCCTGACCGCGCTCCAGCTTGTCGCCCCGAGCCTCGAGAACCTCTATTCCCTGCAGGCCGGGAGGATCGACTTCATTCCGTATCAGTTTCGGCCGGTGCTGAAGTTTATCCGGTCGGACAGGCCGCGCCTTCTTGTGGCGGACGAGGTCGGTGTCGGAAAAACGATCGAGGCGGGTCTGTTGTTGCGCGAGTTGCAGGCGCGCCGACCGTTGCGTTCCGTTCTGATCGTCTGCTCTAAGGCGCTGGTCACTGAAGAGAAATGGCACCGCGAGATGCGTCGGTTCGATGAGGAATTCGTCACGCTGTCGAGCGCGGACGTGCGCTACTGCCTCGACCAGACCGACCTGGACGGCGAGTGGCCCGATCGCTACGGTCGCGCGATTCTTCCGTTCTCGCTGGTGAACGACAATCTGATCAACGGCTTTGCGGCCAAGAAGGGAGGGGGCTCCAAGGGGCTGGCGACCTTGGACACGCCGCCCAGGTTCGACCTTCTCATCGTCGATGAGGCCCACAACGCCCGCAATACGGAGACCAACCTTCACAACGGTCTGAAGATGTTGGCCGACAACGCCGAGGCGGTCGTGCTCGTCACGGCGACGCCGGTCCAACTCGGTACCGACGATCTGTTTTCCCTGCTCAACCTGCTGCGGCCCGACCTCGTCATCGACAAGCCGACCTTCGCGCGGATGGCCGAACCCAATCCGGCGATCAATGCCGCGGTTGCGGCGATCAGAGGAGGTCGTCCGGATTGGCGCGAAGTCGCGCTTGATAAGTTGGCGGAGGCTGCGGCGACCGACTGGGGGCGGGCGATGCTTTGGCCATCTCCCGAGTATAAGGCGTTGGCCGCCGCGATCCGCGGGGCGACGAGCGAAGAGGCGCGCGTTCGCCTCGTCTACAGGACCGAGCTGCTGCATAGCTTCTCGTCCCTTATCAGCAGAACTAGGCGGCGGGATATCGGGAGCTTTACCACCCGCAAGCCGCAGACCGTAGCGGTGCCTTTCACGCCGGAACAGCAGACCGTGCATGACACCCTGCTCGAGGTCCAGCGCCGCGTCTACATGCGTACTCACGGCGCGGGCCCGCTCGGCTTCCTGATGACCACCATCCGGCGGCAGACCGCCAGCTCGCTCCATGGATTGGTGCCGCTTCTCGAGGCGATCCTGACCCGTAACTTGACCGAAGTTGAGCGGTCCGAAATGGGCGACGACGAGGAGGCGTTGAGCGGCGAGGGTATCGAGGAGCTTCGCTCCCAGGTCCAATCGACGCTGGAGCTCGCGAGGGCTCTGCCCGCAGAGGATCCAAAACTCGAGCGGCTGCTGGGAATCGCGGGCCAGAAGGGGGGCATGGCCAACCGGAGACTGCTGGTGTTCAGTGCCTTCCGTCACACGCTCGACTATCTCTATTCGACCATGAAGGACCGGGGCATTCGCGTCGGCATGATCCACGGCAACGTCGACGACCAGAGGCGTCGCGCGATACGGCGTTCGTTCGCGCTCCCCGCGCAGGACGCCGACGCGATCGACGTTCTTCTTTCTTCGGAGGTCGGTTCGGAAGGGTTGGACTTCCAGTTCTGCGACGCCCTGGTCAATTTCGACATCCCGTGGAATCCGATGCGGATCGAGCAGCGGATCGGCCGCATCGACCGATACGGGCAGAAGAGCGAGACCATTGCGATCTACAATTTCGTGACGCCGGGGACAGTCGATTTCGACATCTACAGCCGATGTCTGACGCGGATTGGAATCTTCGAGCGGTCGATCGGGGGTAGCGAGGCGATTCTTGGCGACATCGCCACCCGGCTGCAGGAGGTGGCGGAGGATTTCTCGCTGACCGATCAGGAGCGGAACGAACGGCTCCAGCAGTTGGCCGACAACGAAATCCGCGTGATTGCGGAGAGCGAGGCGCTCGAGGAGCGCGAGGCCGAACTCTTCGGCGTGCGCATCACCCGCAGTCGGATCGACGATGACATCGCGCAGGCCTCAAGCCGCTGGCTCGAGCCCTCGGCCCTGGAAAGGCTCGTCGGAATTCATCTGGAGCGCGTCCTTGAGGTCGGGCGGAATCCGATCCTCGGCCAGGGCGCCGCAAAGACGCTTCGGTTGTCGGCCGAAGCGCGGCGCCGTCTCATTCCGACCCGCGCGCGGGGTATGCGGGCAACCACCGTCGAGAGGGAATGGGAGGCCTGGCTGCGCGGCGACCAACCAACGCTCGGCATGACGTTCGAACGGGAGGCAGCGAACGCGGACAGGTCGCTGGCCTTCATCACCCCCGTGCATCCGCTCACCCAGGCCGCGGCACGCGCTCTCGCGGGCGAAGAGGAGCTTCGCGTCGCGGTCGCGGTGTCGGCGCCCGGGATGCGGCCTGGCGATCATCCCTTCGCGCTGTATCAGTGGCAGTTTTCGGGGCTGCGGGAGGACGCGATGCTCGTTCCCGTCGTTGCCGACGAGGATCTCGCCCGTATTCTCATGGATCTGTTGTCTACGGCCCGCGATCTGCCGGGCCTGGCCCCGCCTGCCGCTTCTGCGCTCGACGCCCTTGATGGCTGGCACCATGAACTTTGGCAGCGGCGGCGTGCCGAGCACGTGTCCGAGGCAGCCGAAATCGCGCGTTTCAGGAGGGACAGCCTGCAGGCGAGCTTCCGGGCGCGGATGGGCATTCTCGAAGAGCAGCGCGATCGGGTGAGCGAGGAACGGATCCGCAGGATGCGGGTCGCTCAGATCGATCGCGCGGTCGCCGATCAGGGCGATGCACTGGCGAGGCTGGCGCGGGACGAAGCCAGTGCCGACATCTTTGCCCGTCGCGTAGCGGCGGGCATCATTCGCGTGGAGGTCTGACATGACCCAGGATTTCGCGAGCTTCCTCACCGAACTTCGCGGCATGCGGAGGGGATGGGTCGAGTCCAATCGCGTCAATCGCTTCGACCGCGGCATCTGGAACGCGACCGTCGAGAAGTATCCCGATCCGACGCACTTCGTCTTCGAACTACTGCAGAATGCCGAGGACACGGGCGCGACGACGGCGAGCTTTCGGCTAAGCGCGGATGCGATCGTCTTCGAGCACGACGGCAGACCCTTCGATCGGGCGGACATCGAAGGCATCACGGGCATGGGAAATACGACCAAGCTCGAAGACGCCAACAAGATCGGCAGCTTCGGCATCGGATTCAAGTCGGCCTACGTTGTCACCCTGCGCCCTGAGGTGCACTGCCGTATCGAAGGTGCGCCGGTCGCCTTCGCGATCGAGGATCTGGTCGTTCCCGAGCTCATAACTCCGCGCTACGACGATGAGAAGACGAGGATCGTCCTGCCGTTGCCGGCAGCGACCGGCAGCGAGACGATCGCCAAGGTTCTCGCCGCGCTCGACGCCTCCAGAGCGCGAAGTCTGCTCTTCCTGAAGAACGTCGCGCGGCTGGAATGGACTGACGGTTCGAGCACCGCCGTCTGCACGGTCGAAGACCACGCGGAAGTGCGCGCTCTCCGTACGATGAAGGGATCATCGGAAGCCAGGCTCGACCGCTTCGTCCTTCTCAGTCGGGACGTCAGTAACGAGGAGGATGGCCGCATCTACTCGGTCAAGATCGCACTCCTGCTGAACAACGGCGGCGAGATCGTCGCCGAGAGCCCCTCGACGAGGCTCGCCGTCTACTTCGAGACGGAAGAGGCGACCGGCCTGCACTTTCACGTGCACGGTCCGTTCAAGCTCACGGACAATCGCGCCAACATCAAGCGGAATCATCCTTGGAATACCCACCTCGTTTCGGAGATCGCACAGCTGCTGGCGGCCAGCTTGACCGGTTTGCGGGACAAGGGGCTGGTGAAGCGTGGATTTCTCGAGGTCCTGCCCAACGGCAACGACGATCTTGCCGAGCACTGGCGGCCGGTGCTCGATGCCGTCGTCGCGACTTTCAACGCGGAAGCGCTTCTGCCGGCACAGGGGGCGGGTCACGTGTCGGCGCCTCAAGCCGTCCGCGGACCGGCGGATATCCGCGATCTCCTCGGCGACGAAGGGCTCGCAACCCTGGAGGGACAGGACGGACTGCGCTGGATAGCTGGCGGGATGCGTAACGGTCGGATCGACGCCTTCCTGGCGACGCTCCAACTTCGCGACTGGAACTACGCCGAATTCCTGAACGCGTTCCAGTGGATGTTTTCGCCGGCGTGGGAGTCCGGCGCGGTCGAGATCAAGACCCGGGCCAAGACCTGGTTCGACGCGCTTCCCGACGATCGGCTCCAACGGTTCTATCTGCTGCTGGAAACGGCTGCCGGAGCCACCAAGCGCCATACGATGCTCGCGCAGACGCCGTTCGTCCGCCTGGAAGACGGGACGAGAACGACGCCGGCGGGCGCGTTGATCGCACCGGTCGATGCGGAGCTAGACGAGGAGGCGGCCTCGCACGGTCTGTCACTTGTCCGGTCCGCGTTGATCCGAGAGGGAAGGGCGCGCGGGAAGGAAGTCGAGCAATTTCTCCGCCGGCTGGGCGCCAAGGACATAGACGAAGAGCACTATCTCAAGTCGATCCTGCAGGCGAACTACGTGTCGGGAAGGGAGCGACCGACCGCGGAGCGTCATCTCCATCACATGCGTCGCTTCCTGAAGTGGGCGGCGGAAACGAAGAATTACGCCATCTTTGCGGGGGCGGCATTTCTGCGGACGGAAAGCGCCGAAGGCTTCAGCCGGCCGACGTCGGTGTTCTTGGACGCGCCGTTCGTCGACAGCGGCCTTTCGAGGATTTACGGAGGGAAGGTGGCTGGTCGGGACCGGAAGGCGCTTTGGGGCGGATACGCGAAGCTGAAGCGTACCGAACTCATGAGCTTCCTGACGGCGTTAGGCGTCGAACATGGTCTTGCGGTGGTCTCGACGCGCATCGCGGGCAATCACCCGCGCTGGCGGCAGCTGTCGGCGGGCTTCGGCGGTACGCGTACGACGAGCACCAGAACGGACGTCGACTATACGATTCCGCAGATCGGCGGCCTGCTCGCCTTGCGCGACAGGCACGTTTCCGCCTTGATCTGGAAGGCCGTGTCGGCGGTCGGCGAAAAAGGCATGTATGCGCTCTACGCTCCCAATCAGGAATATCAGCCACGCCAGGAGCCCTCCACATTAGCGATCGCGCTCCGCAGGGCCGAGTGGATTCCTGCCAAGGACGGATCCTTGCGCAGTCCGCCAACCATCACCGGAGCGGATCTCGCGAAGGGCTATTCGAGGACGGGCAACGAGCTCTGGCTTGACGCGATCGGCTTCGGCGAAGACGATCGAAAACGCTCGCAGGAGCATCTGGCCCGGCGCGCCGCCGCGCAGACTATAGGCCTTCCGCCGGAGCTCGCCGATCGGCTGGAGCGCCTCAGCCCCGAGGCGCTGGAGACGCTCGGCAACGAAATGCTACGTCGGATCGAAAGCGGCGCCTTTGCTCAGCATCAGTTTCCGGAGCGCGAAGCGCCGAATCGGGAACGACGCTCGGAGCGCCTCGCGGAGCGCGCGCAGGCTGCTACCGCGAAGACTTACGAGACTCGAAGCCGAACGGTGAGGACAAGCGACAAGGATGTGAAGATGCTCGCGCGTCCCTATCTCCGCGATCTTTACACCAACGATTCCGGCGAGATGATCTGCCAAGCCTGTCACGACGTCATGCCGTTCAAGCTTCCGGACGGTTCCCCCTATTTCGAAGCGCCGGAGGTCTTAGGAGCCTTGTCGCAGGAAATTGCAGAGAACCATGTCGCTCTCTGTCCCACCTGCTGCGCCAAGTGGCATCACGCGAACGATACCGCGGAGACCGTTCTTCGTGACGCCATCGAGGTCTCGGACTTGCCGGAGATCGATGTCACGCTCGCCGGTTCGCCAGTTAAGCTGCGCTTCGTCCGGGTGCACTTCGACGACCTCCGTACGATCTTGACGGCACTGAAGCGGGTGCTCGCCTAGGGGCCTATGTGACGACGGTGGCGGGGTCTACCAACCTTCGTGAGCTTGTCGCTTGCAGCTTTTTGTTCCCTTCATTCCTTTCGACGGCGAGGCCGCATGCCCAAGAATATCCTGATCTTTTCCGACGGTACCGGCCAGGCCGGGGGCCTTCGTCCAGACGAGAACCGCTCCACATCTACAAGCTCTACCGAGCCACCCGCTGCGGCCCCGACACCGCGATCGATCCGGGCGAGCAGCTTGCCTTCTACGACGCGGGGCTCGGTTCACGGCCGCCCGGCGGCGCATTGTTCGTCACTCAGGCATTCCGCTGGCTGCACAATGTGGCCAGCCAGGCGACGGGTCTCGGCATCACGACTAACATTATCGACTGCTACGCTGCCATTATTCGTATGTGGGAGCCGGGCGACCGGATCTTCCTGTTCGGTTTCAGCCGCGGTGCCTACACCGTCCGGTGCCTCGCCGCCGTCCTGGGACAGTGCGGGGTGCCGAAAATAATGGCCGACGGCACGCCGCTCAGGCGCGACGTCGGCGCGACGACCCGCATCGCCCGCGAGGCCGTGAAGCACGTTTATCAGCACGTCAGTTCGCCGAAAGACACGAACTACCTGCCACAGCGCGAGGCGCTGGCGAAGCGCTTTCGCCAGCGGTACGGCAGCGATACCGGGGACGGGTCCAACGCACCGCCCTTCTTCATCGGGGTGTTTGACACGGTCGCGTCCCTCGGCAGCTACTCGCTTTCCGCCGTCCTGGTCGGAGTAACCGCCACCGTCATCCCCGCCTTGAGCTTCGTGCAGTCGTTCTTTCTGTTTCCCTTCCTTCCCGCCATGTTGTGGACGGCCGCCGGCGCGGCGGTCGCGGCTGGCATCGGATACGTTGCGACCCACCTGAAGTACGCCGTCGGTCTGCCAGGCTATTCCTTATGGCGAACGCTTCATCTCGCCTCACCCAAGATGCGATTCTACGATCTCCAGTTGAACAACGCAGTCTGGTATGCTCGTCACGCCTTAGCGATCGACGAGAATCGGGCCGACTTCGCGCGCGTCCCGTGGGGCGGATCACACAATAAGGGGCCGCAGCGACCAGACGAATACCCGACTGGCTGCAGCAGGTCTGGTTTGCGGGAAACCACTCCGACATCGGTGGCAGCTACCCGGAAAACGAGGCACGCCTATCCGACATTTCGCTGAGCTGGACGGTGCATGCCGCGAGGAATCTTCCAGATGGCAAAAGCCCGGATGGCTTCGGCATAAAGATCGACGATCGGTACATGACGCTGCATCCAGACCCGCTCGGCCCGCAGCACGACGAGCGCGAGCCAGGTTATCTGCGCGGCCGATTCAGATGGGCTGAAGGCCCGCGCGAGGTCCAGGACCAGGCCATCCTGCATTCGAGCGTCCTCGCGCGCTTCGCCGCGCCCGGCGGCGTCCAACACTTCTACCAGCGCGCGGCATATCGCCCCCCGAAATTGAGCGACCACCGGAAGGTTAAACAGTATTATACGGTGATCCCAGTAAGCGATGGATCGTAGCTCGTCGATATGAGTGGGCGCGTCATGCTCATGACAGATTGCCCGGATGAGGACCGGGTGGATCTCAAGCGGGTCGCCGACATGGCTGATGTGGTTTTGATCCGGGTCATGACTCCGTCAGAGCGTAGGCGGACCTGCCAGTTGGAAAACAGTCGGCATTCTTATCAACGGCGTCCTCGGATAGCGGTTAGGGTGGGACCGAGGATGAACGCGGCAGCCAATAAACAATGCGCATTTTAGGAGGGGGAAATGGCCCCAAGCGGAAAAAATTTCGAGTTTACCGAGCACGGGGTATTTGAAGCGAACATCGCGGCCTTCTTCGCGCACATGGCTCAACAGGACTCCGCGCTTTCCGGAGAACTGCAGTCCCACTTCAAGGCGCTGTCGCAGGGCACATACAACCAGCAAGACATTCTGAACGGCTTGTTCGTCGCTGTCGGAAAGCCATCGCAGCCGGAAACTGTGAACCTTGTTTCAAGCGCCGCTGGCGGCCAGGGCGCAGTACCGGCCGCTGCCTTGCCGTCCGCAACGGGCTGGTTGCTTGAAGGACTGTCAATCGAGGGCTTTCGCGGCATTAACAATCAAGGCAAGCCGCTCGAGCTGAAGTTTTATACTGACAAGGTCAATAGCATCTCGGCGGTAAACGGGGTAGGCAAGAGCTCTGTTTACGATGCGGTCCGATATGCGATCTGCGGTGCTGTAGCGTGGCTTGAAGATTTGCCGGCAAGCGAACGCGGCCCTGATTATTATCTGAACAAATTCAACACATCCGGTGTGGCGACGATCACGCTCAAGTTAATCGCGGAGCCGTGCGGCCAGCAAATAGCCATCACGGTAACGCGGGACGCGCAAGGAAGTCGCACGGTGTCGTCGGCGCCGGCGGCAGATGCCGAAGGAATTCTGCGATCGCTCCATCGCGAATTTGTTCTTCTGGACGGACACACCTTTCAAAGCTTCATTTCAGCAAAGCCCCTGGATCGGGGCCGGACGTTCTCGGGTCTGCTTGGTCTCGCCCAATACAGCACAATGCGGCAGTCGCTTGCGGCTGTCGCGAACACGCGGGCCTTTAACAACCATTTCGCGGTCGCGGAGCATGCGCAGCTTCGCGGCCGGGAGGAGAAGGGAGCCGCAGATGCGCGAGCCGCCATTGCGGCCGACTATGCGGTGCTGGTAGGGCAGCCCTTGGCAGCGCTAAATGGGGTGGCTGCGCTGGCGAAGTGTCACCATGCTCTGGAACAGATCGGGCCTCTGAAGCCGCTCTGCGCGGACAAAGCCTTTCACGATATTGACGTTAACGCCTGCATAGAGGCGGTGAAGGCGGCCGAGGGGGGGCCCAAGCGGGATCGCCTGAGCGAGTGCATTCGCGAACGGGCGGATTTGAAGAAGCTCAACGTCGAAGCTCCGAAACCTGAGCGTGCGGCAGCGCTTTTGGTCCTTACGGGAGCACGCGATCAGGTGCTCGCGGAAACCGCAGGCGACGTCATGTTGACCCTGTTCCAAGCCGGGCAGAAAGCGCTTGGCTTGCCGGATTGGAGTGATCCGACGCTGTGCCCGCTTTGCGATCAGAAGGGCTCACACGATCTGAAGGCGCATATCGCTTCCAAGCTCTCGCAGTTCGATGCATTGGAGCAGGCAGGAACGGCGATTGCAAAAGAATGGGGGGAAGCCGGCTGGTCTGATCTTGGCGATCTTGAATCTAAGTTGGCGGAGGGCGCCGATAATCGGCTGATTGCGAAGCTGAAAGCGCGCGCGGAAAAAGGCGATATCACCGCTAAGGACGCGGAGAGCCTCACTGAGTGGCTGAAAACGTTGCGCTCACGCGCCGACCAGAGGGAGCAGAGCCTGGCTGCGGAACAAGCCGCTCTCGAGAAGGAGCTGCCGCCGTCCTCCGTCGAGGTCACGCGCAAAGTCGAGGCGGCACGTCGCCTCCAAGCCAATTGGAACAAGCTCGCCGAGACCGAAAAGGCCGCGCGGTTGGAAGAAGGGCGGGAGGCCTTAGTCACGCAGGTGAAGCGATTCCTCGATGCCGCTTCCGATTGCTTTGGCGCCGCAGAAGGCGCTCTAAGCAAGGCGCGGTTGGCCGCCGTCGAGCCGGTTTTCAGGGCGTACTTCGACAAGCTTTCGTTCTTCGGCGTCGTTCCAAAGGTGGCGAAACGCGCCAACAGCGAAGACCTTCAAATCGCGCTCGCAGACTTCCACGGGCTGCAGAATCTTTCGCCGCAGGCGCTGCTTTCGGAGAGCTTCCGTAACGCATTTGCGATTTCTCTCTATCTCGCGGCCGCCTCTCTTTATGGCGGGCTTCCGAAGTTCATCGTGCTTGACGACGTGACATCCAGCTTTGATGCGGGTCATCAGAATTTCCTCGTGGAGCTGCTCAGAACGTCTTTCGCACGTCCGGCGAACCCATCCGGCCTGCAGGTCATCCTGCTAAGCCACGACACCATGCTCGAGAAGCTGTTCAACAAGCACAGCAATACAGGGATCTGGTGGCATCAGCGGCTCGAAGGCGTTCCGCAAATCGCGGTTCTGCCGCAGGCCGGCGCCGTCAACAAGGTGCGCGATCAGACGATCTCGATGCTGCAGGCAGGGCAGGTGGATTTTGCCAAAGAGGGCGTGCGGCAATACCTGGAATACCGCCTCAGCGATCTCATTAGCCGCCTGCGCATCCCGGTGCCTGTCGATGTCGCGTTCAACGACAACAAACAGCTTGCGCATGAATTTCTGCAGGCGATTGAGGCAGCCGTCAAACTGCATCAAGCCGCCAATTCTCTCGTGCTCGATGCTACCCAGATCGCCGGTCTAAATGCCAACATGGCAACCATCGTGGGTAATTTCCTAAGTCACTGGGGTACGGGCCAAACGCTGAGCTTCTCAGGTCCCTCGCTTCTGGGCGTGATGCAGTCGATCGATCAATACTGCGAGTGCTTCAGATACGAGCCTAGTCCTGGTGCGCCGCGGCAGTTCTACAAATCATTGCACCAGCGAAACTAAACCAGCTGACCTTGGTGAATAAAGACGTTGTAATCGAAAGTAAAATCCTTCGAAATTGCTCTTCTAGGCCGAGCGAGGTAATCACGGGGTAGTCGACGTGAATTGAAGAGCTGGCGGAGCGCGGCGAGTTTCGGGGGGGGGCTGACGCTGCGTTTTGGCGGCCCATTCAACTCAAGGGCGACGGCGGCTACGTGCCTTGATATCGGCCGTTGAGATCATCTTTGGCAAGGCCCGAAATCTGTCATTCGTTTATGCGGCTAGTACTGCTGCCCAAAGCGGGCATTGGCGTGGAAAGTGACGAGGCATGGGTTCGACGAAAGACCTCCAGATTGAGATCGTGAGGCTGACGCAGGACGGCATGAGCTGATCAGCCGAATTCTGAATGAAGATCAGGTCGGTGCGGCCCACGTCATGCGACCGGACGAGGCGCCCGATGATGAGGAAAGCTGGGACGAGCTTCGGCTTGTGCCAGACTTGGCCTTTACGCCGGCAGGTTAGAGCGCGGCCGAGCTCCTTCGCAAGAGCCTTGCGATCGCCTCCGCTGAGCGGCGTCGGGTGACGCTTGGGCGCCATCCGGCCTGCTCAGCCGAACGACGGCCAGCAGCCATCCTCTTCGTAGCGGCCGGTCCGGTGCGAGCAGGTGTCGTCGAGCAGGCGCTGGCCGACGTCCCGCCAGACCGCCTCCGGACCGTAGACTCGGGTGGTATCGGCATTCTGGATCTCGATGGTTCGGCTGCAGCGCCGGCAACTGACCCGCAACGCGTGATCGTGCATTTGCCTGAGACGTAGCAGGCTTTTGGATGCCCCTGGGGCCGATTGGCTGTCGTCGGCGCCCACGGCCTCCAGGAGTGCTTGCCAGTAGTCCTCGGGCAGAGAGTGTCGGCCGGAGCCAGTCCGTGCGCGGGCCGGGACTTCCTGCCGACGTGGCGGGCGATCTGGTCCATCTGTTTCCGGGGCGGCATGCGCCAAGAGGCGGTGCGATCGGTCATGTCCACGATGAGAAAATATGAAGAACTTAGAGTCTAGTTCTTCCAAGCGTGCATCCAATGAAAGGACGACGCCTAGACGGCATCGCCAACCTTGAAGCGTGTCACGCTGCGACCGATTTCTGCGACGACGCCGGCGACGTCGCTCCCGATCGTGGCCGGGAGATCGAACTTGAGCACCGGCTTGAAGGTGCCCTTGCGAATGATGTTGTCGACGGGGTTCAGCCCCACGGCGTGCACCTGAACGAGAATTTCGTCCGGTCCGATCGCAGGACGCGGAACGTCGGCGTATTCGGGCTGAGTGGATTTTCCATAGCGCTTGAAGATGAGGGCTTTCATCGTTTTCCGCCTTAGGGAGGGGCTAGCTGAAGCAGAGCAATGCATGGCCAACTCTTGTTGGAACGCTCCGATGCCTTGCGTTGCAGGTGAAAGGAGACCGCGGATCAGGCGGCAAGGAAGGCCTTCGCCTCTGCCAGGAAGGCCTCGTGATACTGGAAGATGCCGCCATGTCCGGCGTCGGGGTACAGAACGAGCTTTGCGTTCGGAAAGCGCTGCGCCATGTCAGTCGAATTCCTGCTCGGTACCATGATGTCGTGATCACCATTGGCGATGAGAACGGGCTGGCGGATCTGCTCGAGCGGCTGCGAAGCTTGGAGTCCCCAGGCCTTGATCGCCTGCAACTGACGCAGCATCGGGCCAAGCCCGACGGCCTTGTCGCGGTCGCGCTTCCGCTCCTCCAGACGCGCGATGAAGGCGTGGGCGGCACGGCGTCCGTTGGCGCTGGAGGTGAAGAACAGAAAAATCTTGGGATCGCGAAAGGTGGCGAGTCCCTTGAAGATCAGCGGCCACGACACTGGACCGACTTGCGCAATGCCCGAACCACCTGCTGGTCCCGTCCCGGCAAGGATCACTCGTCGGGCGAGGTCAGGCGCGTCGAACAGGATTTGTTGGCTGACGAATCCGCCCAGCGAGAAGCCCAGCAAGTCGATGGGGCCAAGCCCGAGAGCGCGAATGACCGCGATCATGTCGCTGGACATTTGCGCCACGGTGAGCGGCGCCTGGCCGCCCGACGTCCCGATACCGCGATAATCGAGCGCATAGACCGGACGATCCGCCGCCAGTCCCTCGACGATGCGTGGGTCGAAATTGTCGAGGTTCGCACCCCAATGATTGAGCAGCACCAGGGGAACGCCTGCATCGGTTCCGAGCCGGCGATAGGCGAACTGCGTTCCGGCGGCCTGAACATGCCGCGTCGGCGCGGAATTCCAGTCGGCAGCGCGAGTCTGGTCGGCCATGGTCGGATCCTTGGATGTGAGGCCGACGCCGCTATGCGGCGGCGGCCATGACGTCACCCTTCGTGCGCCTGTTAGCGCATTCGGTCGGAGATTCGGTTTTGGAGGAAAATCGGGCTAGCGGCGGTAGCGCTCCGCGGCGTGCTCCTGGCGCGTGTTTGGCAGCATGACCTGGCGCGCCGCCTCATAGGCGTTCCACTGGTCCACATCGGGCAGCGGAGGAATCGTGACCGCCTCGCGGCGGTCGAAGCCGACCAGCGCCGCGTCGACGAGCTCATCGACTTCCATCATCCCGGTCATGGCATTGACGTCAGCCCCGGCGCGCCCCCAGATCTCGGTGCGCGTGGCAGCGGGAAGCACGGCCTGGACGTAGACGCCCTTCGGTCCGAGCTCGAGGCTCAGTCCCTGCGACAGAAACAGCACGAACGCCTTGGTCGCGCCGTAGACGGTCATCCCGAATTCAGGTGCCAGGCCGACCACCGAGCCGATATTGACGATCGTCCCTGCGCCGGCCTTCACGAAGCGAGGCGCGACGGCGCTGGCGAGGCGGAGCAGGGCCGTGGTGTTGAGGGCGACGAGCCGTTCGACGGCATCCGTCGATTGCTCGATGAAGCTGCCGCCAAGCGCTGTTCCGGCGTTGTTGATGAGAACGCCGATGCGTGCATCGTCGCGCAGCCGGGCCTCCACCAGGGCAAGCTCCGCAGTTTGTGTCAGATCAGCCTGAATGATGTCGATCGTGACGCCGGTGTGCTGCCGCAGGCGCGTGGCAAGCGCCTCCATGCGTTGCCGGTCCCGTGCGACCAGCACGAGATCATGGCCGCGACGTGCGAAGCGATCGGCATAGGTGGCGCCGATGCCGGTGGAAGCTCCGGTGATCAGGACGGAAGGAATGGCAGCCATGGATTGCTCTCTGGTCGGTTGATATCTATATTCATGACGATCATCATGATTGTCTAAATATGATGACCGTCATGATTGTGTCAATGGGGCGCTGGAGAATTTTCGAATGAAGGTCAGCCGGGAGCAGATGGCGGAGAACCGCCGCCGGATTCTCGATGTCGCGAGCAGGCTGTTTCGCGAGAAAGGGTTCGATGCCGTAAGCGTGGCTGAAGTGATGAAGGCCGCCGGCCTGACGCATGGCGGCTTCTATGGTCATTTCAGCTCGAAGGACGACCTCGTCGCGCAGACCCTGGCCCAAGTGCTGGCTGCCGACGCGGGCGGAAATGGCAACTTTAGCCGGTATTTGGATGCCTATCTCTCGCCTCGTCATCGTGACGACCCGGCCGGCGGGTGCCCGACGGCGGGGCTTGCCGCCGCCATCCGCCACCAGACCCCGGCGGCGCGCTCGGCCATGACGGAAGGTCTGCGGTCGCAGATCAGCCGTATCGAAAAGGTTCTTCCCGAGTCGGATCCGGCAGACAGACGGAGGGCCGCCATCGGAAGCTGGGCAGCGATGGTGGGAGCCGTCATCCTCGCCCGCGCGATCGATGATTCCGCACTTTCGGACGAGATCCTGGAGCAGACGCGAGCGTGGCTTGATGCCGGGATCAAGCAAAGGCCCGTCTCTTGATCGCGATGCCTCTCGCCCGTGTTGTTGTTCGAGCGTTGCGGCGGAACTTCGCTTCGCCAGGGACAAGCTTGACATCGATGCTGACGGGAGCTCGATCAATCCCGATCGGAGCATGCTCGCGGTTGCGTTTGCAAAGATGCAGGTGATATGATGATTATCATCTAAAAAACGGAAGCGGCTCGTGACTATCAATGTTGGACATCGTCCGATCGCACAGGCCTTGCCGCTCGGCCTTCAAGTCGCCGTTCTTGCTGCGCTGTCCGCAAGTGGCACGCTGGCAACCAACATTCTGCTGCCTTCGCTGCCGAGTATCGCCGTTGCGGTGGGTGTCTCCAGTGCACAGGTCACGGCAGCGATCACCATATTCCTCGCAATGTTCGCGTTCGGGCAGCTCGTCGTCGGTCCGATGTCGGATCGTTTCGGCCGGCGTCTGCCGGTCATGATCGGGTTTGCCGTGTTCTTCGCAGGCAGCATCTGGTGCGCGTTGGCGGACGATATGACGGCGCTGTTGATCGGTCGTGTCGTGCAGGCGGGCGGGGCATGCGCCACATCGGTCCTTTCGCGAGCCATCGCAAGAGATCTCTTCGAGGGTGAAAAGCTCGCCCGCGTCCTCACCTTTGTCATGATTGCGATGGCTGCGGCGCCTGGATTCTCGCCGCTGGTCGGTGGCGCACTGGACCATTTTTTCGGCTGGCGTTCAGCCTTCGTCTTCGTCGCAATCTTCGCCGCGGTCGCGGCCACTGCATTTCTGGCCGCTTTCGGGGAGACGCACCATGCGCCGCGTGCCAGGTTCGATGCATCGACGATCGCGAGGACCTACTGGTCGCTTTCGACCGATCGTCGCTTCGTCGTTCCTGCCGCGGCCGTCAGCCTCATCCTCGGTGCGCTGTTTGCAATGTTTTCGGCATTGCCGCGTGTCTTGATCGAGGGCCTCGGCTTCACACCCATGCAACTCGGCTTGTTCTTTGCGGGCACGGTCATCATCGTCTTCAGCGCAGGCATTATCGCGACGAGAATCGTTCCGCATCTCGGTCTCGACCGTTCGATCGTCCTTGGCCTTACGCTCGCCTGTGTCGGCGCCGCCATGGTGTTGCTGCTGGCGCTGTTCGACGGGCGTTTCCTGCCATTTCTTGCGGGCGTATGCATGTTCCTCCTGGGAATGGGCATGGTGAACCCGCTCTGCAGCGCGAAGACGCTGTCGCCGTTCGGCGATCGCGCCGGTGCAGCCTCGGCGCTGTTGGGTTTCTGGCAGATGCTGGCCGCGGCGCTGGGGGTCGCGCTCGCGGCAGTGATCGCAAAGAACCCGATGATCGGGCTCGGCCTCGTGCTCGTGCTCGCCTCGATCCTCGCTGCGGCCGTTTTTCAAGGTCGCGCAAGGGGCGTTTGAGCCCCCAACATGGTTTCGCGCCGTACCGAGCAAGGCTCTGCTGCTGGGATCCGCGCGGCATGATCGCGCAGGCCATCGTCTTAGCGTCGTTACCAATGTCTGGAGTTCATGGCGCGCTCAGATCATCATTGCGAGCTCGCCGGTCCACTGCAGCAGCAGCACGGCCAAGAGTCCGATGACGAGGAAGGGGCCGAACGGCAGGGCGGTCTGCCCAGTCAGCGTCCGCCCGGTGATGTAGAGA
This sequence comes from Bradyrhizobium sp. HKCCYLS20291, assembly GCF_051167715.1. Lineage (NCBI taxonomy): Bacteria > Pseudomonadati > Pseudomonadota > Alphaproteobacteria > Hyphomicrobiales > Nitrobacteraceae > Bradyrhizobium > Bradyrhizobium sp. HKCCYLS20291. The sequence continues at coordinate 125,278 of NZ_JBNPTO010000004.1, read as the reverse complement.
CCGAGAACCGCCGTCAGTGCCGACAATGTCGCGATCAGCAGCAGGATCGGCAGGCCGGACAGGCCGGCCCAGAGCGTGGCCGCCATCAGAAACTTGACGTCGCCCAGGCCGAGGCCCTGCTGTCCACGGACCATGACGTAGAGCCGGCGCAGCAGCAGCAGAGCGGCGCCAACCGCAACGGCCGCGGCGCCATCCCAAAGCGCCGCCGGTAGATCGGCGGATGCCGCCTCCTGGACGAAGCCGCTCGCAGCAACCAGGGCATTCATCCAGTCGGGCAGGAGGCCATGGCGCATGTCCGTCCAGATCAGGCCGGCGCAGGTCGAAAGCAGCACGAGGATGCAGATGATATCGATGGTGTTCGTCACGCGGTCCGGAGAGTCCAGCTATCAATGAACACAGCATAGACGTGCGGAGGGGCCGAGCGATAGTCCGGCTCGCCGGCTGTCGGCGCGCGTCCTGAGCAAGCCTGCGGTTGGCCGATCAGGGGCTGACGCCGAGCGCCGATTTGATCCAGTCGGCAAAGGCGCGCACGGCCGCGCGCTGCTGCGGCGCGCGCGGAAACACCAGGCGATGTCCGACATAACGAATGTCCGTTGCGCGTCCCGCCAGCGGCGCGACGAGCCGCCCGGATGCCAGCTCGCGCTCGGCCAGCAGGGTCGATTCCAGTGCGACACCGAGGCCCTCGGCCGCCGTCGCCAACGCCAGGAAGCTGCGGTCGAAGCGCATGCCATGCAGCGCCGGTGCTTCGAGGCCGTTGGCGGCGAACCATTGCTGCCACTGCACTTGCTTCATGTCGGACCGGATCAGCGTGCGCTCGAGCAGATCGGCGGGACGCCGGATCGCAGCGGCGAGCGCCGGCGAGCATAGCGGCGTCACCGTCTCCTCCGCGAGCGGAACGATCTCGACGCCCTCGGCGTGCGGCCGGCCGTAGACGATGTCGATGTCGAAATCGTCGTTCTTGAAACGGGCATAGTCCGTGTTGGCCGCGAGACGTACCTCGAGCTTCGGATGCGCGGCGAGAAACTGCGCCAGCCGCGGCGTCAGCCATTGCGCGGCAAAGCTCGGCGCGGCGTGAACCCGCACCAGCTGGGGGCCGCGCGCGGCCACCTCTTCGAGGCCGCGGCGCAACTGGTCGAACGCCGCGCCGGCGTGGCGCATCAGGTTTTCGCCGGCCGGCGTGAGCCGCACCGAGCGCGCCGTCCGCTCGAACAGCACGGTGCGCAGCGTGGTCTCCAGCTTGCGGATCGCGTGGCTCACCGCGCTCGGCGTCAGGTGAAGCTCATTCGCTGCATCGCGAAAAGAGCCGGTCCGCGCGGCGGCCTCAAACGCCTTGATTGATGAAATCGGCACATTGGAGAGCATGTCATGAGTGAACCAGATTCATCTATCCATGACAACTGTGCGTTTGTCGTACGGGGCCTCCGCGTTCATCCTGGCTTTACCAAAACAAGAACTTGGGAGGACAGCATGCTGCTCAGCGGCAAGACGGCGATCATCTCTGGCGCAGCCTCCAAGCGGGGCATCGGGCTCGCGACCGCGCGGCGCTTCGCTGCCGAAGGTGCGCGCGTTGCCATTCTCGACATCGATGCCGCTGCAGCGGCGGACGCGGCCGCGACGCTCGGCGATCAGCATCTCGGGATCGGCTGCAACGTCGCCGACAAGACCTCCTGCAACGACGCTGTCGCGCAAGTCATCGCCAAGTTCGGGGTCATCGACATCCTCATCAACAATGCCGGCATCACCCAGCCGGTGAAACTCCTCGACATCACCCCGGCCGACTGGGACCGCATCCAGGACGTCAACCTCAAGGGCGTGCTGTTCCTGTCGCAGGCGGTCATCCCGCACATGCGCGCGCGCAAGCAGGGCTCGATCGCCTGCATGTCGTCGGTCTCGGCGCAGCGCGGCGGCGGCATCTTCGGCGGCCCGCATTACTCTTCGGCCAAGGCCGGCGTGCTCGGCCTCGCCAAGGCGATGGCGCGCGAGTTCGGCATCGACGGCATCCGCGTCAATTGCGTCACCCCGGGCCTGATCGGCACCGACATCACGGCGGGCAAGCTGACCGACGAGATGAAGGCCAAGATCCTCGAGGGTATTCCGCTCAACCGCCTCGGCACTGCCGAGGACGTCGCCGGCATCTACACGTTCCTGGCGTCGGATCTCTCCGCCTACGTCACGGGCGCGGTCATCGACGTCAATGGCGGCATGCTGATCCACTAAGCAAGGTCACACCATATGGACACCGCAACCGATCGGCTCGCCAACGCGCCGACGCTGGCGCAGCGCGCCTACAACATCCGCCGCAATGCGCTACGCATGGGCGAGGTGCAGGGACAAGGCTACATCGCGCAGGCGCTGGACATCTCCGACGTGCTGGCGGTGGCCTACTTCCACGCCATGCGCTACCGGCCCGAGGATCCCAGCTGGGAGGAGCGCGACCGCTTCCTGCTGTCGAACGGCCACTACGCGATCGCACTCTATGCTGCGCTGATCGAGGCCGGGATCGTTCCCGAGGCCGAGCTCGAAACCTATGGCAGCGACGACAGCCGGCTGCCGATGTCGGGCATGGCGTCCTACACGCCGGGCATGGAGATGTCGGGCGGCTCGCTCGGCCTCGGCCTCAGCATCGCCGTCGGCATGGGGCTCGGACTGAAGCGCAAGAAGTCGAGTTCGCGCGTCTACACGCTGTTCTCCGATGGTGAGCTCGACGAAGGTTCGGTGTGGGAGGCGATCTCGTCCGCCAGCCACTACAAGCTCGATAACCTGATCGGCATCGTCGACGTCAACAATCAGCAGGCCGACGGCCCCTCGACCCAGGTGATGGGCTTCGAGCCGCTGGTGGACCGGCTGCAGGCGTTCGGCTGGTTCGTGCAGCGCGTCGACGGCAACGACCTCAAGGCCGTGGTCGCCGCCTTCGATGCCGCCAAGAGCCACCCCGCGCCGAAGCCGCGCATGATCGTGGCCGACACGCTGATGGGCAAGGGCGTGCCGTTCCTCGAACAGCGCGAGAAGAACCACTTCATTCGCGTCGAGCCGCATGAATGGCAGCTCGCGATTGCCGCGCTCGACGCCGGGAGGCCGTGATGACATCGAAGAGACCCGCTCCGGACCTGAGCAAGCCGCGACTGACGACCTCGGCGATGATCGCCTCGATCGCCTCCGAGGGCCAGCGCACCAAGCCGGCGCCGTTCGGCCATGCGCTGGTCGAGCTGGCGCGCAGCCACCCCGAGATCGTCGGCATGACCGCCGACCTCGGCAAGTACACCGATCTGCACATCTTCGCGAAGGAGTTTCCCGACCGCTATTACCAGATGGGCATGGCCGAGCAGATCCTGTTCGGCGCCGCGTCCGGCATGGCGGCCGAAGGCTTCATGCCGTTCACCACAACCTACGCCGTGTTCGCCTCGCGCCGCGCCTACGACTTCATCCACCAGACCATCGCCGAAGAAGATCGCAACGTGAAGATCGCCTGCGCGCTGCCTGGCCTGACGTCCGGCTACGGCCCGAGCCATCAGGCGGCCGAGGATCTCGCGCTGATGCGCGCGATGCCGAACATGACGGTGATCGACCCCTGCGACGCGCATGAGATCGAGCAGGTGGTGCCGGCGATGGCCGCCCATAAGGGCCCGGTCTACATGCGGCTGCTGCGCGGCCAGGTGCCGCTGGTGCTCGACGAGTACGACTACAAGTTCGAGCTTGGCAAGGCCAAGCTGCTGCGCGATGGCCGCGACGTGCTGATGATCTCCTCCGGCCTGATGACGATGCGCGCGCTGGAAGCGGCCAAGGCCCTGTCCGACGATCACGTCGACGTCGGGGTGCTGCACGTGCCGACGATCAAGCCGCTCGATGCCGAGACCATCGTGCGCGAGGCCGGCCGCTCCGGCCGTCTCGTCGTCGTCGCCGAGAACCACACCGTGATCGGCGGTCTCGGCGAGGCCGTGGCGGGGCTGCTGATGCGCTCCGGCGTGCACGTGCCGTTCCGGCAGATCGGTCTGCCCGATCAGTTTCTCGACGCCGGCGCGCTGCCGACGTTGCACGACCGCTACGGCATTTCGCTGTCGGAGGTCGTCAAGCAGGTCAAGGGCTGGCTGAAGTAGCCAGTCATCGCCCGGTCATGACGACCGGTCGTCCGGCGCGCCAAAGCGCCGGACAAATAAGAACGATTTCACATTGGAGGGACGGACATGCGTAACGAAACGACGCGTCGGCGATTCATGGCTGGAGCGATGGTGGGAGCGGCGATCTTGCCGTTGACCACACGCTTCGCGAAGGCGGCCGAATTCACGCTGAAGCTCGCGACCGGGCAGGACCCGTCGCATCCGGTCAACAAGCGCGCCCAGCAGGCGGCCGACCGCATCAAGGAGGCGAGCGGCGGCCGGCTCGAGATCAATCTCTATCCGGCCAATCAGCTCGGCTCGGACACCGATCTGATCTCGCAGGTTCGCGTCGGCGCGGTCGATGCGATCAACATCGCAAGCTCGGTGCTGGCGACCCGCGTGCCGCTGGCTGGCATCGTCAACACCGGCTTCGCCTTCACGTCCTACGACCAGGTCTGGAAGGCGATGGACGGCAGCCTCGGCGATCACATCCGCAAGGACATCGAGAAGATGGGCGCTCTGGCGCTGTCGAAGCCGTGGGACAACGGCTTCCGCCAGCTCACCTCGTCGACCCGCGAGATCAAGTCGCCGGACGATCTCAAGGGCTTCAAGATCCGGGTGCCGGCCGCGCCGATCCTGACCGGCCTGTTCCAGGCGCTCGGCGCCGGGCCTACGCCGATCAACTTCAACGAGGTCTACACCGCGCTGCAGACCAAGGTGGTCGAGGGCCAGGAGAACCCGCTGCCGATCATCGCGACGGCCAAGCTCTACGAGGTGCAGAAATTCTGCTCGCTGACCAGCCATGTCTGGGATGCCTACTGGATCCTGATCAATCGCGCCGCCTTCGGCAAGCTGCCGGCCGATCTCCAGGCGCTGGTCTCGCAGGAATTCAGCAAGTCGGCGGATGACGAGCGCGCCGACATTGCCGCGCTCAGCCAGAGCCTGCGCGCCGATCTCGCCGCCAAGGGCTTCACTTTCGTCGACGTCGACAAGGAGGCGTTCCGCACGACGCTCGCCAAGAGCACCTTCTACAAGGATTGGCGCGGCAAGTTCGGCGAAGAGGCCTGGGGCATCTTGCAGTCCAACGTCGGAGCGCTCGGATGAAGACCGTCGACATGTCCGTGCTATCCTCCACGAAGCTTGGCATCGTCGACACTCTCGAGCGCGGCCTTGCCAGGCTGATCGAAATCCCCGCGATCATCGCGCTGGTCGCGGAGGTCGGCATCCTGTTCACCGGCGTGACGGCGCGTTTCGCCTTCAACCGGCCGCTGACCTGGGCCGACGAGCTCGCCTCCATCACCTTCCTGTGGCTTGCGATGCTGGGCGCGGTGCTCGCGCTCAGCCGCGGCGAGCACATGCGGATGACCGCGCTCGTCGATCGCGTCAGCCTGCGCACCCGCGCGGTGCTGGAAAGCGCGGCGCTGATGGCGCCGGCGCTGTTTCTGGCGATCCTGCTGCACCCCGCGATCGACTATGCGAGCGGGCAGGCATTCGCGGAGACGCCGGCGCTCGGGCTGCCCGACAGCGTGCGGGCAGGGGCCGTGCCGGTCGGCATCGCCCTGATGCTCGCCACCGCGCTGCTGCGCATGGCGCGCCACAGCCCGCGTGACGTCGCGATCACGCTCGGACTGCTGGCGGCGACCGCCGTCGTGTTGTGGGCCGCGGCGCCGGCGCTCAAGGCGATCGGCAACTGGAATCTGATCGTCTTCTTTGCTATCCTTCTCGGAGCCGCCGTGCTGGCCGGCGTGCCGATCGCGTTCTGCTTCGGCCTCGCCACGGTGGCCTATCTGCTCACGGTGACCTCGGCGCCGCTGGAGGTCGTGACCAGCCGGATCGACGAGGGTGTCTCGTCGCTGGTGCTGCTCGCCATTCCGCTGTTCATCCTGCTCGGCCATCTCATCGTCATGACCGGCATGGCTGCGGCGATGGTCGGCTTCCTGGTCTCGCTGGTGGGGCACGTCAGGGGTGGCCTGTCCTATGTGCTGCTCGGCGCGATCCTGCTCGTCTCCGGCATCTCCGGCGCCAAGACCGCCGACATGGCCGCGGTCGCGCCGGTGCTGTTTCCCGACATGAAGCGGCGCGGCATTCATGACGGCGAGCTGGTGTCGCTGCTCGCGGCGTCCGGTGCGATGGCCGAGACCATCCCGCCCTCGATCGTGCTGATCATCATCGGCTCGGTCGCCGGCGTCTCGATCTCGGCCTTGTTCACCGGAGGAATCCTGCCGGGCCTCGTGCTCGCGGCGGCGCTCGCCGTCGTCGCCAAGCGGCGGATGGTGGAGCCGGAAGGCGTGATCCGGCCGCGGCCGTCCTGGGCGACGATCCGCAAGGCGCTGATCACCGCGCTCCCTGCGCTGCTGCTGCCGGTGCTGATCCGCACCGCGGTCACCGAGGGCGTCGCGACCGCGACGGAGGTGTCGACCATCGGCATCGCCTACACGGTCGTGGTTGGGCTACTCGTCTATCGCCGCTTCGATGTGAAGAAGCTCTATCCGGCGCTGGTCCACACGGCAGCGCTCTCCGGTGCGATCTTGTTCATCATCGGGGCCGCGACCGCAATGGCCTGGGCGCTGACGCAGTCCAACTTCTCGCATGCGCTGGCGGCGATGATGGTGGCGGTGCCCGGCGGCAAATACGGCTTCCTCCTGATCTCGATCGCCGTGTTCATCCTGCTCGGCAGCATCCTGGAAGGTCTTCCTGCGATGGTGCTGTTCGGACCGCTGCTGTTTCCGGCCGCCAAGCTGCTCGGCGTGCACGAGGTGCACTACGCGATGGTGATCATCCTGGCGATGGGCATCGGCCTGTTCGCTCCGCCCTTCGGGCTCGGCTACTACGCGGCGTGCTCGATCGGTCAGATCGATCCCAATGCGGGCCTGACCCGGATCTGGCCCTATCTCGGCGCGCTGGTGCTCGGGCTGCTGCTGGTCGCCTTCGTGCCCTGGCTGTCGCTCGGCTTCCTCTGAGACGACTGCGCCATGGACGGCAGCCGCAGCAGCGGCTGCCGCGTCACGGCGCGATCGCGCGCTGGCGTTCGGCGGCGGTCTTGAACCTCCCGAAGCGCAGCGCCAGCGTCGGCAGCACCAGGAGGTTCAGCGCCATCGAGGTCAGGAGCCCGCCGAGGATCACGATCGCCATCGGACCTTCGATCTCGCGGCCCGGCTCCCCGGCGCCGAGCGCCAGCGGCAGAAGCCCGAGGCCAGTGACCAGCGACGTCATCAGGATCGGGACGAGGCGGTCCGCCGCGCCCTCGATCGCCAGCGCCAGGTCCCAGCTGCGGCCTTCGGTGACCACCAGATGCTCGTAGTGCGAGATCATCAGGATCGAGTTGCGCAGCGCGATGCCGAACAGGGTCACGAAGCCGATCATCGAGCCCAGCGACAGCACGCCGCCCGTCGCCGCCACTGCGACCACGCCGCCGACGAATGCGAACGGCAGATTGATGAGCACCAGCGCCAGATTGCGCCAGTGCTTGGTCACCAGCGACAGCAGCAGCACGATGCCGAGCGTCGCCAGCGACGAATTGACGATGAGATCACGCCGTGATCGCGCCTGCGCGTCGGCGGCGCCGGTGAACTCGACATGCGTGCCGGGCGGCAGCTTCACCTCCTTGGCGATCTTCCGCTTGGCGGCGGCCACGAAGGATTCGAGATCGCGCTCGGCGACATTGGCGGTGACCGTTTGCGTCCGCTGGCCATTGCGATGGAGCACGACGTAGCGCCCGGACGTGCCGTAGACGTCGGCGATCTGCTTCAACAGGACATAGGCGCCGCTCGGCGTGCGGATCGGCATGTCGCCGATCTGGGTCGGGCGAGCGCTGGCGTCCGGATCGAGCTTGACGATCACGTTGAAGACGACGTTGCCTTCATAGGCCTGGCCGACCACGTCGCCCTGATAGGCGGTGCGGATCAGTTCGAGAACCTCCACCGCGTCGAGCCCCCAGGACTGCAGATCGGTCGGGCGCAGCGTCACGTTGACCTGAGGCATGCCGGGCGGCGATTGCTGCTGGATGTCGATCGCGCCCCAGACCTCGCCGAGCTCGCGCGCGATGTCGCGCGACGCCTGTTCGAGGTCGTCCAGATCGGGGCCGAACACGTTGATGACCACGGCGGCGTTGAAGCCGGACAGCGTCTCCTCGATGCGTTCGGTCAGGTAGGTCTTGATGGACAGGTTGAAGCCGGCAAAGTCGGCGAGCGCGGCGCGGATGCGCTGCTCGGCGCGCGCCTGCGCCGCGCCCGACAGGCCGGGCTTCAGGTCGACCTCGATCTCGCTCGAATGCGTGCCGGCAGTGTCGACACCGGCTTCGGCGCGGCCGACGTGCTGGGCGACGCTGCGCACCTCCGGCACGCCGCGCAAGGCGTCGGCGATCAGCGTCCCGAGCCGCAGCGATTCGTCGAGCGAGGTGCCCGGCAGCATCGAGACGTGAAGGATCAGATGGCCCTCTTTCAGATCGGGAAGGAAGGTGCCGCCGAAGAACGGCACCAGCGCGGCCCCTCCCAGGGTGACGAGCAGGGCGCCCGACATGACCAGCTTGGGAAAGCGGCCGAGCCGCCGCAGCAGCCGCTCGTAATGGCGCCGCGACCAGCGCACCAGCGGCGGCTCGCGAACTTCGCGCGGCTTCCGGCCGGCCAGCAGCATCATCGACAGCGCCGGCGTGATCGTCAGGGCGATGATCAACGATGCCAGCACCGCGAGGATGTAGGCCATGCCGAGCGGGCCGAACAGCCGGCCGGCGAGGCCGGGCAGCGCCAGGATCGGCACGAACACCAGCAGCACGGCGAAGGTCGCGTAGGCCACGGAGCTGCGCACTTCCAGCATCGCGTCGTAGACGACACGCGCCTCGCCGCGCGGCGACGGCAGTCTCCGGTTCTCGCGCAGGCGGCGCACCACGTTCTCGACACCGATCACGGCATCGTCGACGACCTCGCCGATCGCGATCGCGAGACCGCCCAGGGTCATGGTGTCCAGGCTCTGGCCCATCCAGTTCAAGACCAGCACGGCGGAGAACAGCGACAGCGGAATCGCGGTGCAGCTGATGATCGAGGTGCGCCAGTCGTAGAGGAACAGGAACAGCACGACGACGACCAGCGCGCCGCCGATCAGCAGCGCGAACAGCACGTTCTCGACTGCGGTGTCGATGAATGTCGCCGGACGAAACAGGTCGGCGTGCAGCCGGACCTTCTCGCTGTCCAGCGCCGGCCTCAGCTCCTGCAATGCAGCTTCCACCCGCGCGGCGACGTTGCGGGTGTTGGCGCCGTATTGCTGGCTGATCATCATCATGATGCCGGGCTGGCCGTTGATCAGCGCGCCGCCGATTGGCGGCTCCGGCGCGTTCACCACGGTGGCAACATCGCCAAGCACGACGCTGGCGCCGGCTTGATGCAGGAGCACCGTGCGCGCCAGTTGCTCCGGGGTCAGCGATTGCCCTTGCGTCTGCAGGATGACGCGCTGATTGGCGGTGTCGACGAAACCGGCGCCGCGCACGCCGGTGGCCTTGCGCGCTGCCGCGACGACGTCGTTCATGCCGACGCCGAAGCGCACCATGTCGTCGGTCCGCACTTGCACCTGGAGCGATCGGATGTCGCGTCCATAGGTCGTCACCTGCGCGACGCCGGGCACGGCGAGCAGTCGCCGGCTCACGGTCCAATCGGCAATGGTGCGCAGGTCCATCAGCGAGCGGTGTTCGGAGGTCAGCCCGATGACCAGCACGGTGCCGGCCGCGGGCACCAGCGGCGTCATCGACGGCGCCCGCACGCCCTGCGGCAGGCTGCCGGTGATCACCGTCAGCCGCTCCGTCACGAGCTGACGGGCCCGGAAGACGTCGGTGCCGGGTTGGAAAACGACCGAGAGCACGGACAAGCCCTGGATCGAGGAGGACCTCATGCTCTCAACCCCGGCAAGGCCATTGATCGCGGTCTCGATCGGCTGCGTGACCAGCACCTCGACCTGCTCTGGGCTGAGCCCCGGCGCCTCCGTCTGAATGGACACTTGCGGTGGCGCAAATTCGGGAAAGACGGCGTATTTCGCGTTGCCGACCGCGAAGATGCCGTGACCCAGGATGGCGCAGGCGAGCGCCAGAATCATGCCGCGAAAGCGGATGGCGAACGAGACCAGCGCGGCTTGCGGCCCCGTCGCAGCCAGCCGATCACCGTCAATCATCGTCGCCGCCGCCGCGAAGCTCGCTCTTGGCCTCTTCCGACAACAGCACCTGCGCGCCGCGCAGCACGATCTCGGACCCGGCCGGAATGTCCTGAACGACGTAGTCGTCATCGGAGATGGGCTGATCGGTCCGGATCGGATGCCGTCTAAAGGTCTCGGGACCGGCGCGTAGATACACCCAGGATCGGCCCTGCCATTGCACGACGGCGGTGTCTTCGACGAATACGCCGTCGAACGACTTGCCGGACGGCACGTAGGCGGTGGTGTTCATTCCCGGTAACAATCCGCTGTCGCCCGCGGCGACGAAGTAATAGCTGACGCCCTGGATTCGCGGATCGGTTCGCGGGGCGGGCGAGAGGTAGCGCAGCTCGATGTTGACGGTACGCGTCGGTGCCTGGCCGAGCGCGGTGCGCGGCGGCTCGGTCAGCGTCACGCCCGGCGGCAGCGTGACCTGGATGAGAAGCTGCTCGCGCTCGATCAGCTGCACGACTTGCGACGAGCGCTCGACGATGCCTCGTCCGATCACCGGCCCCCATTCCTGCCGCGCTGTCGCAATCAGCGTCTTCACCTGCGATTCCGCGGCGGCGAGCGCGGCCTGGTCGGTGCGGAACGTTCCCTCGGCGGCTTCAGCGTCCTTCCTCGGCATCGCGGCCGACTGCACCAGATCCCGGGCGCGCTCATAGGCGAGCCTTGCCACTTCGAGTTTGGCCTGGGCGGTCTGCAACTGGGCTTGCGCGTTGGCATAGCTGTTGGTGAGGTCGGTCAGCCTGGCGACGTCCAGCACTGCGCCATACGCCCGGAATTGCTCGGGATGGCTTTCTGCGGCGAGCACCGCCGTCTGCAGTCCGATCTGGTTCTGCTGCGTCGCAGAAAGCTTGACCGTCGCCGGCTCACGCCCTTCCGGCTGGGCCGTCGCCACTGCGATGGGAAAAAGCGTGATCAGCGTGACGAGCGTTGCACCACACGCGGCCGCAGCCTTCATCCGTTGCCAAGCCATGCAGTGTGGGCCCCACCGACCGGGGAACGTCCAGGAGACGTTGTGTGACGATGACAACAGCTACTGCAGCTGTGCGGGCGTTTCAAGCGGCGCCGTCGCGCCCTTAAGGCACGGTAGCAGCGCAGAGATCCGCGCTGATGACGTGCGGCGCGGCGTCGTTTCTGGCTTCGGATTGAGAGAAATCATGTGCGTCTCGTTGTGCGCTGCGCCGACGCACCCAGACATCCCCCGCCATCGTCGGGCTGCAATCGGGGTGCCGATGTGGCCGAACATCGGCGCTCATCGCGCGGTCATGTGGCGATGCGGCGGCGTGTCCTGCGTCGGAATGTTTCTGCTTGGCCGTTAGAAGTATTCTTAGACGTTTTCTAGCGTATTTGCGTGCGAGCCATTCGCATCACCGGGCCGGCGCGGCTCGTTTCAGAAAAACCCAAGTCTAGCGCGGTCGTTACGAGAGATTTCGATCGCGCAATAACCGCGAGATTTTAGCTCTCTCCCGGCCTGGGGCGAGGATCGTCACATTCCTCTACCTGTCGGGCCATTGGCGTGACGTCACTTCGCCATACGCCTCCGCGACGAGTCGATTGTTCCATCGGCGTTGCAGCGAGGAAAGCTTGTCCAGACCGAAGCCACCGTTTGATTGCCCCGGCCGCCGCGATCAGCGCCGGAGCCATTCGTTCTGGTCAGCCTGTCGCCAGCCTGACGCCGATCTTGCAGCCGAGCTCAGCGGGGAATTTGTGCGATGAACCATCCGGTCCATTTGCGACCCAGCGAGGGTCAACCGATCGACCGCGCCGCACCGATCGGCAGCGCCGAGCACGGCAGGCGGCTGCTCGGCGCCATCACGGCGAGTGCCGTGGCGACACCGGAAGCCGAGCTATCGTCCGACGCCCTCGCATCGGCAACGCAGGATGGGCTCGGTGCTGCGCCGTCTGGTGAGCCGCTGCAGGACGTCCTTGGTTGCCTGACCGACATCATTCGTGCTGCCAGTGGGCCCGTCGGGCGTCGGGACCCGTACGCCATCGACAGTCAGAGCTTTGCCCTCGATCAGCAGGAGCTGGAAGGTCTGCCGGGCGTCGTTCTCAACACGTTCGATGTCGATGGCCCCGTTTGGCTTGCCGTCGAGGCGCTCGTCGCGACGGAGCCGCCCGCGTTCGACCCCGATCTGGACGCCTGGATCGAGCCGTCGTCGGATCCGGATCGTCGCCCGCTGCCGCGCGAGACCATGCAGGTCACCGTGAGCGAGATCGAAAAAAATCGCCTCACCTTTGCCCGGCACGCGCGGCCGGAGGATTTTTCCCCGGCTCCGTCCGCCGACGCGCCGGGTGGCACCTGGACCGGTCGGCTGCGCCTGGAGCAGCGGGCGGATCTCGTGCAGCGCATCGAGCGCTACGTGGTGGGACCGTGGACTGCATGGGCGGACACCGAGCGCGCACGGCGTCGGACCATGGCGATCCACCGGCAACTGCGCGAGCTCGCCGCGGTGGTTCGCGCTGACACGGCCAAGGAGATCATGTGGGGGATCATGCTGTCGTCGTGGCGGCAGGGCGGACGTGAATCCGAGCTGCCGCTGTTCGAGCGGCCGGTCGAAATCGAGATCCTCGAACGTCCCGACGCCGAAGTGAGGGTGCGGCCCCGTTTCACCGGCGCGGTCGTCAATCTCCGGGCGCTCGAGGTGTTGGCGCCGGATGCTGCGCCGTCTTGGCACGACAAGTCCGAGCAACTCGTCGAGGCGCTCGAGCAGCAAGGCGAGCTGTCGCCGTTCACGGCGCTCAGCCTGGAGCAGATCCTGCGCGCCGTCGGCGGGCAGCCTGGCCAGAGCAGCGTTGCAGCTTCCGAAGGCGCGGCATCGGTCGAGACCGCCGACGCTGCCGTCACTGGGGGACGCTGGGTCATGTCGGCACGCCGTCGGCCCGAGGGTCTGGCGCTGCGCGACATCGAGTGCCTGAAGAGCGCGATCGAACATGCGCCGCAGAGCGAATGCTCCCTGACGGGTGCGGTAAGTGCGCTACTGCCACAGACCGGTGGCCGTGGACATTCGAGCTCGCGGCGGCATCTGTCCAGCGTCGTCGGCGCTCCGATCAACATCGGGCCTGCGGCAAAGCCGGTGGTGCTCGATATCGGCGACCTGTTCTTTCCGCTGCCGGCATCGTCGGAGCATGTCGAGATCGTCCGTGAGCTGTCGCGGTCGGATGGCCTGGTGGTCCAGGCGGCGTCGCAGGATGCGCGGGTCCAGACGCTCGTCAACGTCGTCTGTCATCATCTTGCGCTCGGTTCGCGCGTCCTCGTCGTGTCCCGCGACGAGACGGCGCTGGCGCTGCTGCATCAGAAGCTGCCAGCCGGCATTCGTGAGCTCGCCGCCAGCTCGACCGGCGCCGACAAGGACGTGCTCAAGAAGGCTGAAGCGGCGGCCGACCGCTTGCAGTCGGTCGTGGACACCACCAATCTGCGCGAGCTTGCCGACCAGATCGGTCGATTGGAGCGCGACATCATCTCGAAGCGCACGCAGATGGCCTCGCTCGACGGCGAGATCGCGGACATCATCGGGCGCAATCTGCAACTGTCCGGCGGCCGGCATGAGCTGCCGCTCGATCTGATCAAGGGGCTGCTGGCCGACCAGGACCCGCCGGCCTGGTTCAGCGACCGCCCGGCGTGTCTGCTGTCCAACACGGACGCGATGGTGACGGTGGTGGAGAAGGCGCGCGAGGCGCGGCTGCAGCTCGCCGAGCATCTCGCGCATATCGACGCCGAGCTGCCTGCGATGGCCACCCTTCCGGATGCTGCGGCGATGCTGCGCCTGCATGAGGACCTGCGGCAGCAGGCGGCGGCGAGCTCCGCGGACAACCGCGACGAGGACCTGGCGCTCGATGCGATCGCCATGTTTGGACTCGACGCCACCACCCGGCTCGCAGCCGATCTCGACGCGCTGGTCGCTGCCCATCAGGCCATCGCCAATGATGCCTGGCTCGCCCGGCTGTCGCCGCTCGGCGCCGCGAAGAGCGATGTCTCGGTCGGCAACGACAAGGTCGTGGGCTGGGCCCGCGATGCGTCGTTCCAGCTGTCGAGGAGCGCTGAGTTCGCCAAGCGGCAGGTGCATGCGCGGGTCGAAGCCTTCACCAAGAAGGATGCCATTCGTGTCGTCGAGCGCCTGGCCGGCGGCGAAAAGGCGATGCCGCGGTTCTCTCCGTCGCGGCGCGCCTTGAAGGCTGCGATCGACGCCATCACGGTGGACGGCATCGCGCCGGCGACGGCTGCGGACTGGCAGTATGTCCACCGCTTCCTCAACTGGCGACATGATCTCCTGGCGTTGCGGACGCGGTGGACGGCGATCGCAACCAAGATCGGCGCTCCGGCGATCGAGCTGGAATCCGCGCGTGCGTTCGACGACATCGAGCGGATCGTCAAGAGCGTCGAGGCGGCGGTCGTGATGGCTGCGTTGGCCGTCCGCAACGTCGTCGATGCCTGCCGCAAGCTGTCGATGCCGGACGCCGAGGTGACGGCGATGTTGTCGGGCGCGCAGCGGCCGAAGGCGCTCGGCGCCGCCATCAGGAGCGTGATGACGCGGGTGTCGGGGCCGTTGAGCGAGCTCGCGCGCGTCGGCGAGTTGTTCGCCGGCGCCGTCGAGTTGGCCGCCACCGTTCAGGCCGACATTCTCTCGCGGATCGGTGACGCGGACGTCGAGCCGCGCGAGATCGAAACGCGCTGGGCCGGTGTTCTGGCAACCGTTGAAGCGATCGCGCGGGCGGATGACGATTATCGCATCGTCAGATCGGCCAGCCAGATGCTGCTGGAGGCGGGTGCGCCTGACATCGCTCAGCGCGTCCGCAGCGAGCCGGCAACCGCCGGTGCCGGCGACCCGGTGCTGCTCCCTGACTGGGTGACGGCGTGGAATGCGGCGGTGTTGATGCGCATCGATGGTCACGACGAGCGTCAGCTGCTGCATGATCTCGCCGCGCAGCGGCTGCGGCTCGAGCAACGATCGCTGGCGCTGTTCGAAGCGGTGATCAGCGCGCGGATGACGCTCGCGATCGCGCAGAACGCGAGCACCTCCGTCAGGCAGTCGCTGAAACGTTTCAGGGACACGATGCAGAAGATGGTCTCGGCGTGCTCGAGCCCGACTGCGCGGCGCCTTCGCGTCGCTGTCCGCAAGTCGCTGGACGGCTGGTTCGAGGAGATCCCGTGCCACGTCATGCCGGCCTGGCGGGTCGCCGAACTGCTGCCGGCCCGGATCGGCAGTTTCGATCTGGTCGTGATCGATCAGGCATCGCGCTCCGATCTCCGTGACCTGACGGCCATGCTGCGCGCCCGCAAGGTCGTGGTGAGTGACGGACGTCGCGAGATCGGGGCCGAGGTCGGCCAGGACGATCCCGGTCGCCGCGCGGACCAGAAGAACCTGCGCAGCGTTCTGCCGGCGTTTCGCCGTTTGATGCTGCCCAACGCCTCGCTGCGCGATCTCGCCGAGATCCTGTTCCCGGATCGTCTCATCGATGTTCGCACTCAGGCCGGCGACGTGTCGCGGCTGCCGGCCGTTGCCGAGAACCGGGCCGTCGCGCCGGTGGCTCAGCCGCGAGCGGCGAGCGCGGGGACGAAGCGGCGTGACTCGGCCAAGGCGACTACGCATACGATCGAGGAAGAGATCGCCACAGTCGCGAAGTATCTGTCGCTGGCGCGTCGGTCAGGTGGAGAGATCCCGACGCAGCCGCGAGTCGATCGGCACGAAGGCGCCGAAGCGTCGGACGAGATGTCGCCCAAGGCGCTAAACAAGACACTCAGCAAGACATCAGCCAAGACATCAGCAACGGCGCCGCTCGCGACGCCACCGGACGTTCGGCTGTTGCGCCGGCGCCCGGTTGCGATCACGCCGCCCGCGCCTGTGACGCCCTCATCTCCTCCCGAACTGCCGCCTCAAGTGTTGGTCGCGGTGCCGCCTCAGGCGCCGCTCGAACGTCCGAGTGCGGCATCGCCGCCACCGCTGCCGCAGCCGGCCGCGCTTTCGAGCGCTGCTGCAAGCGGCGCCCCAGCCGCCGTTGATCAGCGGAATGCGACGGCGCCATTGCCGGCCGAGACCGCCGACGTGAAAGCCACGACAACGTCGACATCTGCCACGACAGCAACAGCCGAGCCGGCAAAGCCGGGCGTAGCGGCCGATGAGACCAAGATCCACCCGTCACTCGTCGAGATGGCTTTCAAGTCGGCCGAGAGCGGCCGTGAGAAGCCGCGGCGGCTTCCCAGCCGGCGGATCATGGCGGTGGCCGCCGTCGGGCTGCTGGCCGTCGTCGGCGCTGCCGTCTCGTGGCAGCGCGCCGCGGACTTCATGCAGATCGCGCAGACCAGCGCGGCGATGGATTCGGCGCTGCCCAGCGAGCCCGGTGCACGCAAGATCAACGCCGAGCGTATCGTGCCGGACGGCAAGGATGTCGCGGCCGGCGAGGCGGCCGGCACCGTCGGACAGAGCTCCGCCCCGGCGACGGTTGCTCCCGTCACGGCGTCCGCGCAGGCGTTCCTCTATCACGAGGATCCGCAGGAGCCGAAAGGCAAGCGCTTCACCGGCAAGGTGGTCTGGTCGCTCGAGCCGAGCAAGGGACCCCGCCTGAACGCCGCTCCCTCGCTCAAGGGCGAGATCGAGATCGAGAACGGCATGAAGGTGACGATGTCGCTGCGGCGGAACGCCGATCTGGAGCTGCCGGCGAGCCATGTCATGGAGCTGAGCTTCGCCTGGCCGGATCCGGCGATCGGGCTGACGAGCCTGCGAGGGATCGGGCTGAAGGGCGAGGAGGCGGAGCGCGGCACGGCGCTGGCGACGCAGACGGCGCGCGTCACGCCGAAGGTCTTCATGATTGCGCTGTCCGCCAATGAGGTCGACACCAAGCGCAACGTGCTGCTGCTCAGGGGCAAGCAGTGGTTCGACATCCCGATCGTGTACGAGGGCGGCAACCGCGCGCTGCTGTCGATCGAGAAGGGGCCCGCGGGCGACCGCCTCTTCAACGAGGCATTCACGAGCTGGGGTCAGTAAGGGAATCGGCAGCACGGCGAGGACAACATGAGCGAGCTTTCATCGTTGCAGTGGCTGCGGGCGCCGAAGCTCGCGGAGGATGCCTTGCCGGCTGAAACCCTCAGGGTCGATTGCCGCCGCTGCGGCCGATCGGTGCAGGTCTCGCTCAGCGCGATGCGTCCACCGAGCTTCCTGCATGTCGACGATCAGGTCGAATGCCCCGAGGTCCAGGAGCGCTGGAGCGGCAGGGGCGAGAGCGGCCTTCTGATGATGATGTGCGGCGCGCTGGAGCAGTCGCTCGATCCCGTGGAGGAGAATGAGGATCACGAGGCCGTAGCGCGGCATGAGCCAGCGCAGTTCGTCGAGATGCCGCCCTCACGCATCGCGACGCCGCGTGTCGATCCGCCGCCGCAGCGGTGGGATGAGTTCGTCGATGACGGGTACCTCGAAGAGGATCGGCGTGAGGCCGAGCGGCGCGGCTGGCTGCCGTCCCTGCTTGCTTGGTCGGCGCCGCATCGCCGCGCCGTCGTCCGCATCGCGGTTGGCACACTCGTGCTCAGCATCGTTGCGGTCGGCGGCGTGCTGCTGCCGCTGCGCAACCTGCAGCTCCTGATCCAGTCTCCACCCGGTTTCGCCGGCGCCTCGACGATGCAGCGGGATGTGCTGCCGACAGCGATCGCGGTTCGCCGCATCACGATGGAAACGCCGAGCGTTACCGCCACGCCTCAAGAGGCGCCGTTGGGCGTTCGGGCGCCGTCACCGCTTCCGGCGGCGATGCGCCAGGCTCCGGCCGCAGAGACATCTCCTACACCTGCTCCTCAGCCGGTGGCGGCCTCCGGGCCAGAGCCGGCGTCGATGCCGGAGCCGAAGCTACGCCTGCCGGAGATGATCGCGATCACCGGCGGCACCTTCGCGATGGGCGGCGAGGATGAATCCGAGCAGCCGGTTCACCAGGTCAGCATCCGGCCATTCGCGCTCGGCAAATATCCGGTCACGGTCGGCGAGTGGAAGCCATGCGTCGCGGCCGGCGGCTGTGCCGACATCGCGGTCGGTGCCGACGATCGGCCGGTCACCAATGCGAGCTACGACGATGCGCAGGCCTATATCGCGTGGCTTTCCAAGGTCAGCGGCAAGACGTTCCGCCTGCCGACCGAGGCCGAATGGGAATTTGCCGCCCGCGCCGGCCAGCGCAGTAAGTATTGGTGGGGCGATCGCATGCGGGTCGGCATGGCCAACTGCAAGGGCTGCAACAATTCCGGCGACGCGACGGATGCGGCGCAGCCGTTGAAGGTCGGCAGCTTCGCGGCCAACCCGCTCGGCCTGTTCGACATGGGCGGGGCCGTCGGCCAGTGGGTCGCCGACAACTGGCACAAGAACTACAAGGGCGCGCCGTCGGACGGCTCGGCCTGGTTGGAGGACGGCAGCTACGCCCGCGTGATCCGCTCGGGCTCCTGGAGCAACGGGCCGTCCGATGCGCGTGCCGGCAGCCGTGACCGCTATGATGGCCGCATCCGCCATCCGACGCTCGGCGTCCGCGTCGCGCTGACACCCTAGGAGAAGAACATGTGGAAACCGGCGTCTGTGCGACTCTGTCTGATCCTGACGGCATCCCTGGCGCTCGCGCCCGCGCTGGCGATGGCCAAGGGCACGAAGGCGCCGAAGGATGCGCGGGTCTATCTGATTTCGCCCGCGGACGGTGAGACGGTGAGCGGCGCGTTCTGGTGCCGCTTCGGCCTCCGCAACATGGGCGTGACCCATGCCGGTGATGACTTCGCCGGCAGCGGCCACCACCATCTGCTGATCGACGTCGACGAGACGATGGAGGCCGGCCAGCAGATTCCGCGCGACAAGAAGCACATTCATTACGCCGCCGGCGAGACCGAGGCGCGGATCGAGCTGTCGCCCGGCAAGCATACGCTGCAACTCGTGCTGGGCGATTCGAAGCACCTCAACTTCGATCCGCCGCTGGTCTCCGAGAAGATCATGATCACCGTCAGCAGGCCGGACGAGCCGGCGCGGGTCAGCAGGAACACGAGCGAGCGGCGCAGGACTATCGAGCGCAACGCGCGCGCAGAACCGCCGCCGCAGCAGCAACCGACACTGACGCCGGAAATGACGAAGTCTCCCGAGAGCTCCGACTTCATTGCCCGCGTCTTTACCGGCGCGAAATAAGCGTCGCGCGCGCCCTCAGCACGCTGCGCTCGTGGTCTGATCGGCGTCCATGGCGGCCAAGGCGCCGCGCGTTGCCGCGTGCTGCTCGCCGTGAATGAACGTGCAGGCCGCGGAGCTGATGTCTTGCCACGAACGATCCGTCGCCGCATCGCTTGTCGATGACGGCGACGCACGCGTCTTCCATGCGCTGATGCACACCGCATGATCGACGGTTCGTGTCGGCGAGCGGCGTGATCGCAAGCGACGTGCAACGCCGAACTCCAAGATTTTTGCTCCAAGATTTTTTCCGAGACCAAACGTCGCATGTTTCGATCTTCTGCTTCCTTCTCGCCGCATGCCGGACACAGAGCCATTCGGGCAGGAGTGTGGTCGGGTCGCGTCGTCGGCAACGGACGATGCAACCGACGCGTTTGATGGTCATGGTCCGGCGCGACTAGTTCCTTGCGAATCAATGTCACTCGCATACGTGCGCAACTGCGCTCGCGTGCCGTGTGCGGACTGATTGATCGTCAGAGGACACGGTTTGATCTTGACCGCAGCGTAGCTGCGGCCGCCCGCCAGCGACATTGCGGCCGCATGCGGGCCGGCGTCAGCCCCCGAAGCACGTTCGAGGCCGGCGGGTGCTGCCACCGCCGTCCAAGTTTCGTTGAAATCGCAGTCCTCTTTGTCCGCTCGCGCTCAGCGCGGTGCAGGCGCCATGTGGCGCCGTTTTGGAGGAGATTTGATTGTGAAGGTCATCAAGATCATGGTCGTAGCGCTCGCGGCGGGTATCGCATCGGGCTCCGTTGCCCTGGCGGACGGCTACAAGGATTGCACCAAGCTCGACAAGGCGTCCTGGAAGACCGTTGCCGATGCCGAAGCCAAGGCGAAGGCGGCGGGCTACGAGGTTCGCCAGACCAAGATCGAGGGCACCTGCTACGAAGTCTACGGCGTCAAGGGCGGCAAGCTTTATGAGTTGTTCTACAGCCCCGAGAACCTCGCGCTGAAGCACACGATCGCGAAGTGATCTGAAACATGCGTGACGCAGGACAGGCACAGCGGAGCGTCCGTCCCACGGCGCCGGCGAATTCACGTCCGAAGACCGTCGAGGTCTGGGACATCCCGCTGCGCGTCTGGCACTGGGCCCTCGCCGGCTTCGTGCTGATTGCCTGCGTCACGCCCAACACGTTCGATCCGCTGCATCGGCTGGCAGGCTATGCCGTGATCGGATTGCTGGCGTTCAGGCTGATCTGGGGTGTCATCGGCACCCGCCATTCGCTGTTCGCGCGGATCAGCCTCAAGTTGCGCGCTGCGCCGCGCTACGTGATGAACATCTTCCACGGCGAGACCGGCCGCTATCTCGGCCTCAATCCCGCCGGTGCGGCGATGCTGGTGGCGATGATCGGCCTGCTGGTGATCTCGACCATCAGCGGCGTCATGCAGGTCTCGCTCAGGTTCTTCGGCGTCGGGTGGATCGAGCAAACACATTCGCTGTCGTCCAACGCCATCATCGGCCTGATCGGGATCCATGTTCTCGGGACGCTGTGGATGAGCGTCCTGCAACGCGAAAATCTTGCGCGGGCGATGTTGACCGGGCGCAAGCGCGTGCCTGGAGCCGAGCCGGCCGCGGCCGCCGCGGCGCGGCCGACAGTTGCCGTCATGGAGCCGGCGCCGGCCGTGGCCGCGGAGCGCATCTCGGTGGTCCCGGATCTGCCGTCCGGCCAGGCCGAGCCGCAGGTGACGAACGTGAAAGCCGCGTACCCGCCACGGATGCCGAGGGGGCTCAGCGTTCACGACAGAAAGCTCGGTCTGCGAGGCTGACATCGCGCTGTCGTCAGACTGTGGAGACATGCCGGCATCACGGAGCGGGCGGGTGGTCTCCGTCGACGTCGATCGGTGTTGTTCGATGGACGGCGATCTGGGCGGTCTTGTGATCCAAGCGCGGGCGCTGGCTGCCGAAGCTCATCGCGCCTATCCGGATCATGATCTGGACGAGCCCATGCGCGGCCTCGACTGCAATTGCGCGCGATATGCGAGCTGATGAGTGCGCAAATGATCACGTCGTTCAGTAGACGACAACACAATCCGCGCATCGCAGCGTGCTTTCCCGCAGAAGCTTGTGCTGCGACGTATGACAGTCTTGCCGTGACGTCTCCGATATCGCGAATTATTCGAGCGCTTTGTCGCACACGCCGATTTCGTCATGTTTCGACACGGTAAATCGCCGCATTCGAAAACTTAAACTGCTTCTACGAAGCGCTCGATGATTGGTCGGGGCGGTTGGACGACGAGCGACATTCGCAACGGGAATCCGGGGAAGGATCGATATCATGACGCTATTTGAGAAAGCGGGAATTGCGGCAAGCGTCGCGCTGATGATGACGGCTTTTGCGCCTCTGGCCAGCGCCGCGGAAGCCACCATCGAGATCTCGGTGAAAGACAACAAATTCCAGCCCGCCGAGCTGAAGGCGCCGGCCGACACCCCGATCGTGTTCAAGATCAAGAATCTCGACGGCTCGCCGGTCGAGTTCGAGAGCGAGCCGCTGCAGTTCGAGACGGTGATCAAGCCGAACATGGAAGGCGTGGTGAAGGTCAAGGCACAGAAGCCTGGACGCTACGAGTTCTTCGACGACTTCCATCAGGGCAACAAGGGCGTCCTGGTCGTGGAATAGCCGATCCGACGGGCGGCTGTTGTGCATCGACTTGGCTCTACGCGACAGCCTCTGACGCGCCACACCCGCCACCATCGGCGTCAGCCGACCGGCGGGGCCGGCAGTTTGAACGCCATCGAAGGTGGTCTGTGCGAGCGGGCAACCAGGATCTCGACGCCTGCCGGTCGCGGTTCCTCGTGTGGTGACGAGCTTGACGGGAGATACGCATTTTTGGAACGGGCTGCACGAGAAACGGCGGGTCTTAAACGGCGCAACGGCTTCGTGCCGCGCCGGGACGAGGCGGCTGCGCTCACGGTGCTGCTCGTGCTGCTCGTTGATGCCGCGCCGTCCTACAGTCAATCGGCGATCCAGGGGACCGAGGCGCGGGCCTATGCGGATCCCGGAGCGATCGATGGTGGCGGTCCGGTCGTCGTCGTGCCCAACCGCAAGCGGCAGCCGACGCGACCTGCCAACGGCAATGGCCCGGTGGTGATTCCGCAGATGATCGTGGCTCCGGGCGGCAACGAGCCGGAGCCGAAGGCTGCAGTGGTCAAGCCCGAGGAGCCGCCGCCGCCGCGCGCGAAATCGCCGATCGATCCCGGAGCCGGTGCGCTTCCCCAGGCCGCGCGTCGCGAACCGGCGCCGCGTCTCGCTCCCGTACGCAACGCCTTCTTCGGTGCGCCCTCGGCCGGCCTTCTGGTCGGCGGCTGCCTGTCGACGCCGGGCCGGCTGTCGGCGACCAACGTTCCCAATCGCTGCCTCGATGCACTGGCCTTCGCGGTCAGTCCGCCGCCGGCGACGCGCGGCGTGCTGCCGAACAATCTGCCGCCGATTCCACGCCAGGACGCGCAGCCGATTCCTCCCGTCCTGGCGGACAAGCCGAAGATGCGGCTGCCGCGGATGAACAAGGGCCAGAAGCCGCAGGAGCAGCAGCCGCAGGCGCCGCCGATGATGGAGGAGGACCCTTTCGAGCCCAAAGGCATCACGGTGGGAAACTTCATCCTGAAGCCTGCGTTCGAAATGTCCTCAGGCTTCGACAGCAATCCCGGGCGTGTGCCGCAAGGAAGGGGCTCCGCCTTCGTCAGCGTTGCGCCGGTCCTGCTCGTGCGCTCTCAGTTCGAGCGGCATCTGCTGAACGCCGATGTGCGCGTCGGCTACATCGACTATGCCAAGCTCCGGCAGCTCTCGAGGCCTACCGTCGACGCGAAGGTGAATGGGCGCTACGACATCACCGATACGTTTGCGCTCAACGGCGAGGGCCACGTTGCCGTCGATGCCGATGACCCGGGCACGCCGCGCTTTGCCGGCCGCTTCGCCAGGATCCCGCTCGCCTCGACCGTCGGCGGCTCGGCCGGCGTCACCAAGCGCTTCGAGGATTTCGAGGTCTCGACCAAGGCGGCGATCGATCGCGTGGCGTTTCAGAACGCGCCGCTGGTCACCGGACAGATCGTCAGCAACGCCGATCGCAACTTCGTCCAATACGGCTCGCAGAGCCGCGTCACCTACAATCTGACGCCGGAGATCCGGCCCTTCGTCGACGTCGCCGTCGACCGCCGCGTTCACGACATCGCGGTCGACGCCGAGGGCTTCCGCCGCGACTCCACCGGCACGGCCGTCGAGGCCGGCGTGACCTTCGCCTATGCCGACAAGCTGACCGGCGACGTCGCGGTCGGCTATCTCACCCGCCGCTATCAGGATCCGCTGTTGAAGCCTGTCGGCGGCTTCATCGCCGATGCCAACCTCACCTGGCAGTACGCCAAGGAGACGGCGGTCATGTTCGGCGCCAAGTCGCAGGTCGTCGAGATCACCGAACCCGGTATCTCCGGCGTGCTCAAGCGCGACGTCACCGTCGGTGTCGAGCATCAGTTCGAGCCCTGGCTCGTCGGCACCCTCCTCGCGGGTTATGGCCAGGACGCGTTCACCGGCACTACGCGCGTGGACAACCGCTACCTCATCGAGCTCGGCATGCTCTACAAGTTCTCCCGCCTGCTCCAGCTCCGGGCCAGCATCCGGCGCGAGGAGACGCGGTCGAACTTCCGCGAGAACGACCTCTCCGCCACGGTGGTGCAGGTCGGAGCGCGGGTGCAGTACTAAAGCCAAATCCCGCCGGCTACCTCATCGTCTCGTTCGATGTTCGTCGATTCGCTGCCGCGCCCGCTGCCGATCATCCGCCGCTCTCTGAACTGCGCGCCTGTCCATTCCCACGTCGTCATGGCCGGGCTTGTCCCGGCCATTCACGTCGCGGTTGCCTGGACGAAAGATGTGGATGCCCGGGTCAAGCCCGGGCATGACGGAGCAACTAATTGCTACCTCGACTGCTCATCTCAGTCGTATGCGATCGCGCTCGCGTGGCGAGACCGCGTCGCGATCTCGCAAAACAGAAGGAGCGCTCGCCGTATCGCGAACGCTGCCGAGTCCTGCAGACGCGCATCCGAACGGATGCGCGCGTCTATTTCTTCTGGTTGAAGTTCACGTCGAGGCTGAAGCTGAATTGATCGTCGGTCAGCCCGGACGGCGGCGCCGGCACCGGGTCGGAGCGGCGGATCATCGCGATCGCGGCATCGTCGAACATCGTGTCTCCGCACGATTGCATCACCGAGGCCGACATCACCTTGCCCGCACGGCTCAGCACCAGCGCGACCTTGACCGTGCCGGCGTGCTTCTTGCCTTCGGGATACTTCTTGTGCAGCTCGAAATAGGCGCTGATCTTGCGCCCCCAATTGTCGGTCAGCTTCTGCTTGTCCTTGCCGAGGCCGACATTCGGCGCCTTCGCGGTCTCGGCGGGAGGTGCGGCTTCGTCGAGCGCCTTGCGGGCGGATTCCTGTTGCGCCGCCGACGCCACCGAGGCCTCGGCCTGCTCGGTTGCGACCTGCTGCTCTTCCTTCTCCGGCTTCTTCGGTTCGTTCATGGTGACGACGCGGTCAGCCTCGTCCTCGGTCTCGGTCGGCTTGTCCTTGACCGCATCGGACTCCCTGACTTCGGCGGTCTGCTGCATCTGCTCCGGTGCCGCTTCCGCCGCGTCGCTGTCGGGACCGGGCGGGAGATCGTTGTCCTCTACCTGCGGTGAAGCCATCTCGAGCGCAAACTCGGCACCGGCAGCGCCAAGGCCGCCGTCGGTCTCGTGAGCGCTGAGATGCACCACCGCGAGCGCCGCTCCGCCACCGTGCAGCATCAATGCGCCGATGGCGGCTGAGATCCACAAGCGGCGAGTCGCTCCTTGATACTTGTGTTCGACCATTCTTCACTTCCGTCGTTGCACTGGTTTCAATGCGCGGCCGGCGCGGCCGCCTGTGAGACGCCTTCGACCGTGACGAGCTTGATCTTCGGATAGCCGCCGGTGCGCAGCAGCTCCATGACGTCCATCAGCTCGCCATAGGCGACGCCGCGGTCGGCGCGCAGGAATATGAACTTGTCCTTGGCGGCCTCCGGAATGTGCTCGAGCGTGCTGACCAGGCTCGCCCGCTTGACCTGCTCTTCGCCGACGAACAGCGTCAGGTCGGGCTTGATGCTGACATAGATCGGCTTGTCCGGCTTCTTCTGCGGCGTCGCGGTCGATGTCGGAAGGTCGACGGGAACGTCGACCGTGGAGAGCGGCGCCGCCACCATGAAGATGATCAGCAGCACCAGGATGACGTCGATGAACGGCGTGACGTTGATGTCGCTGGACTCGCCGAGATCGTCGTCACCATCGGCTTCAGAAAGAGAGACGGCCATGAGCTACTCCGCCGCGAGCGCCATCGGGGGCGCGGAATGGACGTGAATCGGCTCGAAGCGTTCGCTGTGGTGGCTGCTCTGGCCGCGATCGAGATCGCGCGACAGCATGCGCGCCGTCGCACCCGACGAGCGGTTCACCAGCTCCATGTAGCCTTTGGTCACGCGGGTGAAGTGGTTGTAGATGATCACGGCCGGAATGGCGGCGACCAGTCCGATGGCCGTGGCAAGCAGCGCCTCGGCAATACCCGGAGCGACGACCGCGAGGTTCGTGGTCTGCGACTTCGAAATGCCGATGAAGCTGTTCATGATGCCCCAGACGGTGCCGAACAGGCCGACGAAGGGCGAGATCGAGCCGATCGTCGCGAGCAGGCCCATGCCGGTGCGGCAACGCCGGCCTTCGGCGCGGACGATCTCCGCGAAACTCGACGCGGCGCGGTCGTTGACGCCATGCGACGGCAGCTCCGAGGACATCCTGATCTCGTGCATCGCCGCGTCGATCAGTGCGGTGAGCACGGTCTCTCGCTTGCCGAGCGCGAGCTTCGCTTCCGAGAGCCAGCGCACGTCGTCGACCTTGCGCAGGGCGCGGCTGAGCTTGCGGCGGAGGAAGCCGAACTCGATGGTCTTGGCGATGAACACGGTCCAGGTCGCGAGCGAGGCCAGCGCGAGACCCATCATCACCGCTTTGACCAGGATGTCGGCGGCCAGGAACATCGACCATGGCGACAGGTCGTGCGGAACGTGAGACGCGGCCTGTCCGGGCTTCTCAGCGGAGTCCTTTGCCTTGTCCGTAGCTGCCGCCGGCTCGGTGACTGCTTCGGCCGTGCTCGATGTCGATGGCTGGGGCTCGGTGGCTGTGGCGCTCGATGCCTGGCCCGTCGTCGATGACTGACCCGTCGTCGTTGCCTGCGGCGCCGCTTGAGCAGCGGGCGGCTGAGCTGCAGCCGCGGCCGCCGGTTGCGAGGCAACCTGTGGGGCGGGCGCGGATTGCGCGGCGTTCGTCGGCTTGGCGGCGGTTGTTTGAGGTGCCGGTGCAGATTGGCTGACTTGCGAAGCAGGGACCGTGTTTGATGCGGCTGCCGACGTCGGCGATGAAGCCGGGGACTGGGTTGCGGCTGTCGCGGGCTGCGGCTTGCTCATCGCCGGCGGCGGAGTTGTTGCTGACATCTGAGGCGCAGTGGCAGCCTGGCCAGGTCTCGGCGAGGTGGTCGCCTGCTCAGCCTGCGCCGCGACGCCGGCCGAGACGATTGCGATCACCGCTCCTGCACGAAGAACGATCCTGAACATTTTGCTGCACACCTCTTGGTAGTTAACTGGCCGTAATATTTCCAGGCGTAACGGGGCTGTTTTGAGACGACGCGTTGACTCAAAGCGGGAACATCGATGTCGGTCATCGTGACGGCGTGCGCGACCTTTGCGCGCACGGTCGGCATGGAGGACGAGCTCCTCGCATTCGAAGCCCCCGCTTGTGTTCTAACTGACTGAAAAAACTGATGTGACACAGTGCGCGTGGCGTCAGAGAGACACTTCGTCCGGCGCGGGAGTCACGTAATTGCCGCCGTTCGGTCTTCCATCGATTCTAATTAGTCGGCGCCGACGACGTGATCCGCTCCGGTCCGGCGCAGGCCGCGTGACGCGTTATTGCCCAAGCGCGGCGTCGGATCTGATCGAGAGATGAGCACTTGGGCGCGAATCACTCCATGATCGCGTCTGCTTCTGCTGACAAGCGCGCAATCCCGGCGCACGCATCATGCGCGAGGTTCGAACTTCGAGTGAACGCGGAGCGGGTTCGGGAAACGAACGCCGAGAATCATGAGATTCGATCGGCATGGCGCGTGCGGCCGTCACCGTAGCCGAGACGCCTCGCGATCGAGCAATGCCCGGTCTACATGGAATCGAGGATGTCGATGAACGGGATGGCAGGTCTCGATGCCTGCGACGGCGGCGTGCGCCAAATCTCTGAAGTCGAACATGCGCCGGAGCGTCAGCGACGCGACGCTCCGGTCGAAGGGCGGATCAGGTCTCGGCCCAGTAGCGGATCAGGTTGTGATAGAGGCCGGTCAGCCGCACCATTTCGGGATCGTCACGTCCCATCCGCTGCGACAATCCCTGGATCGTCGTGTCGAGATCGAAGATCATGCTGCGTGCCAGGGGATCGCGGATCATGCTCTGCAGCCAGAAGAACGAGGCGACACGGACGCCGCGCGTCACCGGGGTGACCATGTGCAGGCTGGACGCGGGATAGAGCACGAGGTCGCCTGCGGGCAGCTTCACCTCGTGCGAACCATACAGGTCCTCGATGACCAGCTCGCCGCCGTCATACTCTTCCGGCTCGGAGAGAAACAGCGTGACCGACAGGTCAGTGCGGATGCGCAGGCCGGTGAGCTTGTCGCCGCGCACGGCGTTGTCGACGTGAATGCCGAAATGATGTCCGGCGTCGGCGGCGTAGCGGTTGAACAGCGGCGGAAAGATCTGCTGCGGAATGGCGGCGGCAAGAAAGCGGGGATTGGCGGTCATCGCCGAGATGATGCGGTGGCCGAGCTTGCGCGCCACCTCGCTGTCGGGCGGCAGCTGCTCGTTGCGCTTGACCATGGCCGACTGGGCGCCGGCCGTCGAGCGGCCGTCCTCCCAGTCGCTGGAGTCCATGATGCGGCGGAACTCCGCCACATCGTCTTTGCTCAAAATTCCGGGGACACAGATCAGCATGAACTCATCACTTGATGTGTGCCCCCGATTTGGGTGATCAGGCGATCAGAACCGTCCGGACAGGACGATCGACGCGCTTCTTCCCGGACCGACGAGCACGAACGGCGTGGCACTCTGATAGAGAGCGTCGTAGTAGAGCTTGTCGAAGATGTTGGCAACAAACACCTTCGCCGTCCAGTTCTTGTCGAGCTTGGCTTCCGCGAAGGCGTCGAACCGCCAGTAGTTCGGCAGCTCGGTACCCTGGTTCGCCGCGAGCCAGGTACCGCCGTAGATCTTCGAGCGGTACACCGCTTGGCCGCCGATCTCCCAGGTGTCGTTGAGCTGGTACTTCGTCAGCAGGCTGAACGACTGGTGCGCGGTGTTGGCGAGCTGAAGGCCGACATTGCTGGTGAACAACGCCGTATTGGCCGGCGGGATGTTCGACTTGGTCACTTCCGACTGCATCAGCACGATGCCGCCGAAGATGCTCCATTTGTCGGTCAGCTTGCCGCCAGCCTGCATGTCGATGCCGCGGATGCGGTAGGCTGCGCCGGCCGAGAGACACGGCACGGAGCCGATGGTGCCTGCCGGATACGGGCAGGCCGCCGTTGCGTTGTTGGCGCTGGTGACGTTGAACGATTCGCGAGCATTCTCCTTCTCGGTCTGGAATAGCGCCGCCGAGACCAGCAGGCGGTTGTCGAGCAGCTCCCACTTGGTGCCGATCTCGATCGAGTTGTTCTTCTCAGGCCCGAAGATCTGGTTGGCACCGCCATTGGTGACCGCCGACAGGCCGCCGTACTGAACGCTGAGGCCGTCGAACTCGCCGCCGACCGGGTTGGACGACGTAGCATAGGCCGCATAGAAGCTGGCATAGGGCACCGGCTTCAGCGTCAGGCCGAGGTTGAAGCTCGGCAGACCGCTGGAGGCGGACGTCGAGCCGGGGGTGTTGGCGACGCCGTTGACCGTTCCAAATCCGTCGACGCGGATATCGTATTTGTCGTAGCGGACGCCGCCGTTGACGATGACGAGGTCGCGGTAGTTGACGCTGTCGAGCGCGTAGACGCTCGCCGAGTCGATCTTGATGTTGGTGGGGAACTGCCCGAGCGACGGAATGCCGAACGGCAGGTTGGTGAATTGCGGGTTGAACACGCTCACGCCGGATAGCGAACCGGTGCCCGAGAACGGCAGGCCCTGCTGCTCGGAGGTGAGGCCGGTGTAGCTGTTGATGAGCGCCTTCTCCTGCGAGACCTCGAGGCCGGCGAGCACGGTGTGCCGGAAATTGCCGGTGTTGAACTTGTAGGTCGCCTCGAGCTGGTTGGCGAGCACGTCGGTCTGCTGGAAGCGGCTCTGCGGGTTGGCCCTGATTAATGCGCCCGACGGCGGATTGATGTTGGTCGGGCCTTCCGGCAGCGTGCCGATGTAGTTGAGCGTCGAGCGCGACACCCGGACCTTGTCGGAGATGGTCAAGTCCGGCGTGACCTTGATCTCCGCATTGAGCGTGCCGATGTCCTGGCCGATGCGCGAGAAGTCACGGTTGAGGAAGCCGTACCAGGCGTTGCGCGGTGCGCCGACCTCCGGGAACGGCGCGCCAGCCGTCAGGTTGCCGGCCTGGCGATAGTAGGGCACGCCGAAGTCCGGACGTCCCGAGACCTCGGTATGGATGTAGTTGGCCGCCAGCGTCACGGTGTCGAGCGGCGTCCACTTGGTGGCGATGAAGCCGCCATTGCGCTTGTCGGTGACGAAGTCGCGTCCGGCAACGCCGGCATCCTGGAACAGGCCGCCGACGCGCGCGGCGAAGGTCGGCGTGATCTTCTGGTTGACGTCGATCACCACGCGCTTGGTCTGGTCGGTGCCGAGCGTGGCGTCCATGTTGTAGAAGCTGTTCTCGGTCGTGGCCTGCTTGGTCACGATGTTGATCGCGCCGCCGGTGGTGCCGCGGCCGGCAAAGGAGGAGTTCGGGCCGCGCAGGATCTCGACCTGCTCGGTGAAGAAGTTTTCGCGCACAGACACGCCGGCGTCACGCACGCCGTCGATGAAGACGTCGTTGCGGGCGTCGAAGCCGCGGATGAAGAAGCGGTCGCCGAACGCGTTGCCGCCTTCGCCGGTGCCGAGCGTCACGCCCGCGGTCGAGAGCACGGCGGACTTGAGGCTGGTGGAGTTCTTGTCCGCAAGGATCTCCTTGCTGAGCACGGTGACGGTCTTCGGCGTGTTGAGCAGCTTCTCCGGGAACTTGCCCGAAGCCTGCATCCGCTCGCCCTTGTAGTCCGAGGCGGGGCTGGAATAGGGGTTGCGGTCGGGCGGCAGGCTGCTCACCGGCGCGGCGGCCTGTTGCTGCTGCTGCTGGCGTGCGGCCCGGCGCATCGCGTCGCGGGCGCGGATCTGGTCGGCGGTCGGACGCGACGCGGCCGGCTTCGGGCGCGCCACCGGGGCTTCGACGTTGACGGAAGGCAGCGGCGCCTGCTGGGCTTCGGCGCTGGAGAACGAGGCGACCGCGATGAGGCTCGCGACAGCCGAGACCTTCACGCCGGAAATGTCGGCGGACGGTTCCCCTTCATGCCAGCTTGCTCCGCGCAAGCTCCTCGGAAAGACTGCCTTACCCATAATCGACCACCCCATTCGTTACGCAAACTTGAGACTCGGTCCGCAACGGCGCTGGCCTGTTGCGAATGCAAGTCAAGAAGCGGGGGAAAGCGGACCAAAGCTGGTTCCACCCGTGGCCGGAATGGGGAAAGGTTTCAGCTCATTTCTGACATTGATAATTACTCGTAAACTGTTGCGCTGCGGCAACAAAGGAAACCTATTGGTTGCGTCGATCCCGGCCATTCAATCGCAAATCGGGAGAAATCCGGCAAATAATGCCGTTTGAGGACTCCGATACCTGCGTCGGAATATCGCAGCCTGCGACCTTTCGTCCTATCTTCGCTCCCGCCGCAGCCGTGAGGTGCGGCGGGACTCCGGCAAGATTGCTACGAGTTCGTGATTCCGTCCGGTTCAGAACTTCGCAGTGGTGATCAGGTAGAAGGCCCGGCCGGGGGCGACCGCGGTGAACGGGACGTTGCTGCGATAGAAGGTGTCATAGTAGAGCTGGTTGGTGATGTTCTGGGCGTAGAGCTTGGCGCTCCAGTTCTTGTCGAACTGCTTTTCGACGAAGGCATCGAAGCGCCAGTAGCTCGGCAGCTCGTTGCCGGTGTTGGCGGCGAACGTCCCGCCGAACACCTTGGAACGGTACACCGCCTGGCCGCCGATCTCCCAGCCGTCGTCGAACTTGTACTTGGACAGCACGCTCAGCGACTGGTGCGCGATGTTGGCGAGCTGCAGGCCGTTGTTGGAGGCGATGCCGCTCTGCGTGACCTTGGACTGCATCAGCACCAGGCCGCCGAAGATGCTCCAGCGATCGGTGATCTTGCCCTCGGCCTCCAGGTCGAAGCCCTGGATGCGGTAGGCGGCACCCGACGTCAGCAGGCCGTTGACGGTCTCGCGGGCGTTGTCCTTGGTGGTCTGGAACAGTGCGCCGGTGAGCAGCAGATGCCGGTCGAACAGCTCCCATTTGGTGCCGATCTCGGCGCCCTTGTTGCGCTCCGGCCCGAGGATGATGGTGCTGTTCGGCGGAATGCCGCCGTAGTCCGTCGCGGTGCCGTCGAGCTCGGAGCCGAACGGGTTGGCCGAGGTCGCATAGGCCGCATAGAGGCTGCCGATCGGCAGCGGCTTGAAGACGAGGCCGACATTGTAGTTGATGAGGTCCGAATCCACCGTCGCCGAGGCCGTGTTGTTGGACGAGCGCATCGCATAGCCGTCGTAGCGCAGGCCCCCGGTGAAGATCAGGGTGTCGCGCCAGTTCGCGGTGTCGATGACATAGGCGCTCTTGCTGTCGACGTCGTAGCGGGTCGGATTGCCCGTCAGGTAGCCCACGGTCGTGAACGGCAGGTTGGTGTAGGCTGGGCTGTACATGTTCTGCAGCGTCAGCGCGCCGCTGCTGGTGCCCGCCGAGCCGAACGCCTCCGATGTCAGGCCGGCATAGCGGTCGATCGAGATGTTCTCCTTGGAGAACTCCGTGCCCACCACCGTGGTGTGCTTGATCGCGCCGGTGTCGAACTTGACCGTGAGGTCGTTCTGGTTGGTCCAGTTGTCGACCAGCTGATAGCGGCTCTGCGGGCTTGCCGTGAACGTCCATTTGGTCGGATCGGCGCTCGCGGTCTGCGCCACCGTGGTGTTGGGCAGGGTGCCGATGTAGTTCAGCTCGGAATGCTCGCCGCGCAGCTTGCTGGTGAAGGTGACGGCTTCGCTGAGCTTGAGCTCGGCTGCCAGCGTGCCGAAGTCCTGCCGCGCCGCCTGGAAGTCGCGGTTCAGGAAACCATACCAGGTGTTGCGCGGAATGCCGGCGGACGTCACCGGCACGTTGCCCTGCTTGTAGAACGGCACGCCGAAATCCGGATAGCCGGAGAGATCGGTGTGGACGTAGTTGGTGGTAACCTTCAGTGAATCCGTTGGCGTCCACTTGGTGGAGACGAAACCGCCCCAGCGGTCGTCGGTGACGTGATCGCGCCCCGCCACGTTGGCGTCCTGGAACAGGCCGCCGGTGCGCACCGAAAAGGTCGGCGAGATCGTCTGGTTGACGTCGAGCGTGATGCGCTTGGTCTGGTCGGTGCCGATAGTCGACTCCGCGTTGTAGAAGTTGCGGTCGCCGGCCTGCTTGGTGATGATGTTGATGGCGCCGCCGGCGGTGCCTCGTCCGGCATAGGCCGAGGCCGGACCGCGCAGGATCTCGACCTGCTCGGTGAAGAAGTTCTCGCGCACCGACACCGCAGGGTCGCGGATGCCGTCGATGAAGATGTCGTTGCGCGCATCGAAGCCGCGGATGAAGAAGCGGTCGCCGAACGCGTTGCCGCCCTCGCCGGAGCCGAGCGTCACGCCCGCGGTCGAGCGGCCGACCTCCTTCAGGGTGGTGATGTGCTTGTCCTCCATCACCTCCTTGCTCATCACGGTGATGGTCTTCGGCGTATTGACCAGCTTCTCGGTGAACTTGCCGGAGGCGACGCGGTCGACCTTGTAGGGCGCGGCGGCGTCCGCATAGGGGTTGGCATCGGGCGGCGTCTGCGGGCCGGCCGGCGGCTGCTGCTGTTGCGGCTGGCGGGCGGCGCGGCGCATCGCGCTGCGGGCGCGAACCTGGTCCGCCGACGGCCGCGATGGCGCCGGCCTGGCGCGCGCCGCCGGTGCTTCGACGTTGACGGAGGGCAGCGGCGCCTGCTGCGCCTCGGCACCGGAGAACGACGCCACGACAATCAACCCCGCGACTGCCGAGACCTTGACCCCGGACACGTCAGAGGAGGGATCCCCACGATGCGCGATGCCCCCGCGCAAGCTTGCTGGAAAGACGGCTCGACCCATACTCAACCACCCCAATGGTTACTCAAGGACTGAATTCTTGTTCATAAGTTCGCGATCGGATCGTTCCAATTGCGAACGGCTCTCAACAAGTCCCCGAATTTGGTCCAAAGGTAGTTGGGTCAGTGACAGGAATAGGAATATATTACCTAATGCATGTGATAATGAGTCGCATCTATAGTTTAGCCCGATTTGACGGTTTCTAATTACCGTAAATTGGGTGTCCGCGCACTTTGACGCAGGCGGGCACAAGCGGCCCGCCGAGCAGCCTTAGAGGATGGGTTCATTTATTAATGGTTCTTAATTACCGTTCAGCGCCGCTCGGCCACGATCGCGATCGGGCCGCCGCCATCCGGACCCTGATGCTCGGCTCCGCCGGAGACGAACAGGTCGGTGAAACCGAACAGCCCGGCGAGCGCGCCGCCGACGAACGCCCGGGCATGACGGGTCGAGGAAATATCGCTGTCGTCGAGCATCGTGTGGCGCTGCCCGCGGACCTTACCGCTCTGCGCCGCCTCCGCCTTGGCGAGCACCGCGGCGATGCGGCCGCGTTCGGCTGCCGGCACCTGGCCGGTCACCTCGAGACCGAGCCGGGCCAGCGCGGCGCGCGCCGGCTCGATGTCGATGGCGTCACGCATCACGTCGTGCGCGATGGCGAGCGGACCGGTCCAATCGGCGGACATGCCTGCCACCATGATCTCGTGGTCGAGCAGCTCGACGCCGCCCGAGGTTGCCGCGCGCTCGCTGTAGCGCGCGTAGTCCGAGCAGATCATCGCATCCGACAGGTCCGACAGCTGCAGCTCACCGAGCGCCACGGCCACGCCGAGCGCCGAGGCGCCGCGCGAAAACCCCATCGACTTCAGCGTGTCGCGCACGGCGGTGCGCGCTCCCTTGGCTTCCGCCGCCTCGATCCGCTCCATCGTCAGCAGCGGGCACTTCACCTGGATGTAGTGCACGTCGGCGGCATCGGCGATGCCGGCATCGGCCATCGCGGCCCGCACGCCCGCGGCGACCTGTTCGACCTGCTGCATCCGGCCGAGATGCTCGCTCGCCAGCGCCGGCGTCCGTGCCCGTCCCAGCGCCAGCGACTTGGCATGCGCGCGGGGCGTGTCGTCACTGGCCGCGCGCGCTTCGAACACGATCATGTGCGGCGACAGCGCGCCCTCGGTGCCGCCCGACATCACCATGGCGATCTGCTTCACCGCAGCGTCGGCTAGATGTTTGCGCAGCAGCGCCTCCAGCGTGCGCACGGCAAAGGCCCGGGTGAAGTCGTTGACGCAGCCATTGCCCTCGGTCTTGCCGAGGATGGCGACGATGCCCGCCGGATCGATCGCGCCTTCGGCGATGGCGGTCTCGAGCGCGCCGATGTCATCGGGGCTGCGCATCGGCAGGCGGTGAACGGTGGCGCGGCGCAAGGCGGTCGGCATGTCCCGGAGCTCCTGTGGTGGTGTCCTGGGGAACACTAGGCAATCACGAAGCAGCGCGCGACGCTGTTGCGCGATCACCGCCATGCTAATCTTCATTCTCCACCATTCCGGACCGACGGTGATCCATGCCTCTCTGGACCTGCTTTCAATGCGGCGCGCAGTTCCCCGATACGCCCGCGCCGCCGGCGCATTGCGTCGTCTGCGAGGACGAGCGGCAATATGTGAACTGGAACGGTCAGGCCTTCCTCAGCCGCGACGAGCTCGCCGCGCGACACCAGGTCGTCTGGCGCGAGGATGACGGGTTGACCGGTCTTGCGCTGGAGCCGTCGTTTGCGATCGGCCAGCGCGCGCTGCTCGTCCCCGGGCCGGGCGGCTGCGTGATGTGGGACTGCATCCCGCTGGCGACGGAGGCTTCGATCGCCCATGTCCGTTCGCTTGGCGGTCTCAAGGCGATCTCGGTGTCGCATCCGCATTATTATGGCGCCGTCGCCGACTGGAGCGCGGCGTTCGGCAACGCTCCGGTCTATCTGCATGGCGACGACGCGGCCTTCGTCACCCGGCCGCATGCGGCGATCGTGCCGTGGACCGGCGATCGCCTGGCCATCTCGGATGATGTCGTGCTGCTGCGGACCGGCGGCCATTTCGCCGGCGCCACCATCCTGCATTGGCGCAACGGCGCTGACGGCCGGGGCGCGCTGCTGACCGGTGACATCGCGATGGTGGCGATGGACCGCCGCCATGTCAGCTTCATGTACTCCTATCCGAACTACATCCCGCTCGGCGCCGCCGCGGTGCGCCGCATCGCCGACGCCGTGGCCCCGCTCGCCTTCGATCGCATCTACGGCGCCTGGTGGCAGAAGAACATCGCCACCGGCGCCAAGGCGGCGTTCGACCGTTCGGTGGCCCGCTATCTCCGGGCGATCGCCTGACCGCCGGCAGCGCCTCGCGCGCCGCTGGGCTCGACTGATCTCCATCGGCGGCCCGGTCGTTGTGTTGCCGGGGCGACAGATTGGGTGCTGCGTCCAGGGAGCATCGCCATGCAACGCATCGCGCCGGGACCGGGGCAGGAATCTGTGTGGGACTATCCGCGGCCGCCGCGGCTGGAGCGATGCGCCGCCCGGCTGCGTGTGGTGTTTGCCGGAGAGACGATCGCCGAGACGCAAGACGGCTGCCGCGTGCTCGAAACCAGCCATCCGCCGGTCTACTACATCCCGCCGCAGGATGTTGCGATGCAGTGGCTGCGGCCGGCGCCCGGCCGCTCGTTCTGCGAGTTCAAGGGCGTCGCCAGCTATTGGACGATCGAGGCCGCCGGCCGGATCTCGGAGCAGGCGGCCTGGAGCTATCCGCAGCCAACGGTGGCGTTCGCGCCGATCGCGGGATATCTCGCCTTCTACGCCTCGCGGGTCGACGCCTGCTTCGTCGGCGACGAGCGCGTCGCAGCGCAGCAGGGCGACTTCTACGGCGGCTGGATCACCTCGGCCGTGGTCGGCCCGTTCAAGGGCGCGCCGGGCACCCGGCACTGGTAGACGGACGCTCGCGTCCGTGATCCGATCGTGGCCGCTGATCGTATAGTCTGGATTGGCGGCCGCCTGCGTGGCCGGCCACCGTCAGAACACGATGGCCGCCAACGCCAGATCTCATCTTCACGACGTCCGGGGAATGCCATGCGACGGTTGATGAAGTTCCTGCACACCATGGGCGCGATCGGCATGATGGGCGCGATGGCCTGTCTCGTTGTGCTGCTCGGCCTGATTCCGCAGCCGTCGGTGTCGCTGTCGCATTACGCCGAGATGCGCGCGGCGATGGGCGCCATCGTGCGCTACGTGTTCTTCCCCTCGCTCGGCCTGACCCTGGTCGCCGGACTGCTCGCCATCGCCGTCAACCGCGCGCTGCACAGCGCCGGCTGGGCGCTCGCCAAGCTCGCCTCGGGCATCCTGGTGTTCGAATGGGGCTTCGCCGCCGTGCAGGGCCCGATGCAGGAAGCCGCCGAAGAGGCCGCGCGCGCCGTCGCCGGCCAGATCGATCCGGCAACGCTCGCCCCCAATTTCGGCACCGAGCAGGGCGCCATCTGGGTCATGCTCGGCGTCGCCACGGTCAACGTGATCCTGGGCGTCTGGCGGCCGCGGTTTACGAATCTGCCGGATTGAGGCGGGCGCGACAGCGGGCTCCGAACCCGATCACAACAAGTCGATGCTGAGAGTAAGTTGACATGTCGCCGCGGGTCCGGTGCATGTGACTGCGCCCTCGCCCCTTGTGGGAGAGGGCATGTAGGACAGCGCAACGGGCTCGGTTGGGTGAGGGGTCTGTCTCCGCGAGCGCTGTTCGCGGAGAGAACCCCTCACCCAACCGAGTTTGAGGATCGGCTGGTGCTGCCCTCTCCCACCCTGGCGAAGCTTCGCTTCGCCTTGGGGGCGAGGGCACTGTATTGAGCAGCGGTGCGGAGGCGCCGGTGGAAGCGACCGGCACAATTCGTGGCCGGCAAGTCGCGGCTACAGCTAGCTCTCCAGCAACACTCGCAACTCGTCCACCGTGCCCACTACGCGACTTGCGCCCGCGTCCTTGAGCTGCTCCGCCGTATGATAGCCCCAGCTCACCCCAATGCCGGTGACCCCGGCAGCCCTGGCCATCTGCATGTCGAAGCTGGTGTCGCCGATGAAGACGGCCTCGCCGGCCGCGGCGTCCATCGCCGCCAGCGCCTGCGGCAGCATGCCGGGATGGGGCTTTGACGGCGCCATGTCGGCGGCCTGGATATTGCTGAACCAGTCGCGCCAGCCGAGCGCCTCTAGCGCCGGGAGGACGGCGTTCGACACGTGGCCCGTGGCAATGCCAAGCCGTGTGTCGGATCGGCGGCTGAGGTCGTGCAACAGCTCCGCAATGCCGGCGAACGGCGCTTCCGCGAAACACGGATCGGCGCGCAGCTGTGGCAGCACCCGGCCATAGGCGCTCACCATGTCCCACACCGGCGCGTCGGCACCGGCAAGCTCCGCCAGCACGAGCTCGAGCGAGCGGCCGATCAGCGCGAGGCTGTCCTGCTGCGGCGGTACCGGCAGGCCGAACTCGGTGAACACTCTGCGATGGCATTCCAGGATCAGCGCACGGCTGTCGACCAGCGTGCCGTCGAAATCGAAGATGATGAGCTGCACGCGAGAACCTCAGTTGGGAAACGGCGCCCGATCTCTATTCCGGTCTAGGACCCGGTCGCGCTGCCTACCGCACACCCAGGTCTTGCGCAAAGCGCAGCAGGTAGCCGTCGGGATCCTGCACCAGAAACTGGCGCTGTCCTTTTGATTGCTCTCCCACCCGATACCAAGCCTCCCGGCACGGCGCGAACAGCGGCCAACTCGCTCGTGCAAGCCTGTCCAGCATGGAACCGAGGTCCTCCACGATGATCTGGAAATTTATGCCGCGGCCGAACGGGCGCGCGAGCAGGCCGGTCTGCCAATTGCCGTTGTGCTGCATGAGCATGACC
The DNA here is from genome assembly GCF_051167715.1 of Bradyrhizobium sp. HKCCYLS20291. Taxonomy (NCBI): domain Bacteria; kingdom Pseudomonadati; phylum Pseudomonadota; class Alphaproteobacteria; order Hyphomicrobiales; family Nitrobacteraceae; genus Bradyrhizobium; species Bradyrhizobium sp. HKCCYLS20291. Next base: position 86,569 of record NZ_JBNPTO010000004.1, on the reverse strand, counting down.
TGTGCGCCCTGTAATTCGAGGTAAAGGAAGCGATCCTCGGGCCGCTGGTAGGCGATCCGGAAGCCAAGGATATCGCACCAGAAGCGGCGGCTTGCGTCGATGTCGCTGACATCGAGTTCGGGGACCAGCGCTGCGAAGCCGCCGGTTGGTGTCGAGTCGGATGAAATGGTCATGGCCGCATCATAGACGGCCCCGCAGCTGGGCAACATCCCATCGGAATTGACTGAAAATCCGAAAAATGTCCTTGCTATTATTCCGAAGCCGTGTATATCTCGCCTCCATCTCGCCTCGAGCAGAGGGACGTACGCGTCGTCACGAAACGTGAGGTGGGCTGCGATGGACGTGTTGGCGGCGCTGGACGAGCGCTTTGGCCGGCGCGGACGGCGAAGTCGTGTGGTCCTGACCTCTCGACGCTGAGGTCAAGTTCGCGGTCGTTGCTTATGGGCACGCGCGAACGATGGGGGCAAGAACGCCGATCCCCAGGGAGAGCACGAAGGACACCGTAACACCATTGCGCGGGGGAGGCCGCTGTGAGGCCCGACCTGTGGTGACTGCCGCCTGCTTTCCTTGTTGCAGGCGGGCCATGGGCCGCGGCTCGCATGCGGCCTTCCCCGCGCCCTCTCGTTTCGAGAGGGTGATGTCTGCCGCATCACTCGGGCCGGACCGGCCGCGGGATCGCGATTACGCATGCGCATGACTTCGACCCGTAAAATCGACGCCAGGTTTGCGGCAATGCGCGTATGCAACGAGCAGACGACGCCGGCGCCGCTGCGCCGCCGCCATCCTGCTCGAAGCCGTCAGAGCTGTGTCGCGCGCAGCTCGATCGTCACCGGCGTCGCCGTGCGCCTGGTCGCCGGGTCCGCCGGCATCTGCAGCACGCGGGCGCGCTGGCCGGTCGCGAGGTCGGTGACCTTGACGATGCGGCCATTGGCGAATTCGAGCGCGTCGTGGTGCTCGGTCGGCTTGTTGGTGTCGACCTGGCGGAAGCGGGCGAGATGGGCGCCGACCTTGCGGCGGAAGAACAAGCCCTTGATGCGGACATCGCCTTCGAAGGCGAGCTCGGTGCCCGGACGCAGGCACACCGCCGTCAACGGATCGTCCTTGGTCGAGAAGCCGCGCGTCTCCGTGCCGGGAAAGCGACAGGAGACCAGCACGTCGTCGACCTTGGCATCACGGGAAGAGACAGTATGGAGGCTGTAGTCACACATGGAAAGCTCCTGAAGGCCACCAGCACTGAGGCCGCAACGGCGTAGCAGGGGAGTTGTTCCATGTTGTTGAAGGCAAGGCGCGGTTCCACCGCCCGCGCGGCGGGCGGCGGCAGCGCGAGAAGCGCATCAGGTGAGATGCGCCGCCTCCTCGGTGGCGTCGTCGTCGTTCGCGGCGCCCCAGTTCGCGGCGTCCTTGATGGTCGGATCGATCAGCTCGCCGCGCAGCAGCGCCAGCGGCGATGTCCAGTACAGCGCGATGTTGTGGAACGGGTCGGTCAGCACCTTGAACGCCCAGATCAGGCCGGTCGCGACATCCTGCGTCGCAAACAGCTGGACCACCCGAAACAGGCCGCCGCCGATGCCGACCGCGAGCCAGAGCACGCCGACGTGACGGACGAAGTCCATGCGGCTCACGGGCGCGTCGAACAGCCCGAACAGGGAGGGGAAGGCGAACAGCGCCACCGGCACCAGCCCCCACACCGTGAGCAGCACGATCTTGCGGGTCTGATTGTAGCCGACCTTGACGGCTTCCTTGTAGTCGTTGGTCACGTCATTGACGTGGTCATAGCCGTTCGGCTCGAAGAAGAAGTGCCCGGTCTGCCGGGTCAGCATCGCCAGCCAGCCGACCAGGCCGGCGATCGCCGGATCCTTGAACAGCAGGGCGTAGCAGACGAGGAAGATCACGGCGCTGATCAGGTGCAGCGTCTGATTGACCCGGCTCTGATGATAATAGCGATAGTCGTCGAAGCGCTGCGTCTGCAGGATCTTGTAGGTGCGCGACATGCGAATCCCCGTGCCGTTGTGGAACGAGACGGAGGCGTAAAGAGCTTCGGTGAAGGTGGCGTGACATGATGATGTTGTCACAATGAAACCGACCGCCGACGGATCAGGAGGGGCTGTGACTGGCAGCACGCCGGTCCGATGCTGGCGAGCGAGGCGCCTGCGGGTCTCTTTTCCTGCCAGTGAACGCGCATGCGCGGCTTTGATCGGGATCAAAACCGCGCAGCAAATCGAGCAAGGGCGGATGACGTCAACCGCCCGGCGATCGCGCCAGCCGGATCGCCGCGCTCAGGATCGCGCGGTCGCCGATATGGTTTGCGAGCAGCAGCACGAGCCTGGCATTCATGCGCAGCGCCTCGTCCTCGCTGAGCTCACGCTGGCTGCCGATCAGCTCGGCATAGAAATCGTCGGGATCGCTGATGTTCGGCGTGAGGGTCAGGCTCATGCGGCGAGCTCCTGCTGGACCGTGCCGGGCTTGCCGCAGGCACGCTGGACCGCAGCAGTGATCGCGGCCTCGTCGAACTGCGGGAAGCGGGCGGTGACGTATTGATCAGGACGGAACAGATAGGTCGTGCCTGGTGCTGCACCGTAGCGCTCTGCGAGCAGGCCCTTCGTGTCGGCGATGTCGCGGCCGACGACGAGCACGCGCGCCTGAATGCCGTCGATGCTCAGCTCCTTGGCCGTGACGGCGCTGTCGAAGGTGAGCACGGTGAAGTCGTCGCCGAGGCAGTTCAGAAGCCATCCTGGCTGCCCGGCGATGGTCACGGGTGCATCGGCGGCATTGGTGCCCGGCGTCATGGTGTCGGTATCAGGCGCGCCGTCGAGCGTGTTCAGCGACGATGCGAGATAGGGCGTCGGCGTCGACAGCCGGCCGCTGTTGACCAGCGGCCGGGCGAAGGCGTGATGCTGCGCAAGGTCGAGCGCGGCGTCGCGGAAATGCCGGCTCACCTGCGTCTTCGGCGTGATGAAGTCGGTGGCGCGGGTCGAGTTCAGGATGTTGTCGTCGGCCGCGTAAGCGCGCTCCTCGTGGTAGCTGTCGATCAGGCTTTCCGGTGCCTCGCCGCGCAGCACCAGCGCCAGCTTCCAGGCGAGGTTGTCGATGTCCTGCACACCGGTGTTGGCGCCGCGGGCCCCGAACGGCGACACCTGATGCGCCGCATCGCCGGCGAACAGCACCCGGCCATGCCGGAAATTGTCGATCCGCCGGCAGGCGAACTGATAGATCGACACCCATTCGAGCTCGAAATCGGCGCTCGCGCCGAGCATCGCCCGGATGCGGGGGATGACGCGCTCGGGCTTCTTCTCCTCGTCGGGATTGGCGTCCCAGCCGAGCTGGAAGTCGATGCGCCAGATGTTGTCGGACTGGCGATGCAGCAGCACGGACTGCCCGGGATGGAATGGCGGATCGAACCAGAACCATCGCTCGGTCGGAAACTCCGCCTTCATCTTGACGTCGGCGATCAGGAAGCGGTCCTGAAAGAACTGGCCCTTGAATTCGGCGCCCACCATTCGCCGCGTGTCGGAATTGGCGCCGTCGCAGGCGATCACCCATTGCGCCTCCATCGTGAAGATGCCGTCCGGCGTCTCCACTGCCAGCTGCGCGTGATTGTCGGTCTGCTTGAGGATGACGAGCCGGTGCTTCCAGCGCAGGTCGATCAGCGGGCTCTTGCTGCAGGCCTCGACCAGGATTTCCTCAAGGTAGTACTGCTGCAGGTTGATCATTGCCGGCCAGCGATGGTCGGGCTCGGGCAGCAGGTCGAACTGATAGGACAGCTGGTCGCGGAAGAACACCTTGCCGATGTTCCAGCTGACGCCTTTCTCAACCATCGGCGCGGCGCAGCCGAGCCGGTCCCAGATCTCGAGCGGGCGTTTGGCGTAGCAGACGGCGCGGGACCCGATGCTGACGGTGTCGTTGTCGTCGAGCACGACCACCGGCTGGCCGCGGGCGGCGAGATCGAGCGCCGCCGTCAGGCCGATCGGCCCGGCGCCGATCACGACGATCGGATGGCGGCGGGTCTCGCCGCTTGTCTGCTCCGCCGAGCAGACATAGGGAAATCGCGGATAGACATAGTTGCTCATGGCTGCCTCGCTCGGCGCAATCTCACTTGGCGCGTTACGGTCGGGATGTCGGAAACGAACGCTCGCTCAGTTGGCGCCGGCGAATTCCTTTTCGTGCATCCAGGCGGTGTGCCGCGGCGGCTTCTTGGTGGTGGCCCATTCGTCGACCATGGTGTGGGCGACCGATTTCATCCGGGTGATCTGCTCGGGCGTGGCGGTCCAGGTCGCGATTTCCAGGCGGTGGCCGCTCGGATCATGGAAATAGATCGACTTGAAGATGGTATGGTCGGTGATCCCGACGACGTCGAGGCCGGCGGCTTCCGCGCGCGCCTTGGCTTCTTCCAGCTCCTCCATGTCCTTGACCTGGAAGGCGATGTGCTGGGTCCATTCCGGGGTGTTCGGGTCGCGGCCCATCGGCGGCGAGTTCGGCAGCTCGAAGAAGGCGAGGATGTTGCCGTTCCCGGCATCGAGGAAGATGTGCATGTAGGGATCAGGCGCCTTGGTCGAGGGCACCTTGTCCTCGGCGATGGCGCCGAGCAGGTCCATGTTGAGGACCTTCTTGTAGAACTCGACGGTGGCTTTGGCGTCGACGCAGCGATAGGCGACGTGATGGATCTTCTCGATCTGCATGATGGTCCTCCCATGATCGTTGTTGGCAAGATCGTAACGGATGATACGATCTGGTCGCTTTGATCCAGATCAACCCGAGCGGGACCGGATTGAGGTGGCGAGAGGCGAGTGGACGAGGGCAGGGTGCGATGACGAACGCGGTCAACGAGACGCGGGACCGGAGGAACGGTGACGGAACGGCCGAGCGCGAACTCCGGCTGCAGCGCTATTTTCCCTATCGGCTGGCGCGGCTTGCCGAGCAGGTGTCGCTGGCGGTGGCGGAGGTCTATGCGGACCGCTTCGCGCTCTCGCGCCAGGAATGGCGGATCCTGGCGGCGCTGGGCGAGCAGCCGCAACTGCCGACCAAGCAGATCGGCCGGCTGACGACGCTCGACAAGATGAACGTCAGCCGCGCCATGCAGGGTCTGGAAGCGCGCGGCATCGTCAGCCGCAGCCGCGATCCCGAGGATGGACGCGAGCGGATCGTGACTTTGACCGCCGCGGGACGGGCGCTGTATCGCAAGATCGTGCCCCATGCGCTGGCGCGGGAGACCGATCTGCTCGACGTATTGACGCGAGAGGAGGTCGCCACCCTCAATGCCGTCATCGACAAGCTCCTGGGCGCCACGGAGCGGCCGGAATGATGCAGCGCGGCGGCTCCGAACCGGCGTTCGCAAGCCATGATCGAGGCTTGATCGACGCCGTCGCCGCGCTATATCGACGGTCTCCCCTTCATTGATCAGCATGGGCCAACGCACGACGATGACCGACACCGCGACCGTTAGCCATTCCTTCCAGGCCGAAGTCTCCGAGCTGCTGCATCTAATGGTGCACTCGGTCTACTCCGAGACCGACATCTTTTTACGCGAATTGATTTCCAACGCCTCCGACGCTTGCGACAAGCTGCGTTACGAAGCGATCGCCAAGCCCGAGCTGCTTGGGGAGGGCGAGCCGCCGCAGATCCGCATCATTCCTGACAAGACGGCGAACACTTTGACGATCGCCGACAGCGGCATCGGCATGGACCGCCAGGAGCTGATCGACCATCTCGGCACCATCGCCCGCTCCGGCACCAAGGCGTTCGTGCAGAAGCTCGCCGAGGCCAAGGACGGCACCGGCCTGATCGGCCAGTTCGGCGTCGGCTTCTATTCGGCCTTCATGGTGGCCGACCGCATCACCGTGATCAGCCGCCGCGCCGGCGGCAGCGAGGTCTGGACCTGGACTTCGTCGGGCGGCGCCGGCTTCGAGGTCGCGCCGGCATCCGAGGACGATGCCAAGCGGGTGACGCGCGGCACCGAGATCGTGCTGCACCTCAAGGACGACGCCAAGAAATATCTCGAGACCTTCGAGATCGAGCGCATCGTCACCGCCTATTCCGACAACATCCAGTTCCCGATCATGCTGGTTCAGGCCGAGGGCGAGCCGCGCCAGATCAATTCGGCGAGCGCGCTGTGGCAGCGCTCCAAGTCGGAGCTGACGCCTGAGGACTACGCCAAGGCCTACAAGTCGATCGCCAACGCGTTCGACGAGCCGGCGATGACGCTGCACTATCGCGCCGAGGGGCGCTATTCCTACGCCGTGCTGCTGTTCGCGCCCGCGACCAAGCCGTTCGACCTGTTCGAGCCGGCGCGCAAGGGCAAGGTCAAGCTTTATGTCCGCCGCGTCTTCATCACCGATGATGCCGACCTGATGCCGGCGTACCTGCGCTTCATCCGCGGCGTGATCGACAGCGAGGACCTGCCGCTCAATCTGTCGCGCGAGATGCTGCAGAACAATCCGCAGCTGGCGCAGATCCGCAAAGCCGTGACGACGCGGGTGATCAGCGAGCTGGAGCAGCTTGCGGAAAAGGACGCCGAGAACTTCGACAAGATCTGGGACTCGTTCGGCGCTGTCATCAAGGAAGGCTTGTACGAGGATTTCGAACGCCGCGACAAGCTGCTGGCGCTGGCGCGGTTCACCACGACGACGGGCGAGAAGCGCTCGCTGAAGCAGTATGTCGAGGGGCTCAAGGAGAACCAGACCGAGATCTACTTCCTGGTCGGCGACAGCATCGAGCGGCTGAAGTCCAATCCGCGGCTCGAGGCGGCCAAGGCGCGCGGCGTCGAGGTGCTCTTGCTGACCGATCCGGTCGATGCGTTCTGGACCTCGGCGCGGCTGGAGTTCGACGGCAAGCCGCTGAAGTCGCTCAGCCAGGGCGACATCAATTTCGATCCGATCCCCGTCACGGAGAAGGAGGCCGAGGACGACGCCAAGCCGGCGGCCGATGAGGCCAACACCATCGCGCTGATCAAGGCGAGCCTCGGCGACCACGTCACCGACGTGAAGGTCTCGACCCGGCTGACCACCAGCGCCTCGTGCCTCGTGGCCGGCAGCCATGGGCCGGACCGTGAGCTGGAGCGGATCCTGTCGCAGCAGGCGCGCGGCACCCGCACCAAGCCGATCCTGGAGATCAATTTGCGCCATCCGCTGGTGGTCGCCGTCGCCAAGGCGGCGGCCGACAAGGCCAAGGTCGACGATCTGTCGTTCCTGCTGCTCGAGCAGGCGCAGATCCTCGACGGCGAACTGCCGGAGGATCCGGCCGCATTCGCGGCGCGGCTCAACCGCCTGGTGCTGCAGGGCGTGGCGGCTGGCTGATGAGATGGAGCGGGGCGGTCGCCCCAGCCTATCGGGTGGGGCCCGCCTGGACCGCGACCAGCTTGCGCCAGCGCATCACCTCGGCGCGATACGTCGCGGCATAGACCTGGCTGTCGCCGGTGATCGGCGTGGCGCCGGCCTCGGCGAATTCCTTGGCGATCGCCGGATCGGCCAGCGCGGCATTGATCTCGCGGTTGAGCAGATCGACAACGGCCTGCGGCGTCCCGCGCGGCGCGGCGACGCCGTAGAAGCCGGAGGTCTCGAAGCCCGGCAGCAGTTCGGCGACCGGCGGCAGTTGTGGAAAGGTGTCCACGCGCTCGCGCGTCGATACCGCCAGCGCCCGGATCTTGCCGCTGCGCAGCAGGTCCATCGCGGAGGCGATGTTGTCGAACATCGCGTGGATGTGCCCGGAGGCGAGATCGGTCAGCGCCGGGCCCGAGCCGCGATAGGCGAGCACGGACCAGCTGATGCCGCCGAGCGTCCGGAACAGCTCGGCGGACAGCTGTTGAACGGTGCCGGGACCGGCCGAGCCGACGCTGAGCTTGCCTGGGTTGGCCCTGGCATAGGCCAGGAATTCGGTCAGCGTCTTGACGGGCAGCTCCTTGTTGACCAGGAGCAGCAGCGGCGTCCGCGCCATGCCGGCAACCGGAACGAGATCGCTGCCATCAGCGTCGGTCGCGGCTCCGGCAGAGGCGTTGATGACGTTGGCGGTCGAGGTCGCCAGGAGCGTATAGCCGTCCGGCGCAGCATGTCCGACGCTGCGGGTCGCGACGGCGCCGCCGGCGCCCGGCCGGTGATCGAGCACGAAGGACTGGCCGAGCCTGCGGGTCAGCCGGTCGCAGATCAGCAGCGACAGGCGCCCGGTAGCACCGCCCGGTGCGAACGGGATGACCCAGGTGACGGGCCGCGCCGGATAGGGCGCCTCGCCCGCGGCGGCCGCTGCAGCCGGATGGATCGCGGCAATGCCGCTCCAGGCGGCGCATTGCAGCAGCGCACGTCGTGTGATCGTCGTGTCCTTGGTCATGCCGGCCTTTACATGGGCATGTTCTGGGATGCGCAGCCTAGCCGGTATTTGCGATTACTTCGTAAAGGTTCACATTCGCATCAATCAGGAACGACTTCACGCAGGTTAACCGTGCCGGTTAACGCCCCCTCAGGCCGCCCCGCCTATAACGACGCGAACTTGAAGGGGTGGAAGGCATGACCTCCGAGCGCGCGGGCCGATCTGCACAGCCCGTCATAGGCGGCCCGCGGCCGTCGGCAGCGAAGATCTGGCTGAAGGCGATCGAGCTGACCGCGCGCATCGAAGCGGAGCCGACGCGGCTGTTTGCCGATCTGGTCGACGGATGGGCCGCGCAGCAGCCGGACCACCCCGCGCTGATCTCGGACCGCGAGACGCTCAGCTATTCCGCCCTGTCCGCGCGCATCAACCAATATGCCCGCTGGGCCCTCGGCAATGGCATTCGGCCCGGCGACACGGTTGCCTTGATGCTGCCGAGCCGGCCCGACTATCTGGCGGCGTGGCTCGGCATCAGCCGGATCGGCGGCGTCGTCGCGCTGATCAATACCAATCTGGTGGGATCGTCGCTCGCGCATTGTGTCAACGTCGCCAGCCCGGCCCATGTCATCCTCTCCAACGAGTTTCGAGCGTCCTATGACGGCGCCGCGCCGCTCATCTCGCACACGCCGCGGGTCTGGGACCATGGCGGTGATCTCGCCGCCGCGCTGGCGGAGATGGCAACCCACGCTCTTGGCACGGCGCAACGGCCCAACGTCACGATCAACGATCGCGCGTTGCTGATCTACACCTCCGGCACCACGGGCCTGCCGAAGGCCGCCAGCATCAGCCATCGCCGCATCCTCAACTGGGGCGGTTGGTTTGCGGGACTCACGGGCGCAAGTGCCGTCGATCGCCTGTACGATTGCCTGCCGGTGTATCATTCCGTCGGCGGCATCGTCGCGCCCTGCAGCATGCTGCGGGCCGGTGGTGCGGCGGTGCTGGCGGAGAAGTTTTCTGCGCGTCAGTTCTGGCGCGACGTCGTGAGCAACGACTGCACGCTCGTGCAGTATATCGGCGAGCTCTGCCGCTATCTGTTGGCGGCGCCGCCAACGGAGCTCGATCGCGCCCATCGGCTACGGCTCGCTTGCGGCAACGGTCTGCGCGGCGATGTCTGGGAGGCGTTCCAGGCGCGCTTTGCGATTCCGCAGATGCTGGAATTCTACGCCGCGACCGAAGGCAATTTCTCGCTCTACAACGTCGAGGCCAAGGTGGGATCGATCGGCCGCGTGCCGTCGCTGCTCGCGCATCGGTTTCCGGCTGCGATCATCCGGCTCGATGACGAGCAGCGCGCGCCGCTGCGCGGTCCCGATGGACTTTGCGTGTCATGCGCGCGTGGTGAGGTCGGCGAGGCCGTGGGCCGTATCGGCAAGGCCGACGACGGCGGCGGCCGCTTCGAAGGCTACACGGACACCGCGGAGACCGAGAAGAAGATCCTGCGCGATGTTTTCGCCGAGGGAGACGCCTGGTTTCGCACCGGCGACCTGATGCGCCAGGACGAGCAGGGCTTCTTCTACTTCGTCGATCGTGTTGGCGATACGTTCCGCTGGAAGGGCGAAAACGTCGCGACCAGCGAAGTGAACGAAGCCATCCTGCAATGTCCCGGTATCACGGAAGCGTCCACCTACGGCGTCGTCATCCCCGGCACCGATGGACGTGCCGGCATGGCGGCGCTGGTGGTCGATGATGATTTCGATCTGGCCAGGCTCTCGACCGAGCTCGCGCGCCGGCTACCTGCCTATTCGCAGCCGGTGGCGCTGCGCCTCACCGCCTCGCTCGATGCGACCGAGACCTTCAAGCAGAAGAAGCAGCAATTGATGCTCGAAGGCTTTGATCCAGCGGTCGTCGCGGACCCGCTCTACATCCGTGATGGTGCGACCGGTGCCTACCGGACGCTCGATCCTGACCTGTACGCGCGCATCACGACGGGAGAGGTTCGTTTGTAGATGATTTTAATCATAGGCTGTGAGGTGCATTTACCAACGGGCGCGAAAGATACCACGAAGCTCCCGGTTCCTTCACCATCTCTCCCTAGGCTCTGCCGCATCGTTTGAACAGTGACGGATTTCGCCATGTCGGTACGGTTGAGGATTGTTGCAGCGATCAAGCAGATTGCGGACGAGCAGAAAGTCAAGTTGCCGGCGCTGACCGATGATCTGACGCTGCACGAGACCGGGTTCGATTCACTCGCTTTCGCCATCCTGGTCGCCCGTCTCGAGGACGACCTCGGCGTCGATCCGTTCACGCTGTCGGAGGAGGTTACGTTCCCCAACACGATCGGCGACTTCATCATGGCCTACGAGAATGTCCCAGCGTGAGATCTTCGCGCTACGCGATCATCTCGGCACGGCGCTGACCGAGCGGACGATCTCGGATCCGCGCCATGTGGTGTCGCTGGCCGAGCTGTCGCGCGGAAGCTGTCTCGGCGGCCGCAGCGGAGGGCTCGATGGCCGCTCGACCCTGCTCGCAACGTCCGGCCAGCTGCTGGCAGGACTCGCGCTGATCGAGATCGATGGCATCGCCCGCCGCATGCTGTTGTGCCCGCCCGACCTGAACGACGAGCATCTCGGCAGCATCATCACCGATGCCGGCATCGACGCCGTCGTCACCGATGAGCCGGAGCGCTTCGCAGGTTGCGGCGTGGATCTCGTCGTCCCGGTCGGCCTGCCGCAGGCCACGGCTCAAGTCGCGCAAACGGTCCGTGCGACCGAATGGCTGATGCTGACCTCCGGAACCTCGGGCGTGCCGAAGATCGTGGGCCATACGCTGGAGGGCCTGTGCGGTGCCATCGTCGGCGATCGCCCGGTGCCTGGCGAGGCGTCGCCGGTGTGGGCGACGTTCTACGACATCCGCCGCTATGGCGGACTGCAGATCTTCCTGCGCGCGATCGTCGGCGGCGGCTCGATGGTGCTGTCCGATCCCGGCGAGGTGCTTGCGGATCACGTCTCTCGCCTCAACGCGCGCGGTGTCTCGCACATCTCCGGCACACCGTCACATTGGCGCAAGCTGCTGATGAGCGGATCTGCCGAACAATTTGCGCCGCGTTACGTGCGGTTGTCCGGAGAGATCGCCGATCAGGCCGTGCTCGACGGGCTGAAGCAGACGTTCCCGAATGCATCGATCGGCCACGCCTATGCGTCGACCGAGGCGGGCGTCGGCTTTGCGGTCAATGATGGACTGGAAGGTTTTCCCGCGGCCTTGCTCGGCGAAGGTCGCGGCGCCGTCGACATGAAGGTCGTCGACGGCTCGTTGCGCATCCGCTCCAAACGCGCGGCGCATGCCTATGTCGGGCGCGCCGCGGCTGCATTGACCGACGCCGACGGCTATGTCGACACCGGCGACATGGTCGAGCTGCGCGGTGACCGCTACTACTTCGTCGGCCGGCGCAACGGCATCATCAATGTCGGCGGCCTGAAGGTGCATCCTGAAGAGATCGAAGCCGTGATCAATGGCCACCCCAAGGTGCGGATGTCGCGCGCCAAGTCGCGCCGCAGCCCGATCACCGGCGGGATCGTCGTCGCCGAGGTGGTGCTGACGGCGGACAGCGATCCGGCGCGCGTCGATGCCGTTCGTCAAGAGATCCTCAGTGAGTGTCGCGCCCGTCTTGCGGCCCACAAGGTGCCTGCGATGATCCGTTTCGTTCCGGCGCTCGACGTCACCCCGGCCGGCAAATTGGCGCGCACCGATGCGTAACGTCCTCGTCACGGGCGGTAGCCGCGGCATCGGGTTGTCAATCGCGCGCCGACTCGCGGCAGCGGGCTTCGATGTCATCGCGGTCGCGCGGCGCGAAAGCGAGGAGCTGCGCGCGGCCATCGCCGAGTTCAGCGCAAGCAGTGCCGGGATTCATTTCCGCGCCTGCGATCTCAGCGCCGTGGAGGCCATTCCCGCGTTCGTGAAATCGGTGCGCGACGAGTTCGGCCCGCTCTATGGCCTCGTCAACAACGCGGGAATCGGCACCGAGGGCCTGCTCGCGACCATGCACAATTCGGAGATCGAGGGGCTGGTGCGGCTCAACATGCTGGCGCCGATGATCCTCACCAAATACGTCGTGCGCCACATGATGGCCGCAGGCGAGGGCCGCATCGTCAATATCTCCTCGATCATCGCCAGCACCGGCTATAACGGCCTCTCGGTGTACGGGGCGACAAAGGCGGCCGCCAACGGCTTCACGCGCTCGCTGGCGCGCGAGGTCGGCAAGGTCGGCATCACCGTGAATGCGATCGCGCCGGGCTTCATCGCCACCGAGCTGACGCAGAGCATGGACGAGGAGCAGCAGCGGCGCATCGCGGGGCGCAGCGCCTTGCGCCGGTTGCCGGAGACCTCCGATGTCGCGGCCATGGTCGAGTATCTCCTCGGCGACGGCGGCCGCAACGTCACCGGCACGGTGCTGACGGTGGACGCCGGCAACACCGCCTGAGGCGATTGCGTCCGGCTCGCGGCTCCGGTGGACGCGCCGTTGATTTCGCTCAAGCGTCGGGCTTTGCTGAGCGGCGATAGTGCCGCGGCAATCCGGAACCGTTCTCCATGTTCGAGCGCATCCTGCGGTGGACCCTCGTAGCAATCGCGGTCGCGGGCCTCGCCGCCGGCGGCCTTGCGCATGTGGTCGGCCGCGGCGATATCGCCGGGATTGCCTTCACGGCCTCGACCGTCCCGGTGATCGCCGGCCTGATCATCTCGATCGTTCGGGACGTGCTCGCCGGCCGCATCGGCGTCGATGCCATCGCGCTGGTGTCGATGAGCGCTGCGATCGTACTGGGCGAGCCGCTCGCCGGCGCGGTGGTCGCACTGATGTATTCCGGCGGCAACGTGCTCGAGGACATCGCCGTAGCCCGTGCCGAGCATGATCTGCGCGCGCTGGTCGATCGTGCGCCGCGCCAGGCGCATCGGCGCCGTGGTGACGAGATCGAGAACGTCCCCGTCGACAGTGTCACTGTCGGTGATCGCCTGATGGTCCGTGCCGGCGAGATCGTTCCGGTCGACGGCGTGGTGGAGACGACCATGGCCGTGGTCGACGAATCCGCGCTGACGGGCGAGCCGATCCCGGTCACCAAGACGCGCGGCATGGCGATCCTGTCGGGCTCGCTGAATGCCGGCGAGACCTTCGAGCTGTCGGTCACGGCGACGGCGGGCGAGAGCACCTATGCTGGCATCGTCAAGCTGGTGACGGCGGCGCAGACTGCGAAGGCGCCGTTCGTGCGGCTGGCTGACCGCTATGCGCTGATCTTCCTCCCGGTGAGCCTTGCCATTGCGGCGGCCGCGTATCTTGCGTCGGGGGATTTGATCCGGGCTCTTGCGGTGATGGTCGCCGCCACGCCGTGTCCGCTGATCCTCGCCGCGCCCGTGGCCTTCATTGCCGGCGTGGCGCAGGCGGCGCGCAGCGGCATCCTGGTCAAGGGCGGCGGCAAGCTCGAGGCGCTGGCGCGGGCGCACACCGTGCTGTTCGACAAGACCGGCACGCTGACCGTCGGCGGCGCGCGGCTGCTGTCGGTCGAAGCGGCCCCGGGTGAAGAGGCCGACGATGTCCTCCAGCTCGGCGCTTCGCTGGAGCAGGCGTCCCACCACGTCGTCGCGCATGCGATCGTGCAGGCCGGTCGCGACCGCGGACTGAAGCTCAAGGTGCCCCAGGCGGTGCGCGAAACGATGGGCTCGGGCCTCGAAGGAATGATCGATGGTCGCCGCGTCATTGCCGGCTCGCGCGATCTCGTGCTCGGCAATCGTACGCCGCCGCCATGGGCGGCGCGGGCGATCCGCCGCGCCTCCTGGCGCTCGGCGCTGATCGTCTTCATTGTGCGGGATGACCGCCTCGTCGGAGCTCTGCTGCTTGCCGACGAATTGCGCGCCGACACGCCGCGGGCGATCCGCTGGCTGCGCGAGGCCGGAATCGCGCGGATGGTGATGGTGACCGGCGATCGTGCCGCGGCGGCGCAGGCGATCGGCGCGGCGCTCGACCTCGATGCCGTGCTGGCCGACCGCGTTCCGTCCGACAAGGTCGACGCCGTGAAGAGCGAGCAGCGGCTGCATCCGACCATCATGGTCGGGGACGGCATCAACGATGCCCCGGCGCTCGCCTCGGCCGATGTCGGCATCGCGCTCGGCGCCCGCGGCGCCAGCGCGTCGTCGGAGGCGGCCGACGTCGTGATCCTGGCGGACCGGCTCGATCGCGTCGGCGAGGCGATCGTAATCGCCCAGCGCGCGCGGCGCATCGCGTTGGAGAGCATCATCGCCGGCATGGCGCTGTCCCTTGTCGCGATGGGGGCGGCGGCCTTTGGGCTGCTGCAGCCGGTGCCGGCGGCGCTGGTGCAGGAAGCGATCGACGTCGCCGTCATCCTCAACGCGCTCAGGGCGCTGCTGCCGGCCAGAAGGGGCGGCGCCGGACGCATCACAGCCGAGGACGGTCTCGGCCTCCGGCACGATCACCAGGCGCTGCTGCGCGGGCTGGACCGGCTGCGCGCCATCGTCGATGCGCTCGACGAGGCCGCGCCCGAGCAGGCGGTGGATCTGATCGCGCAAGCCAACGCCGTGGTTCAGGACCAGGTCGTCGCGCATGAGCGCGATGACGAAGGCTCGGTCTACCCGCGGCTGGCGCGGTTGCTGCAGGATGCGCACGGCCTGTCGGCGATGAGCCGGGCGCATCGCGAGATCCTGCATCTGGCGCGGCTGCTTGGGCGCCTGGTCGAGGACCTGCCGTCGGAGCATGTCGACCGCTATCTGATCCGCGACGCCCAGCGGGTGATCGAGGCGATCGAGACGCTGGTCCGCATGCACACCGCCCAGGAGGACGACATCTACGAGGCCGTCGCGGCGCGCTCGGCCGCGTAGCTCAGCCCGTATGCTTGGGCAGGTCGATCCGCTCGTGCGCAAATTCGGCGGGGCCTTCGACCAGGCGGCGGATGCGCCGCTCGCGCTCGTCCGCCGGCAGGCCCGGATCGAGCATCTGATCGATCTGCCGGATCGCCGTCTGTTCGATCGCCAGCGGATCCCGCCGCGTTGGCTGCGGCATCCCGGTGGGCCTGGAGGCATGCAGGCCGATCATCAGCAACTGGCTGATGGCATCCGAGCGCGTGATCTGATGCATTTCGGCCCACGCATCGACGTCGGCGGTGAGCTGTTGCGACAGCTTCACCGCGCTCACCGCATCATGTCCCAGCCGGACGGCGGGACTGTGATCCCTTCGCGTGTCGGGCACTGGCGTCATCTGCCTGTTGATCATGTCAGCCTAGGATACGCTGGAGGGAGTGGGATTTGATTTCGATCAAGGACGGACTAAGAAAGCGGCACCGTCGCGGCGGCCCGGCCGTGCTTCTGCACGGCTGTCGCCCGATGGCCTTTCGAGCGTGACACAAAGACATCTGGTTGCCCATGCGTTTCCTGCACACCTTTCAGATCTATGATTTCGCCGACACGCTGGTCAGCCTGTTTGCCGCCTTCGTGCTGGGCACGCTGATCGGCGCCGAGCGGCAATATCGCCAGCGCAGTGCCGGGCTGCGGACCAACGTGCTCGTCGCGGTCGGCGCCGCCGCCTTCGTCGACATCGGCAACCGTCTGACCGGCGCCGAGGGCGCGGTGCGGATCATCGCCTATGTCGTGTCGGGCATCGGCTTCCTCGGCGCCGGCACGATCATGAAGGAAGGCATGAATGTGCGTGGCCTCAACACGGCGGCCACGCTGTGGGCCTCGGCCGCGGTCGGCGCCTGCGCCGGTGCAGACCTCATCGCCCAGTCGGTGGCGCTGACCCTGTTCGTGCTCGCCGGCAATACGCTGCTGCGGCCGCTGGTCAACGCCATCGACCGCATCCCGCTCAACGCCCGCACCTCGGAGGCGAACTACAAGATCGTGCTGACCACCGACGCGCTGCATGCGGCCGAACTGCGCGAGGCGCTCGACGAGCGGCTGGAGGTCGCCAAATATCCGGTCCGGGAGACCGATGTCGTCTATCGTTCCGAGGACATCGTGGAAATCGCCGCGACGCTGGTGCCGCTTGCGGTGGAGACCGCCGAGCTCGACCGCGTCGTTGCGGAGCTGGCGAAGCTGTCCGGCGTACGTCATGCGACCTGGAACGTCAGCGCGCTGGAGTAGGGGAGACGGGACGCTGCCAGGAAGCCGCAACGAGGGCTGCCGTTGAAGGCCCTGATGGCGCCATGGCTCGACATCCCCCTGCACTGCTCCCCGACCATGAGAGCAATGTTCCATGTCCCCCGTGAACCATGGCTGAACGCAGCAGGCCGGTCGTCGACGGCGCCGGGCCGGATCGACGCCAGCTGGTATCGTCATGCGGATCGCGGGGCGGCTGGTCGTCTGAACCCGCTTGACAGCCATCTCCGTAACTCCTCTTTGAGAGCGCAATCTGGATGGATGACCTCGCAATGGCGAACACCAGCGCTGCCGACTACTACGCCTCGATCCCGGTGTTTCGCAGCTTCGCGCGGCTCATGGATCCGGCGCTGTACGCGCCGCTGCCCGGCGATTGGATGATCGGGGTCGCCGATATCGTCGACTCGACCAAGGCGATCGCCGACAAGCGCTACAAGGCGGTCAACATGGCCGGGGCGGCCATCATTGCCGCGGTGACGAATGCGCTCGAAGGGCGCGAATTTCCGTTCGTGTTCGGCGGCGATGGCGCGAGCTTCGCGGTCGGACCCGGCGATGCCGATGCTGCGCGTGACGCGCTGGCGGCCACGGCCAGCTGGGTGGAGGACGACCTCGGCCTGGCGATGCGCATTGCGCTGGTGCCGGTCAGCGCCATCCGCGCCCAGGGACTCGATGTCCGCGTGGCGCGCTATGGCCCGTCGGCCAACCTGTCCTACGCGATGTTTGCCGGTGGCGGATTGGGCTGGGCCGAGGCGGCGATGAAGCGCGGCGAGTTTGCGATCCCGAAGGCTCCGCCCGGCGCGCAGCCGGACCTGTCCGGCCTGTCGTGCCGGTTCGAGGAGATGCCGTCGGCGCGCGGTCTCATCCTCTCGGTGCTGGTGCTGCCGGCGGCGGGCGGCGACGCGCATGCGTTCCGCAGGACGATCGAGGACATCATCGCGCTGACCGAGCGCAGTCCCGAGGCCGGCCGTCCGGTGCCGGCGGGCGGGCCGGCGTTGACCTGGCCGCCGCAAGGTCTGGGCTACGAGGTGCGCGCGGGGCGCGGACCGACATTCTCGCGCTGGGTCCGCGTGCTCGGGCGCACGCTGTTCGTCTACACCGTCATGCGCTTCGGCATCAGCATCGGCGGCTTCGTGCCCGACCTCTACAAGCAGCAGGTCGTCGAGAATTCCGACTTCCGCAAATACGACGATGCCCTGCGCATGATCCTCGACTGCACCGAGCAGCTCGCCCAGGAACTGGAGCGGCGCCTCAGCGCGGCTGCGGCAAGCGGCATCGTCCGCTACGGGCTGCATCGCCAAAGCGCGGCGATGATGACCTGCTTCACGCCGTCGGCGATCCGCCCCGACCACGTGCACTTCATCGATGGTGCGCAGGGCGGCTACGCGTCGGCTGCGACCGCGTTGAAGACCGCGGCCGCCTGACGATCGATCAGCGCGCGCGCGTCCAGGTCTCGCCGCCGCACAGCGCACCGACGCAACCTTCGACCTTCAGCGTATCCGGGCCGGCGACGGAGATGTGGCTGTTGTAGCTCTGGCCGTCATCGGCATTGTAGATCTTGCCGGACCATTTGTTCGGGCCGTCGGGGTGAACGCCCTCGAACAGTTGCAGTCCGATGATCGGGCGGTTGGCCAGCGCGCGATTGGGGTTCTTGCTGTCGGCCGCCGGCTTGCCGGTGTCGGTATCCATCGGCTCCTTCAGCCACACGACGGTGCCGCACAGATTGGCGCCGCACTTGGCGACCTTGATCCTGGCATCGCCGGCCTGGGTGAGCCAGGTGCCCGACGGATCGTCCGCCGCCATGGCCGGCTGCGCGATCACGAGGGCCGCAAATGCGAGACCAGCCAGACGTAAATTCCAAATCATCTTCACCCCCGTTTGAAACCGCGCTTCCATAACAGCAAACGGTGACGTTGCAATCAGGAGAGGTGAAGTTGTCCAGAGTGTCATCATCACGATCGGGTGCATCAGCTGGCGACTGTCTCAAATCCTTGCTCCATTGTCTCATGGCGGCGCCCGGATCGATCCTCCGCCGTCGCAACGGCGGAGGATCGGGCAACTGCATCAACACACTCCGCTGTCATCCCGGCGAACGCCGGGATCCATATCCACAGCGAGTGGTTTGAGGCACGCTGGTCATTGGCATTTCGCCCATCATGCCTGCTGCGGCGTATGGGTTCCGGATCGGCGCTGCGCCGCGCTACGCGCGTCACGGCTTGTCCGGGACGACGCGTGGAAAGAGACTGCTTCACATCTCAAACAGCATGGACGTAGTGAAACGGTCTCGCGGCGTATCACGCCCGAGGTCTGCGATCAGTTTGTCCCTCACAGAGAGTGCAAGGGCGCAGGGAATGCCGGGTGAAGGCCTCACCCATGGCCCGCCTGCAGAAAAAATGCAGGCGGCAGGTACCACAGGTAAAGCCGGTCATCCGGCATTCCCTGCGCGACAGTCTCACGCTTATACGCAGTCTCCCTGGTGCGCCGGGCTTGTTGGCCACCATCCCCAGCGCAATGCGCTAGCATTGCGCCGAGTTGATACCAGCGTCGGGGTATCAGGACGCTGCGACTTCACGTCCGCAAGCGATCGTTCGTCCGCACCCTCGCTTGAAGAGGATGCTGCGATCTCCCGCGGCCATCGCCTCCCCGCCTCGCGTGTCGTGACGATCGCGCGCAACGCCCCTCGCAGTGAGGCGGGATGCGGAGAGGAAATCATGATTTCGGAAAATATGCAAGAGAATTGTTTTTTTCGGAAGATCAAGCTGGCTGCCAACCTGGGAGAGATTAAGCGAGCAAGAGAGAAGCGAGATGGCGCGGCAGAGACGCTGTGCTCCCTCTCCCCGTTCTTCACGGGGAGAGGGGTGGGGTGAGGGGCACACACGGGTGGTGTGAATAATCAGAGCTGCAGTTTTGTGACTTCGACGGATGCAATCCACGCGGCAGTTTGAGATCTCTCCACATGCACTACCCGTGCGGCTGCCCCTCACCCCGCCCCTCTCCCCGTGAAGAACGGGGAGAGGGAGTGCAGCGGTCGTGCCGCGCTGGTGGGGGCCCATCGCCGCGTTTGCGGACTATTTGCTTTCACTCTCTATTCTGTCTGTGTGTCTCTCTCTCTCTCGCGCGCGCGCGCGTGCTGCGCGCTTATCCGAGGTGACACGTGAGAGTCTGCCCGTCCCTCACCACGGCAATCCACAAAGGTCGATGGTGCCGCGGGTGGGGGCGGTGCGCTTGACGTCGTGGACCAGGGTGGACAGCGTGTCGAAGCGGATGCGGCCCTGGTTGGGCTGCTCGGCGTAGACCTCGCCGTCGAATGGAATGAAGCCGCGGGCGGTGTAGAAGGGGATGCGGTCGGGCGCGCAGAACAGAAGGGCGTAGTTGATGGAGTCCTCGTGCCGCAGCGTCTGGATCGCGGCGTTGAGGCCCACGGTGGCGAGGCCGCGATTGCGCATATCGGCGCGCGTCAAGACGCCGCCGATGCCGGCGACGTTGACGTTCTGCCCGTTCCATTTCACCAGCCGGCGATAGATCCCGACATGGCACAGCACATCGCCGGCCTCGTCCAGCACCAGCACCCGCAGGTCGGCATGCGCAAACGTGATACCGGCCCAGGGTAACGTGGCGACGACCTCCGGCGGCCAGATCGCATCATAGAGCGGCTTGGCCTGCGGCCAGGAGGCGTCGCCATTCAGGACCTCGATTTCGATGCTCATCAAAACGGCTCGCTTTTTCCAGAATCACAGTGTTTAGGAGTTCGGAACCTTCTATAAGGAGGTCCCGTTAAATCCCGTCTTCCCACAAGTTGCGGAACCGCCCCCATGACCTTTACGCTGCCCCCCCTGCCTTACGCCTATGAAGCCCTCGGCCCCTACATGTCCAAGGAGACGCTCGAGTACCACCACGACAAGCATCACCAGGCCTATGTGACCAACGGCAACAATGCGATCAAGGGGACTGAATTCGAAGGCAAGTCCCTCGAGGAGATCGTCAAGGGCTCGTTCGGTAAGAACCCCGCCGTCTTCAACAATGCCGGCCAGCACTTCAATCACATCCATTTCTGGTCGTGGATGAAGCCGAATGGTGGCGGCTCCAAGCTGCCGGGCGCGCTGGAGAAGAAGATCAACGAGGACCTCGGTGGCTTCGAGAAGTTCAAGACCGACTTCGCCGCCGCCGGTGTCGGCCAGTTCGGTTCGGGCTGGTGCTGGCTGTCGGTCAAGAACGGCAAGCTGGAGATCTCCAAGACCGCGAACGGCGAGAACCCGCTGGTGCACGGCGCGACCCCGATCCTCGGCTGCGACGTCTGGGAGCACTCCTACTACATCGACTATCGCAACCGCCGTCCCGACTATCTCAAGGCGTTCGTCGAGAACCTGATCAACTGGGAATATGTCGAAGAGCTCTACAGCAAGGCTGTCTGATCTCTCGTGATCGACGGAGGAGGGCGGTGAGCGCTAAGCTCGCCGCCCTTTTTCGTGACTGGACAATGAGCGGGCGGTCCTTGCCAGCGAAGCGGCATTTCGGCAAGAATTTTGCTCGCGATGGTCAAGGGGCAGGGCGTTCGTTCTCCCACCGATGCAAGGTCAGGGTCCGTGAATCAGCTGTTCGGCTATCTTCTCGTCTTCGTCGGCGGCGGCTGCGGCGCCTCGCTTCGCCATGCGATCAACATGGCCAGCGCCCGTGCGCTCGGCACCGACTTTCCCTGGGGCACCTTCATCATCAACATCACCGGCTCGACCGTGATGGGCCTGATCGCCGGCTACCTCGCCTTCAAGGGCGGCGCCACCCAGCACTGGCGGCTGTTCCTGATGACCGGCATCCTCGGCGGCTACACGACGTTCTCCGCGTTCTCGCTCGACACCGCGCTGCTCTACGAGCGCGGCGCGCTGGGGCTGGCGGCGGTCTACGTGCTGGGCTCGGTGGGCATCTCGATCGCCGGCCTGTTCGCGGGTCTGGCCCTGGTGCGGGTCTTGAGCTGAGGGCCAGCAAGCGATGGCCCAAATGCCTGCCGCGATGCCGGTGCGCCCCCTTGTGTGCGCCAGATCTGCCAGAATGCGCAAACGGGCGGTTCTCGCAAAACCGCCCGTCGCTGGAGCTGAGCCCGTAGCGCCCCTAAAGCGAAAGAGCCTGTATGAGAGCTTGGGACAGCGCCGGTGATCTTCCTCAACCCGAACAGTTGCAAGGGCTTCGAGCCCATACAAGGCAAGGAAGGGAGTGGATGATGACACAAATCGTAAACGGTGTCGCTGGCATCGATGTCGCCAAGGACAAGGTCGACGGCTGCATTCGCAAGCTCGGCTTACGGCAGACGTTCCCGAGCAGTTCGCACGGGCACCGCCAACTCGTGGCCTTGCTTCGCAAGCACAAGGTGACAAAGGCCGTCATGGAGGCCAGCGGCGGCTATGAGCGCGAATGGGCCAAGGCGCTGCGCGAGGCCGGGATAGAGGTGCGGATCGTTGATCCCAAACGGGTTCGTAGCTTCGCCTTGTCGGCGGGACGACTGGCGAAGAACGACACGATCGACGCAGAGATGATTGCCTGGTTCGCCGAGACGTTCGACGAGGCACCGAGCCAGACCTACGATGCTGCACGCGAGGAACTGGCGGGGCTGGTGAAGGCGCGCAAGAACCTGATGGATCTGAAAACTCGTTTACAGAACCAGACCGAGCATGTTGTGCCGGGATTGGCGCAGAAGGCCCATTCCCAGGTGTTGAAGACGCTCGCGGCCCAGATTGCGAAGCTCGAGGCTGCCATCTCCGCCAAGGTCAAGGCGACACCGGAATTTGCCGAGCGCGCCGAGATCATCGAAAGTGTGCCGGGGCTCGCGGGCACGACCTCCGCGCTCCTCATTGCAGGAGCGCCAGAGCTCGGCAAGGTGAGTGACAGGATCGCCGCTGCCCTGATCGGCGTTGCCCCTTATGATGACGACAGCGGCAAGCGCCGCGGCGAGCGTCACATCAAGGGCGGACGACGTTGGGTGAGAAACGGCCTGTTCCTTCCCTGCCTCGGCGCGGCGACGCAGCACAATCCGGTGCTCAGCGTCTACTATGAGCGCCTCATCGCCAAGGGCAAGGAGCCGAAAGTTGCGCTCATTGCCTGCATGCGCAAGCTGATCATCATCCTCAACACGATGATCGCTCGCGGTGAGAGGTGGAATCCCAAGCCGCTACGGACTGCGGTGAGCTGATCGAGCGCTCTACCGCGCTCGGTCCGCGACCGAGCGCATGCCAAGCCCACAGGACGGCGAGCGGACGGGGTCAAGGCCTTCAGCCGCCGAAGGCGGGGGCGCGTCTCGCGCCAGCCTTGAGGCCGGCCGATCGCCGGCCTACCTCAAAGCACAGTTGCTCTCCCCGTTCTTCACGGGGAGAGGGTCGGGGTGAGGGGCAGCCACGCGGGCGGTGTTGGGAGCAAGAGCTGCAACCGTCAAACTGATTTCATCCGCTGCTGCAAGTGACCTCTCCCCCCGAAGCGAGGTCCTTCATGATGAAGTTCGTGAAGGCCTCTCACTGACACCACCCGTGCCGCTGCCCCTCACCCCAGCCCTCTCCCCGTGAAGAACGGGGCGAGGGAGCGCACCGTTGTCGCGGCTCGACCTCGCCTCCTCGTCAGGCGGGTGGCTCGGACCGTCCAAGCAGGAAAACGTCGTCCACCTGCGGTGGACAGGCGTGATGTTATAATGTAACATCATGACGAAATGACGCAGTCCGCCCTCCAGAGCCACGGCCATAGCCATGCGCACGGCGCGCATGGGCACAGCCATGCCCATAACCACGCCCATGGCCACAGCCATGACCCCGCCGCGCCGCATCCGGCGCAGCCGGCGCCGTGGTCGATCCTGCGCATGCCGGTGGCGACCCGGCTGGGGGCGGCGCTGGCCGCCAGCGCGGTGCTCTGGGTGATCGTCATCATGGCGATGCGGTGATCACGGCGATGGCGCAACTGCAATTCCGTGACGTGACCTTGGGCTATGACCGGCATCCGGCCGTGCATCACCTCTCCGGCGAGGTCGCGCCGGGCGCGCTGCTGGCGGTCGTCGGCCCCAATGGCGCCGGCAAGTCTACCCTGTTTCGCGGCATCGTCGGGCTGCTGAAGCCGCTCGCCGGCAGCATCACCGTCGCCGGCCTGAAGCCGCGCGAGATCGCCTATCTTCCGCAGATCGCCGACATCGACCGGACCTTTCCGATCTCGGTGTTCGATTTCGTCAGCACCGGCCTATGGCGTAGCGTCGGCATCTTCGGCGGCATCGGCGCCGCGGCGCGCGACAAGATCGCCCACGCCATCGCCGCGGTCGGCCTCACCGGCTTCGAGACCCGCGGCATCGGCACGCTCTCCGGCGGCCAGATGCAGCGCCTGCTGTTCGCGCGCGTGCTGCTGCAGGATGCCCGCGTGATCGTGCTCGACGAGCCGTTCAACGCGATGGATTCGAAAACCTCGGCCGACCTGCTGCAACTGATCGAGCACTGGCACGGCGAGCAGCGCACCGTACTGGCGGCGCTGCACGACATGGACATGGTGCGCGCGCACTTTCCGCAGACCCTGCTGCTGGCGCGAGAGGCGGTGGCCTGGGGGCCGACCGCGGACGTGCTGACGTCGGACAATCTCCTGCAGGCGCGGCGGATGTGCGAGGCCTTCGACGACGCGGCCGCGCCCTGCGTGCCCGCGCAAGCCTCGAAGGCGGCGTGATGCTGCGCGAGGTGCTGTTCGCTCCGTTCTCGGAGTTCGAGTTCATGCGCCGCGCGCTCGCCGCGGTCATCGCGCTGTCGCTCGGCTCCGGCCCGATCGGCGTGTTCCTGATGCTTCGGCGCATGAGCCTGGTCGGCGATGCCATGGCGCATGCGATCCTGCCTGGTGCGGCGATCGGCTTCCTGCTCTCGGGCCTCAATCTGTTCGCGATGACCACCGGCGGGCTGATCGCCGGCTTTGCGGTGGCGCTGCTGTCCGGACTGGTGTCACGCTCGACCGGGCTGAAGGAGGACGCGTCGCTCGCGACCTTCTATCTGGCGTCGCTCGCGATCGGCGTCACCATCGTCTCGGTCAAGGGCACCAACATCGACCTCTTGCACGTGCTGTTCGGCAACATCCTGGCGATGGACGACCCGACCTTGCTGATGGTCGCGGCCAACGCGACGCTGACGCTGGTCGTGCTCGCGGTGATCTATCGTCCACTCGTGGTCGAAAGCGTCGACCCGCTGTTCCTGCGTACCGTCAGCCGCGCCGGCGCGCCGGCCCATCTGATCTTCCTCGGGCTGATCGTGGTCAATCTCGTCAACGGCTTCCAGGCGCTCGGCACCTTGCTCGCGGTCGGGCTGATGATCATGCCTGCGGGCATCGCGCGGTTCTGGTCGCGCGACGTCACGCCGATGATCTGCATCGCGGTCGCCTCGGCGATCGTATCCGGTTACATCGGTCTGGTGCTGTCGTTCCAGACCCGCATTCCCTCAGGGCCGGCGATCATCCTGGTCGCGTCGCTGCTCTATCTCGGCTCGGTGCTGTTCGGACGCGTCGGCGGCGTCGTTCCGCAACTGTTTCCGGGACGCCATCTCGAAGCGTGAAGTCGATCCGCATGAAGCGCCTGCTGCCTGTCCTGAGCCTGTTGTTCAGCCTCTGCACCGTCGTGCCCGCGGCGGCCGAGACGACGCGGCTGACCGTCGTTACGAGTTTCTCGATTCTCGCCGACTTCGCCCGCCAGGTTGGCGGCGACAAGGTCGAGGTCACCTCGCTGGTCGGGCCGGACAGCGACGTGCACGTCTACACGCCGACGCCGCACGATGCGAAGGACGTCGGCGCCGCGCAGCTTCTGATCGTCAACGGCCTCGGCCTCGAAGGCTGGCTGCCGCGGCTGCAGCAGGCCTCGGGCAGCAAGGCCAGGATCATCACGGCGACCCAGGGCATCGCCCCGCGCAAGCGCGGCTCGGATGCCGATCCGCATGCCTGGCAGTCGGTCGGCAACGCGATGGTCTATGTGAAGAATATCCGCGACGCGCTGGTCGCGGCCGATCCCACCGATGCCGAGATGTTCAAGGCCAATGCCGAGCGCTATCTGGCGGAGCTCACGGCGCTCGATCGTGAGGTGCGCGTTGAGGCTGACAAGATCCCGGCCGAGCGGCGCAAGGTGATTTCGACCCATGACGCCTTCGGCTATTTCGCCGACGCCTATGGCATCGCCTTCATCGCCCCGCTTGGCGTCTCCACCGAGACCGAGCCGTCGGCGCGCGATGTCGCCGAGATCATCCGCCAGGTGAAAAAAGCCGGGATTCCGGCCGTCTTCCTGGAGAATTTCAACGACGACCGGCTGGTCGGCCGGATCGCGGCCGAGACCGGGGCGAAGATCGGCGGCACGCTGTATTCGGATGCCCTGAGCGGTGAAAAGGGCCCCGTTCCCACTTACATTGCCATGGTCAGGCACAATATAAGGGCCCTGACGAGCGCGCTGGTCCGTTAGGGTTTTCGAGCCCTCGCGGACCGTGCGCTTTGAGCCATTCGACGCGATTTCAGTTTTCGGAGTGAGCATGTCCGACGTGAGCAAGACCCCCGTGACGGTCCTGACCGGCTATCTCGGAGCCGGCAAGACCACGCTTCTCAACCGCATCCTCTCCGAAGACCACGGCAAGAAGTACGCCGTCATCGTCAACGAGTTCGGCGAGATCGGCATCGACAACGACCTCATCGTCGGCGCCGACGAGGAAGTGTTCGAGATGAACAACGGCTGCATCTGCTGCACCGTGCGCGGCGATCTCGTGCGCATCATCTCCGGCCTGATGCGGCGCAAGGGCAAGTTCGACGCCATCATCGTGGAGACCACCGGGCTCGCCGATCCGGCGCCTGTCGCACAGACGTTCTTCGTCGACGAGGACGTGCAGAAGAATGCGCGGCTCGATGCGGTGGTGACGGTCGCCGATGCGAAGTGGCTGTCGGACCGGCTCAAGGATGCCCCCGAGGCCAAGAACCAGATCGCCTTCGCCGACGTCATCGTGCTCAACAAGACCGATCTCGTCACCAAGCCGGAGCTCGCCGAGGTCGAGGCACGCATCCGCGCGATCAACCCTTATGCCCGGCTGCATCGCACCGAGCGTTGCCAGATCGCGATCTCGGACGTGCTCGAGCGCGGCGCGTTCGATCTCGACCGCATTCTCGAAATCGAGCCGGAATTCTTGAACGCCGGCGACGATCACGATCATCACCATCATGATCACGACCATGGCCATGATCATCACCATCATCACGATCACGGCCTGAAGCACTATCACGACGAGGAGATGCAGTCGCTGTCGCTGCGCTCCGACAAGCCGCTCGATCCGTCGAAATTCATGCCGTGGCTGCAGAACCTGGTGCAGACGGAGGGCGGCAGGATCCTGCGCTCCAAGGGTATCCTGTCGTTCCAGGACGATGACGACCGCTACGTCTTCCAGGGCGTGCACATGATGCTGGAAGGCGATCACCAGCGGAAATGGAAGCCCGACGAGGCGCGGCAGAGCCGCGTCGTCTTCATCGGCCGCGAGCTGCCGGAAGACGCCATCCGCGAAGGCTTCGAGCGCTGCATCGTATCCTGATGAGCTCGTTTGATCAGGGCGGCGAGGCCGCATCCATCGTCTCCGTCACCGACAAGGTGAAGCCGGTCTCGCTCGGCATGGCGGTCACGGCCGTGCACTATCTCGGCGACCGCGCCGCCTTCGTCGGCACCGAGGAGAGTGTCGCCGTCGTCGACACCGAGGGCGAGATCAGCAAGGTCGACGTGACAGGCGGCGGCATCCTGTCGGCGGTGTCCGATGGATCGCGCATCCTGTTCGGCGGCGATGACGGCAAGGTCTCGTCGCTCGACAAGGCGGGCAGCGTGAGCGTGCTCGCGACCGATCCGAAGCGGCGCTGGATCGACAATGTCGCGGTTCATCCGGACGGCGCGATCGCCTGGTCGGTCGGCAAGACCGCGTTCGTGCGTGCGCCCAAGGGCGAGGAGAAGTCGCTCGAGGTGCCCTCGACCGCGGGCGGGCTGGCGTTCGCGCCAAAGGGCCTGCGGCTCGCGATCGCGCACTACAACGGCGCCACCTTGTGGTTTCCGAACATGGCGGGCGAGCCCGAGTTTCTCGGCTGGGCCGGCTCGCATCTCGGCGTCACCTTCAGCCCGGACAACAAATTCCTGGTGACCTCGATGCACGAGGCGGCGCTGCATGGCTGGCGCCTCGCCGATAGCAGGCATATGCGGATGACCGGCTACCCGTCGCGGGTGAAGTCGATGTCCTGGGGCAGCGGCGGGCGCTTCCTCGCCACGTCGGGCGCCGACATGGTCATCCTCTGGCCGTTCGTCGGCAAGGACGGCCCGATGGGCAAGGAGCCGGCGATGCTGGCGCCGATGAAGGCCAAGGTCACCGCGGTGGCCTGCCATCCCAAGCAGGACATCCTGGCCTGCGGCTACGAGGACGGCACCGTGCTGATGGTGCGGATGCAGGACGGCGCCGAGATCCTGGTGCGCCGGAACGAGACCCCGCCGGTGGTGGCGCTGGGCTGGAATGCCGCGGGGACGTGGCTGGCGTTCTCCGATGAGAGCGGCGAGGCGGGGCTGTTGCCGCTCTGATGAGCCGTTCCAGTGGCTGATGGGGCATAGCGGCGCAGGCGGAAAGGGAACCTCGCGGTGGCCAGACGGTTGTTACGCACATCACATGATGCGGATGACAGCCATGGCCTCGATCAACAGCAAGAAGACATTGCGCAGGGATTTGCTGCTTGCGGTCGGCCTGCTCGGGCTCGGCGCGCTCGTGGCCATCGTCTCGATCGTCGAGATCAAGGCCGGTCACCTCGACCAGATGGCCCAGGCGACGCCCGAGCCATCGGCAACGCCGGCCGAGTCCAAGCCCGGCGGCACCCGCCCAACCACGCCGGCCCCCGAGCCAGCGCGGCCCGATCCTGCCGCCGTTCAGGAGGGCGCCAAGCCGGCCCTGCCGCCCGCCCCCGCCGAAAAGGTCGCGCCGCCGATGGAGAAGAAGTAGGCCGATGGGCCTTGGGCACCTCGACAACCTCCATTGTCGTCCCGGCCAACGCCGGGACCCATAGCCACCGGCCGTCCTGAGGCAGGCCGCCGACAGCCAAGTCCCACGATAGCATCCGCGGTATGGGTCCCTGCGTTCGCAGGGACGACAACAGTTCTGTGGCTCGCTGTCTGCCACACACTCCGCTGTCGTCCCGGCGAACGCCGGGACCCGTAGCCACCGGCCGTCCTGAGGCAGGCTGCTGACAGCCAGGTCCCACGATAGCATCCGCGGTATGGGTCCCGGCGTTCGCCGGGACGACATCGGTGATTGGGCCGCGCCACCTGTTGTGGTGCGCGACGGTTTTCGGGCGAGATCTTAGGGCACGCTGTCGCAAAACACTCCGCTGTCGTCCCTGCGAACGCAGGGACCCATAACCACAGGGAGGGGTTTGGGGCAGGCTGGCCGCTCCAGCTCGCGCCTCACGGGCGCCGCGGAGTATGGGTCCCGGATCGGCGCCGCGCCGCGCTGATGCGCGTCGCGACTTGTCCGGGACGACAGCTGAGATTTACCGCACCAGAATATTCCGGAACTGCCAGGGATCTGACGTGTCGATGTCCTCCGGGAACAGGCCCGGGCGGTCGTTCAGCGGGGTCCAATCCGTGTAGTAGCCCTTCACCGGGCCGAGATACGGCGTCTGGATCTCGAGGCAGCGGCGGAAGTCCATCTCGTCGGCCTCGACGATGCCGGCGTTCGGATTCTCCAGCGCCCACACCATGCCGGCGAGCACGGCTGACGACACCTGCATGCCGGTCGCGTTCTGATACGGCGCGACGCGGCGGGTTTCCTCGATCGAGAGCTGCGAGCCGTACCAATAGGCGTTCTTGCCGTGGCCGTAGAGCAGTACGCCGAGCTCGTCGATGCCGTCGACGATCTCGTTCTCATCCAGGATGTGCCACTTCTCCTGCATCTTGCCGGTGGCGCCGAAGATCTCGTGCAGCGACAACACCGCGTCGTTGGCCGGGTGATAGGCGTAGTGGCAGGTCGGGCGGTAGACGACCTTGTCGCCGTCGCGCACGGTGTAGTAGTCGGCGATCGAGATCGACTCGTTGTGGGTCACCAGGAAGCCGTATTGCGCGCCCGGCGTCGGGCACCACGAGCGCACGCGGGTGTTGGCGCCCGGCTGCAGCAGGTAGATCGCAGCGCCACAGCCCTCGGCGTGGCGGCGGCCGTTCTCCGGCATCCATGTCTCATGCGTGCCCCAGCCGAGCTCGGCCGGCTGCATGCCCTCGGAGACGAAACCCTCGACCGACCAGGTGTTGACGAACACGTCCATCGGCTTCGGGTTCCTGGAGCGCTGGGTGTCGCGCTCGGCGATGTGCACGCCCTTGACGCCGAGCTTCTGCATCAGCTGCGCCCAGCCCTCGCGGCTCTTCGGCTCGACGATCTCGGTCTTGGTGTCCTTGGCGATGTCGAGCAGCGCCTGCTTGACGAACCAGGAGACCATGCCGGGATTGGCGCCGCAGGTCGACACGGCGGTGGTGCCGCCCGGGCTCTTGCGGCGGGCGGCCAGCAGCGTTTCGCGCAGCGCGTAGTTCGAACGCTGCTCGACGCCCATCTGCTTGTCGAAATAGAAGCCGGCCCACGGCTCGACCACTGTGTCGATGTAGAGCGCGCCGATCTCACGGCACAGCGTCATCAGGTCGACCGAGGAGGTGTCGACCGAGAGGTTGACGCAAAAGCCCTGGCCGCCGCCGGCGGTGAGCAGCGGCACCAGCAGCTCGCGGTAATTGTCGCGGGTCACGCCCTGCTGGATGAAGCGCACGCCATGCTTCTTCGCCAGCGCGCCGTCGTCATGCGGATCGATGATGACGAAGCGGCTCTTGTCGTAGTCGAAATGGCGTTCGATCAGGGGCAGGGTGCCCTTGCCGATCGAGCCGAAGCCGATCATCACGATGGGGCCGGAAATCTTGGCGTGGATCTGCGAGCTCATAATGGGGATTGTCTCCGGACAGGTGCTTCCGCGTTCGTTGAGGGGGGCGCAGCGTTTATGGGCTGCGGCGCTTGGCGGTGACTTCGATCTCGACCTTCATCTCGGGCTTGAGCAGCGCCGCGACGACCAGCAGCGTGGCGGCCGGGCGGATGTCGCCGAGCACCTCGCCGCAGACGGCGAAATGCGCATCGGCGTCGTTGACGTCGGTCAGGTAGTAGGTCGCGCGGACGATGTCGGCCATCTCGAAGCCGCCCTCCTGCAGGGCGGCGGCAATGGTCTTGAAGCAGTTACGTGACTGGCTCGTGACATCGGCCGGCATCGTCATGGTGCTGTAGTCGTAGCCGGTGGTCCCGGCGACGAAGGCGAAATCGCCGTCGATGACCGCGCGGCTGTAGCCGGCGGTCTTCTCAAACGGTGATCCGGTAGAGATCAAACGGCGGGGCATTTTGCGACCTCGTCGGGGGATTTTCGGCGGTTAAAGAGCTTTTGCTGCACCTGCGCAACCCCTGGCGGGGCGGCCGCGGCGCGCAGTTCCGGCATGCCTAACGCAGCCGCGTGACGTCGGATCCGCCCGGCGGCGGGCTGTTCCAGCGCCTGATCACGATGTCGCGGACGATCATGATGCCGAGCAGGATCAGCACCAGCGTCGGAAGCCACGTTCGCCGCCGCGGCTCTGCTGCCGCCCTGGCGCTCACGCCGCGCATGGCAACGGCCGCTCGCGGCGCGCGCGGCGGACCTTCCGCTCCGGCGCGCCGGTGGCGACGATCATGCCGGACGCGCCATCCAGCGCGCCATCGACCAGCTCGAGGCCGAGCAGGCGCGCGCGCTCGAATGTACCGGGCAGCTCGAGCTGTGACGCCTTGGCGGCCTCGAAGCCGAACCGGGCGTAATAGGGCGCATCGCCGAGCAGGACCACCGCGCCATGGCCGCGCGACGCCGCGATCATCAGCGCGGCATTCATCAGCGCAGCGCCGACGCCAAGGCTGCGCGCCTCGGCGTCGACCGCCAGCGGCCCGAGCATCAGCGCGTCGCGTCCGCCGGCGCTGACGTGCCACAGCCGCAGCGTTCCCACGAGGGCGCCGCCGCGCACCGCCGACAGGGCAAGGCCTGCGGCGGGCGCGCGTCCGTTGCGCAGGCGCTGGCAGGTGCGCTCATGGCGGTTGTCGCCAAAGCACACGTCGAGCAGCGTCTCGCGCGCCGTCACGTCGGAGGCTCGTTCCGCACGGATCACGAACGGAGCAGCAGTCCGAACAGGCGCAGTCATCGGGATGCGAAAAGCGGTCATGGCACGTCAGTCCCCGGCCTGCGCCACGGGCCTTCGGCCGCGCGCAAACACGTGATGTCAGATTGAAGATGACGGTGGATCGCTCCCTTCCCCGCAAGCGGGGAAGGGTCGGGGTGGGTTGACCACCCGGGCTTCTGATCGCCTCACCGCGGTGAGGCAGCAGGCCGGATCAGATGTGATAGGTCTTCAGCGGCGGGATGCCGTTGAAGGCCACCGACGAGTAGGTCGAGGTATACGCCCCGGTCCCCTCGATCAGCACCTTGTCGCCGATCGAGAGCGTCACCGGCAGCGGATACGGCAGCTTCTCGTACATCACGTCGGCCGAATCGCAGGTCGGGCCGGCGAGCACGCACGGGGTCATGTCCGCGCCGTCATGCGGGGTGCGGATGGCGTAGCGGATCGACTCGTCCATCGTCTCGGCGAGGCCGCCGAACTTGCCGATGTCGAGGTAGACCCAGCGCAGCTCGTCCTCGTCGCTCTTCTTCGAGATCAGCACCACTTCCGACTCGATGATCCCGGCATTGCCGACCATGCCGCGGCCCGGCTCGATGATCGTCTCCGGGATCTGGTTGCCGAAATGCTTGCGCAGCGCACGGAAGATCGAGCGGCCGTACTGCACGACCGGCGGCACGTCCTTCAGGTACTTGGTCGGGAAGCCCCCGCCCATGTTCACCATGGTCAGGTTGATGCCGCGCTCGGCGCAGTCGCGGAACACGGTCGAGGCCATCGCCAGCGCGCGGTCCCACGCCTTCACCTTGCGCTGCTGCGAGCCGACATGGAACGAGATGCCGCACGGCTCCAGCCCCAGGCGCTTCGCCAGGTCCAGCACCTCGACCGCCATCTCCGGATCGCAGCCGAACTTGCGCGACAGCGGCCACTCGGCGCCGGCGCAATCGTACAGGATGCGGCAGAACACCTTCGCACCGGGCGCCACGCGCGCGATCTTCTCGACCTCAGCGGCGCAGTCGACCGCGAACAGGCGAATGCCGAGCGTGTAGGCGCGCGCGATGTCGCGCTCCTTCTTGATGGTGTTGCCATACGAGATGCGATCCGGCGTCGCACCGGCGGCCAGCGCCATCTCGATCTCGGCCACAGTCGCCGTGTCGAACGACGAGCCGAGCGAGGCGAGCAGCGACAGCACCTCAGGCGCCGGGTTGGCCTTGACCGCATAGAACACGCGGCTGTCCGGCAACGCCCGAGCGAAGCTCATGTAGTTGTCGCGCACGATGTCGAGGTCGACGACGAGACAGGGCTCGTGGTCCAGACCTTCCTCGCGGCGGTTGCGCAGGAATTCCCGGATACGTTCGGTCATAGCACCCTCCAAACGGCCCGTTTGCGACGTGGCCCGTTCAAAATGATCCCGACACGGGTGCCTTGGCCTCGCCGCCCGATGGAAAGGCGACAAGACCTCGAACCCGTAGCCGAATTGTGCTGCCGTGGATTGGTTGGGAATTTCCCGCCCGCACACCTGGCAATGAAGGACAAGCCTTTTCAGTAGCCCGCGCCGGCTTTGGACTGCCGGTAGAGACCAAAAAAGCCCGATCCGTCGTTGCTTTAAGTCGCGTCCCCCGTTGAGAGCGGGGTGCGCCGGTTCGCCTCCGGCTGCCAGTCACGGTTGCAAGAGGTGAGGTGACCTTCAGCGGCATCTCTTGAGAGAGATGCTGGGCTCTTGGAGCATGACGATCTCGATCGAACTGATCTTGATCGCAACGATCCGAGGGCCCCTCGGTTCCTCATCCCTTGGCGGCTGTCCGGCCTCTTGTCCGGATACCTACCGACTGACACACGACCACAGGCACGTGCGAAATTGGGCAGAACGGGAAATATGCGTTTTGAATTTCGTTCGCAAGGAATTTTTCGGCGCCGGGAAAGATTTCCCTAATCTGTGCTTACGCGACACACCGAGCGCTGCGGCGAGCTGAACGAACGTTAAGCGAGCTTAAACTTTCGTAACGCTTTCACGCTTGCAGGACAGTGTTTCCTGCGACTCAGGCGCGCTTGGTGAACGGCTCGACGCGCTGTGCGCCGCGGATGAAGCCAATCATCACGAACACGCCGAGCGCGAACAGCACGGCCTGCAGGATGTGTGCGCCCTGGTCGCCGAGCCCGAACAGGATAGCCAGCGCCCAGCCGCCGGCGAAGGCCGCGCCGAACACTTCCGCGCCGATCAGGATCGCCGCCGAGACCACGGTGATCACGGTCTGCCAGGCGATCTGGCGGGCGGGCTTCGAGGTGTTGTCTGCGCTCATGGTCCGGGTCCTTTTGAGGGGCGCAATCTCTCCGAAATGGTCCCGGTCTTCAAGGGGAAATGACCCAAAAAGGACCCTCTCCGTGGTAAGAGGGGCGCCTGTTTGATCCGGAGAGCAAGAGCCGATGTCCGATACGACCGCCTCGATCGACGCCCAGAGCAATCCGCTGCTCGGAGCCTGGGAGACCCCGCACCAGACACCGCCCTTCGACGCGATCAGGCCCGAGCACTTCCTGCCGGCCTTCGAGCGCGCTTTCGCCGATCACACCGCCGAAATCACCGCGATTACCCACGATCCGGCGGAGCCCGACTTCGCCAATACCATCACGGCGCTGGAGCGCTCGGGCAAGCTGCTGTCGAAGGTCGCGGCCGTGTTCTACGATCTGGTCTCGGCGCATTCCAACCCGGCGATCCTGGAGATCGACAAGGAGGTGTCGCTGCGGATGGCGCGGCACTGGAACCCGATCATGATGAACGCCGTGCTGTTTGGCCGCATCGCGCTGCTGCACGACAACCGCAAGACGCTCAAGCTCACGGGCGAGGAGCAGCGGCTGCTCGAGCGCACCTACACCCGCTTCCACCGCGCCGGCGCCGGCCTCAAGGACGAGGCCAAGGCGCGCATGGCCGAGATCAACGAGCAGCTCGCCCAGCTCGGCACCACCTTCAGCCATCACGTGCTCGGCGACGAGCAGGACTGGTTCCTGGAGCTCGGCGAGGATGACCGCGCCGGCCTGTCCGACAGCTTCGTCGCCGCCGCCAAGGCAGCCGCCGAGGAGCGCGGCAAGCCCGGCAAGGCGATCGTGACCCTGTCGCGCTCTTCGGTCGAGCCGTTTCTGCAGAGCTCCGCCCGACGCGACCTGCGCGAGAAGGTGTTCAAGGCCTTCACCGCGCGCGGCGACAATGGCAATGCCAACGACAACAACGCCGTGATCGGCGACATCCTCAGGCTGCGCGAGGAAGCCGCCCAGATCATGGGCTTCCCGAACTTCGCGGCCTATCGCCTGGAGGACTCCATGGCGAAGACGCCGGAGGCGGTGCGTGGCCTCCTGGAGCGGGTGTGGAAGCCGGCGCGCGCCAAGGCGCTGGCCGACCGCGACCAGCTGCAGGAGATGATCACGGCGGAGGGCGGCAACTTCAAGCTCGCGGCCTGGGACTGGCGCTACTACGCCGAGAAGCTGCGCCAGGCGAAGGCCAACTTCGACGACGCGTCGATCAAGCCGTATCTTTCGCTCGACCACATGGTCGCGGCCGCGTTCGACTGCGCGACGCGCCTGTTCGGCATCACCTTCGCCGAGCGCAAGGACATCCCGGTCTGGCATCCGGACGTGCGCGTCTGGGAGATCAAGGCCGCCGACGGCAGCCACAAGGCGCTGTTCTACGGCGACTACTTCGCCCGTCCCTCGAAGCGCTCCGGCGCCTGGATGACCTCGCTGCGCGACCAGCAGAAGCTCGACGGCGACACCGCGCCGCTGATCATCAACGTCTGCAACTTCGCCAAGGGCGCCGACGGCCAGCCCTCGCTGCTGTCGCCGGATGACGCTCGCACCCTGTTCCACGAGTTCGGCCACGGCCTGCACGGCATCCTCTCCAACGTGACCTACCCCTCGCTGTCGGGCACGTCGGTGTTCACCGACTTCGTCGAGCTGCCGTCGCAGCTCTACGAGCACTGGCAGGAGCGTCCCGAGGTGCTGCAGACCTTCGCGCGGCATTACCAGACCGGCGAGCCGCTGCCGCAGGATCTGCTCGAGCGCTTCCTGGCGGCGCGCCGCTTCAACCAGGGCTTTGCCACCGTCGAGTTCGTCTCCTCGGCGCTGATCGATCTCGAATTCCACACCCAGCCGGCGTCTGCGTCCAAGGATGTGCGTGCGTTCGAGAAGGCCGAGCTGGAGAAGATCGGCATGCCCCAGGAGATCGCGCTGCGCCACCGGCCGACCCAATTCGGCCACATCTTCTCGGGAGACCACTATGCGGCGGGCTACTACAGCTACATGTGGTCGGAGGTGATGGATGCGGATGCCTTCGGGGCCTTCGAGGAAGCCGGCAACATCTTCGATCCCGCCGTCGCCAAGCGGCTCCACGACAACGTCTACTCCTCGGGCGGCTCGCTCGATCCGGAAGCGGCCTATGTCGCGTTCCGCGGCCGCGAGCCCGAGCCCGACGCGCTGCTCCGCCGGCGCGGCCTGCTCGACGTTCCCAAGGCGGCTTGAAAGGCGGCGTGACGCGGTGAGGATGCTCAGGACCGTTCTTGCTGTGCTCGCGCTGATGCTCGGCGCCGGCGCAGCCCACGCCCATCCGCATGTCTGGGTCACCGCAACCAGCGAGCTGCTCTACGCGGCCGACGGCTCGCTGACCGGCGTGCGCCATGCCTGGACGTTCGACGACATGTTCGCGACCTACGCGCTGCAGGGTCTCGAGACCAAGCAGAAGGGCGTCTACACCCGTGAGGAGCTGGCGCCGCTGGCGCAGACCAACGCCGAGTCGCTGAAGGAATATGCCTACTTCACCTTCGTCAAGGCCGACGGCCGCAAGCAGAAGCTGGTCGATCCCGTCGATTATTATCTCGAATACAAGGACACCAAGCTGACCTTGCACTTCACCTTGCCGCTGAAGGCGCCGGTGAAGCCCAGGGAGCTCCAGGTCGAGGTCTACGATCCGAGCTACTTCATCGATTTTCAGATGGCGGAGAAAGACCCCGTCAAGCTGGTCAGCGCTCCCCAGGGCTGCAAGTTCGGCCTGGTCAGACCGAACGACGGCGGCTCCGTCGCGCAGACGATGAACGAGCAGACATTCCTGAGCGGCGGGGCGAACGCCAATTTCGGGATGAACTTCGCCAACAAGATCTCGGTGGACTGCCCATGATGACGCGTCGCCCCAACTCGGCCCGGCCGCTCCTGATCTGCGCCGCGATCCTCGCAACGCTGGTTGCGGCCGACGCTGCCTCCCATGCCCTGTTCGCCAAGTCGCCGTTCGGCGCGCCGGCCGAGCCGCAGGTCGGAGGCATCGTCGGTTGGATCCTGGCCAAGCAGTCCGAGTTCTACCGCCAGATGTCGGGCGCGATCCGCGCCGCGAAGGAGGACGGCTCGGCGGTGTGGTGGTTGCTGGCGATCTCGTTCGCCTACGGCATCTTCCATGCGGCCGGTCCTGGACACGGCAAGGCGGTGATCGCGTCCTATCTCGTCGCCAACCAGGAGACGGCGAAGCGCGGCATCGTGCTGTCGTTCGCCTCGGGCCTGATGCAGGCGCTGGTGGCGGTGGCCATCGTCGGCATCGGCGCCGTGCTGCTCAACGCGACGGCGGCCAGCATGTGCAGCGCCGAGAAGGTGGTGGAGATCGCAAGCTACGGCCTGATCGCGCTGCTCGGCGCGCGGCTGGTCTGGGTCAAGGGCGCGGCGTTCCTGCGCACGTGGCAGCCGGCGGCGCCGGCGCTCGCGCTGGCCGGCGCGCCGTCGGCGGGCGCGGTTGCGCCATCAGCACATGATCATGGCCATGCACATGATCATCAGCACCGTGGGCTTCATGATCATCATGGTCATGATCACCATCATGGCCATGACCACGGCCACGATCACCACGGTCATGATCATCACCACGCTCACGCGCAGGCGGCGGCGCACGGTCATGCCGATCATGACCATGTGCATCACGATCACGTCCATGGCGACGATTGCGGCTGCGGCCACTCCCACGGCCCGGCGCCGAGCGAACTCGCCGGCCCCGGCGGCTGGCAGCGCGGGTTTCAGGCGATCTTCGCCGCCGGCATCCGCCCGTGCTCGGGCGCCATCCTGGTGCTGGTGTTCGCGCTGGCGCAGGGCCTGTTCTGGGCCGGCGTCGCCGCCACCATCGTGATGGGCATCGGCACAGCGATCACCGTCGCGACCATTGCTGTGCTCGCCGTCGCCGCCAAGGACATCGCCCGCCGCCTCAGCGCCGGCCGCGACGGCGGCGGCGCCCTGATCATGCGCGGCCTGGAATTCGGCGCGGCGGGCCTGGTGCTGTTGTTCGGCGTGGGATTGCTGCTCGGCTACATGGCGGCGGAACGCACGACCTGCTTCTGAAGACCTATTCACTGTCGCAGCAAATACGCTGCGCGATACAGCGCCCTCGCCCCTTGTGGGAGAGGGCATGTAGGACAGAGCGGCAAACGCGGTTGGGTGAGGGGTATCTTTCCACGAGTCTTGCTCGCTGAGGCATACCCCTCACCCAACCGCGTTTGCGGCGCTTTCCTACATGCCCTCTCCCACAAGGGGCGAGGCGCATTAACTGGCACCGCGCGGAGGTGATTATTACGACGTAGCGGTGTCACCGCTCGCCGCTACCCATGCCCCTGCGGCCGCAGCGCGCGTCCCAGCGCCATCAGCGGGAAATAATGGCGGTACATGCCATAACGCAGCATGAATGCGCGGGACAGTTCGGGGCCCTGCATCAGCCGCTCCTGAAGAGCGGGATCGTTCAGCTTGATGGTCTGGCCGACGCCGTAGCCGGGGAAGCCGGTGCCGGTGAATTCGGGCTCGTCCCAGGTGCCAGCGGACTGGCGCTCGACCAGCCACATGCAGCCGCGTTCGATCGCGTCCTTGTCATCAGGACGATTGGCCGCGAGCAGCGCCATCAACGCCCACGCCGTCTGCGACGCGGTCGTCGTGCCGCGGCCGACCGCGCTGATGTCCATGTAGGAGGCGCAGCTCTCGCCCCAGCCGCCGTCGGCCTGCTGATGGGCAACCAGCCAATCGCAGGCGCTGATGATATAGGGCTGGGTCATGTCCTCGCCGATCGCGGCCAGCGCCGGCAGCACCGCGGCGGTGCCGTAGACGTAGTTGACGCCCCAGCGGCCGAACCACGGGCCGCTCGGTTCCTGCTCGCGCCGGATATAGTCCAGCGCGCGCACCATGGCGGGATGATTGCGGGAGATGCCGAGCTTGCCGAACGCTTCGACGATGTGCGCGGTCACATCGACCGAGGGCGGATCGAGCGCCTCGCCGTAGTCGCAGAACGGGATCTTGGTCAGGATCTGCTGGTTGTTGTCCTTGTCGAACGCGCCCCAGCCGCCGCCCTGGCTCTGCATGCCGATCAGCCAGTCGACGCCAAGCTGAATGGCCTCGTCGATGCCCTTGGCTTTCCACTTCGGGTCATGGCGCAGCGGCGCCAGCGCGATCAGCGCGACCGCGGTGTCGTCCGTGTCGGGGTAGTAGTTGTTGGCGTATTCGAACGCCCAGCCGCCCGGCTTGACGTGCGGCAGCTTCATCGACCAGTCGCCGGGCACGAGCACCTGGCGGTCGAGCACCCAGTTGACGGCCTTGTCGACCGCGTCCGGATAGTCGCCGAGCACGCCGGAATCGTCGAAGGCGAGCAGGGTGAGGATGGTGTCCCACACCGGGCTGTTGGTGGCCTGGATGAAGGTGGCGTCACCGACGTCGACGCGCCAGCCGGGATCGTTCAGCGCCTCGAGGCCCTTGGCGAGCACGGGATGATTGAGCGGATAGCCTTCGGTGTAGAGCGCCATCAGGCCGTAGATCCAGGGTGGCTGGATGCCGCCCCAGGCGCCGTCGAAATCCTGGTGGCGGATCATCCATTCCAGCACGCGGCTGGTCGCTGCGGGGCGGAACAGGCCGAGATTGAGCCTGTTGCCGAGGTTCTGCAGGGCGTGCAGCACCTTGTCGGCGCCGCGGAAGAACTTGTCCCAGCCGCCGGCATTGGCCTTGACCGGCAGCTCATAGTCGAACGCATCGCGCCCGCGCGGAAACAGCGCGTCGAGCCGGTTCTCCGGCGGCAGCGGCCGGCTCGGCCGCCGCGTCGACAGCACCGCGATCGGCATCAAAGTGGCGCGCGCCCATTGCGCGAAATTGTATATCGAGAACGGAAACCACAGCGGAAACCAGATCACCTCGGGCGGGATGTTCGGCGTCTTCTCCCACGGCCATTCGCCGATCAGCGCCAGCCAGTAGCGGGTGAAGACGCGGATGTTGCGCAGGCCGCCCTTGGCCTCGATCCATTCGCGGGCGCGGCGCACCGCCGGCTCGTCGTCGCGGAAACCGAGCGAGCGAAGCGCGGCGTAGCCCTCGACGGTCGCGTTGATGTCGCCATTGGGCGCGCCGAAATAGACCTGCCAGGCGCCGTCGGGGCGCTGGGTGTCGAGCAGCGACTGGCCCAGGCGCTGGCGCAACGGATGGTCCTCGAGCCCCAGGAACCACAGCGCGAGGCACCATTGCGCCTCCATGCAGGCGTTGGATTCGGCGCGGCCGACCCAATGGCCGTCGGGCTTCTGGTTGGCGATCAGCCAGTCCGCCGCCGCCCGCACCGTCGACTGCAGGGCGGTCTGGTAATTTCCCGGGTCGCGCGGCGCGCGCGCGGAGGCCGAGCTGGTCAAAGTCATCGCGATCCCTCTGGCGGCGCCATCGCGCCGCGGCAATTCACCCCGCCCTATAGGAAATTTCGCCGCCAAATCCAATCAACAGGCCGTAGCTGACCGGATCAAAAGGGCAACGAAAAGCGTACAGACAGGGAGCTTCAGCGGTCTTGGTTAGCATCTCCGCGCAGACAGGGATGTGACGTCCCTCACGTGCCGAGACATGTCTGCTCAAGCCGGCAGGTAGCCGCGCAACAGGGGGAGGAAGAAAATCCCGACCGTGATCAGGAACCCGATGGCCCACAGGATCGAGCGCAGCGACGGGCGGTCGCCGATGTAAGTCAGGACGTAGGCGATGCGCACGATCACGAACAGCACCGACAGCTCGTTGATCAGGTTCTGTGGCGCCGCGCGGAACTCGGCCAGCAGGACCGCCGCGGCGAAGAACGGGAAGGCCTCGATGCCGTTCTGGTGGGCACCCAGCGCCCGTTCGCGGAGGCCGCCTTGATAAAAGGCGGGATCGCGGGGCCGGGCGTTGTCGAAGCGGCCGGCGCCGTCGACGTTGATCCATTTCGCCGGCGCGATCGTTAAGAGGTAGAGCATTACGCTGGCGAAAATGCACAGTTCTGCAATCGTCATGGCTCCTCCGGCCCGATGACATCGGTGAAATGGCCCTTATCTTGACAATGTCGAAACAAGCCGCCAAGCCACGCCCTTCACCAGTCACGGGCATCATGACCGCCGCCATCTCTCTCGACAATGCCAGGCCTGTCGATGCCAAGGCTCTTGATGCCAAGGTTCTCGATGCCAAGCCGTTGCCGGTCGCGCCCACGTCGCGCGTCGGTGTGCTGCTGGTCAATCTGGGAACGCCCGACACCGCCGACGCGGCCGGCGTGCGCGTCTACCTGAAGGAATTCCTGTCCGACCGCCGCGTGATCGAGGACCAGGGCCTGCTGTGGAAGATCATCCTCAACGGCATCATCCTCAACGTCCGGCCGCGCAAGAAGGCCAAGGACTACCAGTCGATCTGGAACAATGAGAAGAACGAATCGCCGCTGAAGACGATCACGCGGGCGCAGAGCGAGAAGCTCGCGGCTGCCATCGCCGACCGCAGCCATGTCATCGTCGACTGGGCGATGCGCTATGGCAATCCGTCGATGAAGGCCGGGATCGACGGACTGAAGGCGAAGGGGTGCGATCGCATCCTGGTGGTGCCGCTCTATCCGCAATACTCCGCCGCGACCTCGGCGACCGTCTGCGACGAGGCGTTCCGCGTGCTGACCGAGATGCGCGCGCAGCCGACCATCCGGGTAACGCCGCCGTATTACAATGACGATTTCTACATCGAGGCGCTGGCGGTCTCGATCGAGGATCACCTCAAGACGCTGCCGTACAAGCCCGAGTTGATCGTCGCCTCGTTCCACGGCATGCCCAAGGAATATGTCGACAAGGGCGATCCGTATCGCGAGCAATGCGTGGCGACGACGGAGCTGCTGCGCAAGCGGATCGGCATGGACGACACCCAGCTGCTGCTGACGTTCCAATCGCGCTTCGGCTTCTCGGAGTGGCTGCAGCCCTACACCGACAAGACCATCGAGAAGCTCGCCAAGGACGGCGTCAAGCGGATCGCCGTGGTCATGCCGGGCTTCTCGGCGGACTGCCTGGAGACGCTGGAGGAGATCTCCGGCGAGAACTGCGAGATCTTCAAGCACAATGGCGGCGAGGAATTCTCCGCCGTACCGTGCCTGAACGACGGCGCCCCGGGCATGGAGGTGCTGCGGCAACTGGTGCTGCGCGAGCTGCAGGGCTGGCTGTAACGGGCTGGCTCCGAGCCGCCGGCGGTATTGCCGCCGTCTAGGTAAGCCGCACGTCAGCACAAGATGAACGGCCGTGCGGCCGGCGAAAATATGTTCCTGAACCGCGACCTTCGGACCCCCGACAAAATCATGTAGCAATCCCTAGATTGTGATTGCTGCGGAGGCTGGTGAGGAGATGCTGTCTCCTTCCTTGGAGGATCCATGAGCGGTTTCGACATTTTCGCCATAGCGCTGGTGCTGCTGGTCATCTTCACCCTGTATTCCGGCGTGAAGACCGTGCCGCAGGGGTTCGACTGGACCGTGGAGCGGTTCGGCAAATACACCCGCACGCTGTCGCCGGGCCTCAACATCATCGTGCCGTTCTTCGATCGCATCGGCCGCAAGATCAACATGATGGAGCAGGTGATCGATATCCCCGAGCAGGAGGTCATCACCAAGGACAACGCCACCGTCACGGTGGACGGCGTCGCGTTCTACCAGGTGTTCGATGCGGCGAAAGCGAGCTACGAGGTCGCCAACCTGAACCAGGCGATCGTCACCTTGACCATGACCAACATCCGCTCGGTGATGGGCGCGATGGATCTCGACCAGGTGCTGTCGCATCGTGACGAGATCAACGAGCGGCTGCTGCGCGTCGTCGACGCCGCGGTGTCGCCATGGGGTCTCAAGGTCAACCGCATCGAGATCAAGGACATCGTGCCGCCGGCGGACCTCGTCGAGGCGATGGGCCGGCAGATGAAGGCCGAGCGCGTCAAGCGCGCCGACATCCTGCAGGCCGAGGGCCAGCGGCAGTCGGAGATTCTTCGCGCGGAAGGCGCGAAGCAGAGCCAGATCCTGCAGGCCGAAGGTCGCCGCCAATCCGCCTTCCTCGACGCCGAGGCGCGCGAGCGCGCCGCCGAAGCCGAGGCCAAGGCGACGCAGATGGTGTCGGACGCGATCGGCAAGGGCGATGTCGCGGCGCTGAACTACTTCATCGCCGACAAATACATCAAGGCGTTCGGCCAGCTCGCGGACTCACCGAACCAGAAGGTCATCATGCTGCCGATCGAGGCGACCGGCATGCTCGGCTCGCTCGCCGGCATCGGCGAGATCGCCAAGGCCACGTTCGGCGAGAGTGCCGCCTCGGCCGTGTCGGCCGCGCGCCGCGGCGGCTCGGTGCCATCAGCGGGCACGCCGCCGAAGCCGCCCGTGCCGCCGCAGGCCTGACGCAGGAGGTCATCTCATGAGCGAGATGTTCGTGACGCTCGGCACCTGGAACTGGCTGATCTTCGGCATCATCCTGATGGCGCTGGAGCTGCTGGCGCCCGGCGTGTTCCTGATCTGGCTCGGGCTGGCCGCGCTCGTGGTCGGGCTGCTGTCCTTTGCGTTCGCGCCGGGATGGCAGCTGCAGATCCTGCTGTTCGCGCTGTTCTCGCTCGCCGCCGTGCCGCTGTGGCGGCGGCTGGCGCGCGCCAACGCGGCGCCGTCGCAGGACAACCCGTTCCTCAACCGCCGCTCCGCGGCGCTGGTGGGGCGCGAGTTCACGCTGGAGAAGCCGATCATCGACGGCAACGGCACCGTCCGCATCGACGACACCGTGTGGCGCGTCGCCGGCCCCGACACCCCCGCCGGCAGCCGCGTGCGGATCGTGCAAGCCGACGGCGCGCATCTGACGGTGACCGCGGCGTAGGCCTTCCGCGCTGTTAGATACAGCGCCCTCTCCCCCTGTGGGAGAGGGCATCTCCAGCCGATCCACATACTCGGTTGGGTGAGGGGTTCTCTCCGCGAGCACGCCCGTCGAGAGAACCCCTCACCCAACCGAGTATGCTGCGCTGTCCTACATGCCCTCTTCCACCCTAGCGAAGCTTCGCTTCGCCTTGGGGGCGAGGGCGCAGTCATGGGCACCGGGGAGGCTGTTTGGACCGTCGCGGGTGACGCGTAACGCCGGCTGCTCAGTTCTGCAATCGCACGCCGAGCATCACC
Organism: Bradyrhizobium sp. HKCCYLS20291; assembly: GCF_051167715.1. Taxonomy (NCBI): domain Bacteria; kingdom Pseudomonadati; phylum Pseudomonadota; class Alphaproteobacteria; order Hyphomicrobiales; family Nitrobacteraceae; genus Bradyrhizobium; species Bradyrhizobium sp. HKCCYLS20291. The sequence goes on along the minus strand of NZ_JBNPTO010000004.1, from coordinate 42,539 downwards.
ACCGTGCCCGACGATCCCGCACCCGTGATGTTCGAGTCGAGCTTGTCATAGCGCAGCGAGCCCTTGACCCAGAGTTCGCGCGTCATCTTGTAGACGAGGTTGCCTTCGGCCGAATAGGTGCGGTCGTTGCGGTTGTAGCCCTGATAGTCCAGCGTGCCGAAGGTGAACTTGCCGATGCCGGTCAGCCAGCGCCGGAAGTCGTGGTCGACCTGCACCGTGTAGGTGCGCACCAGCACGCCGGAAGCGCCGGCGACCGTGGTTTCGGCGACCTGCGTGTCGGACAGGAACCGCGCTGTCGTCAGCGACGTCACCGACCACACCAGCGAGGCCGAGGTCAAAAATCCCTGCAGCCGGTTGAGCCGCGGATCGGTGTAGCTGCGCGTCGCGTAGCCGAGCGAGAGCTCGCCGGTCAGAAGCCGCGTGAACTCGAACGAGGTGCCGGCCTTGGCGTAGCCGCCCGCCGAGTCGCGCTGATAGCCGGAGCGGTCGAGCCGCAGATCGTAGGTGCGGGTGTTGCCCTGGACCTCCGCGAACGGCTTCAGCCCGGGCGTGACCTCGTAGGACACTCGGCCGATGCCGCCGAACTGGTTGTAGTTACGGTCGTCATTCGACGTCACCGTGCCGTCGGTCAGCTTGCTCTCTTGATAGGTTGTGCGGTCGGCGGTGGCGCCGGCAGAGACCTGCAGGCGGTTGAAGCGCTGGTCGACGCCGAAGGTGGTGCCGAGCGTCGTGTAGATCGGATAGCGCGCGAGGCCCGCCTGCACGCTCGGGCTGCCGGGATTGTCGGTCGCCGCGCGCAGCCGCAGTTGCGCGCCGACGGAGGTGTCGCGCGTGATATCGAGGCGGCCGTCGACATGGCCGGTGAAGTCGGGCCGGTCGAGCGTGGTCGGCGCCGAATTGATGCCGCCGTCCATCATGGCGGGCAGGGTGCTGCCATAGCCGGTGAACGAGCCGCGCAGGTCGGCGACGAAAGCGTGGCGGTCCCAGTTCGACACCGCGAGAAATTCCGGCGCGACCATCCAGGCCGGCATGCCGCGTGGATTGCCGAGCCGGGCCGGGTTGCTGTCGTAGCCGGCCGACAACTCCACCGCGCCCTTGATCAGGAACGGGCCGACATAGTCGCCGACCGCGCCGAACGGGTCGTCGTCGATTCTGAGCCGCTTGCGCGGTGGCTGGCCGGGAACGGTCCCCGCGATCGCAGCCGGCACCGGCGGCCTGGCGGCGCTGGCCGAGGGCGGCAGGGTCGGGCGCAACTGCCCGGTCAGCTCGCCGGAGGGACGCGTGCCGGGTCCCGGCGGCGGCTTCGGCCGCGCCTGGGCGGGATAGTATTTCGGCTTCTTGCGCGTCCGGTTCAGCGAATCGTAGCCGACGTCGGCGGCGCCGCTGGCGGCCGGTACGCCGGGCAGCGGAGCCCGCGTCTGGCGCACGGCGGAGCCGGCAGGGGCGGGCTGGCCGGGGGCCGCCACGGCGTCCGACAAGCCGCTCACCGCGGTTCGCCGCAGCGGCGAGTCCTGCGGAGCGAGAAAGCCGTCGCGCATCGGACGGAACACGTCGATCGTCTGCGCCTGCACCACGCCCGGGCCGAGCGCGCCGAGCAGCAGGCATGCCGCGGAGGCACCGCGCCATCGTCGCGCGCGCGCCGCGCGGCCGCTGTCAGGCCTCCACCCCACGATCTGAAAACTCCAACAAAATCATTCATTTCGCCAGGCAGCCGAGCGCCGCCGGCAAACGCCGTCATTAAGGGAGTAAAAACAAATATGGTTAATGGGCTGTTGATGACGCGTTGCTGCCTTACCCATGCTAAAGAGCGGCGCCTGAGTGTCTCAGCCTTGGAAGCCGAATGCCGAGATCGAAGCCGTTGCAACAAGCCCTTCCCGCCAACGCGGACATTCAATCGGCGCTGCGCACGCTGGACGCCGGCAGCAACGGCATTGCCGCGATCTCCGCCGCCCTGCGCGGCCCGCTGGGCCCGGCCTTCGCCGCCGCCGTCGAACTGATCCGCCAGGCCAAGGGCCGCGCGATCCTGACCGGGCTCGGCAAGTCGGGCCACGTCGCGCGCAAGATGGCGGCGACGCTGGCCTCGACCGGGACGCCTGCCTTCTTCGTTCACTCCGCCGAGGCCGGCCACGGCGATCTCGGCATGATCACCTCGGACGACGTCGTCATCGCGCTCTCGTGGTCCGGCGAGCAGCCGGAGATGAAGACGCTGGTCAACTACACCAAGCGCTTCGCCATCCCGATGATTGCGATCACCTCGAACGCGCAGTCGTCGCTGGGGCAGGCGGCGCGCATCGTGCTGGAGCTGCCGAAGGCGCGCGAGGCCTGTCCGCACAATCTGGCGCCGACCACCTCGACCTTGATGCAGGCCGCGATCGGCGACGCGCTGGCGATCGCCTTGCTCGAAGGCCGCGGCTTCACCGCGCTGGAATTCGCCAACTTCCATCCCGGCGGCAAGCTCGGCGCCATGCTCAAGCATATCTCCGACCTGATGCGCTCCGGCGATGCGGTGCCGCTGAAGCCGCTCGGCACCGGCATGGCGGATGCGCTGACCGAGATGTCGGCCAAGGGCCTCGGCTGCGTCATCATCGTCGACGGCCGCGGCCATGTCGCGGGCATCATTACCGACGGCGATCTGCGCCGGAAGATGCGGGCCGACCTGTTGTCGGTCTCGGTCGACGAGATCATGACCGCCAACCCGCGCACCGTCCGCCGCGAGGCGCTCGCCTCCGAGGCGCTGGAGATCCTCAACTCCGCCAAGATCACGACGCTGATCGTGACCGATGGCTTAAAGCCCGTCGGCATCCTGCACATGCACGACCTGCTGCGGGCCGGGGTGGCGTGAACACCTAGGTCGCCTCGGCCGCCCGCGGGAAGCGTGTCGCGCCTGGCTCCAGCGGGAGCGCAAGCGCGTTGGCCAGGCAGGAGACCGTGCGGTAGAAGCCGCACAGCAGGATGATCTCGAGCACCTGGTCGTCGTCGTAGCAGGCGCTCACCCCGGCAAACTCGTTCTCATCCAGGCTCGCCCGCGCATGCAGCGCGTCCACCGCCGCGATCAGCGCCTGCTCCTGCTTCGACCAGCATGGCGCATCGGCCCGGCCAAGCACCGTCGCATCGATCTGCTGCGCCGTCAGCCCGGCCGCCGATGCAAAGGTTGCGACGTGGACACCCCATTCATATTCGCAAGAATTGAGGGCGCAGGTCCGGTCGATGACGATTTCGCGCTCGCGCAGCGACAGCGGGCCGCGATCGAGCAGGCTGCCGCTACGGAATTTGTCCCAGGCGCGAGCATGGCCGGCCATGACGCGGAACAGCATCAAGGGTGGCGCGCCGCGCATGATCTGATCGAACTGGGCCTGAACATCGGCCGGGTAGGGCGGCTGCAGGGCGGCGATGCGTGGCATGATGGCGTCCTTCCGGACGGTGTGCTACATATATGGTAGCGGTATGCTACACTTTCCGTAGCAATCCGCAAGGCCCGGGAGATTGCTCAATGACCCGCCCCACCAAGCCGCTTCGGGCGCGTGGCTCGCGCACGGGCCGGCCGATCATGGCGCTGCTCGATCTGCTCGGCCGGCGCTGGTCGCTGCGCATCCTGTGGGAGCTGCGCCAAAGCGAGCTCACCTCGCGCGCGCTGCGTGCGGCCTGCGACGATGCTTCTCCGACCGTGCTGCAGACCCGGCTGGACGAGCTGCGCGGTGCCGGCTTTCTGCAGCTCGGCGACGACGGCTATGGTTTGACGCCGCTCGGACGCGAACTGCTGGAGACCTTTCTCCCGCTGCACCGCTTCGCCGATCGCTGGAGCAGGCAGGTGCAATGAGCGGCAGGGCAGGGCAGGGCGTCCATGCGGGCGGTCGACTGTCTGCCATCCGTCCGGCATGGTATGGCTCCGGGAGTGACTGAGAGGGGAGCGATGCCTCAGCAATTCGATCTCGACAAATATCTCGCGCGCATCGGTTATCGCGGGCCGCGGACGCCGAGCTTCGAGACGCTGGCCGGCTTGCAGGCGGCGCATGTCGACGCTGTCGCGTTCGAAGGCATCGATCCCTTGCTCGGCCGCCCCGTGAGCATCGATCTCGCTTCGGTGCAGGCCAAGATCGTCGACGGCCGCCGCGGCGGCTATTGCTTCGAGCAGAACGCGCTGTTCAAGGCGGCGCTGGAGGCGATCGGCTTTGCGGTGACGCCGCTGTCGGCGCGGGTGCGCTGGCGGCTCGATGCCGACGCGCCGCTGACGCCGCGCACGCACATGATGCTCAAGGTCGACCTTCCGGAGGGCCTTTATCTCGCCGATGTCGGCTTCGGCTCCTGCCTGCTCGATACGCCGCTGCGTCTGCTGCCGGACGTGGAGCAGGCGACGGCGATGGGCACCTTCCGCCTCACCATCTCCGACGGGCTGCATTGGCTCGCGGCGAAGCAGCCGACCGGCTGGCGCATGATGTATGTGTTCGACCTCGCTCCGCAGATTCACGCCGACTACGTGCTCGGCAACTGGTTCACCTCCACCAGTCCGCTCACCCCGTTCACCTCGGTGCTGATCCTGGAGCGGCTGACGGCAGAGGCGCGCTACAAGCTCGTCAATCGCCGCCTGGTCATCGAGGCCCGTGATGGCGAGGTCAGGAGCGAGCAGGTCATCGAGACGCCGGAAGCGCTGGGCCGCGTGATCGACGAGGTGTTCGGCGTCTCGCCACCGGTGCCGGTCGAGCAGATCTGGGCACGCATCGAGAGCTGACCATGCAGGACGCGTTCGACCGGGAGTCATACCTCGCACGCATCGGCCATCGCGGTCCGCTGGTGCCGGACATGGCGACACTGACGGCGCTGCAGGCCGCGCATGTCGACGCCATCACCTTCGAGGCGCTCGATCCGCTGCTGGGCCGGCCGGTTCACGTCGACCTGCCGTCGGTGCAGCAGAAGCTGGTGCATAGCCGCCGCGGCGGCTACTGCTTCGAGCAGAACGTGCTGTTCAAGGCCGTGCTGGAGGCCATCGGCTTCCACGTCACCGGCCTGACGGGGCGGGTGCGCTGGCGCTCGGCGCCGGAGGATCCGCTCGGGCCGCGCCAGCACATGATGCTGCTGGTCGAGATCGACGGCCATCCGCATCTGGTCGATGTCGGCTTCGGCATCTGCATGATGGATGCGCCAGTTCGTCTGGAGATCGGGCCCGAGCAGCAGACGCCGATGGGCACGTTTCGAATCGGCATGTGGAACAGCCTCTATACGGTGAGTGCCAAGCAGCCGGCCGGCTGGCGCATGATGTATGCGTTCGATCTCACGCCGCAGATCCAGGCCGACTACGTGCTGGGCAGCTGGTACACTTCCACGAACCCGACGGTGCCGGCCACGCACACGCTGATGATGGAGCGCGTGCAGCCTGGCGAGCGCCACAAGCTGGTCGGCCGCCGCTATCAGCGGCAGGCGCGCGATGGCGAGCTGATCGTGGAGCGCATCATCGAGAGCGCAGCCGAACTCGGCCGCGTTATGGACGAGATCTTCCGCGTAACGCCGCCCGTGGCGATCGAAGACATCTGGGCACGGACGACGATCTGATCCCGGTCGGTGCATTGAGACTCGGACAAGACGCTCAATTTTTTGCAGCTCACCGCATTGTTTCTGCGAATGCCGACGGTTCCATTGTGATTATCTTAAGAGTCGCATCTTTAGGTTGAGGGAACCTGAGGGACTCTCGGTGTCTGGATGCTGAAAAAATGAGAACATTCAGCATGACTGACATCGTGATACACTTGAGGCGAGCATTTTTTTGAGGGTGGTTTGAACACGAGCAATTCTCGCGGACGACAGTCTGACCCCTCCTGAGATCAGAGCCGCGCATTCAGCGGCTCGCCGAGCTGGCCTCCCGGCCAGGACGGGTGGGGGCTTCACGGTGAAACGTCGACTCTGACGCTTCGACGCTCATCCAATCGAACATGAAACCACGGCCTGACCTGCCACTTCAGGCCGCGCGTAGACTCATGCCGAAGAAGCCCCCACCTTTTTTTCTGAAACGTAAGTCTGAAGATTCGCGCGAGCTCTGACCGCACGGGTGGTGCGCTCCCTCGCCCCGTTCTTACGGGGAGAGGGTTGGGGTGAGGGGCTGCCGCACGGGAAGTGTTCGTGGAGGGACCTGTACCCCCTCACCCGGATTGCATCTTCGATGCAATCCGACCTCTCCCCGCAAGCGGGGCGAGGTTGCACCGAGTTCGCCGTCGACGGCGGCGCTCATATCAATTCGCGATCAGCGCACCGCTGAGAGGCCGCGAGCCTCAAGTACGCCTCAGCGCGGCAGCTCGGTCTTGCCCATCAGGAACTTGTCGACGGCCTGGGCGCAGAGGCGGCCTTCGCGGATCGCCCACACCACCAGGGACTGGCCGCGGCGCATGTCGCCGGCGGAGAACACTTTTGGCAGCGAGGTCTGGTAGTCCGACAGGTTGGCCTTGACGTTGCCGCGCGGGTCGAGGTCGACACCGAGGCTCTTCAGCAGGCCCTCATGCACGGGATGGACGAAGCCCATCGCGAGCAGCACGAGGTCCGCATCGAGCACGAACTCGGTGCCGGGGATCGGCTTGAACTGGGCGTCGACGCGCACGCAGTGCATCTTCTTGACCGCGCCGTTCTCGCCTTCGAACTTTTGCGTCAGCACGGCGAATTCGCGCACCGCGCCTTCGGCCTGGCTCGACGAGGTCCGCATCTTCAGCGGCCAGTTCGGCCAGGTCAGCTCCTTGTTCTCGCGCTCCGGCGGGGCCGGCATGATCTCGAGCTGGGTCACCGACAGCGCGCCCTGGCGCAGCGAGGTGCCGATGCAGTCGCTGCCGGTGTCGCCGCCGCCGATCACGACGACATGCTTGCCGCCGGCGAGGATGTCGGTGGCGTTGACCGGCTCGTTGCCGACGCGGCGGTTCTGCTGCGGCAGGAAATCCATCGCGTAGTGGACGCCTGAGAGATCGCGGCCGGGGATCGGCAGGTCGCGCGGCGCTTCCGCGCCGCCGGTCAGCGCCACGGCGTCGTAGTCCTTCAAGAGCGTCTTGGAATCGAGGCCGTCCTTGCCGCCGACGTTCACGCCGTAGTGGAAGGTGATGCCTTCGCCTTCCATCTGCGCGATGCGGCGGTCGATGATACCCTTCTCCATCTTGAAGTCGGGAATGCCATAGCGCAGCAGGCCGCCGGCCTTGGCGTTCTTCTCGAACACATGGACGTCATGGCCGGCGCGCGCCAGTTGCTGGGCGGCAGCGAGCCCGGCCGGGCCGGCGCCGACGACGGCCACCTTCTTGCCGGTCTTGACCGCGGCGGGCTCGGGCTTGATCCAGCCCTGCTCGAACGCCTTGTCGACGATCGCGCATTCGATCGTCTTGATGGTCACCGGATTGTCGTCGATGTTCAAGGTGCACGACGCCTCGCACGGAGCGGGGCAGATGCGGCCGGTGAACTCCGGGAAGTTGTTGGTCGAGTGCAGGTTGCGCGACGCCTCTTCCCAGTTGCCGTTGTAGATCAGGTCATTCCAGTCCGGGATCTGGTTGTTGACCGGGCAGCCGGTGGTGCCCGGCGCGGCCGAGCCGGTGCCGTGGCAATAGGGGATGCCGCAATTCATGCAGCGCGCTGCCTGATCGCGCAGCTCCTTCTCGGAGAGCGGCACCACGAACTCGTTGAAGTTCTTCAGCCGTTCGGCAACCGGCGCGTACTTGCGATCGTGCCGCTCGATTTCGAGAAAACCTGTGACCTTGCCCATGACCTACGACGTCCCTGACTGCTCGGGCCTCATGGTTCGAGACGGCGCTTTCGCGCCTCCTCACCATGAGGATCTAGTTTCCTGCTTCTCCTCACCCTGAGGAGCGGCGCTTGCGCCGCGTCTCGAAGGGTGAGGCCCGTCTGCTTCATTCCGTCATTGCGAGGAGCGTCAGCACGAAGCAATCCAGACTTTCTTCCTGGCCCTGGATTGCGTCGCTGCGCTCGCAATGACGCCTTGGTTAGTGCCTGTGCCTCAAGCCCCGATCGCGATCTTCGGCTCGGCGTCGGCCTTGGCCGCGAGCTCGCGAAGGGCGCGGCGGTACTCGACCGGCATGACCTTGCGGAACTTCGGCGCAAAGTCCTTCCAGTTCGCCAGGATATCGGCGGCGCGCTTGGAGCCGGTGGCCTTGGCGTGACGCGAGATCAGGACGTGCAGGCGCTCGATGTCCGAGGCCAGCAGGTTCTTGAACACGTCGACGCGGCCATGCGCCTCGAGGTCGCCCATCTGGTGATAGGAGGCCTCCGCGATCATCTCCTCCGACAGCACCGGCTCGAGCTCGACCATCGCCATGTTGCAATGCTTGTCGAAGTCGCCGGCCTCGTCGAGCACATAGGCGACGCCGCCGGACATGCCGGCCGCGAAGTTGCGCCCGGTCTTGCCGAGCACCACCACGATGCCGCCGGTCATGTACTCGCAGCAATGATCGCCCGCGCCCTCGACGACCGCGACGGCGCCGGAGTTACGCACCGCGAAGCGTTCGCCGGCGATGCCGCGGAAGAAGCACTCGCCGGAGATGGCGCCGTACATCACGGTGTTGCCGACGATGATCGACTCCTCCGGCACGATGCCGGAGTTGCGCGGCGGCTTGACGATGATGCGGCCGCCCGACAGGCCCTTGCCGACATAGTCGTTGCCTTCGCCTTCGAGCTCGAAGGTCACGCCGTTGGCGAGCCAGGCGCCGAACGCCTGGCCGGCGGTGCCCTTCAGGCTGACATGGATCGTATCCTGCGGCAGGCCAGCATGGCCGTAGATCTTGGCCACCGCGCCGGAGAGCATCGCGCCCGCCGAACGGTCGGTGTTGTTGATCTCGGCCTCGATCTTGACCGGCGCGCCGCGGTCGAGCGCGGGCTTGGCCTGCTCGATCAGTCTGCGGTCGAGCACGGCCTCGAGGTGATGGTCCTGCTTCTCGGCGTGATGGATCTTCTGGCCGGGCTCTTCCTTCTGCTTGACGAACAGCTTGGAGAAGTCGAGGCCCTTGGCCTTCCAATGCGCCACCAGCTTGCTCTGGTCGAGCATCTGCACCTGGCCGATCATCTCGTTGAACGAGCGGTAGCCGAGGGCTGCCATGATCTCGCGGACTTCCTCGGCGACGAAGAAGAAGAAGTTGATGACGTGCTCGGGCTGGCCGGTGAAGCGCTTGCGCAGCACCGGGTCCTGGGTGGCGACGCCGACCGGGCAGGTGTTGAGATGGCACTTGCGCATCATGATGCAGCCGGCCGCGATCAAGGGCGCCGTGGCGAAGCCGAACTCGTCGGCGCCAAGGAGAGCGCCGATGACGACGTCACGTCCGGTGCGGAAGCCGCCGTCGACCTGGACCACGATGCGGCTGCGCAGCCGCTCGCGCACCAGGGTCTGGTGCGTCTCGGCAAGGCCGATCTCCCACGGCGAGCCCGCATGCTTGATCGAGGTGAGGGGAGAGGCACCGGTGCCGCCCTCGAAGCCCGCGATCGTCACATGGTCGGCGCGTGCCTTGGCGACGCCGGCGGCAACCGTGCCGACGCCCACTTCGGACACGAGCTTGACCGAGACCTGGCCGTCGGGATTGACGTTCTTCAGGTCGTAGATCAGCTGCGCGAGATCCTCGATCGAGTAGATGTCGTGATGCGGCGGCGGCGAGATCAGGCCGACGCCCGGGGTCGAGTGGCGCACCTTGGCGATGGTGGCGTCGACCTTGTGGCCGGGGAGCTGGCCGCCTTCGCCGGGCTTCGCGCCCTGCGCCATCTTGATCTGCATCATGTCGGAGTTGACGAGGTATTCCGTCGTCACGCCGAACCGGCCCGAGGCGACCTGCTTGATCGCCGAGCGCATCGAGTCGCCATTCGGAAGCGGCTTGAAGCGATCAGCCTCTTCGCCACCCTCGCCGGTGTTCGACTTGCCGCCGATCCGGTTCATCGCAATCGCGAGCGTCGTGTGCGCCTCGCGCGAGATCGAGCCGAAGCTCATCGCACCGGTCGCGAAACGCTTGACGATGTCCTTGGCCGGCTCGACCTCGTCGAGCGGCACCGGCTTGCGCTTGTCGTCCTCGGCCGACTTGATCCGGAACAGGCCGCGCAGGGTCAGCAGCCGCTCGGACTGCTCATTGAGCAGCTTGGCGAACGCCTGGTAACGCTCCCGCGAATTGCCGCGCACCGCATGCTGCAAGGTCGCGACCGACTCGGCCGTCCACGCATGGTCCTCGCCGCGGGTGCGGAAGGCGTATTCGCCGCCGACGTCGAGCGCCGACTTGTAGACCAGCGCATCGCCGAACGCATCGCGATGGCGGCGCGTGGTCTCCTCGGCGATCTCGGCGAGGCCGACGCCTTCGATGCGGGTGTGGGTGCCGGCGAAGAACTTCTGCACGAATTCGCCGCGCAGGCCGACCGCGTCGAAGATCTGCGCGCCGCAATACGACTGGTAGGTCGAGATGCCCATCTTCGACATGACCTTGAGCAGGCCCTTGCCGATCGACTTGATGTAGCGCTTGACGACCTCGTAGTCGCTCAGCGCGCCCGGCAGCTTGTCCTTGAGCGCGATGATGGTCTCGAAGGCGAGATACGGGTTGATCGCTTCGGCGCCATACCCGGCCAGGCACGCGAAGTGATGCACCTCGCGCGGCTCACCGCTCTCGACGACCAGGCCGACCGACGTGCGCAGGCCGGTGCGGATCAGATGATGATGCACGGCGGCGCAGGCGAGCAGCGACGGGATCGGGATCCGATCGCCCGACACCATGCGGTCAGACAGGATGATGATGTTGACGCCCTCGCGCACGGCAGCTTCGGCGCGACCGCAGAGATCGTCGAGCACCTGCTCGAAGCCGGCCGCGCCCAGGCTCGCATCGAACGTGGTGTCGAGCGTGCGCGAGACGAAGTGGCTGTCGGAGACCTGCGAGATCGAGCGGATCTTCTCGAGGTCCGCATCCGTCAGGATCGGCTGATGCACCTCCAGCCGCTTGGTCGAGGCGACGCCTTCAAGGTCGAACAGGTTCGGCCGCGGACCGATGATCGAGACCAGGCTCATCACCAGCTCTTCGCGGATCGGGTCGATCGGCGGGTTGGTGACCTGCGCGAAGTTCTGCTTGAAGTAGGTGAACAAGAGCTTCGGCTTGTTCGACAGCGCCGAGATCGGCGTGTCGTTGCCCATCGAGCCCGTAGCCTCCTCGCCGGTGGCGGCCATCGGGGTCATCAGGATCGCGATGTCTTCCTGGCTGTAGCCGAACGCCTGCTGGCGATCGAGCAACGGCAGGTTGGTGCGCGCGCCCTTGGTCGGCGCGTCCGGCAGCTTCTCGACCTGGATCTGCGTGCGCGTCAGCCACTCGGTGTAGGGATGGCTGGCGGCAAGCTGCGCCTTGATCTCGTCGTCCGGAATCAGGCGGCCCTGATCGAGATCGACCAGCAGCATCTTGCCGGGCTGCAGACGCCACTTGGTGACAATCTGGTCCTCCGGAATCTTCAGCACGCCCATTTCGGACGCCATCACGATGCGGTCGTCCTTGGTCACGAGATAGCGCGCCGGCCGCAGGCCGTTGCGGTCGAGCGTGGCGCCGATCTGGCGGCCGTCGGTGAAGGCGATCGCCGCCGGGCCGTCCCACGGCTCCATGAGAGCGGCGTGATATTCGTAGAACGAACGGCGCTCTTCGGTCATCAGCGGATTGCCGGCCCACGCCTCCGGGATCATCATCATGACCGCGTGCGGCAGCGAGTAGCCGCCCTGCACCAGGAATTCGAGCGCGTTGTCGAAGCAGGCGGTGTCGGACTGGCCTTCATAGGAGATCGGCCAGAGCCGGCTGATGTCCTTGCCGAACAGCTCCGACGACACCGACGCCTGCCGCGCCGCCATCCAGTTGACGTTGCCGCGCAGCGTGTTGATCTCGCCGTTATGTGCGATCATCCGGTACGGATGCGCCAGCGACCAGGTCGGGAAGGTGTTGGTCGAGAAGCGCTGATGCACCAGCGCCAGCGCGCTCTCGAAGTCCGGCTCGTGCAGGTCGGCGTAGTACTTGCCGAGCTGGTCGGCCAGGAACATGCCCTTGTAGATCACGGTCCGGCACGACATCGAGCACGGGTAGTAGCCCGACATGCCGCGGTCGCGGCGCTGATAGATCGCCTGCGAGATCGACTTGCGGAGAATGTAGAGCCTGCGCTCGAACTCGTCCTCGCTCTTGGCGGCGCCGTTGCGGCCGATGAACACCTGCATGCTGCGCGGCTCGGTCGGCTTGACCGTCTCGCCCAGCGAGGAGTTGTCGGTCGGCACGTCGCGCCAGCCGAGCAGCACCAGACCCTCGTCCTCGATCTGGTCGGCGATGATGCTCTTAATGACGTTCCGCCAGGCCTCGTCGCGCGGCATGAACAGCGCGCCGATGGCGTATTCGCCGGGGGCGGGCAGGGTGAAGCCGAGCTCCTTCGCCTTGCGCGAGAAGAAGGCGTGGGGGATCTGCACCAGGATGCCGGCGCCGTCGCCGAAGCGCGGGTCGGCGCCGACCGCGCCACGATGCTCGAGATTGCAGAGGATGTTCAGCGCGTCGGAGACGATCTGATGCGACTTCTGGCCCTTGATGTTGGCGATGAAGCCGACGCCGCAGGAGTCCTTCTCCTGGCTCGGGTCATAGAGACCCTCGGCTTCGGGGCGCCACGTATGCAGCTCGCGGGTGATCTCGGCCGGTTTTTCGTGCGAATCCACAGCCAGCACCGCGCCGCTCAACTTCCCGTGCTCGACCTTCGATCCGCTCATATCCGTCCCCATCAGTTATTGGTCAGGGCCTTCACCACAGTCCGGTACACAGTCCGGCGCACCCCGGGCGCTGCGCGGGCCCCTCTCCGGAGCCAACGCTCGTCCTTCTCAGCGAGCCGCATTTGCAGAATTCAGGCCAGCCGCCGGGGGACCAAGTCCCCTCTGGACGATCACGGCCTGTTCATGTCGCAGCGCCCAGGTCTTGAGGTCATTGGGCGCCGTAACATCATTGCAAAGTCTCGGTCACCTTTGCAACGAAATTTTAGACAGCATTTCTGTCCTAAACCGTAAGATGCCAAACTTTAACCTATCACACAAGCGCATCGGAGTCCCCGGTTCAGGCGCCGCGATGGCCCCATTCTCCCGGCAAATCTTCCGTTTCTTCCGCTGACCGAACGATGCGGCCGGACGGGCCGATCACGTGCTGCGCGCGATTTTGAAACTCAACGCCCCGATCCCGCCCACTCTCCGACGCAGGGCCGCCGGAATCACGGCAGAACTTCCGCCCCACTAAGGAATGAAGCGACAGCTTCACGTGCGGGGGCATGCAGGAGCTTTGAGCCATGAAGTTGCTAGTTGGAGCCGTCTCAGCCGCCTTGATCGCGACATTTGCCGCCGCGCAGGCCGAGCCGCTGCCACCGTCGGGTTTGCGCGTTCCGTATCGGGCGGTCTCCGATTTTGATGCGCCTTATTCCGAGGCGCCGCCGCCAGCCGTGATCCCGGCGCCGCCGCCGCGTTACGGCTACGGACCGGGCCCTGACTACGGCTATCGCGGCGAGCGCTATGCGCCGCCGCCGGCGCCGGTCTACCGCCCGGACACCTATCGGGACACTTATCGGGACGGCTACCAGCAGGACTATGGCTATGCGCCGGCCTACCTGCCGGTGCATGAGGTCTACGCCATCCTCCGCGACAACGGCTTCTCGCCGCTGGGGGCGCCGCGCCAGCGTGGCAACGTCTATGTCGTGGCGGTGCTCGATCGCGACGGCGAGGACGGCAAGCTCGTGGTCGATGCCCGCTCGGGCCGCATCCTCCGCTTCGTGCGCGCCTCCCAATGGGGCGAAGACTACGAGCGCATGCGCTTCGAGCCGCGCGGCGGTCTCGACCGGCTGCCGCCGCCAACGGTGATCCGCGCCGATCCGCGCGTCGTGCCGCCGGCACCGCTCGCGCCGCGGATGGCCAATGCGATGCCGGCCCAGTCGCCAAAGGTTCCGACGCCAGCAGCCCGGCCGGTGGCCCCGGCACCGCAGACGGCCGCGCTCAATCCGAAGCCGGCCGAGGCGGCCAAGGCGGTCGCGCCCAAGGCTGCGGATATCAAGCCCGCAGAGGTCAAGCCTGTCGACGTGAAGCCCGTCGAGACGAAGCCGGTCGAGGCCAAGGCGGAGCCGCCAAAGGCGGATGAGGCGAAGCCGACGGAGGCAAAAGCCTCGGAGGCCAAGCCGGCTGAGGCCAAGGCGCCGGAAGCGAAGCCGGCAGACGTCAAGCCCGTGCAGTCGGCCGCGGCCGCGCCGCAGACGACCGGCTCCGTCACCCCGCCGGCCGCGAAGCCGGCGCCGCAGATCCTGCCAACGGCAAAGATGCCGCCGGCCCAGGGGCTGGATTGACGATTGCGAGCAGTTGCTGCCGCGCTGCTGCCGCCCCCCACAGCTGTCGTCGCCCGGCTGGACCGGGCGATCCAGTACTCTCCGGCATCTCTCGGTTCATCACGACCGCCGCGGCGTACTGGATGCCCGCCTTCGCGGGCATGACAGCGTGCTTGGAGCGGCTGCAATCGCATCAGAGCAGGCCGATCAATCGCACAAAAAAACGCCCCGGCTGCCCGGGGCGTTTGCAATCCTGGAGGGAGGTGTGCCGGTTACGCGGCGGCCTTCTCGGCGGTGCCTTCGATCACCGGCTGCTCGGAGCCCTGCGCATTGGTCGAGATCGGAATCGACCGCGGCTTCTTGGCCTCAGGGATCTCGCGGACGAGGTCGACGTGGAGCAGGCCGTTCTCGAGGCTGGCGTTCTTCACCACCACGTGGTCGGCGAGCTGGAAGGAGCGCTCGAAGGCGCGGGCGGCGATGCCGCGATACAGCACCTCGCTCTTCTTGCCGTTTTCGTTGGCGGCTTTCTCGCCCTTGATCGTCAGCGTGTTTTCCTTCGCGACGAGGGAGAGCTCATCCTTGCCAAAGCCGGAGACGGCGACGGTGATGCGGTAGGCGTTCTCACCGGTGCGCTCGATATTGTAGGGCGGATAGCCGGGGCTGGGCTCGGCGGTCGCCTGGTCGAGCAGCGAAAACAGACGGTCGAAACCGACGGTGGAACGGTAGAACGGGGTGAGGTCGTAGGTACGCATGGTCAAAGTCCTCCATTGAGCGACTATTGGCAAACCCGCCCGCCATCGGGCCGGGCTGTCGTGCAGCCTGATGCGGCCTGCACGATTTCGATATGGGGCAGACGTTTCGACGTTCAAGAGGGGCCAAAACCGGCTCTTTTTGCCGTTCCGCCTCTTGATTCCCGCTGCCTTTCACCTATTCGATGGGCGCCTCATGACGCTCGTCTCGATTCCCGCCAATCCCGTCCCCGAAAACGCCACGGCCGGCACCATCAAGACTCCCGATGGCGCCGAGCTGCGCTTTGCGCGCTGGGCGCCGCCCTCTGGCCGCAAGGGCACCGTCTGCGTGTTCACCGGCCGCAGCGAGATGATCGAGAAGTATTTCGAGACCGTGCGCGACCTGCGCGACCGCGGCTTTGCGGTCGCCATCATCGACTGGCGCGGCCAGGGCCATTCGTCGCGGCGGCTGCGCGATTCCCGCAAGGGCTACGTGCGCTCGTTCTCCGACTACGAGCTCGACGTCGAGACCTTCGTGACGCAGGTGGTGCTGCCGGATTGTCCGCCGCCCTACTTCGCGCTGGCGCATTCGATGGGCGGCACCGTGCTGCTGCGGCTCGCGCATGGCGGGAAGCGCTGGTTCGATCGCGTGGTGCTGTCGGCGCCGATGATCGACCTGCCGGGCAAGCGCACCTCGCTGCCGGCGCGGCTGTTGCTGCGCGCCATGCGGGCTGCGGGGCAGGGCGGTCGCACCGTGCCCGGCGGCACTGACGAGATCAGCGGGCTGGCGCCGTTCGTCAACAATCCGCTGACCTCGGATCCCGTCCGCTATGCCCGCAACGTCGCGATCCTCGAGGAGGACCCGACGCTCGGCATCGCCTCGCCCACCGTCGCCTGGGCCGATGCGGCGTTCTCGGCGATGATGACCTTCCGCGGCGCCAGCTATCCCTTGCAGATCCGCCAGCCGATCCTGATGCTGGCCGCCTCCAGCGACACCGTGGTGTCGACGGCCGCGATCGAGGAATTCGCCTATCATCTGCGTGCCGGCTCGCATCTCGTCATCGCCGGCGCCAAGCACGAGATCCTGCAGGAGCAGGATCGCTATCGCTCACAGTTCTGGGCCGCCTTCGACGCCTTCGTGCCGGGAACGCCGCTGTTCGGGTGAGGCGGCTTCGCCGAGCCTCGCGAGGTTCAGCCGCCGTCGTGCACGCCGCGGCGTACGAAGTTCGAGAACCCGTCGGCCCTACTTGGTCGAGAGCACCTCGCCGAAGCGTTCCCACTGCTTGCCGGTGAAGCGCATGAATTGCACCTGCTCGACCGGAAGATGGTCGCCCTCCGACGTGTTGACTTTGATGCCCGGCAACAGCATCGGCAGCTCCAGGTCCTTGATCGCCAGCGCCTGCTTGAGGATGTTCTCGCGCGACAGGTCGTTGCCTGCGGCTTTCAGCACGTGCTCCAGCACCATGCCGTTGTTGTAGCCGTTGACGTAGTTGGAATCGCGGATGTCGCCGTCCGGCGCATATTTCGCCATGTAGTCGCGCCAGCCCTTGACGCCGGGATCGTCCGCCCAGGCCGGATCGAGCGGATCCTTGACGTAAGCGGTCGAGATGATGCCGGTGCCGGCCTCGAGTCCGGCCGGCTCCATCACCGACGACATCCACACCGAGACATTGGTGAGGAACGTCATCGGACGCCAGTTGATCTCAAAGGTCTTGCGGATCGCCTGCGCCGCGAATTTCGGCGTCGCCGCGATGACCAGCGCATCGGCTCCGGTCGATTTCAGCTTCACGAGCTGCGAGTCGATGGTCGGTTCGGTGGGCTCGTAGGTCGCGACGCTGACAGCGCTGTCGAAGCGCTCGCCGAGCACATCCTTCAGCCCGGCCAGATAGTCGCGGCCGAAATCGTCATTCTGCGCCAGCACGGCAAAGGTCGCATCCGGCTTCTTCTGCAGCGCGTAGCGCGCATACATCCGCGCCTCGTTGCGGAATGGCGCCATGACGCCCATCAGCGCCAGCGGAAACTGGGCGGGGTCGCCGAACTTCGAGGCGCCGGAGGCGACGAACAGCTGCGGCACCTGCTTGCCCTGCAGATATTTGGCAATCGCGGTGTTGTGCGCGGTGCCCATGGTCGAGAAGATGAAGGAGACCTCGTCGCTCTCGACCAGGCGCCGCGTCTGCTCGACCGTCTTCGGCGGCACGTAGCTGTCGTCGAGCGAAATCAGGCTGACCTTGCGGCCGTTGATGCCGCCGCGGTCGTTGACCATCTTGAAATAGGCGACCTCGCCCTTGCCGAGGATGCCGAAGGCCGACACCGGGCCGCTGTACGGCATGGTCTGCCCGATCCGGATCTCGCCGGCGGTGATGCCGGGCTGATCCGCGGCGCGCGCCGATGATCCGAGGACCGACGAGACGACGAGCAGCCCGGCGGCGGCGATGACGCTGCGCATGAGAACCTCCCTGATGGCCGAATGTCCTGTCGGCAAGTTGATCGGGAGCATAGGGAGCGCCTGACGGCCCGGCAACAAAAATATATTTTTCTCAAAAAATGTACTTTATGCTTCTGCTAAGATGCGTAAACCCGCCCCGAGACGTGAGTCGATGTCCGCAAGCGCCACCCACACCGTCTACGAACAGCTGCGTGCCAGCCTGCTCGCCGGCCTCTACCAGCCCGAGGAACGGCTGAAGATCAGCGAGCTCGGGTCGGCCTTTTCGGTCAGCACGGGGGCGATCCGGGAAGCGCTGGCGCGGCTGACGGCGGAAGGGCTGGTCATCGCGATGCCCCAGCGCGGTTTTCGCGTCGCGCCGGTCTCGGTCGATGATTTGCGCGATCTCACCGACATGCGCATCGAGATCGAGACCAAGTGCCTGCGCCGCGCCATCGCCAATGGCGACCTGGCGTGGGAGACGTCCGTGGTTGCCGCCCACCACCGGATGGCCGCGACGCCGATTGCCGCCGCCGACGGCAGCTTCTCCCCGCCCTGGAGCGTCGCGCACGACAATTTTCATGCGGCGCTGGCCCAGGCCTGCGGCAGCGCCTGGATGATGCGGGTGCGCGCGCTGCTGTTTGCGCACAACGAGCGCTATCTCGATCTCGCGCGCAAGGCTGACGGCGGCCACCGCGATGTCGCGCGCGAGCACCGCGAGTTGCTGGAGGCGGCGTTGGCGCGCGACGCCGACAGCGCGGCCGCCCTGATGACGGCGCACCTCTGCAGGACCCGGGATACGATCGAAGCCGCGCTGCTCGCCACTGCGGCGATGAGCGGGCCACGATGAATCTCGGCTGCGCTCCTGCCCGCGCACGAGCGCATGCGAGCGTCAACCGTTTCACGCGCTCAACCCGTCAGCCTCACCTCGGTCCGGTCCTCGTCCGCCACCCCGAACCGCATCGTGCAGCGCAGGCCGGCCGGGTCGAAATCGAGTTCGACCGACCAGCCGGTCTCGGAGCCGAACATGCCCATGATCATCCTGGTGCCGAAACCGCGCCGGGTCGGTTTGCGGACCGCTGGTCCGTCGCGCTCGATCCAGGAGAGGCGGACGATGCCGCTGTCCTGCCCGGTCCAGGAGATGTCCAGCTTTCCGGACGGCGTCGAGAACGCTCCGTATTTGGCGGCATTGGTGCTGAGCTCCTGGATCGCCGCCGACAACGCCAGCGTCGGCTTTGGCGGCAGCAGCAGGCTCGGGCCGCTGATGGTCAGGCGGTCGGGGCCCGCATAGGGAGCGAGCGTGCGCGCGACGATCGCCCGGACGTCGGCGCCGACCCAGTTGTTCTCGGTCAGGAGATTGTAGGCCTCGGACAGCGCGAGGATGCGCCCTTCGAAAGCGGCGACGTAGTGATCGACGTCGCTGGCGCTCGCGCGCGACAGCCGCGCGATCGACTGCACGGTGCCCAGCGTGTTCTTGACGCGGTGATTGATCTCGTCGAGCAGATCGCGCTGCTGGCGCAGGGCGCTCGCCAGCTCGCCGCCGACCTTGAAGAGCACCCGCTTCATGCGATTGACCTCGGCGATCCGTCCCATGCTCGGCGCCGTGGCGCCGGCCTGCAGCCCCGAAACGTAGCGCTCCAGGTCGGCGAATTCGGCGACGAAGCGGTGCGTGAGCAGCCGCGCCAGCACCATGCTGAGCGCAAAGGTGAGGACGGTCAGCGCGACGATCCATTCGACGGTCCGGTGCAATGGTCCGTCGATGACGTCGCGGGGGACCGCGAGGTTGACGGTCCAGCCGCTCTGGTCGGAGCGCAGGAGCGACGTGTAGGTGGCGACGCCGGACCGCGAGACGGCCTTGATCCACCAGCCTGAGGCTTGTCCGATGCGGGCTCGCACGGCCGGAATGGTCGGCTGGCCGATCAGATCGTCGTCGCCGAGCAATGGGCGCCGGGCCAGCAGCAGTCCCTGCTGGTCGATGATGCTGCCGACCAGTCCTGGCGAGACGTAGTCGTCGAGCAGCGTCGACAGATAGCGGGGCGACAGTCCGACGTTGAGGGCGTAGCGGACTTGGCCGTCGATCCGCACTGGCACCGCGATCGTGACAATGGGCTGGCCGTCGACCACTGCCTTCTGTAGGCCGGAGACCTGCGGACGCCCGGTGTCGATCGCCCGCCGCTCGGCGTCGAAGGCGACGCGCTTCGGCAGCGGCGTGCCGGGTTCAAGCCTTGTGTTGACGAGCTGCTGTCCGTCGGGCGCGTACAATGCGATCGCCACGCCGCCGATCAGCTTGACGGCGTCGATCGCGTGCGACCTGAATTCGTCGAAGCGTCCGCTTGCGAGCAGCGGCGACAGTGCCAGGACCTGCAGATCCTCGATGATGTTGGCGACCCGAAGCTCGGTCGCGTTCCGCATCAGCCGCAGCCGGTCCTCATATTCGACCTTGCGATTCTGCGAGGACTCCGCGACGAAGTGATAGGCGAGGAACGCTGCGGAGGCCGCAATCGGTATGGAGGCGGCGATCGCCAGAACGAGGAGATAGGCCGAGATCGGCCAGGTGCCGGACCTGGCAGCCCTCCGCAATGCTCCACGAAAAACCACGTCTCCTCCCGCTGCGTCGTTCACCGCCTCCGCCGCGCGTCGTCGGAACTGCCCTGCAACGAAATCTTCTGCCTGCCACGGTACGCGAACTCTGATGCGGAACTTTTGTTCCAGCGGGTCTGACGCGCTTCAGCCGCTCATCAGAAATCGCGCTGTCGTGCCCGTCCGTCAACAACAACCGTCGCGGGCCATCCCGGCATTGGTCCGGTCGGCATGAGCGTGCGACGCCCGGTTGGCGCGCTGCGCTCGTCGATGTTGCGAGGATCTTCGCATCATCGGTGCGTTCTCTTCCGAGAAAGTTCATGTGAGCTACTAATGAGTTCGAATGCAGTCTGTTAGTCGGGTCACAGTCACCGAGGCATCGATGCTGCTATGGAGGCAACAGCAGTCTGGTCGCCGATGTTACACAGCCTCTTGTCCGCGACCGTATCGTGTCGCCGGGTGCATGTTGATCGCGCTAGGCGTGAAATTGGCTATGCGCAGTCGCAATAATTGCGCTCCGTCAGACGGGTGCGTGGAGCGGGGTTCAACTTTTTGGTGAGTAAGCGCGGTCCCTTTCTCGAAGTAATACAGCACCGTCGTCAGCGTTAAACGAACTTCATGCCGAGGCGGCGGGATGCACAAGGATGCGTTCACCACGCGGCCATCTGTTCATGTCTGGAAACCAGCCAGTAACGCGCCGTCTCCTCTAGTGCTGCCGCTAAGAACATTCACGAGGAAACATTCATGGTCATGATAATCGCACGTAAGCTTGTTGGACCTCACGCACTCAATTCCGGTTTTGGCCTGGTGACGATGTTCACTTTGACGGGCGTCGTCGCTTCTCTCGTGCTGGCTCAGCACGGTGTGAATCTCAGTCCGCCGGCGATGTTCTGATCACTCTGTCCCGACGACATGCCTCGCTCCCGATTCGAACGATGGATTGGGGGCAGGCCATTTGTGAGCTCTCGCCGATCGGTGCCGCGAACGACATTTCCCTGACGCAAGCGGCAGCACCATCCCGGCGCACGATCGGCCGGCGTACCGTATCGTCGACCGATGCGCGCGAGCTCCGCTCCGTCCAGCCGTGCTTTCGTCTTCCTGCGCCTGATCCCGTCTAGGCGGTCTTCCTGCCCCGCGATCCGATCAGTTCGGCCACCAGCGGGTTGGGATAGCGGCGCTGCTGGCTGACGGCGAAGAACTGCTCCTTCAGTGCGCTGAGGCGGGCGCGCTCGACCAGCACACCCGACCTGAGCTCGTCGATCACGACGATCGACGGCACCAGAGTGAGGCCGCCGCTCTCGCGCGCCATCAGGCGCAGCATCGCCATGTCGTCGACTTCAGCGGCGATCACCGGGCGTATGCCGCTGGCGCCGACCAGCGCGTCGAAGGCCGAGCGCAGCGCGCTGCCGCGGCCGGGCAGGATGATCGGCGTCGTCGCCAGGTCCTGCGGAAAGCGGAAGCGGGAGGGCTTGGCCGGCTTGCGGCCGACCAGGCTGACGCGCTGCTCGTCGATCAGCGCATTGTCGAAATTGCTGCGCGTGTCCGGCGCCGCCGGGTGGTTGGCGAGCACGAGGTCGAGCTTGTGCGCATCGAGCTGCTCGAGCAGATCGCCGAACAGGCCGGTGCGGATGATCAGCTCGACGTCGCCGCGGCCGATCAGCGGCTTCAAAAACGCGATCTGGAAGTTGCGCGACAGGTTCGCCGCCGCGCCGACCCGGAGCAGCTGCCGTCCCGGGCGCAGGCCGGACAGCGTCTCGATCAGCTCGTGGCCGGACTTGAACACGCTGCCGGCATAGTCGAGCGCGATGCGTCCGGCCTCGGTGAGTTGCAGCGTGCGGCCGACGCGATCGAACAGCTTCTGCCCGAGCTGATCCTCCAGCGCCTTGACCTGCACCGAGAGCGAGGAGGGCGAGACGTTGAGCCGCTGCGCCGCCCGGCTCATGCTGCCTTCGCTGGCGATGATCCAGAAATAGCGCAGATGATGGTAGTTCAGGTGCGGCATGGCATCGTTCTATATTTTATAACGACCACGTTCAATGATTGAAATTTTAGGAAGGCTCCCGAACCGGTAAGCCAGACGAGCCATCGTCTCATCCGATCGAACCGTCCGGGCCGTCATGACCTCGCTGCTTCCCTGCCTCGCCGCGCTTGCGCCGCTCACGCTCTGCGCCGTTGCGCTCACCTGCACCCGCCGAGATGCCGCCGCCAAAGCCGTTGCCCGGCGCGCCATCGTCGCCGCCGCGTCCGCGTTCGGCATCGCCGTGACCGCGAGCCTCGCCGCCGCCGTGCTCGGCGCCGGGCGGACGCCGCTGCTCGGCGCTCATGGGCTTGGGCTCTCCCTCCAGCTAGACGCCCTCGGCGCGATCATGATCGTGCTGGTCGGCTTCATCGGGCTGGTCGTCGTCCGCTACAGCCGCAACTATCTCGACGGCGATCCCGGACAGGTCCGGTTCACGCGCTGGCTGCTGCTGACCGTGGCCGCGGTGCTGACGGTGCTGATCTCGGGCAATCTGGTGCTGCTGCTCGCCGCCTGGGTCGCGACCAGCCTGGCGCTCGGCAGGCTGTTGCTGTTCTACGACGTCAGGCCGGCCGCGATCCGCGCCTCGCGCAAGAAGTTCGTCGCCAGCCGGCTCGGCGATGCCTGCCTCGCGCTCGCTTCGCTGCTGCTCTACATCCGCTTCGGCACGCTGGAGATCGGTAGTCTGGCCGACCAAGCCCGCAGCGGCGCGGCCGGCTCAGGGCTCGCCACGATGGCGGCCGTGCTGATCGTCGCGACCGCGATGCTCAAATCCGCGCAGCTGCCGCTGCATGGCTGGCTGATCGAGGTGATGGAGACGCCGACGCCGGTGTCGGCGCTGCTGCATGCCGGCATCATCAATGCCGGCGGCTTCCTGGTGCTGCGGCTCAGCGACGTGCTGCTGCTGGCGACGCCCGCGCTCGACGTGCTCGCGCTGGTCGGCGGCGCCACCGCGCTGTTCGGCTCGCTGGTCATGCTGACCCAGAGCTCGGTGAAGGTGCAGCTGGCGTATTCGACCGTCGCGCAGATGGGCTTCATGCTGCTGCAATGCGGGCTCGGCGCGTTCTCGGCGGCGCTGCTGCACATCGTGGCGCACTCGCTCTACAAGGCGCATGCCTTCCTGTCGTCCGGCAGCATCATCGATCTCGCCCGCGCGTCGTGGACGCCGAGCCCCGGCGGCCAGCCGCATCCCGCCCGGCTCGTTCTGGCGCTCGCCGCCGTGATCGGCCTGGCGCTGCTGACCGGGCTCGCCTTCGGCATGACCCTGCGCAGCAATCCGGCGCAGATCGCGCTGGGCTCGGTGCTGTTGATGGGACTGGTGCACCTGATGGCCAACGCCATCGACGAGCGGCCGAACGCCTTCGTCGTCGCTCGCGCCGCGGCGACCGCGGCCGGCGTCGCGCTGATCTACTTCGCGCTGCAGGCGGCGACGGCGTGGCTGGTCCGCGGTAGCATCCCCGCGGCGCGTCCGGTCGACGGCATGGTGCCGATGCTGATTGCGGTGGCCGTCGTGATCTCGTTTGCCGCCGTCACACTGTTCCAGAACCAGATGATGCGCCGCGCCGACGCGCCGTTCTGGATCGCGGCCTATGTCCACCTCCGCAACGGCCTCTATCTCAACACGCTCGCCAACCGCCTCGTGCTGACGCTGTGGCCGCGCCGGTCTGCCGTGCGTCTCCCGTCCAACCCGTGATCCGAGATCTGCCATGACCCGAGCCGCCCTCGCCCTGTCTACGATCGAGCCGATCGATGCTCCCGCCGATGCCGGGCTGATGGCCCGGATCGATGCGGCCTGCCGGCGCATCGCGCCGCTGTGGCCGCTGAAGCACTTCGTCGCGGTCAACCCGTTCCTCGGCTTCACCGGCCAGAGTTTTGCCGCGACTGCCGCCACCTTCGACCGCGTGGTACGGACGCGCATGCTGATGCCGCGGGCGTTCTATCGCGGGGCGATCGAGGATGGCCGGATCGACGACGCCGCGCTGGCGCAGGCGCTCGGCGTTCATCCATCGATGGGACTCGATGTCGATCAGTTGAAGCTCAAGGCACACGCGGAGCCCGGGCCATCGTCGCCGCCCGCGGTCGTGGCGACGGTCGCGGAGGTGCTGGACCGGCTGGCCAAGGGCGATCGCGACGTGTCGCTGGTCACTTTCATGATCGACGAGATCTCGGCGTTCTGCGCCAGCTATTTCGACGAGGGCCAGGCGAGCTGGCCGAACCCGGCGCGCAAGCTCAGGCCATACGCCGCCTGGCGCAAGCTCGCCGCCCATGATCGCAATCCCGAGGTCATGGGGCTCACAGGCTTCCGCAAGGCGATCGCCGAGCTGCCGGCCGATCCGGTGCAGGCGATCGGCCTCATTATCGATCGGCTCGGCATTCCCGAACGCGCGGTCGAGGACTATCTGGTGCGGGCGCTGTTCGACATCGGCGGCTGGTCCGCCTATGCGCGCTACATCGGCTGGGGCGCCGAGCTCGACGGCGGACGGGACGACACGCTGCTCGAGCTGCTCGCCATCCGGCTCGCCTGGGGTTTTGCGCTGTTTCAGGCGCGCACCGACGAGGCGTTCACGGCGGCCTGGGCGCAGGCGATGGCGGAGGCCGCAAGGCTGCCGGCCGATCACCGGCTCGACGAGACGCCCGAGCTCGCCATCGATCTCATCCTGCATGAGGCCTATGAGATCGCCTTCCGGCGCAAGCTGATTGCGCAGCTCGCGCAGCACGGTTGGCGAACCGCCGTCGCGCCGACGCCAGCGCGCCCGCCGGTGCAGGCGGCCTTCTGCATCGACGTGCGTTCGGAGATCTTCCGGCGGGCGCTGGAGACAGCCTATCCGGACGCCGAGACCATCGGCTTCGCCGGCTTCTTCGGCTTCCCGATCGAGTACGTCCCGATTGGCCACACCAAGGGCGGCGCGCAGTGCCCCGTTCTGCTCAAGCCGGCCTTCATTGTCTGCGAAGCGGTCAGGGATGCCGACGGCGTCGAGGAGGCCGAGGTGCTCGGCCTGCGGCTGTTGCGGCGGCGGGCCGCGAAGGCCTGGAAGTCGTTCAAGGTCTCGGCCGTCTCGTCGTTCTCCTTCGTCGAGACCGCGGGCCTCGGCTTCGCCGCGAAGATCGCGACCGACAGCGCCGGCGTGACGCGGCCGGTGCCGTCGCCGGTCGTCGACGGCCTCGATCCGGAGATCGCCGCGCGTGTGCAGCCGCGGCTGACGCCGGGCGAGCTCGGCGGCCGCGTCACCGGCTTCGACGACGCCCAGCGCGTCGCGATGGCCGAGGCGGTGCTGAAGGCGATGTCGCTGACCGGGCCTTTTGCGCGGCTCGTCGTGCTCGCCGGTCACGGCAGCACCACGGTCAACAATCCGCATGCGTCGGGGCTCGATTGCGGCGCCTGCGGCGGCCACACCGGCGAGGCCAACGCGCGGGTCGCTGCGGCCGTGCTGAATGATTGGCGCGTGCGCGAGGGACTGCGCGCCAAGGGCATCGACATCCCGGCCGATTGCTGGTTCATCGGCGCGCTGCACGATACGACGACCGATGCGGTGACGCTGTTCGACGAGAGCGACGTCCCTGCCGGCCTCGCGCCGGATCTCGCGCGGCTGAAGGTGAAGCTCGCCGACGCCGCGCGGCTGGCGCGGCTCGAGCGCAGCGTGCTGCTTGGCATCCGCGACACACCCGATGTCGACGATGCCGTGATCGCGCGCAGCCGCGACTGGTCGCAGGTGCGGCCGGAATGGGGACTCGCCGGCAACGCCGCCTTCATCGCCGCGCCGCGGTCCTTCACCCGTGGCCTCGACCTCGGTGGCCGCGCCTTCCTCCATTCCTACGAGGCCGCGCGCGACGACGGTTTCCGCACGCTCGAACTGATCATGACGGCGCCGATGGTGGTCGCGAGCTGGATCAATCTGCAATACTTCGGCTCGTCGGTGAACAACGCCGCGTTCGGCAGCGGCAACAAGGTGCTGCACAATGTGGTCGGCCAGCTCGGTGTGCTCGAAGGCAATGCCGGCGATCTCAGGACCGGATTGCCCTGGCAATCCGTGCATGACGGCACCAGCTTCATCCACGAGCCGATCCGCCTCAACGTTGTGATCGCCGCGCCGGAGAGCGCGATGGACACGATCATGCAGCGCCATCAGGGTGTGCGCGACCTCGTCAGCAATGGCTGGGTCATGCTGTATTCCTTGGATGAACGGGGGACGGTCCGGCGCTGCCTCCGGCCCGGTGTTTGGACGGACGCGGGGGCTGACGGCTGGTAGTTCGAAGCTGGACTATGACACCGGTCGATTCATCTCCGCGACGGCGCCATCGTTGTTTGTGGTATTCGACTAAGCGAATGAGCGCTGTCGAGAGTCCGGTTAACCAAAAAGTCATCGCGTGGTCGCTGCGCATCCAACGCAGCATTCACCAAGCGCGGCGCTTTCCAATTTCTGAAACTTTGTCGTAATCAGCCGCGTCCCATGGTTCCGCCGGTTCAATCAGGAGGAGCCTCGAGTGATTACGTTAGCGACCAATCTGTCGGTGAGCAGCACCCGTGAGTCCGGATTCGTCTGGGTGGCCCTGTTCGGATTAGTGGGCCTGGTGGCCTCTCTCATGCTCGCTCAGCAGGGCGTGGACATCAGCCCGGCGATGTTCTGACCAGCCGGGGATCGGGCCTTCCCGCCATGCCTTCGAGAGGCGCGGCGGAGGCCCGTCCCCCTGAGTTGCCCCTTGCGGCAACACGCGGACGCATTGCTGATTTGCCCGTCGGCCACGCCTGGCGAGAGGCTGTCCAGCCCCCGCGCAAAAAATATTCCCATTTACGAATTTCGGAATTCGTGTAGTCTGCGCGTCGTCCGGCTTCCGCGAGGAGGGGCGTATCGCGGTCGTCACGAACGTCGGAGGCTGGATGCGGTGGGCGCGACGGGTCGCAGCGTGATGAATCATGCCGACGAACGATCCGGTGCGCACGGCGAAATCGCGTGGTCCTGGCGCCCCGATGCTGGCGTCAAGCCTGCTGCGCTCTCTTCACGAAGCGCGCGGGTGACGGTGGCTAAAAGCCGGTACACCGGGGAGAGCGCGTATAAGCCGTAACGCCATCGCGCAGGGAGGGCCGGGTCGTCCGGCTGACCTGTGGTTCCTGCCGCCTGCATTTTTTTCGCAGGCGGGCCACGGGCCTCAGTCGAGGTCCGGCCTTCCCTGCGCCCTCCCGTTAGTTTCGAGGGCGATCGGCGACAAAGCTCGGACCTCCCAGGCCGCGAGAGCGCGATCGCATGTTTGTTTGGCCGCTTTGTTCGTTGCTCAGGGGATGAACTTGGCGAGCCGACGCTGGACGGTGCCGTCCAACGCGCGTGTCGCTGACGAGGTCGTGCATGGTGCTCGTGTCTAAGAACCACAAGCAGTGCGCTCCCCTCCCCGCAAGAGGGGGAGGGGAGGCCACCGGCTTCGCGGCCGAGATCTCGATCTCACAGCGACGACGGCGAGTCCTTACTGAGAAAGACCCGCCGCCTCGCATTCTCACAGCGTCTTCAGGTACTCGATCAGGTCCCAGCGGTCCTGCTCGGAGAAGGCGCCGCCGATGATGCCGTTCGGGTAGTCCTTGTTGGGCTTGGCGGGACCTTCGAACGAATGACCGAGCGTGCTGTTGCCCTTGATCGGCTTGCCGCTGGAATCCTTGGTCCTGAACAGCGTCTGGCCGACCTTGCAATCGCTCTCGCCGCCAGGAGCGACGGCGAAGCCGACCTGCTTCGGATCGTAGTCGCGGGCGCCCTGGCAGAACGAGGTCGGCCGCTCGGCGGCTGGCGTGAGCAGCCAGTACAGCGAGGGCACCGAGCCGTTGTGCAGATAGGGCGCGGTGGCCCAGACGCCGTTGAGCGGGCGGGCGCGATAGCTCTTGCCGGCGGGGTTGGGACAGTTCTTGCGGTCGCCCCAGAGCGCGGTCCGCTCGGCTTCGGACAGATTGCGGTCCTCCATCCACTTGTCGCCGGTCTTCTGCACGACCGTCATCAATGCCAGCGCGTAGGGCATCTCGGTGGTCGACCCCTGCGGCAGGCCGCAGCCCTTGAGGTCTTCGGCGGGGTCGACCTCGAGGAAGCCGGCCACGGTGACCTTGCGGGTGGCGAGAATGCTGGCCTGGCCAGGATCGGTCTGCATCGCCTCGACCGGTTTCTGCACGAGATCGAGCAGCGGGCCCTTGGCATTCCAGCCCTTGCTCTCCCAATCCTCGGCCGGCTTGATCTTCCAGAAGCTCTTGTCCGGATAGGTCTTGTCGAACACCGGATCGGCGACCGGGCCGAGATGGCATTCGACGCAGATGGCGGCGTAGAGCTTGCGGCCGCGCTCGATGCGCGCGGCATCGAGCTTCCACGCATCGTCGTCGGCGAACAGCTTCTCCGGCCATTTCGGCGACGTCAGGCCGCCGAAGGCGGGCGTCGTCGTCGCGAACGGATCCGGGCCGCGCAGCATGTCCTCGATGTGCAGCAGGTTCTCGATCGCGATCGACGAGCGCCACAGTCTGTCGCTGGCCGGCTCGGGCGAGACGTTGAGCAGTGCGGAGACGCCGAGCGCCTCGCCGGCGTTGCGGATCAGGGGCTGCGCGATCGAGCCGTCATACTGCGCCCACGAGAACCAGGGCACGGTCCAGATCGGCGGATAGGACACCGGCGCATCGATGGCCTCCTGGTTGCCGAGCATGTTCGGCAGCCCGCTCACGGCCATGTCGAGGTAGAACACCTGATTGCCGATGCGGTTGAGCGCGTCGAGCCGGCCGAAGCCTTCTTCCGTCTCGGTCTGGCCCTTGGCCGCGATCGTGTTCTTGTAGTTGTTGGCCTGCATGTTGAGCGCGAAAGCGGTCGCGGCCTTCAGCCCCTTCTTCAGCGTCTCGCGATCGGCATCGGAGGCATTCGGCCCGAGCACGCGGTCCGCAAAGCGGCTGAAGCGGCCGGGCACGTATTGCGTGAAGATCATCGCAAAGCCCATGGCCTCTTCCAGCTTGCGCAGGTCGACCATGCCGGGGCCGCCGTCGAAGCGGACGCTGACACCCTTGTAGTGAATGCTGCCGGCGTGACAGGCCGCACAGGTCAGGCCGATCTTGTCGGATTGCGCGGCGCCGGTGCCGGGATCGGTCACGCCGGAGAGTTTTGCGAAGCCGACCGGCAGGCCGCCTTCATTGCCGGCCGGCGTCGGCTTCAGTCCGGCGGGCAACGCCGGGGCGATGGCCGTCTTGGCCGTCGTATTGGCCGCATAGCCGAATGGACGGAGTGCACTGGGGTCGCCATCGACGCTCTTGGGGCTCGGAATGAAACCGAAGCGTTCAAGATAGGCGGTGTCGGAGATCAGACCGGGCGTACCGAACAGCGACAGATAAGGCTGCTCCATCGCCATGAACCAATTGTAGGGAATCGGAAACGTCGCCGTGCCCTGCGTCACGTGATGGAACCAGTGCCGGTCCTTGGTGGTCCAGCCCTGGTCAAGCCAGTACGCCGCCTTGGTCGGCTCGACCGCGGGCAGGGCGGGTGGGATGAACGCAGCGGCCTTCGCGGGCAGGATCTTGCTGAGCCTGTCACTGACCGGGTCGGGCGCAACCATCCAGGCCAGCAACAAGGCGACCGCTGCGACGATCGCGCCGCCAACCAGCGCCTTGCCGATGCGAACGATGAGGTTGGCGGGCTTCGGCTTCACCATCAGCCGCGTCATGATCCGCTGCGGGAAGCGGCGCTCGACGAACAGGGTGCGAACCTCGGCCACCGAGAGATAGCGGCCGTCGCCGTCACCCTTGCCGAAAATCTTCAGCAGGACCGGCCACTCGCCCTCCATCAGCTTTGGATAGTACCAGCGCGCCTCGTCACCGGCGCGCGTCATATTGGCCGCCATGAAGGCGTCGATCTGCCTGGCGTTCAGGCCCCGCTCGGTGCCGCCATTGGGATCGGGATAGTCGGAGCCGAAGCCCGCCAGCCGCTCGATTTCCTCGGGATGCACCTTGGCTTCCGCATCGAGGATGCGCGAGCCGGCGCCATGCTTGTCGAGCGGCCCGTTGCGCAACTGGTCGAGATCGGCCCCCGAGACCAGGCTCTTCAGCAGCCGCAGCGGGGACAGGCCGTTGGCCATCAGCGCGACGCCGAAGCTCTGGAACCCGACCACCTGCTTCTTGAATCCGGTTTCGCCGCTCGCAGCCTCGATCCGGCCGGCGATCGTCTTCAGCGGAACGCTGTGGCCGTCGACGAGGCCGCCGGCCACCAGGGCACGCAGGAACGGGCAGGGATTGTCGGACGAGACCGGGATCTGTCCCGGCAGGGCGTCACGGACGCGGGCGCTGTCTTCTTGCATGGAAAAACATCCTTGGAATGCAGCGAGTCATGAAAAACGAACGAGAGAAACCAGATCGCCTCAGGCCGGCGCTAAGGCGCAGGCCGAGCAAGTGCTATCCGAACACGACAATACAACCGTAGACGAGAAGTACCCCTGTCCGGTGTCAACCTCAAGTCGCCGTGCCGAATTTGGCCCTCGGTTCGACCAGCGTCAGCTTCGTCGGGGGAATGCCGGCCTTGCCAAGCCCGTCGCGATAATGCGCGACGTCGGCCGGATTGCTCCAACGCAGATTGCTGATCAGCCGCTCGACCGTCATCCACGGATAGACGCGCAGCAGGGCGGCAACGGCGTCGGCGGCTTCCGCAGTGCGGCCAAGCTGGGCCAGGGCGGCGGCCTGGATGGACAGGCACTGCAAATGGTTCGGGTTCTGGTAGTGCGATTCCCGCGCCCAGGACAGCGACGCGTCGTACTGCCCGAGCAGGTAATGGCTGAAGGCGCTCAGCACCGACCATTGATAACGCGGATCGCTGTTGCCGCGCTGGGCGGCGATCGAGAACAGGTCGATTGCCTCGCGATGACTGCCCTTGACGAAATGACAGACGCCGAGCACGCCGCGGGCGCCCATGTCGTAGGAATTGAGCCGCAGCGCCTTCTCGGCGGCCTCCATTCCGGCTTCGACCTGTCCCTGCATCGCGTGGACGTAGGCCAGCAGCGAATAGGAGAACGACGCGCGCGGGTCGAGACGGACGCCGGCCTCTGCGAGCGTCATCGCCTCGTCCCACAACAGGCTCGTGTTCCTGATCCAGCCGAAATGAATGCCTTGCAGCAGGATGGTGCCGAGATAGGTATGGGCAATCGCCAGGCCCGGATCGAGCGCGATGGCTTCCCGGAACAGCGTAATCGAGGTCTCGTAGTCGGCCTTGGTCGGCCGGTAGTAGTGCGAAAGCCCGCGCAGAAAGCGGTCCCAGGCGGTCAGGTCGGTATTCACGAAGCGCACAGGCACCGAGGCTTCCGCGCGGTAGATCTCGGGAATGAGGGCCGTGCAGAGATTGGCGGTGATGTCGTCCTGAACGGCGAACAGATCGCCGATATCGCGGTCGTAGCGGCCGACCCACAGCTGCTCGCCGCTTTCCGGGGTCACCAGTTCCGCGGTCACCCTGACCTTGTTGCCGGAGCGCCGGACCGATCCCTGGATCAGGTAGCTCGCATCGATTTCCCGGGCGATCAGCCGGCCGCTCAGCCCGGCATTCTTGAACACAAAGGTCGAGTTCCGGCTCAGCACCCGGAAGAACGATTGCAGCGAGAGTGCATGGATCAGGTCCTCGGCCAGCCCATCCGAGAAATAGTCGTCGCTCTCGTCGCTGAGGTTGACGAACGGGAGCACGCCGACGATCGCAGTGCGATACTGCCCCGGCAGCCCCGCAGCCGAGCGCGGCTCACGGCCCTTGTCGGCCCCGGGCGACCAGGTCCAGACGTGAATGGTTTCCTCGATGTTCTTGAAGCGGAACGGGCCGCCGTTCACGAAAGCGACCTTCAGGTGCTTGTTGGCTTCGAGGTAGGCTTTCTCGGACACTGCGATTCCGCCGGGCTGAGCCGCCGCCTCGAGACGAACCGCGGTATTGACGCCGTCACCGAACACTTCGCCTTCGTCAAAGATGACGTCGCCCATGTTGACGCCGACGCGGAACTCCATGACGCGGTCAGCCGGCAGATGGGAGTTGCGCTCCGCCATCAGCAGCTGCATCTCGATGGCGGATTCGATCGCTCCGACCACGCTCGGGAACTCAATCAGAAACCCGTCGCCCGTGCTTTTCACCACACGGCCGCCGTGATTGAGGATGATCGGGTGAATGGCGCTGCGATGGGCCTTGAAGGCGGCATGGGTGCCCGCTTCGTCGGCGCCCATCATCCGCGCGTAACCGGCCACATCTGCACAGACAATGGCGGCCAGCCGTCTCTCCATCGTTATCTTGCTCCCGGATTGGGCGATACCACGGCAGTCCTACTGAAATCCATGTTTTTGGGTCAAGAATGCGCGGGACATATGGCCGCGCAATGGCTCAGCTTGCAATTAGACCTATTTCAAGCCTGCTTTGAGCAGCCCGTCGCGATAATGGGCGACGTCCTCGGGGCGCCTCCAACGGATATTCTTCACATGGCGGTCGAGCGTCAGCCAGGGATATTGCTCGATCAGGTCGGCGACGGCCGCCTGCGCCAGGGTTTTTTCGCCCAATTGCGCCAGCGTCGCGGCGCGGATCGTCAGCGCCTGCAGGTGATTTGGATAGAGGAACAGCTCCTCGCGCGCCCAGGACAGCGCTGGGGCATATTGGCCGAGCAGATAATGGCTATAGGCATTCAGCGCCGGCCATTGATAGCGGGGATCGCTGTTGCCGCGTTGCGCCGCGATCGAGAACAGCTCGATCGCCTTCTGATGCTCTCCCGCCACGAGATGGCAAAGACCGAGCACCCCGCGCGCGCCCATGTCATAGGCATTGAGCTCGGTCGCCTTGCGCGCCGCTTTCATGCCGTCGTCATGGGCGCCCTCCATGGCGTGGACGAACGCAAGAATCGAATAGGCAAAGGACGACCGCGGATCGAGCCTCACACTGGCCAGCGCCAGCCCCAGCGCCTCGCTCCACAATTCGCGCGAGCCCTTGATCCAACCGAAGCTGATGCCCTGCATCAGGATCGTTGCCAGATAGGCGTGGGCAATTCCGAGCGCCGGATCGAGCGCGATGGCTTCACGGAACAGGGCGATCGAACTCTCATAGTCGGCCTTGGTGGAACGGTAATAGTGCGACAGGCCGCGCAGGAACCGGTCCCAGGCCGTTGCGTCGGTCGTCTGCGAGCGCAGCGGCACCGACGCCTCGGCGCGGTAGATCTCGGGCATCAGAGCGGCGCAGAGACTCGTGGTGATCTCGTCCTGCATCGCGAACAGATCGCTGATGTGACGGTCATAGCGGCCGGCCCAGAGCTGCGCGCCGGTTTCCGGGGCGATCAATTCCGCGGTCACTCGGATCTTGGCATCGGACCGACGGAGGGTGCCTTGGATCAGGTAGGTGGCGTCGATCTCGCGCGCGATCAGGCGGGGGCTGAGGCCGAGGCCTCGGAAGGCGAACGTCGAGGTCCGGCTGAGAACGCGGAAGAAGGATTGCAGCGACAGCGCGTGGATGAGGTCGTCGGCCACGCCATCGGCGAGATATTCGTCGGCGCTGTCGGCAAGGTTCACGAACGGCAGCACGCCGACCACCGCGGTCCGATAATTGGGCAGCCCGGCGCCGCTCCTCGGCTCAAGGACCTCCTTGAGCTCACCAGGGGCGTTCCAACTCCACACCTGCATCGGCTCGTCGATGTTCTTGAAGCGGAACACGCCGGCATCGACGAGGCTCACGGACAGATGCCGGCCGGCTTCCTGCTGGGCCTTTGCGGAGACCGCGATTCCTCCCGGCGTCGCGACCGATTCGAGACGAACGGCGATGTTGACGCCGTCACCGAACACCTCACCCTCGTCGATGATCACGTCGCCCATGTGGATGCCGACGCGGAAGCGCATGTTGCGGTCGGCCGGCAGATGGGCGTTGCGGTCGGCCATCAGCTGCTGCATCTCGATCCCGAACTGGATCGCGCTGACGATGCTCGCGAACTCGAGAAGGAAGCCGTCGCCGGTGTGTTTGACGATGCGCCCGGCGTGGTTGAGGATGAGGGGATGGATGGCGGCGCGATGGGCCTTGAAGGCGGCGTGGGTGCCGGCCTCGTCGATCCCCATCATGCGCGAATAGCCGGCGACATCAGCGCAAACGATGGCGGCCAGGCGTCTATCCATCACGTCTTGCTCCCGCCTCCGCGCATACCACGCCGCAGGCGGCCAAATCCAATTTTTTTCCGGCGCCCAGGTGTGTACCGTGAACCTCGCCTGCACGCAGAGGATCGAGCGGCGTATCCCACCGCCCGTATCATTAGAGCCGAACTGTTAGGAAACGTTCAACCATGCTTGGAATTCACGATCCGCTGCTGTTCCTGGTGTCCGGCCTGCTGCTGAACATGACGCCTGGGCCGGACACGGCCTATATCGTCGGCCGGAGCGCCCAGATGGGGTGGCGTGGCGGCGCAGCAGCCGCGCTCGGCATCAGCACGGGTTGTCTCGTTCATGTGCTGGCGAGCGCGGTCGGGCTGTCGGCGCTGCTGATGGCATCGGCGACGGCGTTCTCCGCCGTGAAATGGGCGGGTGCCGCCTATCTCGTGTATCTCGGGATCACGCAATTGTTTGCGCGCGCGCAGCCCGCGGCTGCCCAGCCGGACGCCGACACGGCTGTCAGGCAGGCTTCGCTGCGTCAGGTGTTCTGGCAGGGCGCGCTCACCAACGTTCTGAATCCGAAGGTCGCGATGTTTTTCCTGGCCTTCATCCCGCAATTCGTCGCGGCCGACGCGCCCCACAAGGCGCTCGCTTTCCTGCTGCTCGGCATAGTCTTCATCGTCAACTCTACGTTGTGGTGTCTCGGCGTCGCGGCAGTGGCCGCGCGGACGGCGCGGCGCGTGAGAGGCTCGTCCGCCGCGCTGCTCTGGATCAATCGCGTGATCGGCGGCCTGTTCGTCTATCTGGGTGTTCGGATCGCCATGCTGGAGGCGCGGTGATCACCACATCAGCTCGATCGCGGCGCTTCCGGCCAGATAGAGGCCGAGCAGGATCATCGCGATCAGGAACACGCGGCGGAAGGCCGCGGCGGGCAGCCGTGCCCGCGCCGCCTGGCCCACAAACATGCCGAGAAACGCGCAGGCCATCGCGACGGCGCCGGGCAGGGCGATCGCCGTGCTGAGCAGGCCGGCATTCGTGAGGTTGAAGGCAAGGGTGACGGTCGCCACCGTGAAGAAGACGCCGAGCGCCTGCACGAGCTCGTCCTTTTCGAGCCCGATCGCCTGCATGTAGGGCAGTGACGGCACCACCTGCACGCCGGTCGCCGCGGAGATCAGGCCGGTCACCAGGCCGACGATGCCGCCGACCCACTTCTCGTGCCGGCGCGCCACCGTGAAGGCCAGCCGGGTGAGGCCGAGCACGGCATAGACCATCAGCAGCACGCCGAGCGCGATGTTGCCCCAGCGGGTCGATGCATGGCTGAGGGCGCCGGCATTGAGGCAGATGCCGATCGCCGTGCCGAGCATCAGCGGCCAGAGACGCTTGGCGATGTCGCGCAGGTAGGGGCCGGCGAAGGTCTGCCAGATGTTGGTGATGACGGCAGGCAGGATCACGATCGCCAGCGCCCGGCCGGGCGGCATGGCGATCGCGAGCAGGCCGACCGAGATGGTCGGCAGGCCCAGCCCGAGCGCGCCCTTGACGAAGCCGGCAAGGGTCAGCGCGAAGGCGATGAAGATGAGGAGCGGATCGATCATGGCGATGACATTGACCAAACCGGGCCGGCGGCACAATGTGGAGCTTCCGGAGCGAGCCTTCGCGTTTGCCTGAGGCAGAAGCCGACATGCGGTTCGATCTCGTCGATCTGAAGCTGCTCATCGCCGTCGCCGAAGCGCACAGCATTACCGCCGGCGCGGAGCGGGCTCATCTGGCGCTCGCGTCCGCCAGCGCCCGGATCAAGGGGCTGGAACAGACGTTTGGCGTTGAACTGTTCAAGCGCGGGCGCCGCGGCGTCGTGCTGACGGCGGCCGGCGAAAGCCTGCTCGACCATGCCCGCATCATCATCGCCAATGTCGAGATCATGCAGGGCGATCTCGCGACCTTCGCCTCCGGTCTGCGGGCGAACGTGCAGCTGCTCGCCAACACGGTCGGCCTTGCCGAGCATCTGCCGCAGGCGCTGGCTGCGTTCCTCCGTGAGCATCCCGACATCAATGTCGACGTGGAGGAGCGAGAGAGCACCGACATCGCGGAGGCCGTCGCGTCGGGGCGCGCCGATCTCGGCTTCGCGGCGGAGCACGCGCTGCCCGACACGCTCGAGCGCTTCGCGTTCGGCGAGGACCGGCTCATCCTCGTCGCCGGCCGCCGCGGTCCCTTCGCAGGCCGCCGGCAGGTCGACTTCGCCGAGACCGCTGGGCAGGACTTCATCGGGCTGACGCAGGGGACTGCCCTCAACGTCCACATCGGCAAGCATGCCGCGCGGCTCGGCATTCGCCAGCACGTGCGCGCCCGCCTGCGCGACTTCGACGCCATCTGCCAGATGGTCGCCGCAGGTGTCGGGATCGCCATCGTGCCGGAGGCGGCCGCACGGCGCTGCGCGCGATTGATGCCGATCGGCCTGATTGCACTGCGCGACGCCTGGGCCAGCCGCAGGCTCGTGATCTGCGCGCGCAGCTTCAAGGCGCTGCCCCGTCCTGCGAAACTGCTGGTCGATCATCTGCGCAGGGCGGCCTCGTGATGAACCTAGGCTGCGCGGACCGTCTCGAGGAAGCGGCCGACCTCGAGCTTGAGGCGATTGCTCTCCTCCGACAGCGACTGGGCCGCCGACAGCACCTGAGCGGACGCCGAACCGGTTTCGGTGGCGCCGTGCTGGACCTCGACGATGTTGTCGGAGACGCGCTGAGTGCCCTGCGCCGTGTGTTGCACATTGCGGGAGATGTCCTGGGTGGCGGCACCCTGCTCCTCGATCGCAGCCGCGATGGTCGAGCTAATCTGCGACAGCCGCTCGATGGTTCCCGAGACCTCGCGAATGTTGTCGACGGATTCGGCAGTGGCTGACTGGATACTCGCGATCTGCTGGCCGATCTCGCCGGTCGCCTTGGCGGTCTGCTCGGCCAGCGCCTTGACCTCCGAGGCGACGACGGCAAAGCCGCGGCCGGCGTCACCGGCGCGGGCGGCCTCGATGGTGGCGTTCAGCGCGAGCAGGTTGGTCTGGCCGGCGATGGTGTTGATCAGCTCGACGACGTCGCCGATCCGCGTCGCCGCCTTCGACAGCTCGCTGACGCGTTCATTGGTGCGGCGCGCCTGTCCGACCGCCTCGCCGGCGATGCGCGCCGATTCCTGCACCTGGCGGCTGATCTCGTTGACGGAGGCCGAGAGCTCCTCGGTCGCCGAGGCGACGGACTGCACGCCCGCCGCAGCCTCTTCGGAGGCGGACGCAACCGTGGTGGCGAGCGACTGGCCGTGCTGGGCATTTCGCGTCAGGGTCGTCGCGGAGGCTTCGAGCTCCGTCGAGGCGGAGGAGACCGTCTCGATGATCTCTCCAACCGCGGTTTCGAAGCCGTCGGCGAGGGCCGCCATGTCCGCCTTGCGCTGCTGAAGCTGCCGCTGCTCGACCTCGGCCTGCTCGGCACGCAGCCGCTCGGCCTCGATCATGTTGGTCTTGAACACTTCCACGGCGCCGGCCATCTCGCCGATCTCATCGCGGCGGCCAAGTCCCGGAATCCGGATGGAGGAGTCTCCGCCCGCCAAACGTGTCATGGCCTGCACCATGCTGCGGATCGCGTTGGAAATGCCGCGGCCGATCAGGAACGATGCGCCGCCAACCAGCAGCAGCGAGATGCCGAGCGTCACCAGCATGCCCTGCTTGACGGTGTTGCTGGTCTCGGCCGCTGCAGTCTGAGCCATCGAATATTGCCGTCCAACGGTCTTGCCGATCTCGGCGATGACCGGCTCGATCTCGGCGAAGGCCTTGGACATCGCCGCGCTGTGCCGCGCGGCCTCCTGGGATCCGTCGGCCCAGGACAGGAAGTCCTTCTGATATTTCTCGAGCTTCTGACCGATGTCGGCTTTGAGGGAAGGCGCAAGGTCTGCGCCGGCGATGGCTTTGCCGAACTCGGCGGCGGCTGCCTTGAGCTCGGCGACGTATTTCGGATCACGCCGCAGCATGAAGTCCTTCTCGTGCCGGCGCAGCGTCAGCATCCCGCTCGTCAGCCGGGGATCGTTGACCTCCTTCAGCTTGGCCTCGATGTCGTGGACGGCAGAGCGCAGCGAGCCGGACAGGCCGAGCGTCTCGTTCAGGCCGAGGCGGTTTTCGGCCTGTTCGGTGGCGCTGAACTCGGTGCTGTAGGCCGCAAACCCCTTGGCGACCGTATCGATGCGATCGCCGATCGCGGCTTGGTCGAACGTCCGGCTCATGCTCCTGAGCTCGTCGAGCTCGCGTTTGATGCCGGTGCTCAATTCAGCGTGCCGGGCCGCGTATTTCTGATCGCGCCGCAGCAGAAAATCCTTTTCCGCGCGTCGGGCTTCGAGCAGGTCGGTCAGCAGCTTCTGATTGAGATCAGACGCGGCGCGGGCCGTGTCGGCGAGCTGGCGCGAAGTCTCCTGCGACCGGTTACCCAACAGATAGATCGCACCGAACGCCGCCAGTGCGGATACTCCGATCAGCGCGATGGCCATGATCTTGTGAGTGAGTCGGAAGCTGATTTGACTCATCGAGCGCGCCCTCCAGAAAGACATGCAGCGACGAGAATGCTACGCGTTCTCGTCAAATTGCCTGTAATCTAGTCAGGCGCGGTCAACCCGCCGTTAACAATGTATCCTGTGGTGCTTTTACCGTAATTCTACTGGCGCCAGAACTTCCCTTGAACATCATCCTCCCGCAGCCAACAGCTTCAGCGCCGCCTCGTGCACGCGCTTGTCACCGGCGGCGATGATCCGTCCGCCGTTCTGCGCCGGGCCGCCGTTCCAGTCGGTGACGACACCGCCGGCGCCGTTGATGATCGGGATCAGCGCCGCGATGTCGTAAGGCTTGAGCTCGGTCTCGATCACGAGATCGAGGTGACCCGCCGCGAGCATGCAATAGGAGTAGCAGTCGCCGCCATAGCGCGACAGCCGGACCTCGGATTCGGCGCGGGCGAAGGCGGCCCGGTCGGTCTCGTTCATCAACAGCGGCGACGTGGTGTAGCAGACGGCGTCCTGCAGCCGCTCGCAGCGGCGCACCGACAGCCGGCGCTCGCCGGCCGAATTCCTGTAATTTGCGAAGCCGTTGTCGCCGGAGAAGCGCTCGCCGATGAACGGCTGATGCATCATGCCGAACACCGGCATGCCCTTGTGCAGCAGCGCGATCAGCGTGCCCCAGATCGGGAACCCGGCGATGAAGGATTTGGTGCCGTCGATCGGGTCGAGCACCCAGACGTAATCGGCGTCCTCGCGCTCGTTGCCGAACTCCTCGCCGACGATGCCGTGCTGCGGGAAGTTCGCCTTGATCAGGCGGCGCATCACGGCCTCGGCGGCGCGATCGGCCTCGGTCACCGGGTCGAAATCATGCCGGCTGCTCTTGTTGTCGACCGACAGCGAGGTGCGGAAGAACGGCAGGATGGTTTCGCCCGAGGCGGTCGCGAGGCGACCGATAAAGGCTGAGAAGTCGATGACCGTCACAACGCGTCCTTCGGTGAGGGAATCGGATGGCAAAGCCATTCATGCGTATCGCAAAGCGGTCTGGCGTGCATCCGGATATGGAACGGCCGCTTGGGATCTTGGATAGCGTTTCGTCACCGCCGAGCAGGACGACGGGTCCTGCGACGCGCAATCATTCGAAAGTGAAAGCGAAACCAGGTGGTCCGATCCATCAATCAGACTTTTTGATCAACCCATTGGCAGTCATGATGGATTTCGATCGGACACGCGCTGTGTGCAACCCGGCCTATGCTTTTTTGCATGGGATTCGACGGAAAAACTCTTGCGCTTTGTGCAGCGCGGCCGCATATTGTTGCGGTGCGGTAGCGCTTCGCGTTATCGCTGCCCTCCTTGGGCGTTTCCTCCCTAGACTTGGGCCGCTTGTCATTCAAGCGGCCCTTTTTTTTGCGCGTCTTGCGCCGCGGCCCCTCCGACAACAGAGCGCAAGAAACCTCTATTCGGCGGCGGCCTGGAACGGGCCGAGGTCGCCGAGCGGCACGGTTGCCAGCACCTCGGCGAGCACGGTGAGATCGGACGCGACCTGGGTGAAGCGCGGCCCGCGCTCGCGCCGGCGCTCGTCCATGTAGATGGCGCGGTTGAGCTCGATCTGGATCGCATGCAGTCCGCTGGCCGGATTGCCGTAATGCTCGGTGATGAAGCCGCCGGCATAGGGTTTGTTGCGGCCGACCGAATAGCCGAGACGGCCAAGCACGTCCTCGAACAGGTTCGGCAGCAGCGCCGCGCAGCTCGTGCCGTAGCGGTCGCCGATCACCATGTCGGGCCGCCGCGGCTCGTCGCGGGACACGCCGACCGACGGCATCGAGTGGCAATCGACCAGGATGACGGTGCCGAACTGCTGGTGCACCCGGTTGATCAGCCGGCGCAACGCGCGGTGATACGGCTTGTACAGCGTCTCGATGCGGTGCAGGGCGTCGTCGACCACGAGCCGGTCGCGATAGATCTCCTGGCCGTCGCCGACCACGCGCGGGATGGTGCCGAGGCCGCCGGCGACGCGCATCGACCGGGTGTTGGCGAAGCTCGGCAGCCGGCCGGTGAACATCCGCGGATCGAGCTCATAGGGCTCGCGGTTGACGTCGACATAGCAGCGCGGGAAATTCACCCGCACGGTCGGAAAGCCGCGTGTCAGCAGGTCGGCGATCAATTCGTCCATGAACGAATCTTCCGACCGCCGCAGCGTCGGCAGATCGATTCGCGACGCCCTGAGGAAATCGTCGGGATAGACCGAGCCCGAGTGCGGCGAATTGAAGATGATGGGGGCGCGCCATTCGGCCGGCTCCATGATCTCGAACGGCGGCAACTCGCCTTCAAAGTCCGTCATCTCTGGGCGCCGTTTCCTTGGGTGTTTCCTTGGGGTACGTCCGTTGATGCGCCGGTATCCTCCGGCCGTGGAGCGCTGGACAACGCAGGCACTGCTTGTTCGCCAAGGTTTCGCCAAGTCGTTCGCCAAGCTGCATCTTCGATAATCCCGGTCGTTCTGCCAAGCGAAAAGCAATGAAAAAGTTCAACCGCGGTTTGGAACAACTCTGAGCAGCCGTGATCGTTCGGGCGGAGAGTGCACGCTCGGCCCTCAAATTGCCTTGCCGATGTCGGATCAAAAGGCGCAATCTTTCACCCGAAATTTACCGCCCGTCAGGCTTAGTGGCGGCAACGCTCCGCCTCTCACCGGACCACGATCCCTCGCCATGCACAAAATCCTGCTCGCCGAAGACGACAACGACATGCGCCGCTTCCTGGTCAAGGCATTGGAAAATGCCGGGTTCCAGGTCTCGCCCCACGACAACGGCATGTCGGCCTACCAGCGGCTGCGCGAGGAGCCGTTCGAGATGCTCCTGACCGACATCGTGATGCCGGAGATGGACGGCATCGAGCTGGCGCGCCGCGCCTCCGAGCTCGACCCGGACATCAAGATCATGTTCATCACGGGCTTCGCCGCGGTCGCGCTCAACTCCGATTCGGAGGCGCCCAAGAACGCCAAGGT
This sequence comes from Bradyrhizobium sp. HKCCYLS20291, assembly GCF_051167715.1. Taxonomy (NCBI): domain Bacteria; kingdom Pseudomonadati; phylum Pseudomonadota; class Alphaproteobacteria; order Hyphomicrobiales; family Nitrobacteraceae; genus Bradyrhizobium; species Bradyrhizobium sp. HKCCYLS20291. The sequence continues at coordinate 929 of NZ_JBNPTO010000004.1, read as the reverse complement.
GCTGTCCAAGCCGGTGCACCTCCGCGAGCTCGTCAGCGAAGTCAACAAGATGCTGGCGGCCTGAGCCGCCGGGAACGGTGTCTGCGAAAACGCGGATTATTCCCAATTTCGGCATTTTGCGTCCTTGCCTGCCTGCGTGGGAGCCGATATAGGGACGCCCACCCGAATGGACTTTCTGGATTAGGGCACGTAGCTCAGCGGGAGAGCACTACCTTGACATGGTAGGGGTCACAGGTTCGATCCCTGTCGTGCCCACCATCGGCCGAAACGGCCGGTGACCCAGCCTCGTCCATTTCACGATCATCGAATCACGAGCATCGAAGGCCCGGTCGTTGGCGAGCGGATCGCCGTGCGCGGAGGCGGACGTGCGCCGGATGGGGCGGCGGCCGAAGCCGCGATGTCGGTTGGTGCCGTCGGCGGCACCGACGCGGCGGGCTCAAAGTCTTCGATCGGATGAATGAACATGGCTTCGCTGTCTCGCGGCGCGCTGTCGCGTCCGAGCTGTGCTGATCGACCGCCCTCTCTTGAGAAGAGGGCACGGGGAATGCCGGGCGCCGGCCGCACCCATGGCCCGCCTGCAGAAAAAAAGCAGGCGGCAGTCACCACAGGTTCAGCCGAGAACACCCGGCATTCCCCGCGCAATGGTTTTAACGGCTGCTTCGCGTTCTCCCCGGTGCGCCGGGCTTTCTGGCCACCGTTGCCCGCGCGGCGCGTGAGCGCCGGCACAGGCGTGACACCAGCGTCGGGGTGTCAGGACCACGCGACTTGACCGTGCGCATCGCCATCGTTCGTCGGCGCAGGATCACCCCACGCTGCGACGGCAACACGCCCACCGCATCCCGCCTCGACGTTCGTGACGACCGCGAAGCGCCCCTTGTGTGCGCCAGATCTGCCAGAATGCGCAAACGGGCGGTTCTCGCAAAACCGCC
>NZ_JBNPTO010000003.1:0-659694 GCF_051167715.1 Bradyrhizobium sp. HKCCYLS20291 | reverse complement strand
GTCGCCCCGCGGCCACCGCTCCCCGCCGCAACGTCCCGTGACGATCGCGATACGCCCCTCTCAGTGCGGGCGGGATGGCCGAAAATGTGCAGGTGATTTGCCCGACGGTGCAAGGGGAATCAGCACGACGGGCAGTTTGTGCGGGGGCGGGATGCGTGGGGTTAGAAATGTCAGTAGAAAAGCGCACGTAATTCCCTGCTGCTCGAACGCGAGACACGGCCTCGAATTGCTAAAATCGTGTCTTCCTTATTTGTCAGTGTCAGCGTCGGATTGAACAAGTAGCGATCCTGATGGACAACGTCGACAAAGGCATCGTTCGTCGAATATGCGCCGGTGAACCAGAATAGCACCGTCTTGTAGGCTGGAGCAGGTAAAGCGATCGAATCCTATGGGTTCGGAGCAGTAAGCGCACATACTCCCTGTGGTTGCACGACCACAATCGCAGAAAAAATAGCTGCGCGATACGGTTTTTACTTGACGTGTTAAAACCACCCAGACACGCTGAGGGTGTATGGTGTTAGCTCGCGTCATCGCACTGGCCGGCGGCAGTTCGAAAATCATTCTGTCACTAAAATCCCTGATTCAGAAAAGTCTTACGTGCGCGACAATCGATATCGTTCGTTGTTAAGGGGCGGCATTATGCGTGGGATCGATTGGGCTGGCTGTATTTTGGCCGTGGGACTTGGAGGCTGTTCTCTTTATCCCATTCCTGATGATGTGAGCCCATACCGCACCGAGCACATCGTGCGCTACGGTCGTTGCGAGGTGAGGACGGCGCTGTTCGACTATATGATCGGCAACGGTATCGTCTCCGCGCACGATAACTCTGAGCAACTCGCGAGTCGGATCAAGAAAGCGAGAGACCTCGAGAAACAGCTTAAGAAAGCAAAAAAAAGCCCTTCGACAGAGGAGGAAAAAAACTTAATCAAGTTGGCAAGGTTGTCAAAAGTTGGGGTAGCTTATTCGTTCGACTTCAACATCACGGAAACAAACAAAGCGGGCGCAGAGGCGGGATTCAGACTTCCCGGATTGACGAGTGTTCTCGACGTTGGGGCCACGGGTACGCTTGACCTGACGCGCAATGGTTCGCGCGTATTTGGCACCGAGGACAGTTGGGATGACTTGATCGTCAATACTTCGCTTTGCAAGGACGTTACTGAGCCACGGTCAGTGAACATCAGCTATCCGGCGACCGGATCGATCGGAGTTGGCCGGGTTGTCGCAACATTCATCGACATTGACGACCAAGGCGGCGCCAAAGATAACTTCGTCGACACGCTGACGTTCACCACGCTGGCCGGCGGAGGCGCCACCGCCTCTCTCAAGCTCGATCCGGTACCGAACCAATTCCGGCCCGTGTCAGCGACGGCCGCGGTTGGCGCTTCGCGTCTGGACATTCACAAACTGACCGTTAGCCTTGCGTTTCCGCAAGACATACCCAAAGCGATCACGGGGGTGATACGTGAAGATGGAGATCTGAACGCACCAACCGACAGACCATTTGCCCGACCTCCAATTTGGCGAGCGCGCTACAATCTTTGCGTCCAGGATGCCCGCACCCGCGAAGCCACATTCAAAATGCTGCGTCTCACTGATCCCCTCGTCTATTGCATCAGTTACGCTGATTCATTTGCACCGGAGTATGGCCAGCCGGTTGCGGTAACGGTATATCGAAGGCGGCCTGCAGAACCTGCGGCACCAGGTGGATCAGCAGTCCTCCCCAGAACGGTGCCGGAGACAATCGTCCGGCAACCATTGCGCCGGAACGCGCCCCCTTCATTTGTTCAATGATCCGGAGACTCGAAGAGTGTTCACCATTCGAAACGTTAGCCCCAAACGCGGGAGTCGATTAGTCCTCAGCCTCGGATAACGATTATAGGAGGGCAAAGATGATAGTGCGTGCGTTGTGGGCCGTTGGCTTCGCTACGGTAGCTTCTGCCAAGGTACTCGCCCAAGCGGTACCTGCTGCAATGGGGACCTGCGATCCGCCGGTGACGACGGAGCTTCAGGTCACATTGCGTCCGCAAAAGACCGACATGTGGTGCTGGGCGGCGAGCGGCCAGATGGTAATGGAATATCTCGGAAGACCCGTCGAGCAGTGCGTTCAAGCGAACAATCGCCTTCACCGCAGCGACTGCTGCATGTCGCCGACCCCCAATGAATGCGTCATCGGTGGCTGGCCGGAATTTGACAAATACGGCTTTCATTTCAAGCGCACCAGCGGCACTCCCTTGCCATGGGATCAGGTACGCCGTCAGCTTGCCGCGAAGACCGGAGGCGGACCGTGCAGCTTTACGCCCTTCGCCTTCAGTTGGCGCTGGGTTGGGAATGGCGGTCATATGATGGTCGCAACCGGCTATACCACAACTCCCGACGGAAGGAACTACATACATATCAACGACCCCTGGGAGCCGAACATCGGAGCTACGCGGACAATTCTGTACGATGTCTACGACCAACTCTCAGGCGATCACACCCATTGGGATGACTTTTATGACGTTCGCTAGTAACGCCGCTTTGTCGGCCGCACTCGCTCTCAGCACCGTGGTGCCTGCAATGTCACAGGACACTAGACTGCAAACTTCAGCTCCCGCCGCAGCCACGTCCGCTGCGGCCAAGTCCCTCGACACCTTCCGCTCGATCTCGAACACGCCGATGCAGTTCAAGACACTTGGCCTCGATGCTCCCGGTGATGCTATGCAGACCTCGATCGGCGGCGCCGTCGTCGACTACATGATCGGGCTGGATCCACTGCGTGAGTGGGACGGCGGCGATCCCATAAAGCTGCTGCGCCCGACGGGGCAGTTTGTTTACTCCATCACTGTCGATGGGAAGACCAAATCGTCAGTCACCATTGCGGAGGTGAAAGGCGAATGGGTTGCCGCAGCGTTCGGGACGCCAAATGAGGCACGGGCTCGTAGCGACTTAAGAGACAACCTAATCGCCCAAGCACCCGGTGGTGCCAAGGAGTTCGCGCAGGTACGCGTGCCTGCTTTACGCACCACGTTCATGGCTTTTCAGGGAAGTGATGGCCTCGTCTTCACATCACTGACCTCCCGCCCGGAATTCGGCCTAGAGCCCGGGAAGCTAGAAACCGCGTCGACGGTATTGAGACGCTTGCAGCCATTCGCCCTGCGGATTGATCCGAATATGCCGAACTAATGCGTTTCCAAGATTATTCCGCCACTCGCCGCAAAGTGACGGGTTGAGCGGGACATGCCTCAACCGGCGCGCTAGACGTCTGTTCGATCCGGCCAGGCAACAATCACCATTTCCATCGTTTTCCATAAGGCGCAGGCGATCGAAGTGGCTTGATCACCTAAGAATATACAATAGCGATGCGGACGGGATCGGCGCGCTCAATCCTAAGGCTATTTGGCCAGACGTGCCCGCGTCCGGCAGAACGCCAAAGTGTAAGCCTCGAAAAGCCCCAGATCTCTGAGGCGTAACGCCCGATGCCGAGGTCTGAGTGCAGCCTACGGCAATACAACTAGAAGGTTGCCGGCCAAGCGCAACGCACCTCGTTGCCCCTCCCCACTACGCGCGGGTCGGCCATGCCGACACCGCGGGTGCGGAGCGGACCCGACAACTCACCTCCCCTGACATCAAGCACGAAACCGGCTTCGTTGCGCCGCAAGCGGAGCTCGATCAATTGGCCCTGGCGGCGCCAGTCCGCCGTGTCGCCGTCATCGACATACAGGCAGCCGGCGCTGCCCTGATCCGGCGCGCCGAACACCACCGCCGTCAGCCCTGCATCGTCCTCGATCGGAATGATCGCGCCGGCGCGGGCGAACAGGGGTAGGCGGCCGAGCGGGGCGGCGATGGTGATGCTGCGGCCGCCTTCGAACGGCGTGCCGTCGTGCCAGTCGTACCAGCCGCCGGGATGGTCGGGCAGATAGAGCTCGCGGGTGGTCGCGCCCTGCTCCAGCACGGGAGCAATGAGCAGATCCGGGCCGAGCATGAAGGCATCCTCGGTCCCGGCTGCAATCGGATCCGACGCGAAATCCCACAGCAGCGGGCGCACCGCCGGCATGTCCTCGACCGCCGCGCGCCACATCTGCGTGTAGAGATACGGGATCAGGCGGTGGCGCAGCTCGAGCACGGCGCGCACCTGCGGCAGCACGTCGGGATGCATCCAGGGCGTCGAGAAGATGCCGCTCTCCTTCCAGGAGTTCATCACCATGCGCGGCCACAGCGCGCAGAACTCGACGAACCGACAGAGCAGCTCCGGCCCCGGCGACGGTCCGTGGAAGCCGCCGACGTCGTGGCCGATGTTGTAGAGCCCCGACAGGCTCATGTTCAGGCCCTGGGTGAGATTGTAGCGCAAGGTTTTCCAGGCGGTCTCGTTGTCGCCGCTCCAGGTCTGGCCGTAGCGGGCGATGCCGGCACCGCCGGCGCGCGTGATCGTGTAGGGGCGCTTGCCCGGGTCCTGTGCGGCCTGGGTCTCGTAGGCGAGCTTGTGCATCAGCAGCGCCTGCGCCGGGCGGGCGAGCGCCTGCGGGAACGGCCGGCCGTCGCCGGCGCACACCGCGTCCTCGTCCCAGATCTCGTATTCGTTGTTGTCGCTCCACACCGCCGTGACGCCATAGGCGAGCAGCGCGTCGCGGATGCCGTCCGCCCACCACTGCCGTCCCCTGGGGTTGGTGAAGTCGACATGGAAGCCGAGGCCGTCCCAGAATTGCGCTGTTGCCGGCGCGCCGGTCTCGCCATCGGCAACCAAAATGCCGCGCGCGCGCGCCTCGTCGAGCCGCGGATGATCGTCGAGCAGGCACGGCTTGATGTTGGTGACCGGCACCATGCCCGCCGCCTTGAGCCGCGCCATCGTCGCCGCCGGATCGGGAAACTTGTCATAGTTCCAGTTGAAGACGTAGCGGCGCTTGCCGATCGAGGTGTAGCCCGAGCCGAAGTGGAAGCTGTCGCAGCGGATGCCGTGGCGCTTGCAATCGTCGATGAAGGCGGTGACGCGGGCATCGGCATCGGGCGCATCCGCGATCGTCATCGTCGTCATCGCGAAGCCAAGCGACCAGCGCGGCGCAAACGCCTGTCCGCCGGTCAGCCAGGAGAACCGCCTGGTGACGTCGGGCACGGTCGGGCCGGCCAGCACGTAGTAGTCGAGATCGCCATCCTCAGCGCGATAGAAGCGGAACAGGCCGTGATAATTGTCGATCGTGCAGCCAAGGTCGACCGCGCCGGGCGCGAGGTTGTCGTAAAACACACCATGGGCGCCGCGCGCGCCATCGACGATGACGAACGGCAGCATCTTGTACAGCGGATCCGACAGTTCGGCATCGAAGCCGCAGGGATCGACCGCGTCGATGGCGAAGCGCCGGCCGGTGCGGTCGAGCGGACCGGCCTTGTCGCCGAGGCCGTAATGGCGCTCGTCCTTGTGGCGCTCCATCGCATGCAGCAGGCTGCCTGACTTGCGCGACAGCAGATAGGCCTGGGTCGGACGATCGCGCAGGAACGGCCGGGACTCGCCGTGGCGATGCCAGGCGATGCCGAACGGATCGAGCTTCACCTCTGCGCGCAGCCCGGCCGTCGCGAGCGTGACGACGCCGCCCTGCTCCGACACGTCAGGAACCGGATTGGCAAAGCCCGAGACGTCGTCGCGCGGCCGTCCCGCGAACGGCGGCTCAATACGGTCGGGCGCGATCGCCCAGCCGCGATCGAGCCGGTAGCCCTCCGGCCGGCGCAGGGTGACGCGGCCGATGTCGCGTTCGAGAATCGCGACGCGCAGCGTCGCGAGAACAGGCGCATTTGCTGAGGTTGCGAGGTCGAACAGCGCGGCGCCGTCGTGGACGCCGCGGAAGCGGCCGTGGGTGAGGGCTTTCATGAGATCAGGCTCCGGGTCGATCCGGGCCGGCGAGGGCCGCGCCGGTCGCGTCGAACAGATGCAGGTGGTCGGGGGTGAAGCTGATCGCGATGACATCGCCGCGGCGCAGACGCGACTGGCCGTGCTGGCGCAGCGTGATCTCCGGCAGGCCGGGCGCCGTCGCCGAGACGAAGCTCTCGCCGCCGAGCTGCTCGACGAGATCGACGCTCACGCCCAGCATGCCGGCGTCCGGCGCAATCTCGACATGCTCGGGACGGATGCCGAGCGTCACGCTCTGGCCTTCAGCGAGGCCGGACGCCGGCCTGGGCAACGCGATCTCGCGGTCGCCGATGCCGAGGCGGAGCGTGCCGTCGTCGGCGGCGACCATTGCGGGCAGCAGGTTCATTCGCGGCGAGCCGATGAAGCCGGCGACGAAGACATTCGACGGATGATTGTAGAGCTCGAGCGGCGTGCCAACCTGCGCGATGCGGCCGGCATTGAGCACCACGATGCGATCGGCGAGCGTCATCGCCTCGACCTGGTCATGGGTGACATAGATCATCGTGCCGCCGATCTCGGCGTGCAGGGCCGCGAGCTCCTTGCGCGTGGCGACGCGCAGCTCGGCATCGAGATTCGACAGCGGCTCATCGAACAGGAAAATCTTCGGATCGCGCACGATCGCCCGGCCGATGGCGACGCGCTGGCGCTGGCCGCCCGACAATGCCTTGGGCTTGCGGTCGAGATAGTCGGTCAGCCGCAGCATGGTGGCGGCGCGGGCGACGCGCGACTCGATCTCGGCCGGCCTCAGTCCCATGTTCTCGAGCGCAAACGCCATGTTCCGGCGCACGCTCATGTGCGGGTACAGCGCATAGGACTGGAACACCATCGCAAGCCCGCGCTCGGATGCCGGCAGATGGGTGACGCGCGCGCCGTCGATATGGATCTCGCCGCTGGTCACCGTCTCCAGGCCGGCGATCACGCGCAGCAAGGTCGACTTGCCGCAGCCGGAGGGGCCGACGAAGACGACGAACTCGCCATCGCGGACGGCGAGATCGATGCCGTGCAGCACGTCGATCGGACCGAACGATTTGCGCGCACCGGTGAGTTTCAGATCAGCCATGGCTCATCATCCGATCGCTCATTTCATTCCGGTCGAGCCGATGCCCGTGGTGATGAAGCGCTGCAGGAACACGAACACCAGCGCGACCGGCGCGAGCGTCACCACCGTCATCGCCAGCAGATAGTGCCACTGCGTCTGTAGCTCGCCCTGGAAGGCATTGAGCGCGATCTGCAAGGTGTAGACCTCGGTCTTGGTCAGGACCGCGAGCGGCCACAGGAACTCGTTCCAGCGCCACATGATCGAGAAGATCGCCAGCACCGCCAGCGCCGGCAGGGTCAGCGGCATGACGATGCGCCAGTAGATCTGCCACTCCGACGCCTTGTCCATGCGCGCGGCCTCGATCAGATCCTTCGGCAGGGTCAGCATGTATTGCCGCAGCAGGAACACGCCGGTCGGCGTCGCAGCGCCCGGCAGGATCACCGCCCATAGCGAGTTGGCGAGACCGAGCTCGGTCACGACCAGATAGACCGGCACCAGGACGATGGTGATCGGGATCATCAGCGTGCCGATCACCGCGAGCGTCGCGACCTGCTTGCCCGGGAAGGCGTAGATGGCGAGCGCATAGGCCGCCATCGAATTGATCAGCAGCGTGATCAAGGTGGCGACTACGGTCACGAACACCGAGTTGAACAGGAAGCGCAGGAAGGCGAAGCGCTGCAGCGGCTCGGTGTAGTTCTCGGTCGCGAAGGCAACGCGGCGCACCGGCTCGCGCTTGTCGATCGCGACGCGGAACTGCTGCGAGGGATCGGCGGGATCGACCATCTGGGCGATCAGCCCGACGCGACGCAGCTGCGCGAGCTCGCGCACGGAGCCGTCGGGCATCGTGGTGCGAAACAGCGGCAGCGGCTGCGGCTGGCCGGCGACTTTGACCTCGACCTGGGCGGACGGCAGCAGCGACGGCGGAAACTCCAGCAATGCGGCCGGCGTCTTGAACGACGACAGCACCAGCCACAGCACCGGGCCGAACATCAGGACGACGCCGAGCGCGAGATAGGCGTAGGCGGCGATGTCGGTCCAATGCAACTGCCGTCCGGGACCGTTGCGGCGCTGACCGAGCAGGCTGGCAAGGCGCATGGCGGCTCACACCTCTTTGCGCCGCGCGGCGGCGAATTGCAGCAGCGTCAGGATGAACAGCACGATGCCGAGCACGACGGAGGCGGCAGCGGCGAGGCCGAAATTCTGCACCTGGCTGGCGAAGCCGGTCTCGTAGATGTACTGCACGATCATCAGCGTCGCGGTGCCGGGGCCGCCGCCGGTCAGCACGAACACCTCGTCGAAGGTCTGCGCGCCCTTGATCAGCGCGAGCACGATGACGACGATCATGTTCGGCCACAGCAAGGGCAGCGTGACGTGCGTCAGCACGCGCCAGCGCGGCGTCGCGTCCATCTCCGCCGCCTCGTAGAGATCGGCCGGGATCGCCTGCAAGCCGGCAAGCAGGATGAGCGTGTAGAAGCCCATATGCGCCCACACCGATACGAACACCGCCCAGAACATCGCCCAGCCGGGGTCGACGAAGAACAGGATCTTCTGGCCGCCGAGCGTGGTGATCGCGGCATTGAGCAGCCCGTCGCGCTGCAGGATCCACTTCCAGATCAGGGCGACGACCACCGGCGACAGCAGGACAGGGAAGAAGTAGACCGCGCGGAAGAAGCCGCGGGCGCGGATCTTCATGTTCAGCACCAGCGCCGTGAGGAGCGACAGCAGCACCATCGCCGTCACCTGGAACAGCACAAACTTCACCGTGTTGGCGACGCCGCGCCAGAAATGATCCTCGCGGCAGCTACTCGCATCGAGATAGGAGCCGCAATCGAACAGATAGGCGAACTGCTCGGCGCCGACATAGGGCCGCTGCGACGGAAACAGCGCCACGCCGCCGGTCACCGAGAACACCAGGTTGATGCCGATCGGCAGGAATACGAACAGGCCGAACAACACGAAGTTGGGCAGCAGGAACACATAGGCCATGCGGCGCGCGCCGATCAGCCGCTGCAGCGCGCGCATCGGCGGATCGAACAGCTGCAGCGCAAGCTCCACGGGCAGCAGCGCGACGCGCCTGAGCCCGGCAGCGGCGCCTGCCGCGAGGCCAGGCCGCGGGCGCGCGGCGGACGGCGCGTCCGGCATCGCGGTGCCCTCCTGCCGTGAGCCCGCCGCGCTCACTTCTTGTTGCGCTCGGCGATCTGCTGGGTGACGTCGGCCGTGATGCGCTTATAGGCGTCCTCGAGCGTGGTCTCGCCGGAGATGGCCTGCCCGAGCCGGCTGATGACGGCGTTGAAGATGATGCGGCTGTTGGTGTAGCCCTGGGTGCGGTAGGCCAGCGGCGAGATCTGCGCGGCGCTGGCGGTGAACACCTTCAGCGCGGCGGCGGCTTCGGGGCTCGCGGTCGGATAGTCGACGCCCTTCTTCGCGAGGCCGAGATGGCCGGGCACGAACAGCGTCCGCGAATAGAACTCCGCCAGCACCGGCTCGCTCGCGAGATAGTCCATCAGCCGCGCAACCTCCTTCGGATGCTGCGTCGACTTGAAGGCGATCAGGCCGGCGCCGCCCGGCATGCTGCTGCAGCCGCCGGGACCGCAAGGGTTCGGCACCGCCACCCAGTCGAACGCATTGCCGACGGTCTTGGCGAACTGCGCGATCTGCCACGAGCCGGACAGATACATCACGACCTGCGCGTTCTTGAACTCGTCATTGGCACCGCGATAGGCCGTGCCCGACACCGAGCCCCACAGCTCCTTCGACATCACGCCGGACTTGTGCCAGTCGTAAATGAGTTGCGCCGCGCGCTTGAAGCCGTCGTCGACCACGTCGGGCTCGCCACTGGCGGTGAACACCTGCGCGCCCTGCGACATCGCCAGCGCGTAGAATCTGTGGCCGGAGCGGTCGAGCGCGAGCGGGAATGGCGCCTGCACCTTGGCCGCGACCTCCTTCAGCGCCTTCGCCCAATCCTCCCACGTCGCCTTGTCGCCGGGCATCGGGATGCCGGCCTGCTCGAACAGCGTCTTGTTGACGAACGGGCCGGTGACGGTGAGCTGGGTCATGAAGCCGGGGATGGCCTGGGTGTCGCCGGCCGGACGCATCCAGGCGAGGAACGGGCCGAAATTCGCGTCCCAATAGCCGGGATCCTTGAGCAGTGGCCGCATGTCGAGCGCGTAGCGCGACAGCCCGCCCATGTCGACGACCCGCGCCATGTCGGGGCCCTGGCCGGAAGCGAGCTGCACCGGCAGGTTCTCGTTGATCGCCTTGTACGGCACCTGGTCGAGGACGACCTCGATGTCCTTGTTCTGGTCGTGGAAGCGCTTGAGCAGGTCCGCCATGACCTCGCCCTCGTTGCCGTCCGAGTACCACGCCATGCGCAGCGTGACGGTCTCTGCTACGGCGGGGCCGCTCAACGCGGTCGCGGACAGCACCGACAGCACAAGCGACGCGACGATCGGCTTCAGGGCACGCATGATCGTTTCTCCCCTTCTTCTCAGCACCGGTCCCGAACATTGCGGCACGCCGTGGCGGTTCCGTTGCGAAGCCAGACACGCAGGGCTGGCGTTTCCTCAAGCGAATGCCTCCGGCCCCAGCCGGATGCTTTTTTGCATTTTGGCAAACGTTTGCCAAAGCGTCAACCCTGGTCTAATCTGGTTTCCGCCGGCGGCTTCCGATGCCCCGCCACGCAGGCCCGATGGAGCACGATGACCGACGACGTCTCACTTGCCACCGTCGCGACCAAGGCCGGCGTTTCGGTCTCGACCGTGTCGCGGATCGTCAATGGGCAGACGCATCGCGCCTCAGTGGCAACGGTGGCGCGGGTGCGCGAGGCGATCGCGGCGGTCGGCTATCGGCCGAACCCTGTCGGGCGCGCGCTCAAGCGCGGCCAGAGCCAGCTGGTGGCGATGATCGCAGCCAATCTCGACAACCCGGCGATGGCGACGATCGCGAGCTCCACCGAAGCGGCGCTGCGTCAGGCCGGCTACGTCATGGTGCTGTGCGACACCCATGACCAGCCGGAGCTGCAGGACGAATATCTCGCGGCGATGCGGGCGCAGCTGGTCAGCGGCTATGTGCTGGTCGCGGCGGTGCCCAGCCCCGGTCTCGACGAGCTCTCGACATCAGGCGCGCCGGCCGTGTTCGTGAACCGCAGGAATCCGCATGGCGCCGGCCCGTTCGTCGGCATCGACGACCGGGCGGCCGGCGCCGCGGTCGCCGATCATTTCGTCGGTCTCGGCCGGCAGCGGCCGGGCGTGGTGTTTCCGCGGCTAGGCTCGTCGGCAACGCGCGATCGCGTCGCCGGCTTCCTGGCGCGGCTGCAGGCGCGCGGCGTCGCCGAGGCGGCGATCATCCGCGAAGGCGGCGACGGCCGGTCGCATCTCGAGATCGGATACGATGCCGCCGCACGCGTGTTCGCACGCAGCGAGAGGCCGGATGCCCTGCTCTGCGTCAGCGACCAGATCGCCTATGGCGTGAACCGCAGCGCGCGCGAGCGCGGCCTGAGCATTCCCGCCGACTGCGACCTCGTCAGCATCGACGGCACGCCACTCAACCGATGGGTCGCGCCGTGGCTGCGATCGATCGAAATTCCCTACGCTGTGTACGGCGCCGAGATCGTCGCCGGCCTGCAACTGCTTTGGCAGGGTGAGGCGTTCGGCGAACGCCTGCTTCCCTACCGGTTCGACTGAAGCGCAGGGCCACATGATCCAACAATGGTTGACGAACTATGGGCCGGTCCTCCCGATAGGATTCGTGTTCGGAGCGTTGTTCTCGCTGGTCAGAGAATTCTTTCGCCGGCTCGCCTTCAGCGCAATGCTGTTTCTGATCACCTACAAGGCGATCGTGAACGCCACCGCCCATGCCGGATTTCAGTGGGACCATCAACTCGCCGCCAGTGGCTTGTTGGGAGTCCTCCTCGGCTGCCTCGTACGACCTGCCGTCGCCGGAATCGCGAGCAGAGCGACGCCAGCTGCGACTTCGAGCCGAGAGCACCGGGAAGACGGCGGCGCTGCCGCTGCAGCCGACGGGTCGTCAAACAATCAAAGGACGGAAAACTGAGCCTCCGTCGTCTACGCGCCAAACATGGCGAGCCGGGCCGACGCTAGCGGCTGCCGCTCGGATGCCACCACTGTCCGTTCAATGTCATGCCGGCGATTGCAATCTGCTTCGTTCCCGTCATGCGCTCGCCGGTCGAATCGACATAGGTGAAGTTGCCCTCGTTGACGGTGAAGACCGTCGCATCTCCGGCAGAACCCGGCCGCAGGGTTCCAAGCTCAGGCCGGCGAATGGCGGCCGCTGCATTTGCGGTCGTGGCACGAATGACATCGGTCAAAGGCGTGCCGAGACTCAGGAATTTCGACAATGTCGTCGCCTGGTCGAACACCGGCCCTTCAAGGTTGAGAATGTGAACGTCGGACGAGATCGTATCCGGCATGAAGCCGCCGGCCAGCATGGCGCGGGCGACCTTGAAGGAGAACGAGCCCATGCCGTGGCCAACATCGAACAGGACGCCGCGTTGCCGGGCCTCGATGACCGCCGGCTTGATGGCGCCCTGCCCCGTGACCGGCGTATTGGGAAACGGACGAAAGCAATGCGTGAGAACGTCGCCTGGCCGGAGCCGCGCGAGAACGTCTTCGTAGCTCGGCGGCGGCTCGTCGATATGAGCCATCAACGGCAGACCCAGCTCTTCAGCGACCTGAAGTGCGATGTCGAGCGGCGCTGCGCCGGACGCCCCGCTTGCATTGCGGCCAACCCGGACCTTGATGCCGACGATGACGTCACGATGCGCGTTGGCAACGGCCACGGCGTCCGCCGGGCTCATCAGCCGCATGTCGCTGCTTTCGCCGACCATGATGGTCTTCGAGAACGCGTAAATTCCGGCGAACGAGACGTGAAGATAGGCAAGGATGCGCGGCTCGCTCCGCTCGATGACATGCTTGAGAAAGCCGCGGAAGTTGCCGGGTCCGGCGCTTCCGGCGTCGACAACGGTGGTCACGCCGCTCTGACGCGCAAAATCGGTCGCATCGACGCCGAGCGACGTACCGCCCCAATAGACGTGGGTGTGAAGGTCGATGAATCCCGGCGCCACGATGAGACCGCTGACGTCGCGGACATCGGCGCTATCTGCGGCAGAAATGCCCGCGCCGACGGCGGCGACGCGACCGCCGGAAAATGCCACATCCGCGATCTGATCGAGTCCTTGCGCGGGATCGATGACGCGGCCTCCTTTGAGCACCAGGTCATAGGTCATGTCGTTGTCGTCCTTTCTGGTTGCTCGCGGTGAGGAGCGCCTGGTGCTTGGCTAGTCGCCCAGCGGGCCGTTCGCGTCTTCCTTGGTTGCCTTCAGCAGTTCATATTTGATGCGCCGCATCCGCTCCTGAGCCTCGCGCGGCTTGAGATAGGCGGTCGACGTCGCCAGCAGGTCGATGATGGCGAGCAAGGCATAGCGCGACGCCGTCGGCTTCAGCGCATCCGGCGCCTCCGGCACATGAAATCCGAGCGTGATGTCTGCAACGGCCGCCAGCCGGCTCTGCGGTTTGGTGATCGCGATGACCAGCGCGCCGTATCGCTTGGCGACCATGGCGGCCTCGATCACCTCGGAGATGATCCCGGTGGTGGAGATCGCGATCACGACGTCGTCGCGGCCGAGCGTCGCCGCGAACATCCGCATCAGCCGTGGATCGGAGGAATGGTTCACGGCAATGCCGAGACGGAAGAAGCGGTTCTCGACCTCCGCGACCGCGACGGTGGAGCCGCCGCCGACGCCGAAGGCCGCGAGACGCGAGCAGCGCGCGATCGCCTCGGCGGCCCTCTCGACGTCCTCCTTATGCAATTGCTGCTCGACGGCCGAGATCGCGTTGCGGATTTCCTGAAACACCGATCGCCACAGCGCGGGCCGCGCCAGCTCGGTGCCGACATGGGGTGGCAGTTCGAGATAGATGCGGCCGACAGCGGACGCCTGGGCCAATCGCACCTTGAGCTCGCGAACGCCGCGGCAGCCGACCGACCGGCTGAAGCGGGTCACCGTCGGTTCACTGACCCCGGCGCGGCGTGCGAGCTCGCCATTGCTCGAATGAACGGCGAAGTCGACATCCGCCAGCAACGCAGCCGCGACGCGCTGCTCCGATGGACTCAGCGTCGGCTCGATCTGCCGGATCACCGAAATGATGTCGTCGGGACCGAAGTCGCGCTGAGGCAGCACGGGGCTTGCGCCCGCTTTCTCCGCCACTGCCGCTCGGGGCTTGCGCCTTGCTGATCGTGCCATTCGCCGCCTCTCTGTCCGGAGCACGGCCCGGCCCGCGCTCCCGGATGCCCGTAATAAAGTTACGAGACTGGCCGCACTGCACAAGAGATTCGGCCTAAACTTAGCAAATCCGGACTTGCGCTTTAGCATGTTATGTACGTAACTTTCAAACAAACATGCTGCCTGGCGATAGAAACAACCAATGCGCGGGACGACCCGCGCGAGCCGGGCCGGCGCGAGCAAAGGGGAGGTCGGCCATGACACCGGGACTGAGCTGGGTGACGCGCGCCGCCGCGGCCCTCATCACCGCATCGCTCCTGGCTGCGCCAGCCGGCGCGGCCGGCACGCTGCGGGAGGCCACCATCGGTGAGCCGCCGCCGCTCGATGTGATGCTGACGACCGCCGATGTGGCGTCGACCATCGGGCGCCACATCTTCGAGACGCTCTACGCCTGGGACTCGACCTACACGCCGCAGCCGCTGCTGGCCGATCGCGACCGCGTCGAGGATGGCGGCAAGACCATCATCATCACGCTGCGCGAAGGCGTTCTCTTCCATAGCGACAAGGAATTGACTGCCAAGGACGTCGTCGCATCGATGGTCCGCTGGGGCAAGTTCGGGGCCCGCGGCAAGTTGCTGATGGCCTCTGCGACCTCGGTCGAGGCGACCGGCAAGTATGAAGTCACGCTGAAGCTGTCGGCCCCGAACGGCGCCTGGAAGAACCTCATCGCCGACGTCAATGGCGGGCTGGCGATCTATCCGGAAGACATCGCCGAGAAGGCGGGCAACAAGCCGATCGAGCAGAAGGACTACATCGGCACCGGCCCCTACAAGTTCGTCGACTGGCGGCCGAACCGCTATGTCGAGGTCGAGAAGTTCGACAAATACAAGCCGCGCAGCGAAACGGCCGACGGCTATGCCGGCGCTCGCATCGCCAAATTCGACAAGATCCGTTTCGTTCCGGTGCCCGATGTCGGCACGCGGGTCAGCGGCGTGCAGGCCGGCGACTACGACTATGCCGAGATGATCTCGGGCGACCTCTACGACAATCTGAGCAAGGACAAGACGGTCCAGGTGCAGCGGAGCAACGCGCCGATCTTCGGCCTGTTCTTCATGAACTCCAAGGACGGCATCATGAAGGACAACTACAAGCTCCGCCGCGCCATCCAGACGGCCCTCGACAAGTCGCAGGCGTTGCGCGTGGCGTTCGGTCCGAAGGATCTGTGGAACGCGGACGGCTCGTTCTTCCAGAAGGGAACGCCCTGGTACACGACAACGGGCGTCGCCGGCTACAGCCCGCATGACGCCGCGAAGGCGAAGGAGCTCGCCAAGGAGGCGGGCTATACCGGCACCCCCATCCGCCTGCTGGTGTCGACCAACTACCAGGCGCATTACGACGAGGCGGCGGTGTTCACCCGTCAGCTCGCCGATGCCGGCATCAACGTCCAGATGATGGTCGTCGACTGGGCGACGCTGTTGAAGATGCGCGGGCAACCCGAACAGTGGGACATCTTCGTGACCCATCACAGCCTGGCCCCCGATCCGGTGCTGCTGACCTTCATGAATGCGAGCTATCCCGGATGGTGGGACAGCGCGGAGATCCAGGCGCTGCGGACCGAACTCGTCAATTCGTCCGATCAAACCGCACGCAAGGCGGTCTGGGACAAGATCCAGGCGCTCGTCTACGAGCAGGTGCCGGTCATGAAGGTGGGCGATGCCTACACCTACGACGTCGCGTCCCCCAAGCTGAAGGGGCTCAATCCGAACGGTCCGGTGTTCTGGAACGTGTCCACCAAGTAGCTGCGCAGGCGGCGCGGTTCAGGCGGTCGTCCTGGCCTCGCGTCCGTCGCCGCCCGCCAGCCGGCAGGTTTGAATGTGGTCTTACGCCATCAAGCGCACTGCGACGACTGCGGTCACCCTTCTGGCGGCCTCGATCGTCGTGTTCGCCTTCATCCATGTCATTCCAGGCGACCCGATCTACGTCCTGCTCGGTGACACGGCGACGCCGGATCAGATCGACGCCTTGCGCCATGAGCTCGGCCTCGATCAGCTCATCGTCGTGCAATATCTGCAATGGATGGCCCACGCGCTCCGCGGCGATCTCGGCCGCTCGATCTTCTTCCAGGCGCCGGTTCTGTCGGTGATCGCCGACGGCGCCGAAACCAGCGCGCTGCTCGCCACCATGACGATGGTCTGGGTCGTACTGATCGGCATCCCGATCGGCGTGATCGCAGCTGTCCGACATGGAAGCTGGCTCGACCAGGGGCTGTCCGGCGCGGCGATGCTGATGGCCTCGGTGCCGACGTTCTGGGTCGGCCTCTATCTGATCCTGGTGTTTGCCGCGACGCTGGGCTGGCTGCCCAGTTCGGGCTATCCGTCGATCTTCGAGGGCGGCGCGGGCAATCTCCGCTATCTGATCCTGCCGAGCCTGACGCTGGCTGCGCCCAACGCCGCGCTGATCCTGCGATTGACGCGCGCCAGCATGCTCGACGTCTCACGCGAGGACTATGTGCGCGCGGCGCGCGCCAAGGGCATCCGCCCCTTTCAGGTGGTGCGCCGTCACATCCTGCGCAACGCGCTGCTGACCGTGGTGTCGGCGTTCGGCTTCACCTTCGCGGCGCTGCTGTCCGAGGCGGTCGTCACCGAAACGGTGTTCGCGCTGCCCGGCATCGGGCGGCTCGTGGTGCAGTCGATCCTGCGCCGCGACTATCCGGTGATTCAAGGCATCATCCTGGTCATCGTCGTGATCTATCTCGTCATCAACCTGATCGTCGATCTCACCTACCGCCTCCTCGATCCGCGGGTGGAGCTGCAATGACCCGGGGCGGCCTCGCTTTCATGCTGACGCCGTTCGTGGCGCGTCCGATCGCGCTGGCCGGACTTGGCGTCCTCCTGGCGGTCGCGCTCGCCGCGATCACGGCGCCCTGGCTCGCGCCGCACGACCCCTACGCGATCGATCCAATTGCCCGGCTGACGCCGCCGAACGCCGCGCACTGGTTCGGCACCGACCAGTTCGGGCGCGATACGCTGTCCCGCGCCATCTACTCCGCGCGCATGGCGCTGCTGATCGGATCCGGCGTCGTGGCCTTCGCACTCGTCACCGGCGTGCCGATCGCGGTCTTTTCCGCACTGTTTCCGCGGCTCGGCCATGTCCTGATGCGCATGGTCGACGTGCTGATGGCGTTCCCGTCGCTGCTGCTCGCGCTCGGGCTCATCGTCATCCTCGGGCCGAGTGTCGCAAACTCGATCCTGGCGATCGGCATCGGCTTCATGACGACGACCACGCGCATCGTCTACGGACTGACCCTGCGCCTGCGCGCGGAAACCTATGTCGAGGCCGCGCGCAGCATGGGCTCGGGCACGGGATGGATCGCCGCCAGGCACATCCTGCCGAACCTGATCTCGCCGCTGCTGGTGCAGGCGAGCTTCGTGTTCGCGTTCGCGCAGCTCGGCGCGGCGTCGCTCGACTTTCTCGGACTCGGCGCGCCGCCGGAGATTCCGAGCTGGGGCAACATGCTGGCGGAATCGCGCACCTTCATCACGCGCGCGCCGTGGCTGCTGCTGTTTCCGGGCATGATGATCGTGCTGACCGCCTTCTCGCTCAATCTCGTCGGCGATGCGCTGCGCGACCGGCTCGATCCGCGCTTCCGCGACGTCTTCGGCAGTGAGGGCTAGACGGTGCTGTCGGTTCAGGACCTCGTTGTATCGCTCGGGCCGGACAAGGCGCCGATCGATATCGTCTCTAGTGTCTCGTTCGGCATCGGCAAGGGCGAGATCCTCGGCCTGGTCGGCGAGTCCGGCTGCGGCAAGAGCATGACGTCGCTGGCCGTCATGGGCCTGCTGCCGCGGCCGGGGCCACGCATCCGGCGCGGACAGATCGTGCTCGCCGGTTCGGACGTGACGCAATTGCAGCCGTGGCAGCGGGTGGAGGCCGGTCACGGCCGCATGGCGATGATCTTCCAGGAGCCGATGACCTCGCTCAATCCGGTGCGGCGCATCGGTGACCAGATCGTCGAAGCGGTGCGCGTGCACGACGGGCTCACCGGAGCGGCCGCGACGGCGCGGGCCCGCGAGCTGCTGGAGATGGTGCGGATTCCCGACGCGGCGCTGCAGCTCTCCGCCTATCCGCATCAATTGTCCGGCGGTCAGCGCCAGCGCATCATGATCGCGATCGCGCTGGCCTGCCGGCCGCAGGTTCTGATTGCCGACGAGCCGACCACGGCGCTCGATGTCACGATCCAGATCCAGATTCTCGGACTGCTGCGCGAGCTCTGCAATCGGCTCGACATGGCGATCCTATTCATCACCCACGACATGGGCGTGATCGCGCAGCTCGCCGATCGCGTCGCCGTGATGTATGCGGGGCGGATCCTCGAGACCGCGGCGACGACCGCGCTGTTCGGCCGTCCGGCTCATCACTATACGCGCGGGCTGATGGACTGCATGCCGGCGAGCCATCCGAGCGCACGCCGCTTGCCGACCATCCCCGGACAAGCGCCGCGACCTGGCATGATCGCAGCCGGCTGCGCCTTCGCACCCCGCTGCAGCGCGGTGCGTGATGTGTGCCGCGACGAGGCGCCGCCGCGCGTCGAGATCGCAGCCGAGCATGAGGCGCTGTGCGCCTTCCCGATCGAAGCCGGGAGGACGACGTGACCGAGACCACGATCCTGACCGTCAGCGACCTGAAGACCTCGTTCAAGGTCAAGCGTGCGGGCCGCAAGTACCGTGTGCAGGCCGTCGACGGCGTGTCGCTGTCGCTGCGCGAAGGCGAGGTGCTGGGTCTCGTCGGAGAATCCGGCTGCGGCAAGACCACGGTCGGCCGCTCCCTCGTCCGCCTGGTGCAGCCCGACAGCGGCGCCATCGATTTCAAGGGCACCGACGTGATCGCGGCCGGCGGCGCCTCACTGCGCAGTCTGCGGCTGAGCATCCGCATGGTGTTCCAGGACCCCTTCGCCTCGCTCAACCCGCGGCGCTCGATCGGCGACTCCGTCGCGGAGGCCGGCGACATCAACGACGTCTTCAAGAGCCGGTCCGAGCGCACCGCGCTGATCGCGCAAACGCTCGTGGCCGTCGGTCTCGATCCGTCGTTTGCCGAACGCCATCCGCACGAGCTGAGCGGCGGCCAGCGTCAGCGCGTCGGCATCGCGCGGGCGATCCTGCCGCGACCCGCCGTCATCATCGCCGATGAGCCGGTCTCCGCGCTCGACGTCTCCGTGCAGGCCCAGGTGTTGAACCTGCTGATGGACCTGCGCGAGCAGCTGAAACTGTCGATGCTGTTCATTTCTCACGATCTCGGCGTGATCGAGCGGATCAGCGACCGCGTCGCCGTGATGTACATGGGCCGCATCGTCGAAACGGCGGACACCCGAACCATTATTGATCGCCCACTCCATCCCTACACGCGCGCGCTGATGGCCGCCGTGCCCAAGCCGGATCCGTCCAAGCGCATCGCCGGCGCGATCGAGACCGGCGAGCCGCCGAGCCAGTTCAGCCGGCCGAGCGGCTGCACCTACGCCGCACGATGTCCGCTGCGAACCGACCGCTGCCTCGCCGAGGTGCCGGAGCTGCGCGCGTCTGGTCCAGAGAGGATGGCGGCGTGTCATAACCTGATGAATTAGGCGAGCGTTGGCTGAGAACCGGCGATTGTTTCCGAGTTGAGCTGTCGCCGTCCGTACTGCTGTCATGCTCCGCGAAGGCGGAGCATCCAGTACTCCGCAGCGGGCGCAGATCTCGTCTCTCTAGACTTTCGCTGCTGCTGAACGCTTGCGACCGGCGGAGCGCGGAGCCTTCAAGACTGACGTATATGCCTGAGGATCTCGCTCAAATTTCAAGACCAACTCTGATTTACAGACCGGATTGTTCTGTCGGTACTTAAACACACCCTTGCGCGTTACATTCCGCCAATACAGGGGCGCATGGTCCTTGCGCTTATCGCCTTCAGCCAGCTTTCCAAAACCAAGCGATTTTAGCATACTGATGCCCTCGCGAGAAAAGCCGGTTGCATAAAGCTCAAATTCGCCGTCGCCGTGTAGATAGCGTTTGTTGAGCAACTCACAGCCTGCAGACAACAAGCACTTTGTAATCTTGCCGGCCTCGAACTTCGATCCGGCCCTTACCGCTATGCCTCCGATATAAAGTCGCCTCGCATCGACAATGGCTTCGCCAGAAATAAAATGTTCCGCGGCCAGCTGATTTTCGGGCAACTCGCCAGCAAGGAACTGCTCGAACACGTCACTCTTGAGCCCGAAGTGATCGAAATAGCCCAGCACTTTGCCGGCGGCATCTTTTATCACGATGAAGCTAAACGGATTCACCCGATAGGCTGCCCTGACAATATCAGGCTTCATTGACTCGGCGCCGAAGTAGTACTGCGCAATTTCAATTGCATCATCCAGCTCCGCTGGAGTGCAAGGGGAGCTTATAAAATACACCGACTTGTCATCAGGCGTTGCCATGTGGGCAGCTCGCCTAATGAGAACGTACAAGACGACGGCGATCAGAAACGTCCCAACCAGGACAACCTTTACGATGCGCTCGGAGATGCCCGGAATGAAAACGGCCGCAAGAAGTGCTGCTGTTCCTATGAGTCCAATGCCATCCTGGACAAGGCTCTTAACCGAGATCAGCTTCTCATAAAATCTACGCAACATTGGAGGCCGCAATCAGATACTGCGTTCCCATAGGTAGAAATCCTGTCCATACCAATGATTCTTGAGCTCGCAGAGTTTCGCAAATCCAATTTGTTTAAACAGCTCCATTGAAGGAACATTATTAACCCGCGTATCGCACCACAGTTTAGTGGCGTTACGTTTTGGCGCCTCATCTATCAAATGAGCTAGGAGTGCTCTCCCTACGCCCTTGCCACGCATTTCCGGAGCAACCCCATACCATTCGATCCAAATGGGGCCATGCTGATCGTCGGTTATGGAGAATCCGGCAACCTCGGTACCGAGGTAAGCAAGTGCCACGGCCTTTGCATCGAGCGTCACCCGACGACGCAGCTCTTCCTCTGAGAATTTCTCGATTTCACCGTCGCGGGCACTTTGGCAATAGATCTCCAAAGGTCTGACAACGTTCTTGAAAATCGCGGCGACGGCGGCGACGTCGGCCGCGCCTGCATACCGAATTTGGATAGTGCTCTGCAAATTGCCCCTCCAACACCGTTAGAAGAGGATAACGGCCAATGACCGCAACGTGCAAGCGGCGTCATCCGCAATTGCAAGCTACAGGACCGCGCACGTAAGACTGCAGGGGCGAAGCTCACAAAGCGTAGAGTAGGCATCAGCTCTGCACAAAGATGCTTGTCGGGGGAATTTCTTCCTACGACGCTTTGTACTCCCTTCGCATCAGCCACACGGCCGATTACAGCGGCAGTGAGCGAACGTCTCTGAAACGCGTCGCTCCTTGTGAGAAGTTCGCGCTGTCACCAGCCCTCCACGCTCCCGCACCGCAGCGTTGCCAATCGAACGAATTGAGCGCAGGCTATCACCGAGCGCGTCAATTGCATCATGGGGAGACGCACATGAAGGAACCGGGTCTCGACGGACGCCACCGTGACAAGGATGGCGAGATCAGCAGAAAGCATGGCAATACGCTGGTCAGCACGCTGCGCAAGATCTACGGCAAATCGTTCGCGGCGGGCTATCTGGACTCGACCAAGCTCAGTGACGTGCTGATGCAGCTCAACGAGACCTCGCTCAGCCAGCTGCGCCGGGATCACGGGACCGGGCACCTGGATCACAAGATCAAGGATGCATCGAAGTAGCTGGGCGGCCTCCTTTCGCGCAGTTGTATCGCATACGAGATACGAGGCTGTCGCGACGAGCTATCCTAGCGTTTAGCTACTCCGTCATGCCCGGGCTTGTCCCGCCTGCGCGGCCGAAGCCGCTTCGGCGCGGCGAAGGCCCGGGCATCCACGTGGTTCTCAACGTGCTGATTGGCGTGGATGGCCGGGACAAGCCCGGCCATGACGACGTGGAGACGGACGAACGCACCACTCCGAATGTCATATACGATAGCCCTGCCCTCCAGCGAGACACGATGATCCTCGTGGCAGCCGCACTGTCATCGACATCTTCGTGTCTCACTGGGGGTGCGCAGTCCGGCATTGTCGCCGTGAATAGACCACGCGCGACAGGTTCACGCTGCTGCCGGCGTCGTCCATGATCGCTGGCCGTTCTGGTCCCAGAACGACTCCGTCAGGGCCGCGCCGTTGAGCGCCAACGTGGCGTAGCCATTGGTGACGAAGTAGTTTGCGCCAGGCCCCAAATTCTGGCCTTCGTACCAGAGCACGTTGCTGGACTGGCTCAGATCGGTGGCGATACCCCAAGGGATGCAGCCATGTCCGCAGCAGCGCGGGTTGATGGTGATCCCGTTGATCTGTTGCGCGTTGTACACCGCGGCCGCATGCTGGTGCCCCCAGTACCAGACGACGTTTTGACTGGCTCCGGCCGGAATCTGTTGCAGGACTTGCGTGACCTGCTGCCATAGCAGGTAGGCGGCATCGGCCGCCGTAGGGACCGACCCGTCCAGGTTCAGGCCGTTGTGATGCGTGAGCAGGATCAAGCTTTGCCCGGAACCGAGCTGGGCAATCTGGTTCTGCAGAAACTGCATCTGGGCGCCTTGCGGGTCGCCGAGGCTGCCGATCATGCAGCCCGGGAAGTCCTTGAGCTGGTTGTCTGGTGCGTAATACGCCGAATCCAGCCCCACGATGCGGAAAGCCTTGTTGGTGAGCGCAAAGCAGTTGCCTCCTTGCGAGGCGAACGCCGGCGCGGCCAACGTCGTCAAGGAATAGCCGGTGGCGTGAGCGTACATTTCGTGATTGGAATTGAGCGCGAAGGATTTCCCAGCGGCGCCCGGCCAGACCTCTACGAAGTTCGTCGACTCATAAGGGTCCAGAATGTCGTCGCCGTTGGTGCCCGCATAGTAGACGTCGCCAAGATGAATGACACAGTCGGAGGCCTTCGCGGCAGCGCCGACGGCCAGGGCCGGCGCATTCGCCCCGCCCCAGTCGCCGAGAAGGGCCAAATTGGTGCCGTCCGGTATCTGAACCGTGTTGCCGACCTTGAACGGTGGCGTCTGATCCTCGGTCAGGACCATGGCCGGGAAGCAGTAAGCCCACCCGAGATCCGTGGAATCATAGTCGACATCGCCGAAGTACACCTCGCCAGTCGGCCCGACGGTCGTGAGGAAATCTTCCGGAAAGGCAGCGCTCGGCGCCAGCAGTTCGCCCTCGAGCTCCGCCCGGAGCAGCCGGTGCAGCGCCACGAGCTCCCGATCCGTCGGACGCACCACGGCGGCGACAGCCTTGTTCCGCACCGCCACAGCATGGTTGTGGGCGTCGAGCATCTTCAACTGCAGCTCCAGCTTGACATGCGACGGCACCTTGGCCCAGGCGGCCTTCACCTGATGCCGCAATCGATTGAGATCCTTCATGGGTCGCTCCTCTCGCTGGATCACGTCGATCTTTCGATTCGAGCGACGGGCGTCCTGAACGGCCGCGCAATGAGCGAGCAAACCTTAGATGATAAGCTTGTACAGAACAATCAAAAGTAGAGATGAAAGTCCTGTTGTTCGTGCAACGTCGGGGCAAGGGACGCGGGTCGAGAAAGCTTTGGCTCAGGGCGCATCTGGTCGGGTTGGGCATGGGAGCCGTAAGCTTCGATCTTACGAATACGGCAACAGTCGAGCGTTGTTGTCAGACTTCGCGGACGCGTGAAGGTGCGATGCAGCGGCCTCACGCCGGGGCTTGCACCGGCGCGGCGCCTTGCTCCGGCGCAGGCTTTGGGAACGGTTTGAACATCATCATCATCAGGACCGCGCCGAGGCCCATCAGCCACGAGCCGACATAGAGCCACGTGTAGCTGGCAAAGCTGTCGTAGATCAGGCCGCCGGCCAGCGGGCCCGTCGCCATCCCCAAGCTGCCGGCCATCGCGGTGCCGCCGATCACCGTGCCCATGATCGATTGCGGAAAGT
The DNA here is from genome assembly GCF_051167715.1 of Bradyrhizobium sp. HKCCYLS20291. NCBI lineage: Bacteria > Pseudomonadati > Pseudomonadota > Alphaproteobacteria > Hyphomicrobiales > Nitrobacteraceae > Bradyrhizobium > Bradyrhizobium sp. HKCCYLS20291. The sequence continues at coordinate 635,572 of NZ_JBNPTO010000003.1, read as the reverse complement.
TGTCGCGCGCGATCGCGGCATAGAGCGGCATGGTGCCGGCATAGAGGAAGCCGAAGATCGCAGCGACGGCATAGAACGCGGCGAGGTCGCGCACGGCCACATAGGCGAGCGCGCCGAACGCCTGGGCGAGCAGGCCGAGCACGAGCACGCGCTTGGCACCGAAGCGGTCTCCGAGCAGGCCGAAGCCGATGCGGCCGCCGAGCCCGGCGAGCCCCTCGACACTGTAGATCGTCACCGCCGCCATCAGCGGAATGCCGCAGGTGACGGCGTAGCTGACGGTGTGGATGATCGGGCCGGAGTGGGTGGCGCAGCAGAAGAAGTTGGTCGCGAGCAGGATCAGGAACTGCGGCGAGCGCAAGGCGGTCGCGCGCGTCATCTCGGGGGGCGCGTCGGCGGCCCCCGAGGCGATGCCGTCGACGGGCGCCGACACCGGCGGGCGGCCAACGAGCAACGACGTCGGGATCATGATGGCGGCAACGATGGCGGCGATGCACTGCATCGCGGTGCGCCAGTCGTAGTTCGAGACGAGCCAGGCCGCGAGCGGCGACATCGTCATCGGTGCCACGCCCATGCCGGCCGACACCAGCGAGACCGCAAGGCTGCGATGGGTGTCGAACCAGCCGGTGACGGTGGCCATGACCGGCGGGAAGATCGCCGCCGTCGCGATGCCCGCGATCAGCCCGAACAGCAGCTGGAACGCCAGCAGCGACGACGTCATACTTGCCAGCAAAAGGCTGATGGCGAGCAGGGTCGATCCGATCAGCAGCACGGGCCGCGGGCCGATGCGGTCGGACAGCGTGCCCCACGCCATGCTGGTGCAGGCCATCGCCAGGAAGCCGATCGTCAACGCGCTGGAGATTCCGGCGACCGACCAGCCGGTCGCGGCGGCCATCGGCTTGAGGAACACCGGCAGCGAGAACAGGCCGCCGACGGCGACGCAGCCGAGCACGCCGCCGGCCGCCACGATCACCCAGCGATACTGCGATGCGCTCATCTTGAGTCTCCGTTCCAAACCGCCTGGTTGGAAGACGTGCGGCAGACCGTCGGGACGACAGCACGCCGACAATTTTCATCTCGAGTGATCGTTGCAGGAACCGGCCCTCGCGCCGGCAGATCGTCGCGGCGCTCACTCAACGCTGGTTCCGCCTCAACTCATCAGGTCCCAGAAGCTGGCCTTGCGGCCATGCTCGAACTTCAGGCGCGCGAGATAGGCCGCGTGAGGCTCGAAGCTGCCGAAGTCGGCGATGACGGCGGCGAGGCTGCCGCATTCGAGCAGATGCCTCGCGGCATGGCGATAGCGGCCGGTACGGCTGCCCTGCAGGGTGTCGTCGATCATCGCGCGCAGCAGCAGCGTGGCCGCAAGCGGATGCTTGCCGGCGAGCGCCTCCGCCGCCGGCGCGAGCACGTGATAGGCCTCGCCGTTCAGTTCGCGATGGCGCCGGAGCACGAGCTTCGCGGCGCGATCCAGCGCCTTCCACGCGACGAGAAAGTCTAGCACCCGGATCGACTGGGGAAATTGTTCGACGTGATCGAGCGCGCGCCGCTCGGCCTCGACGTCGTCGAAGTCCGGCAGCCGCTTGAGATGCGCGCGCAACTGCCTGCTATCCAGCTCCCGCGCAAAGCACGCCCAGCGTGCCGCCTGCGCCTCCTCGCTGCGTCCGAGCCCATCGAGCACCTCGATGCGGGCGGTCTCCCAGTCCGGATCGGGACGGCTGGGATTGCGGAGCTCGGCGGCGTCGATGATTTGCAGCGCCTCCGCGCCCCGCCCGGCCGCGAGCAGCCGCAGGCCGATCTCGGCTGCGATGTCCGGTCGCGTCTTCTCGTCGTCGAGTTGCGCCATGTAGAGCTCGACGTCATGGGTCGCATCGGCAATCGACAGCAGCGCAAAGCGGGCGTTGTGGCGGCGGCGCAGCGGCGCCTCCTGCTCATGGAAGGAGCGACTGCTGTCCCAGCCGACGGCGAGACGTTGCGTCTGCGCAGGCCGTTCGGGTGGCGCGTTCACGACGTCGATGAAGCGCTGCCTGAGATGCGCGAGCCCGCGCTCACTAAGCGCCGGCGCAACGGTCTCGATCAGATCGCCATATTGGCCGTAAGCGTTGCGGTCGAGCGCGGTGAAGACGCGATCCGCCAGCGCGATGGGATCGGCCTTGGCGGTCTCCGCCAGCGGGCCGAGATCGGTGCAGGCTTCGCAGAAGATCTCATGCAGCACCCCGTCGCTGTCGTCACAGCGCCCGAGAACGCCGTTCGCCAGATCCATGAACTGCCACATCAGCTCCAAGGCCGCTGCCGCATCGTGCTCCGCCACCTGCTTGGTGATGCTGCCGTGGAGAGCTTCGAGATCGGCGGCCAATGGACGCAGCTTGTTGCGCTCGACGAAGCTCGTGCCGCGACCGATCTGCGCCAGCCGCTTGCGCAACTCGGCCGCCATCTTGTTCGGCGTCGCGGTCTCGAGCTTGAGCCGCCGCTTGATGGCCGCGTCGCGCTCGGCCACCTCCATCAGCAGCTCGGCCAGGCGCGGCGCGCCGAGTTGCTCGAGGGCCTTGGCTGTCAGAGAGGTGTTGGAGGCCATCTCGGTCCTCTCTCCTCACACCGGCGTCATGCCGTGCTGGCGCTTGGTCTCGGCGGTCTCCTCCGAGACGAGATATTCGATGAACGCGCGCGCCGCCTCGCTGTGCGCGCCGGCCTTGCACAGCGCGGCGGCGAACACGGTGCCCGGCTGCAGTGCCTCCGGCAGCAGCCCGACGATGTCGATTCCGGGCGCGCCGAGCATCTCGCTGAGCTGCTGGAATCCCACATCGACCTCGCCGTCGGCGAGCAGTTTTGCGACGGGAATGCCTGGCTTGGCCTGCACCAGGCGCGAGGCGCCCTCGCCTTCCAGGCCCCAGTTGCGCGCCAGCGTCTGCACGTGCGTCCCGCTCGGGCCGGTGGAGATGCCGATCGCCTTGGCATTCGCCATCGCCTTGCGCACGGCGGCCTCGTCGAGCGGATCGGGCTTTGGGCTGCCGGCACGCACCGCCATCGCCATCGGCGATTCCGCGATCTCGATGATGCTGCCGGGAACGAGATGGCCGTCGGCCTCGAGCTTCTGCAGCGCATCGGATGCCAGCACCGCGAAGTCGAACGCCTCGCCGGCGCGGATGCGCTTGGCGGCATCGACGCCGCCGACGGATTCGATCGTAATCACCTCGCCGGTGGCCTCCTCATACGCCGCCGCGAGCTCGGCGAGGATCTGCCGGGTTGCCATCGAGGAAATGCCGGCGGCGGTCACGCTCATGGGGGACTCCGTTGGAAAGAGGCGCGTGCGCCCCGCGCACGGGACGCCTTTCGTCCGGGATATTGCAAGCGGAGCAGCAGAGCAAGCTGGCAACGATCAGTCGATCGGTCGTTCGCGTCGGCCAATTGCCTGAGTCCATGGGTGAAACATTGGCTGGCGCCCCACGAGCGGTGCGCTTCCTCGCCCCGTTCTTACGGGGAGAGGGGCGGGGTGAGGGGCAGCCGCACGAGTGGTGTGAATGGATAGACCTGTACCCCCTCACCCGGATTGCATCTGGCGACGCAATCCGAGCTCTCCCCGCAAGCAGGGCGAGGTACATCGAGCAAGCCGCCAGAGCATCACTCCCGACTAATCACTTCGGCACGCTCTCCAGATCCTCCAGCCAGGCCGCGGCATTGCCATCCGACGGCGCGCGCCAGTCGCCGCGGGGCGACAGCGAACCGCCGGCGACGACCTTCGGGCCGTTCGGCATCGCCGAGCGCTTGAACTGGCTGAAGGCGAAGAAGCGCTTGAGAAACACCTCGAGCCACTTCCGGATATCGCCGAGCGTATAGGCGTTGCGCTTGTCTGGCGGAAAGTGCGGCGGCCAGGCGCCGTCGCCGGCATCCTTCCAGGCGTGATGCGCCATGAAGGCGATCTTCGACGGCCGCATGCCGTAGCGCAGCGTGTAAAACAAATTGAAGTCCTGCAGCTCGTAGGGACCGATCGTAGCCTGCGTGCTCTGCGGCGTCTCGCCCTCCTTCACCGGCACCAGCTCCGGCGAGATCTCCGCCGACAGCACCGCTTCGAGCGTGCGGTCGACGTCGGCCGAGAACTGATGCGTAGCGATCACCCAGCGGATGAGATGCTGAATCAGCGTCTTCGGCACACCCGCATTGACGTTGTAGTGCGACATCTGATCGCCGACGCCATAGGTGCACCATCCGAGCGCAAGCTCGGAGAGATCGCCGGTGCCGAGCACGAGGCCGCCGCGATCATTGGCAAGGCGGAACAGATAGTCGGTGCGCAGGCCCGCCTGCACGTTCTCGAAGGTGATGTCGTAGACCTGCTCGCCGCGGCCGAAGGGATGGCCGATGTCCTTCAGCATCTGCGTGGCGGCGGGACGGATGTCGAGCTCGGCGGCGCTGACCTCGAGCGCCTTCATCAGCGCATGCGCGTAGGACTTGCTCTGCGCGCCCGTGGCGAAGCCCGGCATGGTGTAGGCAAGGATGTTGGTGCGGGGCAGGCCGAGCAGGTCCATCGCCTTGGCGGCGACGATTAGCGCATGCGTGGAATCGAGGCCGCCGGAGACGCCGATGACGATGCGCTTGGTGCCGGTGGCACGCAGCCGCTGCGTCAGGCCGGCGACCTGGATGTTGTAGGCCTCGTAGCAGTCCTGATCGAGCCGCGCCGCGTCGCTCGGCACGAACGGGAAGCGCTCGATGTTGCGCATGAAGCCGATGTCGCCCTCGGCCGGCTGCAGCTCGAAGCCGATGCGACGCCAGTGCACGCCGCTCTCTGTCGCGCGCGCGTTGTCGTCGAACGTGCCCATCAGCGCGCGTTCCTGGCGCAGCAGGTCGAGATCGACGTCGGCAAAGATGGTCTGGCCGGTCTGGCGGAAGCGCTCGCTCTCGGCGAGCAGCACGCCGTTCTCAAAGATCGAGGTCTGGCCGTCCCAGGACAAATCGGTGGTGGATTCGCCTGTGCCCGCCGCGGCGTAGATGTAGGCCGCGAGGCAGCGCGCCGAGGTCGAACGACACAGCAGCGAACGGGATTCGGCGCGGCCAACGGTGATCGGGCTGCCCGAGAGATTGGCGAGCACGGTGGCGCCCGCCAGCGCGAGCTCCGAGGCCGGCGTCACCGGCACCCACATATCCTCGCAGATCTCGACGCCGATCACGAGTCCCGCGACATCGGCGGCGGCGAACAACAAATCCGTGCCGAACGGCGCCATCGTCTCGGCGACCTCGATCATCTCGCCGCGGATGCCGGCACCGGAGGCGAAGTGGCGGCCTTCGTAGAACTCGCGATAGGTCGGCAGGTAGCTCTTCGGGATGACACCGAGCACCTCGCCGCGATGGATCACGACGGCGCAATTGTAGACACGATGCGCAAAGCGCAGCGGCGCGCCAACGATCAGCACCGGCATCAGGTCATGCGAGGCTTCGACCAAGGTCAGCAGCCCGCGCTGCACGGCATCGAGCAGCGGGTCCTGCTTGACCAGGTCCTCGATCGCGTAGCCGGACAGACAGAGCTCCGGGAAGACCGCGACCGCAGTGCCCTGATCGTGACAAGCCCGCGCAGCCGCCAGGATCGCCGCCGCATTGGCAGTGGGATTGGCGACGCTCGAGGCGGTGACGCAGGCGGCGACGCGGGCAAAGCCGTGGCGGTAGATCGAATGGAAATTCATCGGGGCAGTCCATCTCCTGTCGCCGGAGCATACGACATCTTTCATGACGGGAGCCATAACAAGGGCGGCAGGCCAGCACCGCAGCGCCGGCAGGGTGCGCCGTCGGGCGCGGGTCGCGTCATTTGATTTGCATCGGGCCGGGCAGCCCGGGTAACTCGAACGCCATGAACCTGTTCGTCATCGGCTTCGGCTACACCGCCCAGCGCTTCGTCGACCTTCACGGCGGCGGGTTCGCCCGCATCACAGGCACCGTGCGGAGCGCCGACAAGCGCGCGCAGCTGGCGTCGCACGACATCGACCTGTTCGACGGTGCGGCGCCGGCGGCCGCGACCTTGGCGAAGGCCGCCGCGGCCGACGTCGTGCTGATCTCGGTGCCGCCGGGCGCCGGTGACGATCCGGCGCTGACGGCATTCGGCGAGGCCATCACATCCGGCTCCGCGCGCGTGATCTATCTCTCCACCGTCGGCGTCTATGGCGATCACCACGGCGACTGGATCGACGAGGACACGCCGCTGGCGCCGGAGCACGGCCGGGTGCAGGCGCGGGTTCGCGTCGAAGACGAATGGCGGAGCCGTATCGGCGACCGGCTCGCGGTGCTCCGGCTCGGCGGCATCTATGGCCCCGGCCGCAACGCACTGGTCGAGCTGCGCGCGGGGCGGGCGCGCCGCATCGTCAAGCCGGGCCAGGTCTTCAACCGCATCCATGTCGATGATGCGGCGCGCGCGATCATGGGCGCGGTCCAGCGCAGGCAAGGCGGCGCCTGGAACATCGTCGACGATGAGCCGGCCCCGCCGCAGGACGTCATCGCCTATGCCGCGGGCCTGATGGGCATCGCGCCGCCGCCGGAGCTGCCGTTCGACAGCGCCGAGCTGTCGCCGATGGCCCGGAGTTTTTACGCCAGCAACCGGCGCATCCGGAACCTCGGCGCCAAGCAGGATCTCGGCCTCGTCTTCGCCTACCCGACCTACCGCGCCGGGCTCGACGCGTTGTGGGCGGCGGGTGAGGGACGCTAGATTTTTGGGCCAGCCGCGAAACCTTCCGCGGCGCCGGCGATTGCACCGAACAGAGATTGTCATGCGGGGCTGACGCGACTGCACGTCGTGCGACCCTCACGCAAAGGATGTTCGACATGCAAGGTGAACAACCCATCAGTTGGCTCATGTTCTTTACACTGGCGGCCGCGATCGTGATCGCGGCCGGTGCGTTCCTCTCGTTCCTGCGCTCGCGCAACAACCGCGAGATCGCGGCGGTCGCGCTCGAAGGCGACGGCCGCGGCCGCGGCATGGCACCGTCAGGCGCGCTGCCCGAGCTCGGCGCCGTGTTCGTGCTCGCCCTCGTCGTCGGCGGCCTGCTGGTCGCCGGCTATCAGAGTGGCGGCGCGACGCGCTTCGCCGGCGGCGACAAGCCGACGCCGGTGCCGACAGCGCCGACCAACACCGACCGCGGCACCACCGTGGGCGCCGGCGCGGCGATCACTCCGCCGCAGGCACCGACCATGACCCAGCCGGCCCGGCCCGATCCCGACCTGCGCACCGCGCCCGCCTCGTCCCCGACCGGCGCCGGCCCGGAGAGCGGCGGGCATCCGGAGGCCAATCCGCCGGCACGGTAAAAAACCCCGCCCCGAAAACAGCGAAGGCCGCGCGATGCGCGGCCTTTTTGTTGTCCAGCGACGTCTCGATCAGATCGCAGCTGCGACCTTGTCGAGGCCGATGGTGCGGGCGAGCCGCCGGACTTCATCCTTCTGGTCGTCGCGCAACTGCCACAGCAGCGGCATCGCCGCCGATTTGAGCTGCTGCACCTCATCCGACTCCGGATCGATTGCCACCGCGCCCGGCTTGGCGGCGCCCTGGCGCGCAGAGTGGATCTTACGGGCGACGGCGCGCAGCGCACTCTCGACCGCCGGCCAATAATATTCCTGGCTCGACGACAGCCGCAGCCGATCCTTGATGCCGGCGATCTGGGTGTCCGACAGTAGCGAATAGGCCTTCTGCACCTCCGGCTTCAGCGGCGCCGTCGCCGGCTCGGTCCGCGCCAGGATCCTGGACTTCGGCACGACCGGCTCAGCGATCACAGCAGCGGTCGCCGGAGCCTTCGCCATCTCCTGCTCGGCCGGCGCATAGGCATAGGCCTGGCGCAGGGTTGACCTGGTTGCGGGGCTGGGTTGCTGCGCTTCGGCAGCCGCAAGTGTGACCATGGCGAGGCGGTCACCCTTGGCTTCGCGGTTGGAGATCGGGCTCTTGGCCACGACGGTCGGCATCATGGCACCGGCCGACGGCACGCTGTCCCGCATCAGGACGCTGGTCACGGCCGCGGCTGCGATCAGGACGCCCAGCAAAGCAGCAAAAGCGATCGACTTCGTCACGCAATTCTCCGTATCCCGGCGGAAAGCCGCACTCTGCCGAAAAATGGGAGTCAATTAAGGCTTTACGATGCCACAGAAACACTGACGTCACCATTCCGCCCCGTCCACAGGACGGATTTTTTATCACGCGGCGGAATGCAGCTCGGCGGGAACCTGCAGATCGTAGGCCGCCTGGATGTCGGCCACGATGTCGGAGGCCTCCCACAGCGCGGTCGGTTCCACCGAATGCAGACTGATGGTCCAGTTTCCGCCGCGCGCGGTCCGCGGCACGCTCATGATGTCGAACTGGACGTTGCGGCACAGCGGGTGCCGCTGCAGGGCATGGCCGACCCGGATCCGGATCTCCTCGAGCGTCGCCCGCTCCTTCTCCTGCACAATCCTCAGTGCCATCGCGCCATTCCGCCAAGTTCAAACTCGGCGGATTGTGCGGCCGGATGGTTAATGGCCACTTAAGCCGATGCCCCGGGCGGTCCCGCATCAGGCGGTGCCCCGCGGCTCTGCGGCACCTCGATACTCCTGCGCGGTGCGCGCGACCAGCGCCGCCACGGACGGAATGTCGGTGACGCCAGAGGTGGCATGGCCGGCACTCCAGATGTCGCGCCAGCGCTTCGGCCGCGCCTCGCGCGCCCCCACATCGATGTCCTTGCCGATCTCGATCGCGCCACGCGCCGGCAGATCGTCCGGATCAAGTCCGGCCGCAACGATCGACGGCCGCAGCATGCTGGTCGGCAACCCGGTAAAGGCCGAGGTCAGCAGGATGTCGTCGGCCGAGCTGTCGACCAGCATCGCCTTGTAGCGCGCATCGGCCATGCTCTCCTGCGTGGCGATGAACTTCGTGCCCATGTAAGCGAGGTCGCAGCCGAGCACCTCGGCCGCGCGCAGGCCCACGCCGTCGCTGATGCCGCCGGCCAGCACGATCGGACCGGCGAAGAACGTTCTCACAGCGCGCACGAAGGCGAACGGGTTGAGCCAGCCGGTCTGGCCGCCTGCGCCCGCCGTCAGCAGCACCAGGCCATCAGCCCCGGCCTCGGCCGCACGCTCGGCGTGGCGGACCGAGGCGACATCGGCAAACACCAGCACGCCGGCGTCGTGCAGCGGGGCGATCACCGGAGCCGGCGAGCCGACCGAGGTGATCACGAGCTCCGGCCGATGCCGCAGCAGCACGGCGAGATCCTGCTGCAGCCGCGCATTTGAGCGATGCACGATCAGGTTCGGACACAGCGGCGCGGCCGCCACGCCGCTCGCATCGCTGCCGCGCGCGAGCCTGTCCGAGATGTCACGCAGCCACGCGTCGAGCTCGTCCGGAGAGCGGCAGTTCACCGTCGGGAATGCACCGATGATGCCGTTGGCGCAGGCCGCGCTCACCAGCTCGATCCCCGACACCAGGAACATCGGCGCTGCGATCAGCGGCAGGCGAAGCCGCGCCCGCAGGCCGGCCCATGATCCCTCTTGCACCGCGCCGTCTCCCTGATGCTCGTTTGGCTCTGGAATAACGGTGCCGGCGCGGGCGATCAATCGTCGCCGAAGAAGCTGAAGCGCGGCCCATCCATCCCGACCGGCTGCGCGGCATAGGCTCGCGGGGTCGTATCCTCGCGTACCGCCTGCTCGACGGCGCGCAGATCCTGCTCGCGGCGCTGGCGGCGACGCTCGACATATTGCCGGTGCCGCTCGGCACGGCGTTGATCGGCAACACGCTTGCGCTCGGCATCGCGCGCCTTGGACTCTGACTCCTGGACCTTCTCCGCTGACTTGTCCTGCGCTTTGTCCGCGACCTTGGCCTGGGCATCGTCGGTCGCGCCAGCCTGCAGGTTGCTGTCGGACTGTGCCGGAGCGGCAGCCGCCGCGGCCGTCGTCTCCGCAGGACCAGCTTGCGGCGGCAGCGCGCTGGCGGCGGGCGCGGGCGTCGTGGCCGCACTTTGCGTTGCGGCCGGCGCCACCTTGATTGGCGTCGTCGCAGCCGCCTGCGTTGCGGCGAGATATGAGGTGGCCGTCGGGCTGGGCAACGGCTGCTCCGGCATGGAGCGCTCGAGATTGGCGGTGTCCGCAACCGTCGATCGCGGATGCATCCCTTCGGCGATCATGAGCCCGCCTCCGAGGCCTGCCGCGACCGCGATGGCGACCGTTCCGACTCCCGCAAAAAAAGCTGTCGAGGTCCGCATGGCCTTGCTCCTTCATTGTTCGGCCGGGCAACGCGGCGCCCGCAACGATGTTCCGAGCCACGCCGCAGCGTGCTTGAGCGCAACCCGCATTCTGATAGCGTTCGTCACAAGCCATGCGACGCAACAATGATCGCAGCATCACGGGAGGACGTTCCATGAGCCGGCAGCTCCATTCGTTTCCGGTCGTCTGCGAGCAGACACTGCTCACTCTGTCGCGGCATCCGTCGCGCACCGCCTTCAGCTGGCGCGGCGGATCGCTGTCCTATCAGGGCGCGATCGATCTGATCGGACGCATGCAGAGCGTGTTCATGCGGCTCGGCCTGCAGCCGGGAACACGGATCGCGTTCCTCACCGCGAACCGCGCCGACAGCTGGTGCGCCGGCATGGCGGCGCAGCTGTCGCGGCTCGCCATCACCTGGCTGCATCCGCTGGGCTCGCTGGAGGACCAGCTGTTCCAGCTGTCGGATTCCGAATCCCAGGTGCTGGTGATCGACGCCGCCGCGTTCCGCGACCGCGGCGGCGAGTTGGCCTCGCGCGCGCCAGGCCTGCGCCACGTCTTCACGCTGGGGCCCGCGGACCATGGCGCCGACCTGCTGGCCGCGATCGAAGCGGCGGGCCACGCCAGCGCGCGCAACTTCGCCACGCCCGACGACATCGCCACCCTGAACTACACCGGCGGCACCACCGGCAAGTCGAAGGGCGCGCCGCGCCACCATCGCGAAGTTGGCGGCTTCGCCACCGCCATCCTGGCCGACTTCGAGATTCCGGACCGCGCGCGCTACCTGACGGTGGCGCCGATCAGCCACGTCGCCGGCACCAAGGTGCTGCCGACGCTGATGCGCGGCGGCACCGTACACATGTTGAAGGGGTTCGACCCGGAGGCCGTGCTCGCGACCATCGCGCGCGAGCGCATCAACTTCACGCTGTTCGTGCCGACCATGATCTACGTGCTGCTCGATCATTCCGCGCTGGCGAAGACCGATCTGTCCTCGCTGGAGCTGGTGCTCTATGGCACGTCCGCGATGTCGCCGACACGGCTGGTCGAGGGCATCGAGCGTATCGGCCCGGTGTTCTCGCAACTCTACGGCCAGACCGAATGCTATCCGGTATCGGTGCTGCGCAAGGCCGACCACGATCCGAAGCAGCCGGAGCTGTTCCTGTCGTGCGGCTTCCCGATCGCGGCGTGCGACGTCAAGATCCTCGACGACAATGATCAGGAGGTCGCGCAGGGCGAGGCCGGCGAAATCTGCGTGCGCGCGCCGCACGTGATGACGGAGTACTGGAAACGGCCGGACATCACCGCGGAGACCTTGAAGAACGGCTGGCTGCACACCGGCGATGTCGCCCGGAGAGACGAGCGCGGCTACATGTACATTCTCGACCGCAAGAAGGACATGATCGTCTCCGGCGGCTTCAACATCTTTCCGCGCGAGATCGAGGATGTGTTGACCCAGCACGCCGACGTCGCGATGTGCGCGGTGGTCGGCGTGCCCGACGACAAATGGGGCGAAGCGGTCACCGCGATCGTGGTGCCGCGCGCGGGCGCGCAGCCGAATGCGAGCGAGCTGATCGAGCTGGTCAAGGCGCGCAAGGGCTCGGCCCATGCGCCGAAGCGCGTCGAGTTCGTGGCGGAGCTGCCGGTCACCGGCGTCGGCAAGATCGACAAGAAGGTGCTGCGCGCCAAGTACTGGGAGGGCCGCGGGCGCATGGTGGGGTGACGGCACGTCACGCTCCTTCCGCCGTCATTGCGAGGCGCCCTTGCGCCGAAGCAATCCAGGGCGGCGCGTGCCGCCCTGGATTGCGTCGCTGCGCTCGCAATGACGGAGATCTCTCGAAACACCGGGACCAGACGACACGATCGCGCGAACGTCTGGTCAGCCCGGCTCGCAACCGCCGCACTCCGCTGTCGTCCCGGGCAAGCGAAGCGCGACCCGGGATCCATAACCACAGGAAGGCGTGGTGAGCGTCGATGTCGCGACGAGCATGCCTCATTCGACCTCCTGTGGTTATGGGTCCCGGCTTTCGCCGGGACGACACCATTGGTGTGGCACGAGCGTCGGCAACTCATATGCGCCTCCTCGCCGATATGCGCTTTCCCAAATCGACCTGCACGTCTGTTGTCCGCTACAAACATGTCATCTGCAAACACGGCATCGCCGCCTCGCGGCGCAGCTGCGTCCGAGTGTTGCTGCATTCGCCCCCTCCATCAGGACGGAGGGTGCAGGGAAGGCCAGGCCTCGACCGAGGCCTGCGGTCCGCGTGCAGCAAAAAAGCACGCGGCAGAACCACAGGTTCGGCCTCATCCCGGCCTTCCCTGCGCGATGGCTTTACGACTTATACGCAGTCTCCCCGGCGACCGGCTCTTTGCCACCGTCGTCCCGCAGGCTGCCGCTCGGCATATCCTGCGAAACTTGACCTCAGCGTCGGGAGGCCAGGACCCTGCGACTTCACCGTCCGCGACAAGACGTACGTCGGCATGCCGAGCATGCTGCATCCCCTCGCGGCCACCGCCTCCCACCCCAACGCGTCGTGACGTTCGCGAAGCGCCCCTCGTGGATGAGGCGGGATAGGGGGAGGAAAACAGTGATTTCGGAAAAAGGAAAGTAAAATATTTTCCGCGCGAGATCTGGACAGGCCAAATCAGCTTGAAACAGCTTCAGAATCCGGTCTGCAGGCGCATCGCTCTTCGTCGCGAGAATGTCGCTCGGAAGAGCTGATCGCGCGCGGAGCATGGCCGTCGGGCAAATCAGTTCGGTCGGTGCGGGCCCCCACGGGCCGATGCTCTGGCCGGCGGCAGACGAGACTGTCGTAAGGTTCTTCCTGCGCTCCGACGCCGCCGGACAAGCAATGCCAACGCGATCGATCGTGGAATGGTCATTCGCACGGGGTTGATCAACGGATAGCGGTGCGGCTACACCGCATCGGCCCGTACGCCCCAAGAGAATCGAAATCATCGCTCACGATGCCCGCCTGCGTTCATGGAGTCTTGCCGCATGGAGGGAAGCATGCACCAAGCGCGCCTGATTGGACTGTTGGGAGTCGTGCTCGCGAGCGCATGCTCAGTCCCCGCGTCGGCGGGAGCCGATCCGGCAGCGACCTGGACAGTTTGCACCGAAGCCCCCAATCGGGCTTGTGTGCTCGATCAAGCGCGGTCTCTGGCCCAATCCATCGCGCGAGTTCATGCGCTGAAGTCAGTTGCCCAAGCGCAGGCGAAAGCAGGCCTGCGAGAGCAGGCCATGGCGACGTTTGATCTGGCATTTCGAATGGCGCAATCCACCACCGATGTGGAATTGCGGGCCAGAGCGCTGATCTCGATCGCGGGCGGGCAGGCAGCGGCAGGACTGAACGAAGCCGGCACCACACTGGATGAAGCGTTGCGCGTGACGCGCTCCATCGGTTTCGACATGAGCCGGGAAGAACTGCTCGCGTCCATCGCAGTGATGCGGGCCGACGACAATCATGTCGCAGAAGCGTCCGAACTGCTGCACTCCATTGAGGGACCCTGGTTGCGCAGCAAGGTCCTGATCACCATCGCGCAATCGCAGGGCCGGTCGGGACTGACAAAGGAGGCCGCGGCAACCTATCGTCAATCCGTGCAGGAGTCGCGCCTTCGCACGTTCTGGGCGATCGGGCGATCTTCGATCCTGATCACCATCGCCGGGGCACAGGCAGAGGCCGGACTGCTTCAGGACGCCGGCACCACTCTGCATCGGGCGAGGCGGATCGCGTCGTCGATCCGGGATGAACCGTCCTGGTTCTGGAACAACCGCCCCTTTGCCAGTCCTGTCGTCATGTGCGTGCAGGCGCTGGCCGACGTTGCCGTCGCGCAGGCCGACGCGGGCCTGGCGTCCGAGGGGACAGCGACGTTCGAACGCGCTCACATGATCGCACTTTCGATCGATAGCGAAGTGGATCGTGCCGACGCACTGATCCGGCTTGCGGATGCTCTAGCAAAGGCAGACCGGCGCGAATCCGCAGCAGTCATCGCCGATGAGGCCCTGCAGTCGGTACGGTCCATCGCAGAGGAATGGCGCGCCAGAATGTTCAGCGCGATCGCCGCGGTGCAGGCCGCCGCGGGATTGGCGATCGAAGCCCGCGCGACGCTCGACGAAGCCATGGTCACCGCCCCGTCCATCAAGGATGAGTGGCAACGCGCCCTGTTCTGGGAGTCGATCATGGCGACCCGCTTGCGGTTGGGCGATTTCCGCGAGGCCATGACCCTCACTTTATCCATTACGTCAGACCATTTGCTCAGGAAGGCCTTCGACGATCTGGCGAGGGCGCATCTGCGGGCGGGACACGTCACCGAAGCCTTGCAGTTGGCAAACGCAATCGAAGATCGACATTGGCGCTCGCTGATCATGGAAGCCGCCGCAGAGGAACACGCCAAGGCAGGTCGTTTTACCGAGGCCCTTGCGACGGCGGCCTCGATCGAGGGCGAAGCCGCACGCGCCGGTGCGCTCGCATCGATCGCGTTGGAGCAAGCCAAGGGCGGACTGACCAAGGACGCCATGGTCACCATGGATCAGGCGCTCCACGTCAGCGAGTCCATTGCGATCGGTGGTTGGCGAGCCGACCTGCTGCAAGCTGTCGTCGCGCAACTCTGCGCGATTGCCGGGATGCTGCCCGAGTAGTGTGTCGTGTCCAACGCGGCCGGCGCTGGCGCGCGGTTCGTCACAGCGCACCGAACGCGGCGCGCGAGGGCGCGAGCGGCAGCCAGTCGGGGATGCGGCGTTTGGCAAGCCAATAGGGCCGCCACAGAGCGCGCCAGGTGACGAGGTCGAGCGGCGCTTGGCCCCATTTCATCTTGGCGGGCTCGATCTGTGCGAGATCATGCAGGTGCAGCCAGCGCCGCGCGATCCACCACAATTCGTGCGACACGGCCGCGTTTCCGGCCGCCTTGAGCTGGACGATGTTCAGCAATGGATCGCGCCAGTGGCGGCCGACCTCCAAGGTCGCGATGCGTTCACCCCGGAGACGGACGCTCCACAGCCGCGAACGGTTGTGGACGATGTCAGCACCATAGGTGCGGACACAGTTGCGCATGGCGGCCGCTTCGTCGACCAGGTCCGGAATGTTGTCGAGCGGCCTGAACTCATAGTCCCCGATCCGGCCGGGATCGAGCCACATGTCGCTGATCGGCAATTGACCGAGATTGAGATGCAGCGAGACCCGGCCGCGCCAGTTGACAGCTGCCGTCATTGCGGCGTCGAGCCTCATGCCCGGCGTCCACGGCCGTTCGACGAGATCGTGGGCGAGACGGCCGGGCTGGCCGGAGAACCAGATCCACAGGGCGAGCAGATGCACGCGGTCGCGATTGACCCCTTTGGGGGCGCGGACGAACTCTCGCGCGATCCACACCGCGGCGGCGTCGTGCGCGAGCGCCGCCATCTCTGCGACGAGAGCCAGCCAGATCGGCACCAGCTTCGGTGATCGCGGCAGATGATTGCCGATCTGCCGTCTGAACAGTTCGCCATCCGGCAACCGCGGGATCGGCCGCACGCACGCCTCCGGCGGCAGCTTGCGTAGCCACATCGGCAGGCCGGCCGCCGCGGCCGCCTCGGTGAGTGACCGTCCCGCGATTACGCGCGCGATCGCCGGCTCCGGATCGAACCGGTCGCGCGGCACCGCCAACGCGAAGAGCAGCGCCGGAAAGCTCAGCGCGAGGTCGGCGAGATGCGGATGGCTCCGCGCCCGCGCGACGACGCGGGATTGAAAACGAGACGCATAGCGCCGCAGCCGGCGTTCACACAGGTCGGAACGCACCGGCTCCCGGCGGGGAGCAAGCAAAAGATGAGATGTCATGACACGACTGTTCAAACGCAGGCCGTGACGGCCGCGGGGTCTTTGGTGATTTGTGAAGGTGTCAAATCGTAACCGGGACCATCATCCCGGCAGCTGCGTCAATGATCGCGCAGCGAGCCCGGGAAGCGCGTGAGTCTGGACATCGTCGCCTCCTGCGTTGAAATTGCGGTGCGAACCTTTAGCCTGCTCGCCGCGAATGTGCAACGGGATTGAAGCTCCGCTTGAAGGATCGTGCCAGCACACGGCCTGTACGAACGACGAGAGCGTGCCGGCAAGAAGGCTTCAACAAATGGCTTGGGATCGGGTTCACACCATCAACGACTACTATGACGGCCCCCGCCTCGGCATCGCCGATCTGGATGGCATTCCGCACATCTACGAGGCGGAGTTCGATCATAGCACTGACGAGTATGGCGACACATATTGGCTTGCGCCGGTCGACGACGACCTCCTGACATTGGTCCTTGAAAACGAGGAGATCTGGCTACGCTGGGACGCAGCCTTCAAGCGGGGAGACGTCCCGCATGCGACACATCCCGCCCTGCCGGAGGATCGTGAGCGACACGAGGCCTTGAAACTGGCGATCGGCGACCGCCTGCGCGCAGACCGCGCGTGTGCGCGATACAAGCGTGCCCGGTTCGGTGTTTCGCCGGCACGCGAAACGGTCGTGGAGTGGTCCGACGTCGGCTGACCACGCCGTCCGATCCGAAGGAGGCGGCGACGGCTGTTCGACCGACCGCTCTACCTCAAGAGGCCACCCGCATAGTGCAGCTGATAAACGTCGCGGCCATGCCGCTCGATCGTCTCCACGCCATGGAAACGCGCGAGATCGCCGCCGACAACGTTACTGTAGCTCAGCCCGCCTGACGCGAACGCGGCAGGACCGCGATAGGGATGGTCCGTTTCCACCTTCAGCAGGGCCATGCGGAGAAACGCATAGACCGCGACGACCGTTTCCCGGTCCGCGATGTCCGCGCGGATGCCGCCGCCATAGGACATGGACCAGATGACCCGGTCATTGCTTGTCACGGTCTCCTGTCCGACGAAGAAGCCGATGCCGAAGTAGATGTCGCGATAGAGGTAGGCACCGGCGCGGTGCTCGAGCTGCTTCGCGTTAGCGAGCGCAGGCGTCGCCAGCGTCGCATCGTCGTCGAGGCCGGCATAGGTGCGCCGTTTCGCCTCGACCAGGAATGTCGCGAGCTCGTGAAGATCGATCGACATCGCTGGCTCCGTGCGCCTAGCGCTTCTTCTTGGCGGTGTTCAACTTCACCGCCGCCTTGATCAGCGCTTTGAACGCCGCCTCGTCGATCTCGTCGCCTTCGTGGATGTCGATCGCCCGGCGGGTGTTGCCATCGAGGCTGGCGTTGAAGAGGCCTTTCGGGTCGGGCAGCGAGGCGCCCCTGGCGAAGGTGAGCTTGATGGTAGCCTTGTAGCTCTCGCCGGTGCAGATGATGCCGGCGTGCGACCACACCGGAACGCCGCGCCACTTCCATTCTTCGACGACATCGGGGTCGGCCTGCTTGATCAGGCCGCGGACCCGCGCCAGCGTGGTGCCGCGCCAATCGCCGAGTTCCTTGATCCTGGTGTCGATCAGGTGCGCGGGAGCCTCGCCCTCGGTTGCCGTTGTCGACATGGATTTCCTCATCTGCCCATCCCACCGTCGTGAATCGCGCTCATTCCCGTAGTTGTACGGTAGGACTTGTACGCCTGCCAATGCCCGATTTTAGAGCAAAATTTAGTTCTCCGAAGCCTAATGGGTGTCGGTTCCGTTCATGATCTCTCAACGCATCAGCATGCGCCGGTTCATGCAAACGTCTGCTGCGGCCCGCAGTGCGTGACATCTCTCGTCCTAAATCTGGAGTCGACGATGCCGTCCTTTTCCAATCTGTCCATCCGCAACAAGGTGCTGCTCGCGTTCGGCATCGTTCTCGTGACTGCGATGGGCCTCGGCGGCTTCGCGATCGATCGTCTGGCGAGCGTCAACGGCTACGCGGCCGAGGTGCGCGACAACTGGCTGCCGGCGACCGCATGGCTCGGCACGTTGTCCAGGTCGACGGAACAATATCGTGCGCGACAAGGACAACTGCTGCTGTCGACCACCGATGAGCTCAGGAACGCCCAGGAGAAGCTGCTCACCGATACGCTTGCGCAGTACGACAAGACATGGAGCCTGTATGAACCGACGGTGACCTCGGCGGAAGAGAAAGTGCTGGCCGGTGCGATCAAGACGGCCCTCTCCAACTACCTGAATGATAGCAAGGCGCTCTACGAGCTGTCGCGCAAGCAACAGACCGATGCAGCGTCCGCCCTCTATATGGGCAAGCTCCGCGAAAGCTTCTCGGAGCTCCGGAAAGCGGTGGAGAAGGACCTGAATTGGAACGTCGAGCAGGGCAAGGCAGAAGCCAACAAGGGCGCTGCGGTCTATGAGTCGTCGCGGATGTGGATCCTGGCCACGATCGGCCTCGCCGCTTTGCTCTGCTTCGCGATGGGCTATCTGATCGTGGCCGGCGTGTCGCGGCCGATTGCTGTCATGACCGAGGCCATGCGCAAGCTCGCCGGCGGCGATATGTCGGCTCACATTCCCGGCGTCGAACGCAAGGACGAGATCGGCAAGATGGCCGGCGCCGTGCTGGTGTTCAAGGACAACGCCATCGAGACCGAACGGCTGCGCGCCGCGCAGGCGGAATCGGAGAAACTCGCGGTCGAGCGGCGCAAGCGCGACATGCACGAGCTCGCCAACAGCTTCGAGGGCGCGGTCGGGCAGATCATCGATACCGTCTCCTCGGCGTCCACCGAGCTCGAGGCCTCTGCCAGGACGCTCACGTCGACGGCGGAGCGCACCCAGCAGCGCACCACCACCGTGGCAGCCGCTTCCGAGCAGGCCACCGCCAACGTGCAGTCGGTCGCCTCCGCTACCGAGGAACTGACCTCGTCGGTCACCGAGATCAGCCGGCAGGTGCAGGAATCGGCGCGGATGGCCAACGAGGCCGTCGATCAGGCGCGCAAGACCAACGACCGCGTCAGCGAGTTGTCGCGGGCCGCAGCGCGGATCGGCGACGTCGTCGAGCTGATCAACACCATCGCCGGCCAGACCAACCTGCTGGCGCTGAACGCCACCATCGAGGCGGCGCGGGCCGGCGAGGCCGGCCGCGGCTTCGCGGTGGTTGCCTCCGAGGTCAAGGCGCTCGCCGAGCAGACCGCCAAGGCCACCGGCGAGATCGGGCAGCAGATCTCCGGCATCCAGAGCGCGACCCAGGAGTCGGTCGGCGCCATCAAGGAGATCAGCGGCACGATCGAAAAACTGTCGGAGATCTCGTCGACCATCGCCGCGGCCGTCGAAGAACAGGGCGCCGCGACCCAGGAGATCTCGCGCAACATCCAGCAGGCGGCGCAGGGCACCCACGAGGTGTCGTCCAACATCACCGACGTGCAGCGCGGCGCCAGCGAGACCGGCTCGGCCTCCTCCCAGGTGCTGTCCGCCGCCCAGTCGCTGTCGCAGGACAGCAACCGGCTGAAGCTCGAGGTCGGACGGTTCCTGAACACGGTGCGCGCGGCGTAGCGACGCGAAGCAAGAGATTTTCGGGCGATCGTAGTCGGGAGAGCAGCGTCGGCAGCGGCGGTGCACTCCCTCTCCCCGTTCTTCACGGGGAGAGGGTCGGGGTGAGGGGCAGCCGCACGGGTGGTCCGCCTCACAAGCCCTGCTCTCTCACACGAGCTACATCTTCAATGCGGTCCCGATACATTGGGATGAGACAGGTGACACGCGTCACTGGGTGTGGCAGCCCCTCACCCCAGCCCTCTCCCCGTAAGAACAGGGAGAGGGAGCGCACCGCTCGTGTCGCGACAGCTGTCGCCTTTCAAGCAGGTATTCGATGATCGGGACTAATTAGTTCTCGTCCCTCGCGCTTCTCGACCGCGACTCAATCCACCTTTGTCTTCCCACGCATCCCGTAATCTTACGGCTCGTGTGTACTGCCTAATATTAGAGCAAAATTTATCAGTCGCCCGCTTAATCGATCGCACGCCCACATCATGATGCCTCAATGGCGAGCATCTCACGCGCACGATGACCGTGCGCGATCCTGGGCCCATTCAATCTCTCGGAATTCGTGAAGTCGGAGTCGAAAATGCCGTCCTTTTCCAATCTGTCCATTCGCAACAAGGTGCTGCTGGCGTTCGGCATCGTTCTGATCACGGCCATGGGGCTCGGTGGCTTCTCGATCGATCGTCTCGGCAACGTGAATGGGTCAGCCGCCGAGGTCCGCGACAACTGGCTGCCCGCGACCGGCTGGCTCGGCACCATCTCCAAGGCCACCGAACAATATCGTGCCCGGCAGGGCCAGTTCCTGCTGGCATCGGCTCAGGACAAGACTCAGCTGGAGCGCCAGATGGACGAGAGCCTCGCGCTGTTCGACAAGACCTGGCAGCTCTATGAGCCGACGGTGACGACGGCGGAGGAGAAGGCGCTCGTGGCGGCATTCAAGACACCGTGGACCGCCTACCTCGACGAGAGCAAGCGGTTGCTCGAGCTTGCGCGCAAGGACCAGACGGACGCTGCGACCTCGCTCTATCTGAGCAACATGAGCAAGGTCTTTGGCACCGCGCGCAAGGCGCTGGAGCAGGATCTGGCGTGGAATGTCGAACAGGGTAAGAAGGAAGCCGACAAGGGCGCCGCCATCTACCTGTCCTCGCGGATGTGGATCCTGGCCACCATCGCGCTGGCCGCCCTGCTCTGTATCGCGATGGGCTATCTGATCGTGGCCGGCGTGTCGCGCCCGATCGCTGTCATGACCGAGGCCATGCGCAAGCTCGCCGGCGGCGACATGTCCGTTCACATTCCCGGCGTCGAGCGCAAGGACGAGATCGGCAAGATGGCCGGCGCCGTGCTGGTGTTCAAGGACAACGCCATCGAGACCGAACGGCTGCGCACCGAGCAGGCAGAATCGGAGAAGCTCGCGGCCGAGCGCCGCAAGCGCGACATGCACGAGCTCGCCGACAGCTTCGAGGGCGCGGTCGGGCAGATCATCGACACGGTCTCCTCGGCATCCACCGAGCTCGAGGCTTCCGCCAGCACGCTCACGTCGACCGCCGAACGCACCCAGAAGCGCACCACGACCGTGGCTGCCGCCTCCGAGCAGGCCACCGCCAACGTGCAGTCGGTTGCATCGGCGACCGAGGAACTGAGCTCGTCGGTCAACGAGATCAGCCGGCAGGTGCAGGAATCGGCGCGGATGGCCAATGAGGCCGTTGACCAGGCGCGCAAGACCAACGACCGCGTCAGCGAGTTGTCGCGGGCCGCAGCGCGGATCGGCGACGTCGTCGAGCTGATCAACACCATCGCCGGCCAGACCAACCTGCTGGCGCTGAACGCAACGATCGAGGCGGCGCGGGCCGGCGAGGCCGGCCGCGGCTTCGCGGTGGTTGCCACCGAGGTGAAGGCGCTCGCCGAGCAGACCGCGAAGGCCACCGGCGAGATCGGACAGCAGATCTCCGGCATCCAGAGCGCGACCCAGGAGTCGGTCGGCGCCATCAAGGAGATCAGCGGCACCATCGAAAAACTGTCGGAGATCTCGTCGACCATCGCCGCGGCCGTCGAAGAACAGGGCGCCGCGACCCAGGAGATCTCGCGCAACATCCAGCAGGCGGCGCAGGGCACCCACGAGGTGTCGTCCAACATCACCGACGTGCAGCGCGGCGCCAGCGAGACCGGCTCGGCCTCCTCCCAGGTGCTGTCTGCGGCGCAGTCACTGTCGCAGGACAGCAACCGGCTGAAACTCGAGGTCGGACGGTTCCTGAACACGGTGCGCGCGGCGTAGCGCGCGAAGTGAGGGAGAATTTCGGACGAGAATGATCGGGAGAGGCATCGTCGGCAGCGACGGTGCACTCCCTCTCCCCGTTCTTCACGGGGAGAGGGTCGGGGTGAGGGGCCGCCGCACGGGCAGTGCGAATTGTGAGACGTGAATCCCGCTCGATCAATCGACATCTGCAAGCTGATCAGCGGGGATGAGCTTGATAGTATGCGTCACTGGGTGTGGCTGCCCCTCACCCCAGCCCTCTCCCCGTGAAGAACGGGGAGAGGGAGCGCAGCGCGTCCTGTCGCGGCAGATTTGTCTCTCACGCGGATTGCAAACGACGACTGGTCGCTCCAGTCATGACCGCGACTAATTAGTCCTCATCGCTCACCGCTTCTCGATCACCAGGCTCTGTACCACGCGGCCGAAATAGCCCTTTTCGTCGCCCAGCCGCGCCATGGCGAGC
Source organism: Bradyrhizobium sp. HKCCYLS20291 (assembly GCF_051167715.1). Classification (NCBI taxonomy): domain Bacteria; kingdom Pseudomonadati; phylum Pseudomonadota; class Alphaproteobacteria; order Hyphomicrobiales; family Nitrobacteraceae; genus Bradyrhizobium; species Bradyrhizobium sp. HKCCYLS20291. The sequence goes on along the minus strand of NZ_JBNPTO010000003.1, from coordinate 613,325 downwards.
CCTGCGCCATCGGGGCCGATCCAGCTCTCGGCGTCGAGCAGGATCCACTCGCCGACCGGCTCGCGGGCCATGCTGACGGTGAGGTCGGCATTGAGGAACGTGTAGCTGTGGAAGTCGAGCGCGGCCGAGGTGCCGTTGCAGAAGTCACTGGCGACCACCGCGCGCATCGCCTGCGAGACCGCGTGGCCCTCGACCAGCGGCCAGTCGACGCGATACCAGATCGCGCCGGGCCCGCGGACGCCGAATCGGCCACGCGCGGCGCGCAGGGTCATGCCGCGCACGAACGGGCTGGTGGAGAAATCGGCGGGCTCCGGCTGCGCCTCGTCGGGGCCGGCGAGGTCGACCGGCAGCTCACGGACGTCATCCGGCAGCGGCACGGCGTCCTGCCTGATCTTCAGCACGGTCGCGGTCACCACCACGGTGTCGCCGGCGCGCAGGCGCACCGTCGAGAGCTGAATCTTGCGGCCCTCGCGCAGCACCTCGGTTTCGATTCCGAGCTCGGCGAGCGGCACCGGCCGCATCAGATCGATGCTGACGCGGGCGATGCGCATCGGCGATTTGGTCGCGATGCGCTCGGCCGCCCACACCACCAGCGCCGACGGCGCCGAGCCGTGCTGCATGGTCGGATCCCAGGGACCCGCGGCATCGGGGCTGACGACGACCTGATTGTCCGTGACGCGGAAGATCGGCCGCATCAGCGCAGGCCTCGCCACGCCTCAGCCCGCGCTGGCAAAGGCGCGGTCGGCGCCGTTGGGCAGTTCAATGTCGACCTCGAGCGTCGAGACATGTTTCCCCCGGTCCATGCGGACGATGACCTTGTCCGGATCGAGTAGCACATGACGCGACACCACGCTGAGGATTTCCTCGCGCAGCTGCATCAGCAGATCAGGCTGGCCGCGCAGGCTGCGCTCATGCGCGAGCAGGATCTGCAGCCGCTCCCGCGCGACTGGCGCCGAGGCTGTACGCCCCGTGAAGAGCCGCAGCACGCTCATGCAGCCCTCCGTCCGAGCAGCAGGTTCATCAGCCCCTTGCGCTCGCTCGGGATCTGCATCTCGACCTCTTCGCCGAGCAGGCGCCGCATGGCGTCGTGATAGGCGCGCGCCGGCGCGCTGGCCGGGCTGTTGAGCGTGACCGGGCAGCCGACATTGGACGCGCGCAGCACGTCCTGGCTCTCCGGCACGATGCCGAGCAGCGGCGTCGCCAGGATTTCCAGCACGTCGTCGATCGACAGCATCTCGCCGCGCGCGGCGCGGCCGGCATCGTAGCGGGTGATGAGGATGTGCTTCTCGACGCGCTCGCCGTTCTCGGCACGCACCGTCTTGGAATCGAGCATGCCGATGATGCGGTCGGAATCGCGCACCGACGACACTTCCGGATTGGTGACGATGATCGCCTCGTCGGCATAGCGCATCGCGAGCATCGCGCCGCGCTCGATGCCGGCGGGGCTGTCGCAGATCACCCAGTCGAAGGTCTTGCGCAATTCGGCGATGACACGGCCGACGCCCTCCTCCGTCAGCGCGTCCTTGTCCTTGGTCTGCGACGCCGGCAGCAGCCAGAGGTTCTCCAGCCGCTTGTCGCGGATCAGGGCCTGCGGCAGCTTGGCGACGCCGTGCACGACGTTGATGAGATCGAACACGACGCGGCGCTCGGCGCCGAGGACCAGATCGAGATTGCGCAGGCCGACGTCGAAATCGACCACCACCACCTTCTCGCCGGCCTGCGCCAGCGCCGCGCCCATCGCCGCCGTCGTGGTGGTCTTGCCGACGCCACCCTTGCCCGACGTCACAACAAGTACCTTGGTCATCTTGGGAATCCTCCTGCTACTCAGTTCAATGCAACGATCTTCATGGAATGGCCTTCGAGCCGCGCTTGCGCGGCCCTGCCGCGCAGGCCGGCGTCGATCTGCTCGGCGGTCTGGTAGTAGCCGTCGATCGCGACCAGCTCGGCCTCGATCTTCTGGCAGTAGATGCGCGCCGCGGCATTGCCGTTGATGCCGGCCATCGCGCGCCCGCGCAGCGCGCCATAGACATGGATCGAGCCGCCGGCGACGATCTCCGCGCCGGACGACACCGCGCCGAGCACGGTGACGTCGCCGTCGGGAAATACGATCGACTGGCCCGAGCGCACTGGCTGATCGAGCAGCAGCGAGGTCGGCGGCTGCAGCTGCGGCTTCTCCGGCTCGATCTCCTGCACGGCGCAGTGACGGCCGCCGGACAGCAGCGGCGGCATGCCGACCGACAACCGCGCCTGCTCGACGCCTTCGAGGCCGAGCACGCGGATGTTGCGCGATTCGATGCTTTTGATGAGGTGGGTGATCGCGAGCGGGCTCAGATCCACCGCCGAGAGATCGAGCACGATCGGCTTGCCGACGAAGAAGCCGGGCGAGCCCTTCAGCGTCGCATCGAGCTCGCCGAGCCAGTCGGCAATCGGTACCGCCGGCGTGAACACGAAGGCGACGTAGGAGCGCCCGCGCAGACGAATGAGGGGACGTACCGTTTCAGCGCTCGCACTCATGACCATCCGACCCAACCTTCTTAGTGATTGGTTAACTGTCGGCGCCAGATGGTTAACGGATGGTTAAATCGACGCTAAGCCGCTCGAAAATCGACAGCGGCCCGCCCGACACAGTTCGATCATGGTCGAATCATGGCGCAACCTTGGCGCGAATGGGACGCAAATTTTGAGCATCTACGTCAAGACTCGGCACGCCTCATTTCGATCACATCATGATGATAACTTTAACGTACATATAATTTTGGGCCAGGGCGTAGTTCGGGGTCCGAACAATTGACACTCGTCAGGGGGCGGGGCATGGGATCGACAGAGGCGTCAAAGGTACGATCAACGTGCCAAGGCGCCTTGCAGGAAAGGACCTTTGGCGTGCGATCGACGATCGGCGCAAACCGTCTGATTCTGCATAGGATTTCGTGTGTACTGAAGTGGCAACGACGCTCCCGCTCTACGTTGGAACTAACTCTCTACGACGTGGCAGAAGCGTATCAGTTTACCGGAATCGAGCGTCAGAGGAGTAGCGTATGAGTTCGTTGAGTGAACAGAATCCGATGAACCCGCAAGACCCGCTGCACTACGCACCGCGGTGGTTGCGGGAGCGCCCGGAAGCGACCCGGCTATCTCTCGTTAACGACAAGGCAGCGGAGGCGACCGAGCGTCCCGCTTCGGGACAGCAGGGACCGCTCGATGCTCGCTTGGAGACCGCCGTGTTCGAATCCCTTCGCCAGTCGCTGAACCCGCAAGTCATGCGCGATCCGCCGGATCTCGAGCGCGACCGCCGCTCGGTCGTGTTCAAGTTCGCCGGCCGCTTCGCTGCGGCCACCGGCGTCGCCGCCGTCGTCGCGCTGTTCTTCCTCAACATCGTTCCGGTGTGGCGCCAGCCCGACGCGAGCCAGTCGTTCGTCGCCGCCGTGCAGTCGATGAAGACGCTGCCGGCCGTCGCCGCCGATGCCCAGGACGCGAGGGCGGACCAGACCAGCTCGCTGCCGGAGCGCGCCGAGACTCAGGCGCAGGCCCCGGCACTGTCGCAGTTCCAATCGTTGCTCGCCGCGGATGCTCCGGCGCCCACGGCTGAGGCCGAAACTCCCGAAAAACCCATGCTGCAGCAATTCATGCAGTGGAACCAGAAGTCGGGTCAGGAGCGGGTTCGCTAACCTTCTGCCCTGATCCGGCATCAAACACGTCACAAGGCGATCATGACCGACGTCCTACCGCAGAAAGCGGCAGCACGCCGAACGCTGGCTCACGCCCGCATGGCATTGCCCCTGCTCGCGACACTGATGGCGAGCGGAGCCACGGCCGCGCCCGGCGAGACCATGGCCACGGTGCGCCAGCTCGGCAGCCGCGTTGGTCCGATCATCGGATCGGCGCTCGCCTGCCGTGAGATCGCGCGTCCGCGCATCCAGGCCATCATCGAGAAGTTTCAGGTCGTCATCCGCGAGGCCGCGGCTGATGAGGCCGATCGCGACGAATTGACACGCCTGCTCGACCAATACGTGGCCGAGGGCCGCAGCCTCGTGACCGGCCGCCGGCTGGACTGTAGCGGCGCCGATCGCCAGCTGGCCGACCTCGAGCGCTCGATTGCGGCACCGGCGCAGGCCAGATCCAGCTTGCCGGCGGTGAGCATCGGACCGGCGGCCGCACAGGCCGCGACGCCATCAGCACAAGTGTTGCCGCCAGTCTCCAACGTGCGCGGCGTGACCCAGAACGACATCAAGTTCGGCATGGTGATTCCGACCACCGGGCCGGTGAGAGAGAGCGGACGGCAGCTGAGGATCGGCATCGAAGCCGCGTTCAGCCGCGTCAACGCGGCGGGCGGAATCAACGGCCGCGTGCTCAAGCTCGTCACGGCCGATGACGGCTACGATCCCGCGCGCACGCTCGACGCGATGAAGCTGCTCTACGAGAAGGAGCAGGTGTTCGGCTTCGTCGGCAATTTCGGATCGGCCACCGCGGCGGTCGGCATTCCCTACGCGCTCGAGCGGCGTGTGCTGTTGTTCGCGCCCTATACCGGCGCCAACGTGGTGCGCCACGATCCGCCCGACCGCTACGTCTTCAACTATCGGCCGAGCTACGCCGAGGAAACCGACGCGTTGGTCCGCTACCTCGTCAAGATCCGCAAGCTGAATCCACGGCAGATCGTGGTATTCGCGCAGAACGACGCCTTCGGCGACGCAGGCTTCGCCGGCGTGGCCAAGGCGTTCCGCTCGCTCGGCGTCAGCGACAATGCGATCGTGCGGGTGAACTATCCGCGCAACACGATCGACGTCGACGATGCCATCAGTCAGCTGAAGCTGTTGCGGACGCCGGTTCGCGCCGTGGTCGTGCTGGCGACGACGCGCGCCGCCGCCAAATTCATCGAGAAGGCCCACGACGTGTTTCCGGGCGCGGTCTTCGCCAACATTTCCGCCGTGGCCGGATCGGCGCTCGCGAGCGAGCTGATGCTGCTCGGGCCGCGCTTCACTGATGGCGTGATCGTCTCGCAGACCGTGCCGAGTGTCGCCGGCTATTCCAGCCTGGTGCTGGATTACAAGAACGCGCTCGCGAACTACTTTCCCGGCGAAGCCGCCGACTACACCTCGCTCGAAGGATACATCTCGGCGAGCATCCTGATCGAAGGGCTGAAGCGCGCCGGCCCGAGCCTCGATACCGAGCGGCTCGTCGACACGCTGGAGACCATGCGCAATCTCGACCTGGGACTTGGGACCCAGCTCGGCTTCGGCCGCGCCGAGCACCAGGCTTCGCACAAGATCTGGGGCACGGCCCTGAACGAGACCGGCACCTATCAACCGGTGGAGCTTGACTAGGATACCGCTGAAAACGGTATCAACACTGCCTGCAGCGACAAAAACACGAAAGAGAAACCCGACATTAATTTGAAGTACCGCGAATAGCAGGACGATGAGGATTTGCAGCATCTCGTAGAGCGAGTGATAGAGAGCCGATGACCGTCCATTGGTCCGCATTGATCATCGGGAGCCTGTTCGCGGCTCCCCTCAGCTCCGCCCTCGCGGCGGCCCCCGATGTCGTCCGGGATCTCGCCGGGCGCGTGGGACCGATCGTGGGGCAGGCGTCGACGTGCCCGGACATCACCCAGGGACGCGTCCAGAACATCGTCGAGAAGTTTCGCGAGGCCATTCGCCAGGCGTCGAACAACGACGGTGAGCGCGATCAGCTGATGCGCGGCTTCAATGGCTACATCGCCGAAGGCCGCAGCCGTGGCGGCGCATCGCAGGCCGCCTGCGCCAATGTCGAGCGGCAACTGACCGACCTGGAGCGCTCGCTCGGCCAGCCGGCAGGCGCCGCGCCATCCAGCCCGCCCGTAGGCACGACCGGCGCGGTGACCTCCGCTCCCGTGCGCGGCATCACCGATCGCGAGATCCGTTTCGGTATCGTCATGCCGTTCACCGGAATCCGCAAGGAGACCGGACGCCAGATGAGGCTCGGCATCGAGACCGCCTTTGCGCGCGCCAACGAGGCCGGCGGCATCGGCGGTCGCCAGCTCCGCCTGATCGCCGCCGACGACGGCTACGACCCGAACCGGACGCTCGCGGCCATGACGCAGCTCTACGAGAAGGAGCAGGTGTTCGGCTTCATCGGCAATGTCGGCACCGCCAACTCACAGGTCGCGATTCCCTACGCGCTGGAGCGGCGGACGCTGTACTTCGCTCCGAACACCGGTGCGGCAGTGGTGCGGCGTGATCCGCCGGATCGCTACGTGTTCAACTATCGGGCGAGCTACGCCGAAGAGACCAATGCGCTGGTCCGGTATCTGGTCAAGATGAAGCGGATCCCGCCGCGCCAGATCGCCGTCTTTCAGCAGCAGGACGCGTTCGGCGACGACGGCTTCGCCGGTGTCGCAAAGGCGTATCGGCAGCTCAACATCGCCGATCCGGTGCCGCGCTTCACCTATCCGCGCGCGACGGTGGACGTCGACGAAGCCGTGAACCAGATCAAGGCCCATAAACCGCAGATCAAGGCGGTGATCATGGTGTCGACCGACCGGGCCGCCGCGAAGTTCATCGAGAAGACCCGCGATTCGATGCAGGGCCTGATCTACGCCAACGTATCAGCGGTGGGATCGACGTCGCTTGCAACCGAGCTCAAGCTGCTCGGCCCGCGTTTCACCAATGGCGTCATCGTGACGCAGGGCGTGCCGTCCGTGGCGGGCTATTCGAGCCTCGTGCTCGACTACAAGACTGCACTGGCGAAGTTCTCGCCCGGCGAAGCGCCGGACTACACGTCCCTCGAAGGCTATATCGCGGCGACGATTCTGATCCAGGCGCTGAAGCAGACCAATCCGCTCGACACCGAACGTTTGGTCGACACGCTCGAATCGATGCCCAACCTTGATCTCGGCCTCGGCGCGGCACTCGCGTTTGGACGCGCAGAGCACCAGGCCTCGCACAAGATCTGGGGCACTGCTCTCGACGAAACCGGCACGTACCAGCCAATCGAAATTGAATAGAGTTAGCGGCAAGGAGAATAACTGGTTGATGGCGACCCATTAGCAGGTTCTAAAGCATGATCCGAGATAGCCGTGCCGGGTTACCTAAATGGTCATGGTATTAGGAAAGGCTAGTCTGTGCATGGTGGCGGTCATAGTACTTCTCCGTCGCAGACAAAGCGTCGAAATCACCAGGCGAAAGACCTGGATGGGGTCCATAGTGGGATAGTGGCAATGAGCTTTCGTTCTAGCGTGTTCTTGGTTGCGGCATTGCTCGCAACGCCCGCCAGCGCGGCGGGCACCAATGCGGATGTGGTGCGTAATCTTGCGAGCCGGGTCGGGCCGATCGTGGGAGCAGCATCCGCCTGTCAGGCGATCGACCAGGGCCGCGTACAGGCCATTGTCGACAAGTTTCGCGAGGTGATCCGAGAGGCATCCACAGGCGGCTCGGATCGCGATGAACTGACGCGCGTGTTCAACGGCTACGTTGCCGACGGACGCAACCGCGTCGGGGCGGCCCAGACGGACTGCAACGCCGCGGGGCGTCAGCTGGCCGAGTTGGAGCGTTCGCTCGGGCAGAGCGCACCGAGCCAGACGGCCTCCAGCCTCGCCGGGGTGATCGCCCCGTCCGCGGCGGTCGCCGCGACGGCACCCACTGCGACGCTGCCACCGCCCACGGCCAGCAACGTGCAGGGCGTCACTGCCAACGAGATCCGCTTCGGCATCGCCGCTCCGTTCTCGGGCGCCGCCAAGGAGCTCGGCCGGCAGATGAAGATGGGCATCGAGGCCGCCTTCAATCGCGCCAATGACGGTGGCGGGATCGGTGGACGCTCGCTGCGGCTGTTCTCGGCCGACGACGGCTACGAGCCCTCGCGGACGCTGGACGCGATGAAGCAGCTCTACGAGAAGGACAAGGTGTTCGGCTTCATCGGCAACGTCGGCACGCCGACGTCGGCCGTCGCCATGCCGTACGCGCTGCAGCGCCGGGTGCTGTTCTACGGGGCGTTCACCGGCGCCAACATCCTGCGCAACGATCCGCCGGATCGCTACGTGTTCAACTACCGCGCCAGCTACGCAGAAGAGACCGACACCGTCGTGCGCTATCTGGTGAAGCTGCGCCGCCTGCCGGCGCGCGACATCGCCGTGTTCGCGCAGCAGGATGCCTATGGCGATGCCGGCTTCGCCGGTGTGTCCAAGGCGTTCCGCTCGCTCGGCCTCGCCGACACCTCGATCGTGCGCTTCAACTACAAGCGCAACACGGTCGACGTCGACGAGGCGGTGAACCAGCTGCGCGCCATGAAGAACCCGCCCAAGGCCATCGTCATGGTGGCGACCTACCGGGCGGCCGCGAAGTTCATCGAGAAGACGCGCGATCTGTACCCGAACATGATCTACACCAACGTGTCGTTCGTGGGTTCGACCGAGCTGTCCGACGAGCTGATGCTGCTCGGACCGCGCTATGCCAATGGCGTGATCGTCACCCAGGTGGTGCCGGCCGTCGGCGGCTATTCGAGCGCAGTGCTCGAGTACAAGACCGCGCTGGAGAAGCACTTCCCCGGCGAATCGCCGTCCTACGTCTCGTTCGAAGGCTACGTCGCGGCCAACGTCCTGATCCAGGCGCTGCGCCGGGTCGGCACGCAGCTCGACACCGAGGCGCTGATCGACACGCTGGAAAACATGCAGACCGTCGACCTCGGCCTTGGCGCCAAGCTCGGCTTCGGCCGCGCCGAGCACCAGGCCTCGCACAAGATCTGGGGCACGGCGATGGACGAGCGCGGCAAGTTCCAGTCGATCGAGCTCGAGTAGTTCGCGCGCTGGAGCAGCCATCCAACCCTCAGGACGCGGCGGGCCATGCCTGCCGCGTCCTTTGCTTTTTTGGTCCCGCAATCATGGGCGACATCCGCGCCGCGCTCCCCTGCCGCCGGCCTGTATCGTGTGATCACCTCGGGCATGGCGTTGGCCCGGACCCGCTCCGGAGCGCGCGGTCGACCCATCCGCGCCGGCACTGCTGCCGGTGAGGCCGAAGCCGCCTGACTGCGACGTGCCGCCGCAGATGCAATGCAGAAATTTACAATCCTAGATTGCTGATCGGTACTATTATCGCCATTGGTTAGTGTTCGCAAATGGAACCGTGTGCTCTCATGCACCACAATTTTACCACGAACGCTCGCGTCTGACCCGCGGCTGATCACTCCGACGCGTTGGACCGCGATGATGCGGTCCGGACCGCGGTCGGCGCGGACGGCGGCGCACGGCGTCTGCACGGGCGCCGCGCCGGACCGAAACGGAGACGGAAAGACAAGTCCACATGACGTCTTCGAACCCCACCTCGGACGATTGGCGCGCCATGCTGACGCTGGTTGGCGAGATCGGAGAACTCAGCGCCTCATCGGACGCGGCATGCAGCCATTTCATGAGCGGATTGGCCGCCCTGATCGGCTGCGGGCCGGTGTGGTGGAGCGTGATCGGAGGATCCGACGCCAGCGCTGCACAATCCGACGACGGTGTCGCCGACGTGACGCGCTCGCGGGTCCACGGCCTCGCCCCGGAGACGCTGCAGAGGTGGGAACGGAGCTATCTCGAGACGCGCGCCTATGGCGAGCATCCGACCTGGGAGCCGGCCTTCGCAACGCCCGGCATCGCACGCTGCTTCCTGCGCCGGGACATCGTCCACGACCACATCTGGTACAACAGCCCCCACGTGATGGAGTACTCCCGCAGCTTCGACGCCGACGACCTCGTCTCCGCGATCGTGCCGATCGGCGGCGGCGCCGAGCTCTGCGTCGTCGGCATGCGCAACTGGGGCGACACCGGCTTCACCGCGCGCGAGCGCGAGATCCTGCTGCTGCTCGCGCAGCATACCGCCTGGCTGGCGCAGCGGCCGGATCCGCTCGTGAGCCTCGCCAGAGGAAAGCTCGCCGCCCCCGTCACGGTGGCGCAGCTCGCGCCGCGGCACCGCGCGGTGCTCGAACTGCTGGCTGCCGGCCGCAGCGAGAAGCAGATCGCCGCCGCCCTGACCATCAGCCCCCGCACCGCCCACAAATACATCGAGCAGATCTACCGCGCGCTCGGCGTCTCCAGCCGCGCCGAGCTGATGGCGCGGTTCATTGCACGCTGACAACAGTCGGGCACAAACTTCGCCCCCGTAGCCATTTGGCTACGCTGACGGCCGCTTTCCCCCACCGGTACCGTGATCGGGTTCCGTGCCGTGCCGCTCATCCGGCACGGCGCGCCTCTTTCACGTCCGGAGACTGGAATGCCTGCCTTGCCGACCCGCGCCGCCCTGCTCGCCTCCACGGCGCTGGCCACTGCCCTGCTGATCGCAACGCCGGTCGCTTCGCGGGCTGACAACTGGCTCGCGGCGCCCGCCGACGGCAACTTCAGCAATGGCGCCAATTGGGACACCGGCTCGGCACCGAACTTTTCCTCAGCCATTTTCGGCTCGTCCGCCGTCACCAACGTCGCCATCGGTTTCGTCCAGATCTCCGACATCACCGTCAACGCGGGGGCCTACACATTCACATTTTTCGATGACTTCGCCAACCCCTCGATCAATGGCGCGGGCATCATCGTCAACGGCGGCAGCGCGACCGTCATCAACAATTCATCCGCAGGCATCTACTTTCTGGGCAACAGCACCATCATCGGCGCGACCGTCATCAACAACGCTGCTATCGTCTTTGCCGACTCGAGCTCAGCGGGAAACGCGGCCATCACCAACGCCGGATTTCTGCTTTTCTTCACCAACAGCACGGCCGGCAATGCGACGCTCGTCAACGCCGGCACGGTGGATTTCTCGGGCTCGGTCGGGCTCGCCAGTGACGGCAGACTGAGCGCAGGCTCGATCGCCGGCGCCGGCAGCTATGTCCTCGGCGGCAACCAGCTCACCGTCGGCGGCAACAACAACTCGACGGATGTCAGCGGCGTGATCTCCGGCGCCGGCGGGTCGCTGGTCAAGACCGGCACGGGCACGCTGACTCTGTCGGGCACCAGCAGCTACACCGGCTCGACCACGGTCGATGCCGGGGCGCTGGCGGTCAACGGCTCGATCGCAGCGTCGAGCGGCGTGACCGTCAAGACCGGCGCCACGCTCGGCGGCACCGGGCAGCTGCCCAGTGTCATCGTCAATGCCGGCGGCACGCTCGCCCCGGGCAACTCGATCGGCACCGTCACCGTCAACGGCAATCTGCAGTTCGGCACCGGCAGCTTCTACACGGTCGAGGTCTCGCCGACGGCGGCCGACCGCACCAACGTCACCGGCACCGCCAACCTGACCGGCGCCACGGTGCAGGCCGTGGCGCTGCCGGGAAGCTTCTCCAGCCGCTCATACACCATCCTCAGCGCCACCGGCGGCCTCGGCGGTACCCAGTTCGCCGGGCTCACCACCACGGGCAGCTTCAACCCGACGCGCCCGCGTCTCGCTTACGATGCGAACACCGCCTATCTCGTGCTCGATCCGGGCACGCTGACGCTGCCGCAGGGCGCCAGCCGGAACCAGAGCAGCGTCGCCGGCAGCATCAACCGCGCCGTCAGTAGCGGCGCGACGCCGCCGGCCGGCTTCGACACGCTGCTCAACATGCCCGGCGGCGCCGTCGGCCACGCCCTCGACCAGCTCTCGGGCGCGAGCAGCACGCAGGCCCAGAGCGGCGGCTTCCAGCTCGGCAACTCGTTCCTGGCGCTGATCTCCACCCCGCCGGGCGCCCAGGGCGGCGGCGGCCGGTCGCTCGGCTATGCCAGCGCGCAGCCGTCCACGCCGGTGCGCGACGCGTTTGCCGCGCTCGATCGCCCTGCCCCGGCTGATCCACGCTGGGCCGTATGGAGCACCGGCGTCGGCGCCGGCAGCAAGCTGGCCGGCGATGCCGCGACCGGGAGCCCCGACAGCTCCGCCCGCGCCGGCGCGGTCGCGTTGGGCGCCGACTATCTGATCACGCCGACCACGCTGGCCGGCTTCTCGCTCGCCGGCGGCAGCATGAGCTGGTCGGCCGGCAATGGCGGCGGCAGCAGCGACGTGCTGCTCGCCGGCGTCTACGGCAAGCATGAGATCGGCGCGACCACCATCACCGCGGCGGCGAGCTACGCCAACTACTGGATGTCGACCACCCGCACCGTCACCGTCGCCGGCCTCGACCAGCTCACCGCGCGCTTCAACGCCCAGAGCTTCGGCGGCCGCATCGAGGCCGGCCACCGCCTGCCGGTGCCGTTCCTCGGCGCCAGCTGGACGCCCTATGGCGCGCTGCAGGCGCAGAGCTTCCGCACCCCCTTCTATGCCGAGACCGCAACCGTCGGCTCCAATCAGTTCGCGCTGACCTATGCCGGCCGTACCGCGACCGCGGTCCGTGCCGAGCTCGGCGTGCAGACCGAGCGCAAGATCGCGATGAACAACGGCAGCCAGCTGACGCTGTTCGGCCGCATCGCCTATGCTCATGACACCGTCAGCAATCCGGCGCTCACCGCCAACTTCACCGCGCTCGGCACCAACGGCGGCTTCACCGTGGTCGGCACGCGGCCGTCGCAGAACCTGCTGCTGACATCGTCAGGCGCCGAATGGCAGCTCGCCAGCGGCCTCTCCATCATGCTCAAGGCCGAGACCGAATGGGGCGAGCGCTCGCGCACCTGGTCCGGCACCGGGCGCATCCGCTACGCCTGGTGAGCGGCCTCGCCCCGCTTGAGATTGTTGTGAGTTGGAGACCGGAATGCCCGCCCCGTCGACACGCCGCGCGCTGCTCGCCTCGACGGCCGTCACCACGCTGGCGCTGAGCGCGGCGACGCCGGCCACGGCGCAGGTCGCGAACTGGCTGGCGACGCCAGTCTCGTCGGATTTCAACACGGCGGCCAACTGGGACACCGGCACTGTTCCAACTCAGGGCGCGGTTTTTTCCAGCTCGACGATCACCAACGTGTCGATCTCGGCGAACACCACGATCGGCGGCATCGTGCTGGACCCGACCTCGCCGAACTACGTCTTCAACGTCAATGGCGCTCGCCTGACCTTCAGCGACTTCGGCTTCGTGAGCCAGAGCGGCGCGACCGCCAGCTTCTTCGTCAACGGGGCCGGCGCCGGGCTGACGTTCCTGGGGGCGAGCAACCCGGGCCTGGCAAGCTATACGCTGGGCAGCCAGACAGTGGTCGATTTCCGGGACTTCAGCTCCCCCGGCGCGGCCGCGTTCTATTCGGCGGCCGACGCGATCATGAATTTCCGCGACTCCAGCAGCGCCCAGTCCGCGTCGATCGGCGGCGGCGTGGTGCACTTCTACGACAACAGCACCGCGGGCCAGGCGACGATGGGCATCACCACGCAGCTGACATTCCACGGCACCACGACGGCCGACCACGCCGCGATCGGCAATGGCGGCCTGATGGAGTTCCGCGACAGCGCGACGGCGGCGAGCGCCTCGATCATCAACACCCAACAGCTGTCCTTTCTCAACGACAGCACCGCCGCGAACGCCAACATCACCAATAGCAGCGGCGCCCAGTGGATACGCTTCCAGGACAATGCCACCGCCGCCAACGCGACCATCCTGAACCAGGACGAGCTGGAGTTTTATGGCCACAGCACCGCCGGCCACGCCAGCATCACCAACCAATTTATCCTGACCTTCAACGACACCAGCACGGCTGCCAGCGCGACCATCATCAACTCGGGGGACCAGACCTTCAACGGCAGCAGCACTGCCGCCACCGCCAGCATCACCAACAACCGCAACCTGTATTTCCGCGACACCGCCACGGCCGACCACGCCACCCTCGCCAACACCGTGACGCTGGGGTTCTACGGCAGCAGCTCGGCTGCGAGCAGCACGATCACTAACGATGGCCAAGCGAGCTTCAACGACGCCAGCACCGCTGCCAACGCGGCGATCACCAACGGCCGGCTCGCGACCTTGACGTTCGGCCAGGACAGCAGCGCCGGCCAGGCCGCCGTGACCAATACCTTCGAGGCCACGACGATCTTCACCGGCAGCAGCAGCGCCGCCAACGCCGTGATCACCAATGATGCCGGCGGCATCCTGCGGTTCCTGCAGGGCGCAACCGCCGGCAATGCCACCCTCGGCAATTCCGGCACGCTGCTGTTCGAGGGCAACGCCACGGCGGGCAGCGCCGCGATCGTCAACAATGCCGGCGGCATCGTCGATTTCTCGGCATCGACGGGGCCGGCCGGCGACCGTCATCTCAGCGCCGGCTCGATCGCGGGCGCCGGCAACTACATTCTCGGCGCCAACCAGCTCACCGTGGGCGGCAACGGCGCCTCGACCGAGGTCAGCGGCGTGATCTCCGGCGCCGGCGGATCGCTGACCAAGACCGGTTCGGGCACGCTGACCTTGACCGGCGTCAACAGCTACACGGGTGGCACCACGATCGCGGCGGGCACGCTGCAGCTCGGCAATGGCGGCAGCAGCGGATCGCTGGTCGGCAACATCGCCAACGACGCCACGCTGGTGTTCAACCGCACCGATGCGCTCGCCTTCGGCGGCGTGATCAGCGGCGGCGGCACGCTGGCGAAGACGGGCACGGGCACGCTGACCCTGAGCGGCGCCAACACCTACACGGGTGGCACCACGGTGGATGGCGGCAGGCTCGCGGTCGACGGCGCGATCACCGGCTCCAGCGGCGTCAGCGTCAATGCCGGCGGCACGCTCGGCGGCACTGGCCAGTTGCCGAGCGTCCTCATCAATGCGGGCGGCACGCTGGCCCCGGGCAATTCGATCGGCACCCTCACCGTCAATGGCAATCTGAATTTCGCGCCGGGCAGCTTCTACACCGTCGAGGTCTCGCCGAGCGCCGCCGACCGCACCATCGTCACCGGCACCGCCGACCTGAGCAACGCCACCGTCAATGTGGTCGCGCTGCCGGGCAGCTTCACGGCGCGCAGCTACACCATCCTCAGCGCCGCTGGCGGCCTCGGCGGCACGACGTTCGCCGGCTTTGCGCTCGGCAGCAGCAGCTTCAGCCCGGCGCGCAATCCGCATCTCAGCTATGTCGGGAACGACGTCCAACTCGTGCTCAATCCCGCCGCCCTGACGCTTGCGCCGGGCGCCACGGCCAACGAGCGCGGCATCGCCAATGCCATCAACCGCGCAGTCGACAATGGCGCGACGCCCCCGGCGGGCTTCGACACGCTGCTCAACATATCCGATGCAGCCGCCGCGGCCCGCGCGCTGGACCAGCTCTCGGGAGAGAGCAGCACGCAGGCCCAGAGCGGCGCCTTCCTACTCGGCAGCTCCTATCTCAATCTGCTGACGGCGCCGCGCGACGACCGTCGCGGCAAGGCCGCTGCAGCGCTGGACTATGCCGCGACGTCGGATGGAGCGTCGGAGCGCACGGCCTCCACCGCGATCCGCTCGGCCTTCGCGGCGCTCGACCCGCACACAGCGCCGCGCTGGAGCGCCTGGGGCGCCGCGTTCGGCGGCAGCAACACGATATCCGGCCAGGCGACGAGCGGCACGCATGCCGCCACCATCAATGGCGGCGCCACCGCAGCCGGCGTCGACTATCGCTTCGCGCCAGGCTCGGCGGCCGGGTTCTCGATGGCCGGCGGCCGCGCCTTGTGGTCAGCCGGTAATGGCAGCGGCGCCGCCGACGTGCTGATGGCCGGCGTCTATGGCCGGCACACGGCCGGGCCGTCCTACATCGCGGCCGCCGCTGCTTACGCGAACCATTGGATGTCGACCACGCACAACGTCACGGTGGCTGGCCTGGACCGGCTCGCGGCACAGTTCGACGCGCAGAGTTTTGGCGCGCGGATCGAGGCAGGCACACGGCTGGCGGCGCCGTTTCTCGGCTTGAGCTGGACGCCCTATGGCGCCGTGCAGACCCAGCATTTTCGCGCGCCCGGCTACACGGAGACGGCAGCTTCCGGCTCCGACCAGTTCGCGCTTCGCTTTGCCGGCCGCAGCGCCGACGCCTTTCGCGCCGAGCTCGGGGTGCAGAGCGAGCGGCGCGTCGCACCCGACTGGGCCGGCGAGCTGAACCTGTTCAGCCGCACCGCCTATGCCTATGACGCCGTCAGGCATCCCGCAGCGGCGGTGAGTTTCACAGCGCTGGGACCGAGCAGCGCCTTCACCATCTTGGGCGCACAGCCCTCGCAACATGTGCTGCTGTCGTCCGCGGGCGCCGAATGGCGCCTCGGCAGCGAGCTCGCGGTGATGGTGCAGGCCGAGACCGAATGGGGCGAGCGCTCGCGGAGCTACGGCGGGAGGGCTCGGCTACGGTATACCTGGTAGGAGCAACGTTTGATTGCCGCACGGCGCGTGCCTGCTGGCCTATCCTACGCGCTGCTCCGCAGATCCCAGGCGATCATTTGGAGATGATCGCGTCTCTCTCCGCCGTCATTCCGGAGCGTGCGCAGCGCGAGCCCGGAATCCATTTCACGCCAAGACGTGCGGCCCGATGGATTCCGGGCTCGCCGCGCTGGCGCGCGGCGCCCCGGAATGACACCGAGAATGGAGCAACATCTGCCCCATCAGCTCACAACGGCGGGTCGATCGCCTCGTCGTATTCCTTCTTGAAGCGGGCGATCAGCTCGGCAGCCGGCAGGACCTCCTTGATGGCGCCGATGCCCTGGCCGGAGCCCCAGATCTCCTTCCACGCCTTCGGCTTGTTGCGCTCGCCGGAGGCATCGGTGCCGAAGCTCATCTTCGACGGATCGGACGTCGGCAGATTGTCGGGGTCGAGGCCGGCGTTGACGATCGACGGCTTCAAATAGTTGCCGTGCACGCCGGTGAACAGGTTCGAGTAGACGATGTCGTCGGCGCCCGACTTGGTGATCATGTCCTTGTAGTTGTCGACAGCGTTGGCCTCCTTGGTGGCGATGAAGGCCGAGCCGACATAGGCGAAGTCGGCGCCGAGCACGCGCGCGGCGCGGATGGCGCGGCCGTTGGCGATCGCGCCCGACAGCGCGATCGGGCCGTCGAACCAGCTGCGCGTCTCCGACACGAAGGCGAACGGCGAGATCGTGCCGGCATGGCCGCCGGCGCCGGCCGCGACCAGGATCAGGCCGTCGGCGCCCTTCTCGATCGCCTTGTGGGCGAAGAACTGATTGATGACGTCATGGAAGACGATGCCGCCCCAGCGGTGCGCCGCCTGGTTCAATTCCTCGCGCGCGCCGAGCGAGGTGATCATCATCGGCACCTTGTACTTCTCGCACAGCGCCAGATCCTGCTCGAGCCGGTTGTTCGAGCGATGCACGATTTGGTTGACCGCGAACGGCGCCGACGGCCGTTCCGGATGCGCGCGGTCATACGCGGCGAGTTCTTCCGTGATGCGCGCCAGCCATTCGTCGAGCAGCGCGGCGGGACGAGCATTGAGCGCCGGAAACGAGCCCACCACGCCGGCCTTGCATTGCGCGATCACCAGATCGGGCACGGAAATGATGAACAGAGGCGAGCCGATCACCGGGATCGACAGGCGGCCCTTGAACAAGGCGGGCATGGACATGGACATGAATTCCTCTCAGTGAAATGCGGAGACATGCGTGATCGCGAGCATGCCCGACATCATGCCATGATGGCAATTCGCCAGCAGAGGGACCGGAAAAGCCCGTGGAGGGTCTTGCGTTGAGGCGCTGACTCGGGCCGAGGCAGCGACGCGCCGACTGGGCCAATGGCCTATTGGCAGAGCGCCGAGGTCACGAAGGTGTCGGTGCGGCAGTCGTCCGGCTTGCGCTGCCGTCCAGGGATCAAAACCTTGGCCGAGCAGGTCTCGGCGGAATCGGTATTGAGGCTCTTGCCGTCCTTGTAGCCCTTGCTCTGGCACAGCCGGTCGGCGCCGAGCTTGCAATCGGGCTTGCCGTTGGCCGCGACCGGGCAGACTGTGCGGCCGGACACCATGCTGGACGGTTTTGCAAGCCGCGAGAGCGTGTCGCCGGTCTCCTTGAGGACGCTGCTCGGCTCACCGCCCTTGGCAGCGCCGGGCCGGTCAGCGGTACGCGGAGCCGGCTGCGGCTGAGCCGCAGGCGCGCTCTCGCCATCGGTGCTCTGCGGCTCTGCGCTTGCCTCGGGGCGCTTGAGAGGAATGATCGAGATCTTGTCGAACAGCTTGCCGAGTTCTTCCACCAGACCGGGATTGGAAGGCTGCGGCGCCGGTTCGACCGCGGCTGCCGGCGAAGGTTGCGACGGCGCCTCGCGCAGACCGGCAGCCGGCGGCGTTTGCGCCGACACGGCAGCGAGCGAGAGCGTCGCGGCCATCAAGACCGAGGCAACAACGAGCGCTGGGCGCCGCCGCGTCATCAGATCAGCTTCACCGCGACGACGAAGCCCGCGATCAGCACGGCCGCGCCGAGCGCCACCCAGAGACCGAGATGCTTCTCGATGTGCACCCTGATCCATTCGCCATAGCGGTTGAGCAGGATCGCGGCGATGAAGAAGCGGCCGCCCCGCGCCACGATCGAGCAGATGACGAACAGGAAGAGGTTGTAGCCGGCAAAGCCCGAGGTGATCGTGACGAGCTTGTAGGGGATCGGCGTCAGCCCCTTGAGGAGGATGATGATGGCGCCCCACTCGGCGTAGGAGGCGCGGAACGCATCGACCTTGTCGCCCAATCCGTAGAGATGGATCAGCCACTGGCCGAGCGAGTCGTAGAGCAACGCGCCGATTGCATAACCAACCAGCCCACCCGCGACCGAGGCAACCGTGCACACCCCGGCGAACAGCCAGGCGCGCTGCGGCTTCGCCAGCGACATCGGGATCAGCATCACATCCGGCGGCACCGGAAAGAACGAGCTTTCAGCGAACGCGATCGCCGCCATGATCCAGAGGGCATGCGGCTTGTGGGCGGCGTCGATACACCAGTCGTAGATCCGTCTGAGCATGGGCCGGGATGAAGCAAACCGGGCGACGTTTGTCCATGGGCGATGTGCCCATCTCAGGCGACGTCAGGCGACGCTAGTGCCGCTTGCGGATCGCCCGGCTGTCGGCCGCGACGATCGGTCGCCCCTGCACGCGCGCAGATGACACTTTTGCGACCTTCACCGTCGATTTCGGCAGCTTCTCGGCGATGCCCAGTAACAGCTCGCGCCGCTCCATCTCGCGCCAGACATCGTCGGGCTGGATCCCGAGCTCGGCCCACAGCACCGTGAGATTGTAGATCAGGTCGGCGCTCTCGCGCACCACGGCCGGGGCATCGCCGCCGACCGCGTCGATCGCGACCTCGATGGCCTCCTCGGCGAGCTTCTTGGCCATCTTGCTGCTGCCCTGCTGCAGCAGCTTGGCCGTGCGCGAGCGCGCCGGCTCCAGATCCCTGGCCGCCAGCACCGCGCGATAGAGCCGCTCGATCGAATCAGTCATCGGCGCACAATAGTTAAAATCAATGGCAGCGGTGTTAACGTCTGCGGCAGGCAAGAAAAAATCCGCCGGCGCTTGAGGCCGGCGGATCGCTGCGGTGATGTGGAATTACCAGGGCTGGTAGTAGCCGCCGCCGTAATAGGGGCCGCCGCCGCCATAATAGTGCGGGCCATAGCCGCCGTAATAGGCCGGACGGCCATAGTAGTAGCTGTCCTCGTAATAGGAGCGACGGTTCTGCGCCGCAGCGATAGCGAGACCGGTGCCGACGATGCCGGCAAAGGCCGCGGCAGCCGCCGCACCGCCATTGCCGCGATAGTGGCGCCGGCGGGCGCTGACATCGGTCAGGCCGCCCTCCTGGGCCGTCTTGGCGACGACGCCCTTCTCGGCCGGCGCCGAGCCGGCGAAGGCGAGCGTCGGCTGGACGGCCGTCAAAGTCACCGCGGCCACCGTCGCCAGGACGGTGGCGCGGCCGAAGCGTGAAGAACTTCCGCGCTGTGCGATCATGTGGATCCTCCGTACGATCAAGAATTCCGCCCACCAACGCCTTAACTGGGGAGACAGTTCCCCCGTCGAAACCCGAAGTCGAAGCCGCAAATCGCCGCAGGGCTTGCTCATGGACCGTTCAGATTCGTTCAGACATGATCAGGCACCGCCGGCCCGGAGCGGCCCGTCACGACATCGACACGTCGATCGCGCGCAGGCCGGTGAACTGATTGGGATACCGGCGTGACAAAGCCGGAGTGGCTTGCGGATACCGGCGTAATTCTGATGCGTGTGCGACGACCCGTCCCCCTGCTCGGCATGGCGCTCTTGGCGCTGCTGGCGGCCGCAATCATGTCCGCATGGCTGCCGCGACTGGCCGCCGCCGAGGAGCCGAAGCGTGCGGTCGCCGTGATGTTCACGCTGGACCGGCCGCTCGACGGCAGCATGGCGCCGCTGGTCCTCGCCGCCAGCCGCGGCCTGTTCGCCGCGGAGGGCGTGACGGTCACCACGACCACGGCCAAGGGCTCGCCCGATGCGATCGCGCGCGTGGCGTCAGGCGAGAGCGACATGGCGCTCGCCGACATCAACGAGCTGATCCGCTATCACGACACGCAAGGCAGCCAGCCGGTGAAGGCGGTGTTCGTGCTGTTCAACAGCGCGCCCTATGCGATCATCGCGCGCAAGAGCCGCGGCATCAACGGGCTCGCTGATCTCGAGGGCAAGACGCTCGGCGTTGCCGAGGGCGATCTCTCGATCCGGCTGTGGCCCGCGGTGGCGCGGCACAACCATCTCAAGGTCGACGCTGTGAAGCTGTCGCGTGTGGGCGCCGCCGTGCGCGAGCCGATCCTGTCGGCGGGCCAGGTCGACGCCGTCAGCGGCTTCTCCTACCTCTCGGCGATCAATCTGCGCGACCGCGGCGTGCCCGCCGCCGATCTCGCCGTGTTGCGGTTCGCCGATTACGGCTGCGAGGCCTATGGCCATGCCGTGATCGTCAATCCAGCCTTCGCTGCCAAGCAGCCGGCGGCCGTGAAAGGCTTCCTGCGGGCGCTGACATCGGGCCTCCAGCTCGCCATCAAGGACCCCGGCGCGGCCGTGGCCGAAGTCGTGAGCCGGATGGACGACGGCTCGCGCGAGCTCGAGCTGGAGCGGCTGCAGACCGTGCTCGCCGACAACGTGCTGACAGCGGACGTCCGCCGCGACGGTATCGGCGGCATCGACCCCGCCCGCTTCGAGCGCGCCCTCGACCAGCTCGCGGAAGGCGGCAAATTCCACCACAAGCGCCCCACGGCGGCCGATATCTTCGACGACAGCTTCCTGCCGCCCGCCGACAGCCGCCTCGTCAACTGAGCGCTCGCCGCACCCGCCCTTCCCTTGCTAACATGCGTCATGCGCCGTCCGGCGCCGATCCCACCTCTGCCGACGAAGCGCATCGCCCATGTCCCTGCTCCGAATCTACGTCCGCGTGCTCCAACTGCTCGGAAAGGAGGCGCGGCTCGGCTGGTTCGTGGCGATCGCCAACCTCGCGCTCGCCGTGGCCCAATTCGCCGAGCCGGTGCTGTTCGGACGCATTGTCGATTCGCTGTCCGGCAACGCTTCGGCGAACGCGGCCTGGCCGCTGCTCGCGGCCTGGGCGGCGTTCGGCCTGTTCACGATCGCCGCCAGCGCCTGGGTGGCGCTGCAGGCCGACCGGCTCGCCCACCGCCAGCGCCACGCCGTGCTGACCAGCTATTTCGAGCACATCCTGCAGCTGCCGCTGACGTTCCACTCCGGCACCCATTCCGGCCGGCTCATGAAGGTGATGATCAACGGCACCGACGGGCTGTGGCATTTGTGGCTATCGTTCTTCCGCGAGCACTTTGCCGCGATCATGTCGGTGATCGTGCTGCTGCCGCTGTCGCTCTATCTCAACTGGCGGCTCGCGATCCTGCTGTTCGTGCTCTGCGTCGTGTTCACGGTGCTGACGACGCTGGTCGTGCGCAAGACCTACGGCATGCAGAGCGAGGTCGAGGAGCACTACAGCAATCTCTCGGCGCGCGCTTCCGATGCGCTGGGCAACGTCGCGCTGGTGCAGAGCTTCGTCCGCATCGATGCCGAGGTGCAGGGCCTGCGCAACGTCACTGGACAATTGCTGTCGGTGCAGATGCCGGTGCTCGGCTGGTGGGCGCTGGTGACGGTCATCACCCGCGCCTCGACCACGATCACCGTGATCGCGATCTTCACGCTCGGCATCGCGCTGCATCAGGCCGGACTCACCTCGGTCGGCGAGATCGTGATGTTCGTGTCGTTCGCGACCATGCTGATCCAGAAGCTCGAGCAGGTCGTGTCGTTCATCAACAACGTCTTCATGGAGGCGCCGCGACTCGCGGAGTTCTTCACCGTGCTCGATGCCGTGCCCGCAGTGCGCGACCGCCCCGATGCGATCGATGTCAGCAGGCTGTCGGGTCTCGTCGAGTTCAACGACGTCTCGTTCTCCTATGACGGCAAGCGGCCAGCCGTGGAGGATCTCACCTTCACCGCGCTGCCCGGCCAGACCATCGCGCTGGTCGGCCCGACCGGAGCCGGCAAGTCGACCGCGATCGCGCTATTGCATCGCGCGTTCGATCCGCAGTCCGGCTTCATCAAGATCGACGGTATGGACGTGCGCGGCCTCAAGCTGGCCGCGCTGCGCCGGAACATCGGCGTCGTGTTCCAGGAGGCGCTGCTGTTCAACCGCTCGATCCGCGAGAACCTGCTGGTCGGCAAGCCCGATGCGACGGACGAGGAACTGCGCACCGCAGCCAGCCGCGCCCAGGCGATCGAGTTCATCGACCGCGGCGAGCAGGGTTTTGACACCAATGCCGGCGAACGCGGCCGCATGCTGTCGGGCGGCGAGCGCCAGCGGCTGTCGATCGCGCGTGCGCTTCTGAAGGACCCGCCGATCCTGATTCTCGACGAGGCGACGTCAGCGCTCGATGCCGTCACCGAGGCCAAGGTCAATGCGGCGCTGGATGAGGTGATGAAGGGGCGTACCACCTTCGTGATCGCGCACCGGCTGTCGACGATCCGCAACGCGACGAGGATCCTCGTTTTCGAGAACGGCCGCGTGATCGAAAGTGGAACGTTCGATGAACTCGTCGCCAAGGGCGGCCACTTCGCGGAACTCGCCAAGGCGCAGTTCATGGTGCAGGAGACCGCCCGCGCGTCCCTCCCGGCGCCCGAAAGTGACGAGACCAGCGTCAAGGCCTGATCGCGGGACGCTTTCATCGTGGAATTGAATGGCTCGCCCCTGTTCTGGAGCATCGAGCCGGTATAGGTTCGCGGCCTGCCGCAACCAAAGCGGCACCGGACACGCTTGAAACCCGAAAGCCCGTTTGCCCACCTTGCTTGCGCGAGGCGGGTCTCAAAGGACCGGACCAGACCAGTGCAGACGCTTCGCCTGTTGTTGCGCTATTCCCCGCTCAAGATCCTGACTATCGCCGCTGCGCTCGTCCTGGCGCCTCGCTTGGCCAATGCCGAGGCGCTGCTGCTGGTCGAGGCCGACACCGGCAAGGTGCTGGAGGCGCAGAACGCGACCTATCCGTGGTACCCCGCCTCCGTCACCAAGCTGATGACGGCCTATGTGACGTTGAAGGCGGTCAAGGACGGCAAGACCTCGCTCGACGCGCTGCTGACGGTGTCGCCGACCGCGGCCTCGCAGTCGCCGTCGAAGATGGGCTACCGGCCGGGCACGCAGGTCACCGTCGACAACGCGCTGAAGATGATGCTGGTGAAGTCCGCCAACGACATGGCGGTCGTGCTGGCGGAAGGCATCGGCGGCTCGATCGACGGCTTCTCGATCATGATGAACGAGACCGCGCAGCGGCTCGGCATGACCCAGACGAGCTACGTCAATCCCAACGGCCTGCCCGCCGACGGCCAGATCACCTCGGCGCGCGACCTCGCGATCCTGGCGCGCGCCATCATTCGCGACCTGCCCGAATACGAATACTTCGTCCACATCCCCTCGATCCGCTACGGCCGCCGCGTGGTGCAGAATTTCAATCGGCTGATCGGACGTTATCCGGGTGCTGACGGCTTCAAGACCGGCTTCATCTGCGCCTCGGGCTACAACCTCGTGGCGTCGGCGACGCGCAACGGCAAGCGCCTGATCGCCGTGGTGCTCGGCGCCTCCTCGGGGCAGACACGCGCGGTGCGCGCGATCCAGATGCTCGACCGCGGCTTCAACGGCAACCAGCTCAGCTGGCTCAAGGCGCCGCTCGGCAATGTCGAGCAGTTGGTGCCGGTCGATGCGACGCCGCCGAACCTGCGCGACGACATGTGCAACGGTCGCCGACACCGGCCGGCCAGCGACGACGACGAGGAGGCCTCCGTGGGGTCGGAAGGCGAATCGACCGGCGGCACCCTGGTCGCCGGCCTGCAGACACCGGCGATGAAGCCGTCCGAGCTGCTGGCCTCGGCTCCCGCCCCATCCGAGCCGGTGCTGGTCTATACCGGCCCGACGCGCACCGGCGCGGCCCTGATCGCGGCCGTTGCCGCGGATGCCGACGCCCAGGTGTCGACCCGGCACCGCGGCAAGAAGGCGCATGGGGCCGGCAAGAAGCCGGCGACCCGGACCGCGGCCAAGACCGACGGCGAGGCCAAGCTGGGCACCAAGCCTGGTTCGAACAGGCCTGATCCGAAATCGTCCGACGCGAAGCCGGGCGCAGCGCGCCATGTCGCGGCCAAGCACGACGCCGCGGCAAAACCGACAGAAAAGCCGCTGTCCGATACCGCAACCAAGCCCGCCAAGCCGAAGGCAGCCGCCAAGCCGAAGGCCGACGGTAAGCCGGCCCCGAAGGACGGCTGAGCGAGCCCGCGCACGGGCGCATCGTCGCCCGTTCGCCGTCGTCCGTTCGCCGTGGGCCTGAGCGCTCCTAACCATTCCTCCTTCGTCTACGCCCCGGCCGCTTGCCTTGCCCGGCCGGAGGTTCGATATTGGCCGCCAATTGCCGCCTGGCCAACCCGGGCCGCAGACCAATCGCGACCATAAGAGACGATCAGAGAGGAAGGTTCATGGAGCGCATCTGGCTCAAGCACTATCCGGCCGGCGTTCCCGCCGATATCGATCCGAGCAAGTACGCATCGCTCGTCGATCTGCTGGAAGAGAGCTTCAAGAAATTCGCCGACCGCCGCGCCTTGATCTGCATGGACAAGGCGATCAGCTATCGCGAGCTCGACGAGATGTCGACGGCGATGGGCGCCTACCTGCAGGGACTGGGGCTGTCCAAGGGCGCGCGCGTCGCGCTGATGATGCCGAACGTGCTGCAATATCCGGTCGCGATCGCGGCCGTGCTGCGCGCCGGTTACGCGGTCGTCAACGTCAACCCGCTGTATACGCCGCGCGAGCTCGAGCACCAGTTGAAGGACTCCGGCGCCGAGGCGATCATCGTGCTGGAGAATTTCGCGCACACCGTGCAGCAGGTGATCGGCCACACCCAGGTCAAGCACGTCGTCGTCGCCAGCATGGGCGACCTGCTCGGCTTCAAGGGCGTGATCGTCAACCTCGTCGTCCGTCGCCTGAAGAAGATGGTGCCGGCGTTCTCGCTGCCCGGCTCCGTCTCGTTCAACGATGCGCTGGCCGCCGGCCGCGGCAAGCGCATGCAGAAGCCGGTCATCGGTCCCGACGACGTCGCCTTCCTGCAATATACCGGCGGCACCACCGGCGTCTCCAAGGGCGCCACGCTGCTCCACCGCAACGTCATCGCCAATGTGCTGCAGAACGATGCCTGGCTGCAGCCGGTGATGGACAAGCCGCCGCATGTCGATCAGCTGCTGATCGTCTGCGCCCTGCCGCTGTATCACATCTTCGCGCTGACCTGCTGCTTCCTGCTCGCGGTGCGCGCGGGCGGCACCAATCTGCTGATTCCCAATCCGCGCGACATCGCCGGCTTCATCAAGGAGCTGATGAAGTATCAGGTCAACAACTTCCCGGCCGTCAACACGCTCTACAACGGCCTGCTGCAGCACCCCGACTTCAAGAAGCTCGACTTCTCGAAGCTCAAGGTCTCGAACGGCGGCGGCATGGCCGTGCAGCGGCCGGTGGCCGAACAATGGAAACAGGCGACCGGCTGCAGCATCGCCGAAGGCTACGGGCTGTCCGAAACCGCGCCGGTCCTGACCTGCAACCTGCCGACCTCGACGGAGTTCACCGGCACCATCGGCCTGCCACTGCCCTCGACCTGGCTGTCGATCCGCGATGATGACGGCAACGAGGTGCCGCTGGGACAAGCCGGCGAGATCTGCGCCAAGGGGCCGCAGGTGATGGCCGGTTACTGGAATCGTCCCGACGAAACCGCCAAGGTGATGACGTCAGACGGCTTCTTCCGCACCGGCGACATCGGCATCATGGCCGCGGACGGATCGATCAAGATTGTCGACCGCAAGAAGGACATGATCCTGGTCTCGGGCTTCAACGTCTATCCCAACGAGGTCGAGGAAGTGATCGCGGCGCATCCCGGCGTGCTCGAAACCGCGGTCATCGGGCTGCCCGACGCCAAGACCGGCGAGGTCGTCAAGGCGTTCGTGGTCAAGAAGGATCCGAACCTCACGCCCGAGGCCATCATCAAGCACTGCCACGAGCAGCTGACCAACTACAAGGTGCCGAAGCAGATCGAGTTCAGGACCGAGCTGCCCAAGACCAATGTCGGCAAGATCCTGCGCCGCGAGCTGCGTGACGACAAGAAGCCGCCGGCGGCGGCCTGAGCCGCTTGGCGGGCTACATCCGGCATGCGATGACGGATACGTGATCACGGCGGGCCGTTGCCGTTTCCGGCCCGCCGAATAGTGTACCGCGCCAGGCGCAAGACATATTGGCGCGACATCCAGGGGAAGGAGTTACTCGAATGACCATTCAGGTTGGCGACAAGCTGCCGCAGGCGCAATTCCGCGTCATGACCGCCGAAGGCCCGCAGGTCAAAACCACCGACGACATCTTCAAGGGCAAGAAGGTCGCGCTGTTCGCGGTGCCCGGCGCCTACACCGGCACCTGCCACAAGATGCACCTACCCAGCATCTTCCTCAACGCCTATGCGATCAAGGACAAGGGCGTCGACACCATCGGCATCATCTCCGTCAACGACGCGTTCGTCATGAACGCCTGGAAGCGCGACACCGATCAGCGCGACGAGGCCGTGTTCCTGGCCGACGGCAATGCCGACTTCACCAAGGCGATCGGCATGGAACTCGACGCCTCCGGCGCCGGGCTGGGCATCCGCTCCAAGCGCTATTCGATGGTGGTCGAGGACGGCACGGTGACCAAGCTCAACCTCGAAGCCGCCCCCGGCAAGGTCGAGGTCTCCGGCGGCGACACGCTGCTCGGGCAGCTGTGAGGCTTAGATCCCCGGCTTGAGGCACACGGCCTCTTCAACATCGGTATCATTCCCCGCGAAAGCGGGGAATCCAGTACGCCGCGGCCTCTCGGCTGACCATGAGTGTCAGTGACTACTGGATCGCCCGGTCAAGCCGGGCGATGACAGGCTTGGTTGAGGCAACAGCGCCCAACTAACTCCTCAACTCCGCACGTTCTTCTGCATCCTCGCCATCGCAACCCCATCGCGCGCCAATTGGTCGGCGCGCTCGTTCTCGGGGTGGCCGGCGTGGCCCTTGACCCAGTGCCAGTTGACCTTGTGCGGCTTCAGCGCCGCCTCGAGGCGCTGCCACAGCTCGGCGTTCTTGACCGGCTTCTTGTCGGCGGTCTTCCAGCCGTTGCGCTTCCAGCCGTGGATCCAGCCGGTGATGCCCTGCCGGACATATTGGCTGTCGGTGTAGAGCTCGACCTGGCACGGCTTCTTCAGCGCCTCCAGCGCCGAGATCGCGGCCATCAGCTCCATGCGGTTGTTGGTGGTGTGCGGCTCGCCGCCGTTGAGCTCTTTTTCCTTGTCGCCGAAGCGCAGGATCGCGCCCCAGCCGCCGGGGCCGGGATTACCCGAGCAGGCACCGTCGGTGAAGATGCTGACGACCGGTGGCTCGCTCACATCACAGCTCCAATGCCGTAGTCGCGCACGCTGGTCACCGCCTGATGGAAGCGCAGCTTGCGGACATATTCGAGCGGATCCTTTGGCTTCACCAGCGCGCCCGCGGGCACGTTGAGCCAGTCGACCAGCCGCGTCAGCAGGAAGCGGATCGCCGCGCCGCGCGCGAGCAGCGGCAACGCGTCGAGCTCCGCCTGCGACAGCGGCCGCACGCGGCCATAGGCGTTGAAGAAGGCGCGCGCCTTGGTGACGTTGAGCGAATGATCGGCCTCGAAGCACCACGCATTGAGGCAGATCGCGACGTCGTAGGCGAGGATGTCGTTGCAGGAGAACGGGAAGTCGATCAGTCCCGACAGCTGATCACCGAGGAAGAACACGTTGTCGGGAAACAGGTCGGCGTGAATGACGCCTTCCGGCAGATTCGTCGGCCAAGCGCGCTCGAGCAGGTCGAGCTCGGTCGATAGCAAGGTGGACAGGCCTGCCTGAACAGTGTCGGCGCGGCCGCCCGCCTGGGCGAACAACGGACGCCAACCGGACACCGAGAGCGGGTTCTTGCGCACCAGCGGAAAATCGCGGCCGGCGAGATGCATCCGCGCCAGCGCGGCGCCGACGCCGGCGCAGTGCACGACGGCCGGCTTGCGCGGCCACATCCCTTCCAGGAAGTTGATGATCGCCGCGGGACGGCCCGACAGGCTGGAATAAACCGCGCCGTCGCGATTGCGCGCCGGCTGCGGGCAGACCACGCCGCGCTCGGCGAGATGCGCCATCAGCCCCAGGAAATACGGCAGGTCGTCCACCGCCACGCGCTTCTCATACAGCGTGAGGATGAAATAGCCCTTGGTGGTGTGGAGCAGGAAGTTGGAATTCTCGACGCCCTCGGCGATGCCCTTGTAGGAGAGCAGCTCGCCGATGTCGTAGGTCTTGAGGAAGTCCGCAAGCTCGTCGGCGGCGACGTCGGTGTAGACCGCCATGCGCTATCCTGATTGTCGAAGTTCGCCTGGCGCCGCCTCCCCCGATGCGAACTTCGAGACCAGGGAGGCCCGTTGCGCCCTTCATCGCGCATGCCGGCGCTTCGTTCAAGGCCGATGCGCCGCCGATCGCCCGAAAAGGACGGACGAAGCGGAAGGCGCTACTCGGCAGCCGCTTCCGGCCGCAATGAGCGCGGCAGCGGGAAGAACTCGTTCTCCTCGGCGGCCGAGACCGTTTCGACGTGGAGCGTGTAGCGCTCGGCAAAGGCGCCCATGATCTCTTCGACGATCACCTCGGGCGCCGAGGCGCCGGCGGTGATACCGAGGCTCTTGATGCCCTCGAAGCGTGACCAGTCGATGTCGGAGGCGCGCTGAGCCAGCACCGCAATCGGGCAGCCCTCGCGCTCGGCGACCTCGCGCAGGCGCTGCGAGTTCGACGAGTTCGGCGCGCCGACCACGATCAGCGCATCGACCACCGGCGCCACCTTCTTCACCGCCAGCTGGCGGTTGGTGGTGGCGTAGCAGATGTCTTCCTTGTGCGGACCTGAGATGTTCGGGAACCGGCCCTTGAGGATCGCGACGATATCCTTGGTGTCGTCGATCGACAGCGTGGTCTGGGTCACGAAAGCGAGGTTGTTCGGGTCCTTCGGGGTGAAGGTCGCCGCGTCCTCGGCGGTCTCGATCAGGGTCACGGCGCCGGCCGGCAGCTGGCCGACGGTGCCGACCACCTCCGGATGGTGCGAATGGCCGATCAGCAGGATCTCGCGGCCGCGCTTGAAGTGGATCGCGGCCTCGCGGTGGACCTTGGTGACCAGCGGGCAGGTCGCGTCCAGGGAGAAGAAATTGCGCGCCTGAGCCTCGGCTGGAACCGATTTCGGCACGCCATGAGCCGAAAACACCACCGGTGCGTTGGTACTGTCGGGGATCTCGGCCAGTTCCTCGACGAAGATGGCGCCCTTGGTCTTCAGGCTGTCGACGACGTATTTATTGTGCACGATCTCGTGGCGAACATAGACCGGCGCGCCATAGATGGCGAGCGCCCGCTCGACGGTATCGATGGCGCGCACCACGCCGGCGCAGAAGCCGCGGGGCGAGCAAAGCACGATTTTGAGGTCTGGTTTGGCTGCCGTCGATTGATCTGACATGGGCTGATCTTAAGGGCCTGATCTGTGCGGCTTGTTGCGGCGACCGGAAAACCCCGGGCCGGCAAGCGGGGCGGTCGAGACGTCACGGCTTCGAGCTAGAATGCGTTTGGGTAGGACGCTTTCAGGTAGGACTTGGGACTGCTTTCGAGCGCTGTCAAGGCCGTTTTCGTCAGGCCATTGCGCCCCGGCCCCGGGACGGCTTATATAGGGCGAATTCCCGTCATCGTCGATGACCGCAGGTTTCGCCTCCGAAGAGTGGGCGGAGCACAAAGGAGATTTGCCATGAGCAACGCCCCGCTGATGCCGAAGGCAACGGCCGTGTGGCTGGTCGACAATACCGCATTGACCTTCGACCAGGTCGCCGATTTTACCAAGATGCATCCGCTCGAGGTGCGCGCGATTGCCGACGGTGACGCGGCGCAGGGCATCAAGGGCATGGACCCGATCTCGACCGGCCAGCTCACCCGCGAGGAGATCGAGAAGGCCGAGCGCGACCCGAATTACCGGCTGCGCCTGCAGGAGAGCAAGGTCGTGCTGCCGCCGCAGCCCAAGCGCAAGGGCCCGCGCTACACCCCGGTCTCGCGCCGTCACGAGCGCCCCAGCGCCATCCTCTGGCTGGTGCGGAACCATCCCGAACTTAAGGACGCCTCGATCATGCGTCTCGTCGGCACCACCAAGACCACCATCGCCAGCGTCCGCGACCGCACCCATTGGAACGCGCAGACCCTGACGCCGATGGATCCGGTGACGCTCGGCCTGTGCTCGCAGATCGAGCTCGATTTCGAGGTGCAGCGCGCCGCCAAGGAGAAGCCGCTCGACGCCAATTACAGCGGCGCCACCCTGCTGCCGGCCTCCGAGACCACCCGCAAGGACGAATACGAGCCGGCGGGACGCGACGAAGACGACCTCAATGTCGACGCCGTGTTCGCCAAGCTCAAGACCATCGGCGGCAAGAAGCACGACGAGGACGAGGAGTAGGACGCTCCTTGCTGTCGTCCCGGCGAACGCCGGGACCCATAGCCACCGGCTTGCGTAGTCGCCCGCGCCGGCTGTGACTCAGCGTTCTCTCCCCGCTCCCGCTGCGGCGTATGGGTCCCGGCTCAAGGCCGGGACGACAGCGGTGTGGAGGCGCGAGGCTCCGCCTCACCAAACTCCCAACGAAAGAGCGTCTTCCCAAAAAAAATGGCGCCGGAACCGCCGGCGCCATGTCAAGTCTTGGGAGGAACGCAACAAAATCAGAACTTGTAGGTGACGCCGGCGCCGACCAGCCAGGGGTCGATGTTAGCGCGGCCGGACACCGGGATGGCGCCGTTGACGGTCGCCGAGTAGTTCGGCTGCAGCCACAGCTTCTTGACGTCGACGTTCAGGCCCCAATGCTTGTCGAGCATGTAGTCGAAGCCGAACTGAACCGCGGCGCCCCACTGGTTCGAGATGTGCAGGCTGGTGACGGCGAGGCCGTTCGAAACCTGGTTGGCGGCGTTCTGATTGTAGAATACCGTGTAGTTCACGCCGGCGCCGACATAGGGCTTGAACGCGCCGAAATCGGTGAAGTGATATTGCAACGTCAGCGTCGGCGGCAGCAGCCAGGACTTGCCGATGTTGAGGCCGTTGAGCGCGCCGGTGCCGCTGATCGAATGCCGGGTGACGCCGAGGATCAGTTCAGCCGCAATGTTCCTGGTGAAGAAGTAGCTGATGTCGAGCTCGGGAACGACAGAGTTGGAAATCGTCAGGCTCGAATTCGGTGACGACAGCGCCGGAACGCCGGTCACGTTCACGGTCGATCCGCCGGCATCCGGCAGCACGCCCAGCGCGCGGACGCGCAGCATCCAGGGATTCCAAGCCTCGACCACCGGAGCCTTGGCATAGACGGGCGCCGCCTGCAGATCGGCTGCCTGCGCGGAGCCCATGGCTCCGCAGACCGCCGCCAGCACCAGCAGCGACGACGAGAGTTTCAACAAAGTATTCATCGAGGTCCCCATAGCCACACGTGAGCTACACTTCCGCTTGAATTGCGCGGGCCACGCCGCGCTTGCGGCCACAGGTGTGGCAGGGACGCCGTCGAGTTGGATTTGATTTCAATCAACCGGCGTTGCTGCAGCGCCGATGTCGCTAAACCTGTTGCCGTGAAGTCACGCGCCATGAGACGCGCTTGCAGTCGCGCTCAGTGACGATCGGGATGGTTGAGCATGAACTCGCCGAGATCACGCTGGCGCCGATCGGCGCGCGCCTCGGCGCGCTGCCGCTGCACGTCGCGGTCCTTGCGGCAGGCGACATAGTCGGGCGACCCCGGCGCGACCTTGCCGCCGGCCTGGCAGACGGCATCGTCGTCATCATTGCCGCGCGCGATCGCTGCGGCGTCATTGCGGGCGGCGCAGGACGCGAGCGAGAGCGCGGCCATCAGCACCAAGGCAAGGCGGGCGGAAGTCTGTCGCATCGCGCGTTCCATTCTCGTCATCAGCGGTCTGAAGCCGTTGCTTGACGACAATGAGCGCCCGGGTCAAGCCCAGCGCCGCAATCGCCTCTCATGTGATGAACCAGCTTCCACCCCTCACCTGAGGAGCGCGCCAGAGGCGGGCGTCTCGAAGGGCGAGGCCCCAACCCGGGCCTCATGGTTCGAGACGCGCCGCAAGGGCGACGCTCCTCACGATGAGGGTCGAGCAGCGGGGCAGCCGCTGCACACGGAACCATGAACACACTGTCAGCGTGTTCACGGAGAGGAATCAGCTCCGAAGCCGGAGCTACACATCGGCTTTGAGCAGCGCTCGCTACATCCGGCTCTTCAACGCCTCGCCGATCTCGTCGAGCACCTTGGGGTCCTCGATCGTGGCCGGTATGCTCCATTGCTCGCCGTCAGCGATCTTCTTGATCGTGCCGCGCAGGATCTTGCCCGAGCGCGTCTTCGGCAGGCGGCCGACGGTGATCGCGAGCTTGAACGCCGCGACCGGGCCGAGCTTGTCGCGCACCAGCGCCACGATCTCCTTCTCGATCACCGACGGGCTGCGCGACACGCCGGCCTTCAGCACGAGGAAGCCGCAGGGCACCTCGCCCTTGATCGCATCCTTGATGCCGAGCACGGCGCACTCGGCGACGTCGGGATGCGATGCGAGAATCTCCTCCATGCCGCCGGTGGACAGCCGATGTCCGGCGACGTTGATGATGTCGTCGGTGCGCCCCATCACGAAGACGTAGCCGTCCTCGTCCTTGAAGCCGGCATCGGAGGTCTTGTAGTAGCCGGGGAATTCGCTGAGGTAGGATTCCTTGAAGCGATCCTCCTGCTGCCACAAGGTCGGCAGGCAGCCCGGCGGCATCGGCAGCTTGATCACGATCGAGCCCATCGTGTTCGCCGGCACCGGCTTCGCGGCCTCGTCAACGATGTCGACCTGATAGCCCGGCATCGGCACCGTCGGCGAGCCGTGCTTGACCGGCAACAGGCCGAGGCCGACCGGATTGCCGGCGATGCACCAGCCCGTCTCGGTCTGCCACCAATGGTCGATCACCGGCACCTTGAGCTGCTGCTCGGCCCATTCCACCGTCGGCGGATCGGCGCGCTCGCCGGCCAGGAAAAGCGTGCGGAACTGCGACAGATCGTATTTGCGCAGGAACGTGCCCTCCGGATCCTCCTTGCGGATGGCGCGGAACGCCGTGGGCGCGGTGAACAGCGCCACCGCCTTGTGATCGGCGATCACGCGCCAGAACGCGCCGGCATCCGGCGTGCCGACCGGCTTGCCCTCATACATCACCGACGTCGCGCCATGGATCAGCGGCCCGTAGATGATGTAGCTGTGGCCGACGACCCAGCCGATGTCGGAGGCACACCACCACACCTCGCCCGGCTTGATGCCGTAGAGATTGTCCATCGACCATTTCAGCGCGACGAGGTGTCCGCCATTGTCGCGCACCACGCCCTTCGGCACGCCTGTCGTGCCGGACGTGTAGAGGATGTAGAGCGGATCGGTCGCCAGCACGGGAACGCAGGGCGCGAGCTTGTTATTGGCGAGCGCGGATTTGCGCAGCGCCGCCCAGTCGTAGTCGCGGCCGGGCTTGAGCTCGCAGGCATGCTCGGGCCGCTGCAGGATGATACAGGCCTGCGGGCGCTTGTCCGAAAGCTCGATGGCCTGGTCGAGCAGCGGCTTGTACTGCACGATGCGGCCGGGCTCGATGCCGCAGCTCGCCGACAGCACCAGCTTCGGCGTGGCATCATCGATGCGGGTGGCGAGCTCCTTGGCGGCGAAGCCGCCGAACACGACCGAGTGCACCGCGCCGATGCGCGCGCAGGCGAGCATCGCGACCATCGCCTCCGGCACCATCGGCATGTAGAGGATGACCCGGTCACCCTTCACCACACCGAAATCCTGCATGATGGCGGCGAGCGTCTGCACCTCCTTCAGCATCTCGGCATAAGTGAGCCGGGTGACGGAATTGGTGAGCGGCGAATCGTGGATCAGCGCCAGCTGCTCGCCGCGGCCGGCGGCGACATGACGATCGAGCGCGTTGTAGCAGGTGTTGACGACGGCGCCGGCGAACCAGCGGCCGTAGGCGCCCATCGACGGGTCGAAGACTTTCTTGGCCGGCTCGATCCAGTCGATCGCGCGCGCGGCCTCCGCCCAGAAACCTTCCGGATCCTGCAGCGACCGTGCATGGACCTCGTGATAGCGGCTCGCAGCGCTCATGACGTTTCCCCAAGATCTGTGTTTATTCCGGACTATTGTCACGGGACAAAGCGACAGTTCAAGCCGTCATGAATTGATCCAGATCAGGCGCAACCCTGGGTCACGGCATTTTCTGCGGACAGATCAATGCGCTGCGTCGCGGAGCCTATCCAGGCGGCGCTGCAAGGCTAGACGAAGGTCGTAGCCGGGCTTGCCGAACCGGGCGTTGCGCTCGGCGATGAAGTCGCGCTGCGCGCCGCGCAACTCGGCGACGGAGCGGCCGCGCGAGGACTTCAGCAGACGCGCGTAACTTTCGGAAATCCCGAGATCGAGGACCGAAAGCTGCGGATCGGCACAGATGACCTTCTCGACCTCGCGCACGGCGGTGGCGCAGTCGAACGATGGGCCGCTGCGCTCCGAGGGCGCATTCAATGGACGGGGCGGTTCGGCACCGAACTTCTTGATCTCGGCCATCATGATGCGGCGGCCGCTGGCGGCATTGTCGTTGCCCGGGTCCAGTCGCAGCGCGGCCTCATAGTCCGCCAGCGCCTTGGCGCGCTCGCCCATCTTCTTGAACAGCACGGCACGGTTGTTGTAGGCGAGCGCGAAGTTGGGATCGAGCCGCAGCGCCGCGTCGTAGTCGCTCAGGGCCGAGCCCAGCTCGTTCTTGAACTGATAGGAATCGCCGCGGTTGGTCAGGAAATTCGGTTTCGGCTGCAGCTTGATCGCCTGGTCATAATCTACGATCGCCTTGTCGTACTCGCCGAGCGATGCATAGGTGAGGCCGCGATTGTCGAAATATTCCGGCACTTTCGGATCACGCCGGATCGCCTCGTGATCGTCGGCGAGCGCCTTGTCGGTCTGGCCAAGCTTCTTGTAGGCGGCGGCGCGGTTGGTGAAGGTGCGGGGACGGTCGGGATCGAGGCGGATCGCTTCGTTGTAGTCCAGTACCGCCTTCTCGTTGTCGCCGCGCAGATAGAACGCGACGCCGCGATCGGCATAGGCCTGAGCATAGTCCGGCTTCAGGCGGATCGCCTGATCGTAGTCGGCGAGCGCGCGATCGAGCCGGCGCTGCTCGGTATAGACGACGCCGCGCAGCTCATAGGCCTCGGCATCATTGGGATCGAGCGAGATCGCCATGCTGAGATCGGCCGTCGCTCTGCCGGCATCGCCGCCGGCCTCGCGCATGAGATCGCCGCGCAGCCGGTAGGCCCGCGCATTCTTTCCGTCGAGCGCAATCGCGCGATCGAGATCCTTCAGCGCCTGGGTCATTCCCCCGCTGGTGCGCGCCTGGGCGTCGGCACGCACCACGAGCGCGGAGGATTGATCCCTGGGCGATCCGGAGGCCTGCTCGATCGCAGTGGTGCAGGCGCTGATCAGCTGAGACGGCGTCGCTTTGCTACCTGTTGCACATTCGGTGTCAGCGGCAAACGCGGGCGCAATTCCAATGGTGGCGACGAGGCCGGCCATGAGACAGAGCGTGCGGTAAGATGAGCGGGACGAGATCGATCGAGCGAATGCGTGCATCGGCGTGGCTCGGCTGGTTCTTGGCGACGGATGACTGTGCAATTGTCGTCAGCAGCCGGAACCCGGTTCAAACCAGCTCGCGGATGGTTAATAGCCGTCCGAGCCGTTCAGCCGCCGCAGACGATCCTGCATCGCCTTCTTGAGATCGTAGCCGGGCTGACCGAAGCCGGCATTGCGGCGGGCGATGAAGGTATCCTGCTCGCGCTGCAGGGCGCGTGCGGCAGCCGGTCCCGCTGCTTCCCGAACCACGCGGGCATGCGAGCCGTCGATCTCGCGATCGAGGTTGGCGAGCTCGGGGTCGGCGCAGATCGCCTTTTCGACGGCCCTGCGCGCCCGGGCGCAGTTGAAGCTCGGCCGGCCGACGATGGCCAACTGCGCGCCGAGACGTTCGAGCTCGACGGCAAGCGCATGATAGTTGCTACGTGCGCTGGCGTGTTCGGGGTTCAATCGCAGCGCCGCGGCGAAGTCGGCCAGTGCTTTCGGACGCTCCCCCTTCTTCCGATGCAGCTCACCGCGCGCGTTGAGGATGTCGGCGAGCGTCGGATCGAGCTGCAGCACCACATCATAGTCGGCGATAGCGCGATCCGCCTCGCCACGGGTGATGAAGATGGACGCCCGCGCGATCAGGGCATTGATGCGGTCGGCCCTCGCCGCCTTGGCGTTGTCGATCAATGCGCTGCATTCGGTCAGCACCTTGTCGGCATCGCCCGCCTCGGAGGCCGCCATGCAGGCGCCGGCATCAGCCGCCGGCTCCTTGCCCGGCTCGGCAGCGCCAACGGCATGCGCCTGCGTGGCCGACAACATCAGCACGACCAGAACGGCTTGGATGACCGCCCCGAAGCGGCAATGCTGCATCATCACGTCCCGCTGAAATCGCCCCTTCACGGTATGGCGCAGGCGCCGCTGCGATGCAATCGGCTCGCTCTAGATCATGTTGCGTTTCCTCGGAAACGCAACATGATCTAGTCTCTTTGTTTGAGCATGATCTTTTCGGAAAACCGGCTTCCACTTTTCCGGATCATGCGCTAGCTCCGGCAGGTCAGTCCGCCATCGACCACCAGCGTGATGCCGGTGACGTAGCGCGATTCGTCGGAGGCGAGGAACAGCGCGGCGTTGGCGACGTCGAAGGCGTCGCCCATGTGTCCCATCGGCACCTGCGCGTCGCGCTTGCGCCACATCTCCTCGACGTCGCCCTTGGCATAGCTCGCCGCGAGTCCGGCCGAATGCTCCACCATCGGCGTCTTCATCAGCCCCGGCAGGATCGCGTTCACACGCACATGCTTGGGTGCGAACTCGACCGCGGTCGTCCGCGTCATCTGGTTCATCGCCGCCTTGCTGGCGCCATAGCTGACATAGGAGATGCCGACCTGGCGGATCGAGGCGACCGAGGAGATGTTGATGATCGAGCCGCCGCCCTGCCCGATCATGACGGGAATGACGTGCTTCATGGTGAAATAGGCGCTCTTGAGGTTGACCGCGAACACGCGATCCCATTCCGCCTCGTCGACATCGACCACACTGCCCATCTCGGCGATGCCGACATTGTTGTCGAGCACGTCGATGCGGCCATAGGCCGCGAGGCAGGCCTTGACCATGGCCTCGACCTCGGCCGCCTTGGAGACGTCGGCGGTGAACGCCTCGGCTTGGCCGCCCTCGCCGGTGATGATCGAGGCGGTCTCAGCCGCGGCGTCTTTGTTGCGATCGACGCAGAACACCTTGGCGCCCTGCCGCGCAAACGTCACGGCGGTGGCCTTGCCGTTGCCCCAGCCGGGCCCGATCGAGCCGGCGCCGACCACCAGCGCCACCTTGCCCTTGAGACGATCCATCGCGTCCTCCCGTCGTTGTTATCAGTTGCAGGCGCTCATCGTGATCGTCGCGGCGCCGATGTCATGGTCGAATATATCCGAGAGCGTCCGGCATTGTCCCTCGGCGCAGATCCGCCATTCGCCTGCGGCGCCGGAATTGCCGAGCACGATCCGCGACAGCGGCTCGCGTTGCACGGGCCACTGAAACCAGCCGTCGACCAGCCGCGCCTCTGGCGGCGGCTCCATGCCCGCGCCCGAGCCCTTCACGCGCGCAGCGACCAGTTGAAGCCCATCTGCGGTGACGCGCCAGTCCTCCTGCCACGCGGTCTTCTCGACCGAATGGGTCCAGGCCAGCGTGAACGCGGCGAGCGCCAGCGTCTTCACGACGCCGGCGGAAGCGAGACAGAGGCTCAAGCGGATGCCACCACGGCCGATGGCGGCCGCTGCCGCCATTGCCAGGCCACGATCACCACCGCCAGCGCAAAGCCGAGCACGTCGCTGTAGGGGAACTCACCGAGCAGGCATACCGACGCGCCGAACGCCAGCAGGCGCTCGACCACCGTCATGCGCGTAAACAGGAAGCCGATCGCGACCATGCCGAACAGGCCGATCGAGATCAGCGCCTTGACGAACGCGTACGCCACGGCCCCGAAGAAGCCGATCTGCGCCTCCATCGGATCGCCCGCCTGCAGCATCAGTGCGGGCGAATAGACGAACAGGAACGGAATGACATAGCCGGCGAGCGCGATGCGCATCGCCTCCCAGCCGATCTTGTCCGGATTCTCCTTGGCAATCGGCGCGGCGGCGAGCGCGGCCAGCGCCACCGGCGGCGAGAGATCGGCCATGATGCCGTAGTAGAACGCGAACATGTGGCTCGCGATCAAGGGCACGCCGAGCTTGGCGAGCGCGGGAGCTGCCAGCGCCGCGGTGATGATGTAGGTCGGGATGGTCGGAATGCCCGTGCCGAGCAGGATCGACAGCAGCATGGTCATGATCAGCGCCGCGAACAGGCTGGTCTTGCCGAGACCGATTACCCAACTGCCGAAGATCGAGCCGACGCCGGTCTGGGTCATCATGCCGATGATGACGCCGACGATGGCGCAGGCCATGCCGACGGTCAGCGCCGACTTGGCGCTTTCGGCCAGCGAGTCGCGGCACGCATGCAAGGTCGCCATGCCGCCGCGCACGAAGCCGGTGATGACGACGAGTGCGACGACGACCGAAGCAACGGGCACGATCTGCAGGCCGTTGCGTGAGAGCGCGCCGACCACGAGCGCGAGTCCGATCCAGAACACGTAGCGTAGCACCTGGTTGGAGAAGCCCATCGTGATCGACGTGCCCAGGATCAGCGCCACCGTGAGCGCGAGGCCCATCGAGCCGGCATAGAGCGGCGTGAAGCCTTCGAACAGCATGTAGACCAGCGCAGCCAGCGGCAGCACGAGGTACCAGCGCGCCACCAGCGCCTTCCAGGCGCTCGGGATCTCCGATGGCTTCATCCCGGTCAGGCCGTGCTTGCCGGCCTCGAGATGCACCATCCAGAACGCGGAGGCGAAATACAGAATGGCCGGGATCACGGCGGCCTTGACGATGACCGAGTAGTCCACGCCCAAGGTCTCTGCCATGATGAAGGCGACTGCGCCCATCACCGGCGGCATGATCTGGCCGCCCATCGACGCGGTGGCCTCGACGCCAGCGGCGAAGGCGCGGCGATAGCCGAACCGGATCATCAAGGGAATCGTGAACTGGCCGACGGTCACCACATTGGCGACGCCGGAGCCGGAGATCGTACCCATCATGCCCGAGGCGAACACCGCGACCTTGGCCGGGCCGCCGCGGGTGCGGCCGAACAGGCCAAGCGAGACGTCGGTGAACAGCTGGATCATGCCGGCATGTTCGAGGAACGAGCCGAACAGGATGAACAGGAAGATGTAGGTGGCGGAGACGTAGATCGGCACGCCATAGAAGCCTTCGGTGCCGAAGGAGAGATGCGTCACGATCTGATCGAAATCATAGCCGCGATGATTGAGCGGTGACGGCAGATACTGGCCGAAGAACCAGTACAGCAGGCAGGCGCCGCACATCAGCGGCAGCGCGAGGCCCATCAGGCGGCGCGTGCCTTCGAAGATCAGCACGGCCAGCAGCGTTCCGACGACGAGATCGACGCGCGTGGGATCGCCGTCGCGGGCGATGAGATCGGCGTAGAAGATCCACTGGTAGAGGCCGCAAAGGAAGCCCATGGCGCCGACCGCCCAGCCGGCGATGCGGCCGGCATCGGTCTTTGCCGTGAAGTTTCCGATCAGTCCGAAGGTCAGGAGCAGCAGGAAGCCGACATGCACGCCGCGCACGACCTGGCTCGGCAAATAGTTGAAGGCCGCGACATAGAGCTGGAACACCGCGAAGGCGAGACCGATACCGTAGGCGAGATATCCCCAGCGGCCGGGACCAAAACCTTCCGGAAAGCCGTGTTCGAAATTGTCGAACTCGACCTTGACGGGCGTTTCCATGTTCACGGCTTCAATCGTCATGAGTCCCTCGAGACGCCCCTCGGCCGGCCAGCCCTTGCCGCCCGGCCTGAACAACAAGACTGCGCGGGACACCTCCCGCGCAGTCGGTGGCGAACGATCCGGCCCGCGATGCAGACCCGGCGTGCAGCGTCCTTACTTGAGGACGCCCTTTTCCTTGTAGTAACGGATCGCGCCCGGATGCAGCGGCACCGGGCTGTCCTGCGCCGCCGTCTCCAGCTTGATCTCCTTGCCGGCGGCGTGCGCATTGGCAAGTTCAGGCAGCGATTCGAAGATCAGCTTGGTCATCTGATAGGCGAGATCGTCCGACACGGCCGTGCTGGTGACGAGATAGTTGATCACGGCCGCCGTCGGCACGTCCTTGTCCTGCCCCGTATAGGTGTTGGCCGGGATGGTCGCGGCCACGAACGGCGCACCGATCTTGTCGACCACCTCCTTCGGCACCGCCACCACCGTGATCGGCGACGAGGTCGAGAGATCCTTCAGCGAGGCGACGCCGAGGCCGGCCGACTGCAAGGTGGCGCTGAGCTGGCGGTTCTTCATAAGGTCGACAGATTCGGCGAACGGCAGATATTCGACCTTGCCGAGATCCTTGTAGCTCATGCCGGCGGCCGTGAGGATCGCGCGCGAGTTCAGCTCGGTGCCCGACTTGGGCGCGCCGACCGACAAGCTCTTGCCCTTCAGGTCCGCCAGCGTCTTGATGCCGGAATCGGCGGTCGCGACGATCTGGATGTAGTTCGGGTAGATCGCGCCGAGGGTGCGCAGCTTGTCGAGCTTGGACTTGAAGCCGGCCTCCTCCTCGCCGTTCCAGGCCGATTTCAGCGAGTCGCCCAGCGCGAAGGCGAGCTCGCCGCGGCCCTGCTGCAGCAGGATCAG
The DNA here is from genome assembly GCF_051167715.1 of Bradyrhizobium sp. HKCCYLS20291. Taxonomy (NCBI): domain Bacteria; kingdom Pseudomonadati; phylum Pseudomonadota; class Alphaproteobacteria; order Hyphomicrobiales; family Nitrobacteraceae; genus Bradyrhizobium; species Bradyrhizobium sp. HKCCYLS20291. The sequence continues at coordinate 572,123 of NZ_JBNPTO010000003.1, read as the reverse complement.
GTTCTCAACCGAGGCCTTGGTGGCCTGCACCTGGGTCTTCACGTTCGGGATCTTGTCGCCGTAGATCTTCCCGATCGCGACGCCGAGCGGGTAATAGACGCCCGAGGTGCCGCCGGTCAGCACGTTGATGAAGCTCTGCGCCTGCGCGGCGGGTGCTGCCAGCACGCAGGCGGCGGCCAGAATGAGACCGGTTGCAGTGCCAAAGAATTTCGAAAAGCGCATTGATCCTCCCATTGATTTTGCCGGCAAATTGGACGGATGCAGGCGCGCGGTCAACCCATCCGAAAGGCTGGCGGGTGGCCGTCTGCCGAGCGGGGGCGCACGCCTGGAACAATGCGGCCGCGCCGATCAACCTTGCATTGATGAGACCTCGCGCCTCGCCGCCAGGTTCGCAACCGCGTCCCCGGGGACGGATGCCTCAACCGGGCTGCGCCTCACTGGAACGTCATGTCGAGGCATTTGGAGATGTCCGAGCCGAGCCCGGAGGAGATCGTGATGCAGCCCCGCACCTTCTGCTGGGTGGTGTCCGCCACCCAGATCGAATAGCCGCCATTGCCGAAGAAGGAATTGGTGTTCGCCGGCTCGGTCTCGGTGGCGTCGAACTCGTATTTCGAATCGGCGTCGAACACGCGCGGCTTCTTGGTGCAGCCGCCGTCGGTCTGGACGTTGATGACCTCCTTGTTGTCCCGGGTCAGCGACAGCGACACCTGGCAGCGGAAATATTCCGAGGTCTTCACGTTGAAGACGTAGGCGTAGGACTTACAGACCGCCGTGTTCAGCTTGCCGGCGGAGAGACCGCGGCTGCAGGCGATCCGCTGGTTGTTCGACAGCTTGAAATCGTCGGCCTGGGCGACCGATGCCGACGTCACCAGCAACAATCCCGCGATACAACCAATCTTCGTGACGAGGCTCATTCGAATCATCCCCAAAGCGTTTTCTTGGCCTATGCTTGTAAACCACGCTGCAGGATAATCGCGAGAGCAGCGGGTGGGAAATCCCGCGAGATCGGACGCGGTGCCTCAACGCAGCGACCCGTTCGTGATTTGTTCGAAAGTTATTCGAGATTGGAGGAGGACATATGACGAGCCTGGTTCTGAAAGCCCTTATTGCAGCCGGAGCCCTCTGCGCGCTGACCACGGCCGGCCATGCGGCGCCGCCCGAGCCTTGGGATTTGAAGGCCGACATGGGCTACGCCTACGGCAAGGACGGCAAGACGCTCGCCTACAGGATGGGCACCAAGAACGCCGACATGCTGCTGAAGGGCGCCAAGAAGGTGCCCCGGGGCACGCTGTTCTTCATCGGCCAGAACGGGCAGCTCTACATGCGGACGGGGTCCTATCTCGAAGGCGACGGCAGCTTCTCGTTCGGCGCGGACGAGTGAGTTGGCCCATTGGGCCAACGCGAGCGCACCACTCTAACAGAGTCGTCCCGGCGAACGCCGGGACCCATAGCCACCGCCCTCGGTTGTCGAGTTCGCTGGAGCTACGATCTTCGCAACCACGACCTCCTGTGGTTATGGGTCCCGGGTCGGCGCCTCGGCGTCGCGATGCGACGTCAAGGCTTGCCCGGGACAACAGCGGAATGTCGGGCGCAACGGAATGTGGAGCGCGATAGCGCCTGCCCCACCGCCTCAGAACGCCGCCGCCAGCTCCTTCGCCCCGGGCAGGCTGCTCAGCGAATCCATCCGGGAATCGGTGACCGCGAGCAGCTTCGCCACCGTGTTGTGGCGGACGGCGACCGGGTTGCGCTCGTAGCCGCCGCGCTGGAAGAAGTTGGCGGTCGGGACCTGGTCGCGCATCTCGAGCGGCATGGTCACCATGTCGAAGCCGGTGCCGTCGCCGGTCAGGTTCATCATCTCGAGCTCGGCGGCCGAGAGCGGCCGCGTGTAGCCCTTGGCGCGCGCGAACAGCACCGACGTCAGCAGCTTGTGGGTCTGCAGCATCGGTCCGACATCGATGTCGAGCACCATCGCATGCATCGCCCAGCCCTGCTCGGTGTTGCCGATCTTCTCATGCGCCGACCATTCGTCGGGCACCGAGCGCGCGACGGCGACCATCTTCTTCAGCACGGCGAGCTTGTGCTCCAACGCGGCGCGGCCCGGGCCGGAGGTCTGCGCCACGCGCTCGCCGAGCACGCGGATGAACAACGGCCCCTGCTCCGCCAGCAGTTCGACCGTGTTGGTCGTGAGCAGCTGATTGTAGCCGATCGCGGTCGAGATTGCCCGGTTGCCCTTGAAGCCGGACTGCGAGTCGTGACGGCCATTGCCGCCGGTCTCGAACGAATAGACCCGAACCGCCTGCTCGCGTGTCAGGCCCGAGGTCGCGGCAAAGCGGGCATAGGCGCGCTTGAAGTCGACGTCGTTGGTCGGCCGCTGCGGCGACCATTGAAAGTGCTCCTGCGCGGCCTTCAGGAGATCGGCAACAACGGGAATGTACTTGCGCTCGCGCGGCTCGCCCTCCGGCTCCGGCTCGGGATTCACCGGCCGCTTCGGCCCGGCGTACACCGGCGGCTGCTCGAGCACGTAGTCATCGAGCCCGATCGGCTGCCGGTCGCGGCGCTTGGCATTGCGGGCGCGGCGCTTGTCTGAAATCGCCTTCCAATAGGCGCCCGCCTCCTGGTCGAACGCCGCGCGCGCCGCCTGGTACTCGGCGAGCTTGCGTTGATAGTCCGCGATCGCCGCCGGCGAGGCCATCTGGGCGAAGGCGTCACGCGGGGCTGCGACCGGCTCGGGTTCCCCGGCGAGCAACGGCGGTGCGCCTGCGACCGCGCAGGCGAGAATCAGGGCAAGCTTGCGAATCGGCTGATCGAGCATGCTGCCCTTTTAGCCGAAACCTCGGCTACTTCCAGGCAAACACCGGCTGTTCCAGATCGTGGACGCGGGTGTCGCGTCCGGCCAGCACCTCGCGGAACTGATAGATCAGCGCCGCCGTCGGGGCATGGATCAAGCCTTCGCGGGCGTGAAAACGAATCACGCGCCGCGAGCTCTCGGGAATCGCCGTGAAGTCGAACGCGTCATCAACCGCAATCGCATCCAGGTCGATCCGATGCACCTCGGCAACCTCATCCGGATTCGGCCGGAGTGTGCGGCCATTGGCCGCCCAGACGACGACAGGGGTAATCAGATAGCCGGACCGGGTCGGATAGTCGTCGAGCAGTCCCAGCACGTCGTCCGGCGCGAGCGTCAATCCCAACTCCTCGGCGAGCTCGCGCAGGGCCCCTTCGACCGGCGTCTCGCCGGCATCGCAGCGGCCGCCGGGCAGCGCCCATTGGCCGCCATGGCTGCGCAGGCCTGCTGCGCGCAAGGTGAGCAGCAGCGTCGCTGCGCCGGTCTTGTGATGCGGGGCCAATGCAATCGCCACTGCAGCGCGCTTCAGCGGCGGTGTCGGCGCGATCGGGTCCAAGCGCTCGAAAGACGCACAGCACGTCGCAATTTTCCGCCTGGTGGCATCGTCGAACGGCATGGCCATGCAGCTTGACTACACCAGCCCCGCAGCGGATGAAACGGCCACGTGCCGGGCCCGCGGCACTGATCGAAGGGGTGTTCGAAATGACGAAATCGGCCGCGGCGCGCATGAAGTCCGACGGCTGGGAGATCGTCGACACCTCGGGCTTCCTGCATCTGATCGGCCCGCTGTGGCAGCGGATCGCCGACGGCGCCCACGAATACGCCATCGTGACCGAGGACAAGCATCACAACCGCCGTGGCCTGGTGCAGGGCGGCGTGATCATGACATTGGCCGACCGCAGCTGCGGCATGACCGCCCGCTACGCCGCAGGCAAGGAGCACATGGCCACCGTCCAGTTCGACACCCATTTCGTCGAGGCCGGCAAGATCGGCGAGACGCTGGTGTCGCGGCCGCACGTGGTACGCATCACCCGCAGCCTGGTGTTCATCACCACCGAAGTCACCGCCGCAAACCGCGTGGTCGCGATGGCCTCGGGCGTGTTCAAGATCCTGAAGAGCGAATGAGGCGCTTTCTCCGTCATTGCGAGGAGCCAACGGGTCCGCGCAATGCGCGGCCCGATGACAGGCTCCGCGACGAAGCAATCCAGAGTCCCACCCGAGCCCCTGGATTGCTTCGCTGCGCTCGCAATGACGCGCTGAGAGAGCTATCGTACCTATCCCCACCCGCGGGTGGTGATGGTTCGAAATGAGGCAAGCAATGCAATATCGCCAGCTCGGCCGTTCCGGCCTGAAAGTGTCGCCGATCTGCCTGGGCACGATGATGTTCGGCGGCCCGACCGACGAGCCGACCTCGGGGCGCATCATCGCGAGGGCGCGTGACGCCGGCATCAATTTCATCGACACCGCCGATGCCTACAACAAGGGCGCCTCCGAGGAGGTCGTCGGCCGCGCCATCGCCGCCGAACGCGACCGCTGGATCGTCGCCACCAAGCTCGCCAATCCGATGGGCGACGATCCCAACCGCGCCGGGCTGTCGCGGCGCTGGGTGCTGCAGGCCGCGGACGAGAGCCTGAAGCGGCTCGGCACCGGGCACATCGACATCTACTACCTGCACAAGGAGGACCACGCGACGCCGCTGGAGGAGACGGTGCGCGCCATCGGCGACCTCATGCGCGCCGGCAAGATCCGCTATTTCGGCGTGTCGAACTACCGCGCCTGGCGGCTCGCCGAGATCTGCAATCTCTGCGACGCTGACGGCATCGACCGTCCCGTGGTCAGCCAGCCCTACTACAACGCGATGAACCGGATGCCTGAAGTGGAGCATCTGCCGGCCTGCGGCTATTACGGCCTCGGCGTCGTGCCCTACAGCCCGCTGGCGCGCGGCGTACTGACTGCGAAGTACAATCCCGATGCGCCGCCCGACAAGGAGACGCGCGCGGGCCGCAACGACACACGAATGATGCAAACGGAGTGGCGCCCGGAATCGCTGAAGCTGGCGCAGGAGATCAAGCGCCACGCCGAAGCCAAGGGTTTTGCGCCCGGCCAGTTCGCCGTCGCCTGGGTGCTGAACTCGGCTTTCATCAGCTCGGTGATCGCGGGTCCGCGCACCGAGGCGCAGTGGGACGACTACATCCGCGCGCTGGACTATCCGTTTGCGGCCGACGACGAGGCGCTGATCGATCGCCTGGTGGTCACCGGCCACGCCTCGTCCCCCGGCTACAATGATCCGGCCTATCCGATCGAAGGCCGCCGGCCGCGGGTGGGCTGACATGGAGGAGGATCGCTACGGCCTGCCGCTGTCGACATCTTCCGCCGAGGCGGCCGCCGCCTATCGCGAGGGCATCGATCTGCTGCTCGCCTTCTGGCCGGGCGCCACGGATGCGCTCGAACGCGCGATCATGCTCGATCCGGACTTCGCGCTGGCGCATGCCGCGCGCGCCCGCATCCATGCGATCTACATGCAGCGCGAGGCCGCGTTGCAGACCATCAAGCGGGCGCGTGACCTCATCGCCAAGCGCGGCACCGAGCGCGAGCAGAGCCATGTCGCGACCCTGGTGCTCACCATCGAGGGCCGCGGCACTGAGGCGCTGCCGTCGACACTGACCCATCTGGCGAGTTGGCCGCGCGACGCCATGATCATGGCGCTGCCGCTCGGCGCCTTCGGCCTGCTCGCCTTCTCCGGCCGCGCCGATCATGACGCCGCCCGCCGCGACCTCTGCGATCGCTTTGCCGCCGACTACGGCGAGGATTGGTGGTTCATGTCCAACCACGGCTGGGCGCTCACCGAGGCAGGCGACGTCAGCCAAGGGCGCGCCGTCACCGAGCGCAGCTTCGCGCTGCGCCGGCGCAACGCCTATGCCGTGCACGCGCTGCTGCACGCGATGTTCGAAGCCGGCGCGCTGGACCAGGCCGATGCGCTCGTGAACGATTGGATCGGCGACTATGACCGCACCGGCATGCTGCACGGTCACATCTGCTGGCACCAGGCGCTCGGCGCGCTGGACCGCGGCGACGCCGCCGGGGCGCTCAAGGTCTATACCGACGTGCTGGTGCCGACGATGGACACCGCGCCGCCGCTGAATACGCTGTCCGACTGCGCCTCGCTGCTGTGGCGGTTGATGGCGGAGAACAATCCCGTGCCGGATGGCGCGTGGGCCGACGTTGCGTCCTATGCCAGTCCCCGTTTCACCGGCTCAACGCTCGCCTTCATCGAGATGCACCTGATGATGATCGCTGCCGCCACCAACGACACGGCAGCGCTGAAGGGGCGTCTCGCCGCGATCGAGCGACGGCAGGCCGAGGGCATGCTCCCCGCCGGCCGCATCGTGCCGCACATGCTGCGAGCCCTGCGCGCCTTTGCCGAAGAGAACTGGCGCAGCTGCGCGCGGGAGTTGACGCCTGTCATCGGCGATCTCGCGCGCATCGGCGGCAGCCACGCGCAACGCGAGGTGATCGAGGACACCTACATCCTGGCCCTGATCCGCAGCGGTTCGCTGGCAAAGGCCCGCGAGGTGCTGGATGCTCGCCTGCACCGCCGCCCCTCTGCACGCGATTCGCGTTGGCGGGCGCTAGCAGCGGGTTGAGGCAGGTTATCCCTCCGTCTCCAGCCCGGTTGGCATCGGCACGTTCTCCGGCTGCAGCTTGACGCCAGCGGCGAGCGCGACGGTCTCCAGCAGCGCCGCAAAATCCTTCTCGAGATAGGCGGCCGGATCAGGTTGCCGCGAGGCGGCGCCGACATGGGCCTGCAACGCCTCGCGCGCCGCCGCCGTCACCGGCATCGCGACGTCGAGCTGTCGTCCGGCAGCCAGGCCGAGATCGAGGTCCTTGCGCAGCAGCGGCGGCGTGAAGGTCGTGGTCCAGTCGAGATTGACCAGCGCGTTGCTCTTGTACTTGGTGAAGGTCGAGCCCATCACGCTGGCGTTCATGAAGTCGAGGAAGGCGTGGCGCGGCACGCCGGCCTTCTGCGCCAGGATGGTGATCTCGGCGAGGTTCTGGATCACGACCCCGAGGAAGACGTTGTGCGCGATCTTGCAGATCCGCGCGAGCTCGCCCTCGCCGACATAGGAGACACCGGCGACGGCGATCTTGGCGAGATAGGGCTCGATGGTGTCAAACGCAGCCTTGGGACCCGACACGACCGAGGAGAGCTTGCCGGCCTTGACGCACTTGCCGTTGCCCGACACCGGCGCGCGCACGAGCTCGCAATCGAGCCGCTTCAGCTTGGCGGCGATCGCCTCCGACTGTTCGATGCCGATCGACGAGCAGTCGACCAGGATCTTGGGACGCGGTCCGAGGCTCGAGGCGACGAGACCGTTGCTGCCGAAATAGACCTGTTCGAGGTCCTTGCCCGTCGACACCATCGTGAACACGATGTCGCACGACGCGAGGTCGCTCGGGTGGTCGACGATCACACCGCCCTTGGCCGCGAGCGGCTCCGCCTTGGCACGGGTGCGATTGAAGATCGACACCTTGTGCCCGGCCTTGAGCAGGCGCTCGGCCATCGGGTAGCCCATGCGCCCCATGCCGATCCAGCCGAGCGAATGTGTGGCTGCCATTTGCTTCACTCCCTTGAACCTTTGCTTCGCTCAGTAGCGGTTGGCGATCGGCAGCTCTTCCGCCGGGAACAGCGTGATCACCTGGCAGCCCTTGTCGGTGACGACGACCTCCTCCTCGATGCGCGCGGCCGAGAAGCCGTCGGTGGCCGGGCAGTAGGTCTCGAGCGCGAACACCATGCCGGTCTTGATCTCCATCGGATTGTCGAGCGAGACCAGCCGCGAGATGATCGGGCGCTCATGCAGGGCAAGACCGAGCCCGTGGCCGAACTGCAGGCCGAACGCCGCCATCTCCGACGGGAAGCCGAACTCTTCGGCTTTCGGCCACACCTTGGCGACGGTGTCGGTCGAGACGCCCGGCTTGATCAGCGCGATCGCGTTGTCGAGCCATTCTCGGCACTGCTTGTAGGCGTCGTGCTGCGCCGGCGTGGCGCGGCCGACATTGAACGTGCGATAGTAGCAGGTGCGGTAGCCCTGATAGGACTGCAGGATGTCGAAGAACGCCTGGTCACCCGGGCGGAGGATGCGGTCGGTGAAATTGTGCGGATGCGGATTGCAGCGCTCGCCGGAGATGGCGTTGATCGCCTCGACGTCATCCGAGCCCATTTCGTAGAGCATCTTGTTGGCGAGCGCGACGATGTCGTTCTCGCGCACGCCCGGCTTCAGGTTCTCGTAGATCGAGTGATAGACGCCGTCGACCATGGCCGCGGCCTGGTTGAGCAGCATGATCTCGTCGATGTTCTTGATCTCGCGCGCATCCAGCATCACCTGCTGGCCGTCGACCACCTTCATGCCGGCCTTCTGCAGCTCGAAGAACATCGCGGTCTCGGCGAGGTCGACGCCGACCGGCATGTCGGCAACGCCGGCCGCGCGCAGCAGGCTCATCACCTCCTCGGCGTGGGCCTTCATCAGCCCGACCGCCGGCGGCACGGTGCCGCGCATGCCTAGCATGCCGGCGCGGCAGTTCTCCGGCGCCAGCCAGTCGCAGAAGATGCGGTGATGCACGGCGGCCGAGCCGAAATCCCACACGATCGGTTCGCCATCGCCCGCCAGGAGCGCAAAGCGACAAAGCTTGTCGCGCTCCCATTCACCGATCTTGGTGCCGGAGACGTAGCGGATGTTGTTGACGTCGAACAGCAGCAGCGCACCACAGCCCGAGTTCTTCAGGGCCATCCGCGCCCGCGCCAGCCGGTACCGCCTGAGGCGATCGAAATCGACGCGGCGCTCGAAATCCACCGAGACATGGCCGTGCGAGGGGATCGCCCGGCTCCAGCGCCAATGCGGGTCGAGATGCTCCGGGCTGACCAGATGCGGCTTCAGCGCGCTGGCTGTCATGTGGACGTTCCCCATTAAGTTATTGCAATCGATTGCAGAGCCGGATTTATTGCATGCACGTTAAGGGTGTCAAGGTAGGATCGGTGAAAACGTCGCTGCGCTGCGATACCAGGGGTTGGGAATGAAGCACACATTGCGACCCGCGACAGGCCTGCGGACAGCCGCCCCCGCGCGCCCGACGATCAAGGACGTGGCGGCGCGTTGCGGCGTCCATCCGTCGACGGTCTCGCGCGCGCTGAGCCCGGCGATGAAGCACCTCGTCGCCACCGATGTCGCCGACCGCATCCGCGCTGCGGCCAACGCGCTCGGCTATCGCCTCAACATGGCCGCCAAGGGTCTGCGCACGGGACGCAGCGGGCTGATCGGCGTGCTCGCGCCTGACATCGCCGACCCCGGCTTTCCGCCGGTGCTGTCCGGCATCGCCGATCACCTCAATGCGGAGGGCTATGCCACGATCGTCGTCGACGTCGGCTGCAAAGGCTCGGAGCAGGACCTCGTCGACCGCCTGATCGCCCGCGGCGTCGACGGTCTGGTGCTGGCGACGGTGAGCTTGCGCGACGACGTCGTGAAGCATTGCCTGGACACGGCGCTGCCGGTCGTGCTGCTCAATCGCGTCGATGCCGCCGGCATGCTGCCCTCCGCCGCTAGTGACGACGCCGCCGGCATGCGGCTTGCCGTCGAGCATCTCGTCGCGCTCGGCCATCAGCGTATCGGCCACGTCGCCGGCCCGCAGGAGATCTCGACCGGCGCCCGGCGCCGCGCGGGTTTCGAGGCGAGCGTCCATGACGCCGGATTGCCGGCGCGCCATGCGCCGATCGAGATCGCCGACACCTATACGCGCGCGGATGGCCGCGAGGCTGCGCTGCGGCTGCTGGCGCGCAGGACGCGGCCAACCGCGATCGTCGCCGCCAACGACCTGCTCGCCCTCGGCGTCTACGACGCGCTTGCCGAACTCGGCTTGAGCTGCCCGCGCGACGTCTCCGTCGTCGGTCACAACGACATGCCGTTCGTCGACATGGTCGCGCCGCCGCTCACCACGGTGCGGATCGCCCAGCGCGACATGGGCGAAGCGGCCGCGCGGCTGCTGCTGGCGCGGGTCGCCGATCCCGCAGCGGCGGCCGAGCACATCGTGCTGCGACCGCAGCTGATCGTTCGCGGATCGACCATCGCCAGCCTAGGCTGACGGCCATACGAGGCGTCGCCATACACGACGTCAAAGCAAACAGGAGGATACGCCGATGACGGAGATGATCGGCCTGCAGGCGCTGGTGGCGTCGATCGCACCGGGCCAGTCGGTGGCGATACCCGTGGACCGCGCCGGCGTCTCGATGGCCGCGACCGCGGAGATGATCGAAGCAGGCCTCACCGGCCTGCATCTGGTCTGCGTGCCGATCTCGGGCCTGCAGGCGGATCTGCTGATCGGCGCAGGCGTCGCCACAGTGGTGGAAACCAGCGCCGTCTCGCTCGGCGAGGCCGGCGGCGCGCCGCGCTTCGTCGCGGCGGTACGCGACGGCAGCATCAAGCTGCGCGACGCCACCTGCCCTGCCATCCATGCCGGCCTGCTCGCGGGGCAGAAGGGCGTGCCGTTCATGCCGATCGCCGGCATCATCGGCAGCGACCTGCTTGAGGTGCGCCCCGACTGGAAGGTGATCGACAGCCCGGTCGGCGAGGCCGGCAAGGTGGTCGTGGTGCCCGCGATCACGCCGGACGTCGCGCTGTTCCATGCGCCGGAGGCCGACCGCTTCGGCAATGTCCGCATCGGCCGCTACCGCGAGCTCGCGACCATGGCCTATGCCGCCAGGCGCACGCTGGTCACCGTCGAGCGCATCGTCGAGCGCGATCTGATGGCCACCGAGGACTCCGCGGCCGGGGTGCTGCCGGCACTCTATGTCGATGCAATCGCGGTTGCCGAGAACGGCGCCTGGCCGCTGCCGCTGTGGGACGAATACGAGACCGATGGCGCCGAGCTTGCGCGCTACGCCGCGATGGCCCGCAGCGACGAAGGGTTTCGCGCCTATCTCTCCGCCTTCCTGGGCCGCAGCAAGGAAGTGGCGTGACCATGCAGGACGAACGCGCGCGGAAAGAGCTGCTGATCACCGTCATCGCCGACCTGCTCGACGGCATCCGCCATGTCGCCGTGGGCGCCTCGTCGCCGATCCCGGCGGCCGGCGCCATGCTGCTGCGCGCCCGCAACGCGCAGGCCGGCAAGCCGCCGGTGCGCATCTCGATCCTCGGCTCGAGCCGGCACAATTTCTTCACCAATGGCGGCGTCGAGCTGTTCGACTGCGCCGCGCAGGGCCGCGTTGACGCGTTCTTCCTCGGCGGCGGCCAGATCGACGGCGCGGGCAATATCAACCTGGTCGGCACCGGCGACTATCCGCGCATGGACGTGCGCTGGCCCGGCTCGTTCGGCTCGGCCTATCTCTATCATCTGATCCCGCGCGTCATCCTGTTCCGCGAGGAGCATTCGCCGCGCGTGCTGGTGCCGAAGGTGGATTTCGTGAGCGCGGCCGCAACGACACCCGAGGTGAAGCGCCGCGGCGGGCCGCACGCGCTGCTGACGAATCTGGCGCTGTTCGATTTCGATCGCGCGCGTGGCGGCTTCCGGCTGCGCTCGGTGCATCCGGGCTACACGGCCGAGGATGTCCGCGACCGCACCGGCTTCGACTACGAGGTGCCGGAGATCGTGCCGCCGACGCCTGCGCCCGATCGGGCGACGGTCGAGCTGATCCGCGGCCGGATCCTCGACGAGCTCGCCGAATGCTATCCGGAGTTCGCGCGCGCGATGGCCATTGCAGCCTAGCTCACTGCAATCCTGCGCGCGCAATCACCTGGCCCGCGCGCGCGTTCTGGTGCGCGCCCTGCCACCACGTCAGCGCGCCATTGACGATGACCGCTTCGATGCCGGCGGCCGGCACGCAGGGCTCGTCATAAGTCGCGGCGTCGCGCACGCTCGTTGCGTCGAAGATCGTGATGTCGGCATGGTTGCCGATCGCCAGCGTGCCGCGATGCTTGATGCCGAAATTCTGCGCGGTCAGGCCGCTCATCTTCCATACGGCCGTTTCCAGCGAGAACAGCTCGAGCTCCCGGCAGTAGTAGCCGAGCACGCGCGGGAACGTGCCCCAGAGCCGCGGATGCGGCCGCTCGCCGAACGGCAGGCCATCGGAGCCGATCATGGTCGGCTCGAAAGCGAGGATCGTCCGCACGTCGGCCTCGTCCATCGAGAAGTAGATCGCGGAGGCCGGCTGCAGCCGCTTCGCGGCTTCGAGCCGGTCGACACCCCATTCGGCTGCGATGTCGGCGAGATCGCGGCCGGCGACCTCGGGATGCGGACCTGACGCCGCAACGACGACCTTCACCTGCAGCTTGGCCGGATCGGTGTGCAGCATGGTCGAGGAGGCGTTGTAAGGATAGCAGTCGAGCGCGACGCATTGGCAGCTCATCGCCTTGGTGAGCAGCGGCAGCGTCTCCCGGGTGCGGCCGAAGTTCGCCGGCCCCACCACCTTGTGGTGCGAGATCACGACCTGGACGTCGAGCGCCTTGCCGATGGCAAAGCTCTCCTCCAGCGACTTGACCACATCGTTGGCCTCGTTGCGCATGTGCGTCGCATAGACGCCGCCGCTGCCGGAGAGCGGGCGGCAGACCGCGATGATCTCCTCGGTCGGCGCCGCCTCCGCCGGCGGATAGAACGTCCCGGTCGAGACGCCGATGGCGCCGGCGTCGAGCGCCTCCTGCACATGGCCGCGCATCTCCGCAACCTCCTCCGCGGTGGCGGCGCGGCCGAGATCACTGACGACAGAGGCGCGCAACGCCGTATGCCCGACCATCGGCGCGACGTTCACGGCGGCGGGCGCCGCGCGCAGTGCCGCCACATAGTCCGCAAACGACTCATACTCCGCGATCCGCCCATCGCCGGGCGACAGCAAGCCGAGCGGCATCGGCCGCGGCGTGTCCGGCTTCAGCGGCGCAATGCTGACGCCGCAATTGCCTGTCACGACCGATGTCACGCCCTGCGACACCTTGCAGGTCATGCCGGGATCGACCAGCACCGCGCTGTCGTCATGGGTATGAGCGTCGATGAAGCCCGGCGCAACGATGCGGCCGCGGGCGTCGATCACGTGGGCGGCGGTCCGGCCGTCGAGCGCGCCGATCGCAACGATCCGGCCGTCCTTGATGCCGACATCAGCCTCGAACCGTGGCGCCCGCGTGCCATCGATGACGGTGCCGCCGCGGATGATGAGGTCGAAGGAGGCTGAAGGATTTGTATCGGACATGAGGTCTCGCGCAGCGTTGTCAGGGATGTGGCGTGACTATCGGCGCACACCGTGGATGCGTCCAGCGCGATAGGCATGAACAGAACGCTGGGTGGGCCTACCAAATTGCTGATCAGACCGATGCACTCGCCGAGGCGACGGTTCCTGCCCTGTCCTACAAGCGGCGGGCTTACGAGCGCCGGAGTTTTGTACCGGTCTGTCTCCGCGTCGTCATGGCCGGGCTTGTCCCGGGCATGACGGAGTAAATCATCCGCACGGTTGCTCGGCGCGACGATGTGCTACCCCGCCGGCTTCCGCTGCGCGACGATCTGCCGGTACAGCTCGGCATAGCGCCCTGCCCGATGCCGCCACGAGACGTCGGTGAGCATCGCGTTGAGCTGCATGCGGGTCCAGTTCGAGGCGTTGCTGCGGGCGGCGTAGAAGGCGGCGGCGGCGCGGCGCAGGGTCTGGTCGAGGGCTTCGGCTGTCACGGCCGCGCATTTGAATCCCGTCGCCGCGACACCCGCCTCCGTTTCATCGATCACGGTGTCGGCGAGGCCGCCGACCGCGGTGACGATCGGCAGCGCGCCGTAGCGCAGGGCGCAGAGCTGCGTCAGGCCGCACGGCTCGAACCGCGACGGCACGACCAGGGCGTCGCAGCCAGCCTGGATCAGATGCGCGAGCTGCTCGTCATAGCCGATGAGGACGCCGATCTGTCCGGGATAGCGCGCGGCAGCCGCGCGGAACGCCTCGCGCAGCTCGGCCTCGCCATCGCCGAGCAGCGCCAGCTGGATGCCGGCGCTGGTCAGGGTCGGCAGGCAAGACAGCAGCAGGTCGAGCCCCTTCTGCGAGGTCAGCCGGCTGACGACGCCGAGCAGGAACGTCTCGGGCGAGATCTGCAGGCCCATGCGGGTCTGCAGCGCGGCCTTGTTCGGCGCCCGCGCCTCGAGCTTCTCGATGCCGAAATGCGAGGCAATGGCCGGGTCGCTGGCGGGATCCCACACGGTCGTGTCGATGCCGTTGAGAATGCCGACGAGGTCCGACGAGCGCTGGCGCAGCAGGCCACCGAGACCCATGCCGTGCTCGTCGCTCTGGATCTCCTGCGCATAGGTCGGCGACACCGTCGTGATCTTGTCGGCGAACTGCAGCCCAGCCTTGAGGAAGCTGATATCGCCGTAATATTCGAGGCCGTAGATCGAGAACGATTCCGGCGGCAGGCCGAGCGGCGGCAGGAAATGCCGCGGGAAACGACCCTGGAACGCCAGATTGTGCACGGTGATGACCGTGCCCGGATGCGGCCGGTGGCTGTAGAGCAGATAGGCCGGCACCAGGCCCGCCTGCCAGTCGTGGCCATGGACGACATCGGGCACGAAGCTCGGCACCGCGCCGAGGCCGATATAGGACGCCGCACGCGCCAGCGCCGCGAAACGGAACGGGTTGTCCGGCCAGTCCTTGCCGTCGGGCCCGAGATACGGATTGCCCTCGCGGTCGTAGAGATGCGGCGCATCGAGCACGAACAGGTCGAGCGCACCATGGCTGCCGCCGAGCAGCCTGGCGTTGCCGCCGAAGAAGTTCGGCAGCGAGCTGATCTCGCTGGCCTGCTCGAGCGCCTTCATCACGGCGGGATAGCCAGGGATCAGCGTGCGGACCTCGACATCCTCGGCGAGCAGTGCCCAGGGCAGCGCGCCGACGACATCGGCGAGGCCGCCGGTCTTCACGATCGGATAGACTTCGGACGCGACCGACAGAACGCGCAACGGCGTCATGAATTGAGCCCGTCGATCATCTGCTGGGTGATCAAGGTGACGCCGCTCTCCGTCGTCCTGAACCGCTTGGCATCGAACTCCGGATCCTCGCCGACCACAAGGCCTTCCGGGATCTGCACGCCGCGATCGACCACGACGTTGGTCAGGCGGGCATGGCGGGCCACGTCGACGTAGGGAAGCAGCACCGCATTGTGCAGCTTGGCGTAGGAGTGCAGGTGCGAGCCGGTGAACAGCAGCGAGCGCTGCACTTGGGCGCCGGAGACGATGCAGCCGCCGGACACCAGCGAGCAGGTCGCCTCGCCGCGGCGACCATCGGTGTCATGGACGAACTTGGCCGGCGGCGTGATCTCGGAATAGGTCCAGATCGGCCAGGAACGGTCGTAGAGATCGAGCTCGGGCACGACATCCGTCAGGTCGAGATTTGCAGCCCAATAGGCGTCCACCGTGCCGACGTCGCGCCAATAGCTGCCCTGGTCGGAGGCGGCGCGGACGCAGGAGCGCGAGAACTGATGCGCGACGGCGCGGCCGTTCTTGACGATGTAAGGGATGATGTCGCGGCCGAAATCATGGTTGGAGTTCGGATCGGCGGCGTCGCGCTTCAGCTCCTCGAACAGGAATTTTGCGTCGAACACGTAGATGCCCATGCTGGCGAGCGACTTGTCCGGCTTGCCGGGCATCGGCGGCGGATCGGCGGGCTTCTCGATGAAGTCGCGGATCGTGTGGTCCTCATTGATGTGCATGACGCCGAAGCCGGAGGATTCCTCGCGCGGCATCTCCAGGCAGCCGACGGTGACGTCGGCGCGCTGATCGACATGCTGCTGCAGCATCAGCTCGTAGTCCATCTTATAGATGTGGTCGCCGGCCAGCACGACGATGTATTTGGTGTTGTAGGTCTCGATGATGTCGATGTTCTGGTACACCGCATCGGCCGTTCCGACGTACCACATGGTCTCGGAGACGCGCTGGCTGGCCGGGAGAATGTCAAAACTCTCGTTGCGCTCGGGCCGGAAGAAGTTCCAGCCCATCTGCAGGTGGCGGATCAGGCTATGCGCCTTGTATTGCGTGGCGACCGCGATGCGCCGGATGCCGGAATTGACGGCGTTCGACAGCGCGAAATCGATGATGCGCGACTTGCCGCCGAAATAGACCGCGGGCTTGGCGCGCCGGTCGGTCAGCTCCAGCAGGCGGCTGCCGCGTCCGCCGGCCAGCACGAAGGCCAGCGCATGACGGGACAGCGGTTCGGTCCTGGCGGCTGGTGCCATGTTTCTCCTCCCTGCAACTCGTTGTCGCGTCACGACTTCGCGGGTCCGTGCCGGCCGCAGCGAGGTGTCGCGTCGGCTTCCGGTCCTCTCATATGACGGAGAAATAGCCAACCAGTTCCCAATGCGGAGTGCAATGGGGAGCTTCAGCCCAGGCGATCCCAGGTTGCAGCCATCTCGCTCCAGCGCGGCGGGTCGGCGCCCTCGCGCGTGCAGGTGACGGCGGCACAGGCGCCGGCAAAGGCGAGCACCTTGCGCAACTCGGCTTCGCTCAGGCCCCTGAGCGCCTCGCGGCCGATCCGGCCGAGCTTGCGCAACGCGAACAGCATCCCGGCCTGGAAGGTGTCGCCGGCGCCGATCGTATCGACGACGTTAACCTTGGGGACCGCAACTTCCACCGCCCCCGCTTGAGCATGCCAGCCGAGTGCCCCCTTGGGGCCGCGGGTGATGACAACCAGGCCCGTGCCGCGCGCCAGCAGCGCCGCGGCCCTTGCGGCGTAATCGTCATGGCCGTGCAGATAGTCGAAATCGACATCCGACATCTTGATCAGGTCGGCGCGCGCGGCGAATTCATCCATGCCGGCCACATAGGCGGCCTTGTCGGTCACGAGGTTCGGCCGGCAGTTCGGATCGAAAGAGATCGTCACCGCGCCCTGGGTGGCCGCCATCATGGCGCGGGTCTCGCGTGCGCCCTGCTCGTGGATCAGGGTCGTCGAGCCGACATGGATGGCGTCGATGTCGGCGAAGGGGATGCTGCCCGGCCGGAACGTCCATTTCCGTGCCGCGGTTTCGGCATCATAGAACGCGTACTGCGCCTCGCCGCCGACATGACGCACGAAGGCCAGCGTGGTCTGGTCAGCGCTGCGGGTCGCATAGCGGAGGTCGACGTCGGAGCCTTCCGCGTGCGCCGCGACCATGGTTCCGAACAGGTCGGTGGAGATGCCACCGACGAAGCCGGTCGGCGCGCCCAGCCGCGCCAAGCCGACCGCCACGTTCAGGCACGAGCCGCCGACCACCGGCCGCAGGACATCGCGCCCATCGGCCAATTTTGCCGGAACGAAATCGATCAGCGCATCGCCGCAGCTCAGGATCATCCTCGTGCCTCCCCACCGGCCCCATGCATCACGGAACGGCTGTCGCGATCAAGCGTCCGCATCATGCCGTGGATACGGCGCTTGCGGCGATGGAAGTCGGCCATTGCGGGGTCCGTCGGCTCGCTGAGGCGGCCGAGCGTGGACATCGAGGCCATCGTATCGCCGATCGAGCGGAAGGCCCCGCTGGCGACGGCGCCGAGCATGGCCGCCCCAAGCAGCACCGGCTCCTGCGTGCCGGGCAGCGCCACCGAGAGCCCGGTCGTGTCGGCCATGATCTGGCGCACCAGCGGACTGCGCGAGGCGCCGCCAGCCATGACCAGCGTCCGGCTAGTGACGCCATTGGCGGCAAAGGCGTCGATGACGTCGGCGAGCCCGTAGGCGAGGCCGCACAAGCCCGCGACGAACAGCCGCTCCATCGCGCCGATGTCGGCATCGAGATCGAGGCCGGCGATGACAGCCCGTGAGTCTGGGTCTGCATAGGGCGAGCGGTTGCCAAGAAACTCGGGCAGGATGTGGACGTCGCGGGCCAGCAGCGCGGCCGCGCCGACGCTGGATGCGCGCGCCATGATCCGCTTTTCGAGAAAGCTGATGACGTCGAGCCCTTCGGCACGGGCCGCTGCGGCGGCCTCCGGCGATGCCGGATGCGAGCGCAGCAGATGGTCGATCGCGGCTCCCGCGGCGGACTGGCCGCCCTCGTTGAGCCAGAAGCCGGGCACCATGCCCTGATAATACGGCCCCCACACGCCGGGCACGAAGGACGGCGCACGCGTGGTCGCCATGATGCAGGCGGAGGTCCCCATGATGTAGGCGAGGCGGTCGCAGACATCGACCTCACCGCCATCAGCCGCGCGACCGCCGATCGCGCCGATGCCGCCGGCATGGGCGTCGATCAGCGCAGCGCCGACGGGCGTGCCGGCAACGAGGCCCAGCTCCGCCGCAGCAGTGCGCGTCAGCCCCTGGGCGAGCAGCGTACCGGGCGCCACGATCTCCGTCCCGATGCGCGCGTAGTCCTCCGTGACGAAGTCTTCCAGACCGATGCGCCGGAAGTAGTCCGCACTCCAGCGCGTCTCGTGCGCGAGGTAGTTCCACTTGCAGGTCACCGTGCACATCGAACGCGCCAACGAGCCGGTCGCGCGCCAAGTGAGGAAGTCGGCGAGATCGAAGAAGTGCCCGGCCCGATCGAAGCTCGGACGCAAGTGCCGCTTCAGCCAGAGCAGCTTCGGCATTTCCATTTCCGGCGAGATCGAGCCGCCGACATAGCGCAGCACGTCGTCTTCGGTCGCATTGATGTCGCGCGCCTCCGTCAGCGCGCGATGATCCATCCAGACGATGACGTTGCGGGCGGAATTGCCGGAGCTACTGACGGTGACCGGCTCGCCCTGGGGATCGAGCACCACCAGCGAGCAGGTGGCGTCGAAGCCGATGCCCTTGATCAGCTCCGGGGCGATGGCCGCTTCCGCGATCGCGGCTTTGACGGAGGCGCAGCAGGCGCGCCAGATGTCGTCGGAGGACTGCTCGACGACATCGCCGGCCTCATGCCAAGTCTGGATCGGATGCCGCGCCGCGGCAAGCAGGCGGCCAGTCTCGTCAAAAATCCCGGCGCGCGTGCTGGTTGTGCCGACATCGACACCGACAAAGGCCCCCCCGATCGAGGCCCCCCCGACAAACGCCTGGACCATGTTTCGCTCCCGTCAAATTTGACGGGAGCTTACCAGCAAGTGTAGCCGCCATCGACAACGACGACGCTGCCGGTCATCAAACTTGCGGCCTCGGAGGCCAGGAACAGCACGACCGAGGCGATCTCCTCGACCTGCCCCATCCGGGCCATCGGGGTTCCGCCGATCCAGGCATCGTACATCCGCGGATTGCTCTTCACGAAGGCGTTGAGCGGCGTCTCGATATAGGTCGGCGCGACCGCGTTGACGCGGATGCCGCGCGCGCCCCATTCGGCGGCCAACGACTTGGTCAGATGGTGCACCGCGGCCTTGGAGGCATTGTAGAAGCATTGCTCCTGCGGCTTGTTGACGATGAAGCCGGACATCGAGCCGATATTGACGATGGCGCCGCTCTTGGCCGCCAGCATGTGCTTGCCGAACGCCCGGCAGCACCAGAAGGTGCCGTTGAGGTTGACGTCGAGCACGTTCAGCCAATGCTCGTCGGTGACCGTCTCAGCCGGCGTCTCGCTGCGGGCAATGCCGGCGTTGTTGACGAGGATGTCGACCTTGCCGTGGCGCGCCGCGAGATCGTCGGCCACCGCGCTCACCTGCGCCGAATTGGTCACGTCCATCAGCGCCGTCTCGGTCGAGAAGCCCTTGGCCTTCATCGCGGCCTGCGCATCCGCCGCGGCCTTGGCATCGCGATCGGCGATCACGACATGCGCGCCCGCCTCCGCCAGCGCCTCGACGCAGGCAAGCCCGATGCCTTGCGCGCCGCCGGTGATCAGGGCGGTCCTGCCGTTCAGCTTGAATTTTTCCAGATACATCGTCGTGGTCCGTTGTTGTCGTTGACGTCCGGAGGGGACGTCACCTCTCATGCGAAAATCGAATGGCCGTCGGCATCGAAACGATAGATGCGGTTCGGCTCGGGACGCAGCGTCACGGCATCGCCGGCACGGAGGCGCTTCTCGCCGACCACGCGCACCGTCAGCGTTCCGAGCGCGCCTGCATCGACGTAAAGAAAGGTATCGCTGCCGAGATGCTCGGCGATGACGACCTTGCCGGGCCAGCCCTCGCCGCCGTCGTCGACGATGCCGATGTGCTCGGGCCGCACGCCGATCGTGGTGGCGTTGTGCTTGCCCGCTTCCGGGCCGGTGATGAGATTCATCTTCGGCGACCCGATGAAGCTGGCGACGAACAGATTGGCGGGCCGCTGGTAGAGCTCGATCGGCGAGCCATACTGCTCGATGCGGCCGGCGTTCAGCACCACGATCTTGTCGGCCATGGTCATGGCCTCGACCTGGTCATGCGTGACGTAGATCGCCGTGGTGCCGAGCTGTTTCTGCAGCCGCGTCACCTCGAGCCGCATCTGCACGCGCAACGCGGCGTCGAGATTGGAGAGCGGCTCGTCGAACAGGAACGCCTTGGGCTCGCGCACGATGGCGCGGCCGATGGCGACGCGCTGGCGCTGGCCGCCGGAGAGCTCGCGCGGCTTGCGGTCGAGATAGGGCGTGAGGTTCAACGTCGCCGCGGCGGCCTCGACCTTCTGGTTGATCTCGGCCTTCGGCAGCCCGGCCATCTTCAAGCCGAAAGCGATGTTGCCGCGCACGCTCATATGCGGATACAGCGCATAGGACTGGAACACCATCGACAGGCCGCGCTTGGCCGGCGGCACGTCGACGACGTTGTTGCCGTCGATCAGGATGCGGCCGCCAGAAACGTCTTCCAGCCCCGCGATCAGCCGCAGCAGCGTGGTCTTGCCGCAGCCGGACGGGCCGACGAACACCACGAAGGCGCCGTCGGGAATGTCGAGATCGGCGCCCTTGATGATGTGGACCGGCCCGAACGATTTCTGCACACCCTCAAGCGTGATCCGTCCCATGATTCAGCCCTTCCGTTACTTCACTGCGCCGAAGGTCAGCCCGCGCACGAGCTGTTTCTGGCTGAACCAGCCGATGATCAGGATCGGCGCGATCGCGAGCGTGGAGGCCGCCGACAGCCGCGCCCAGAACAGGCCCTCCGGACTCGAATAGGAGGCGATGAAGGTGGTCAGCGGCGCCGCTTCCAGGGTCGACAGGTTCAAGGTCCAGAACGCCTCGTTCCAGGCAAGGATCAGATTGAGCAGCAGGGTCGAGGCGAGGCCTGGGATCGCCATCGGCGTCAGCACGTAGATCAGCTCGCGCCCGATCGTGGCGCCATCCATCCGCGCCGCTTCCAGGATGTCCTTCGGGATCTCCTTGAAGTAGGTGAACAGCATCCAGATCACGATCGGCAGATTGCCGAGGCAGAGGATGAAGACCAGCCCGGTGCGCGTGTCGAGCAGCCCCATGTTCTTGTAGATCAGGTAGATCGGCACGAGCACGCCGACCGGCGGCATCATCTTCGTCGAGAGCATCCAGAGCAGGATGTCCTTGGTGCGCTTCGTCGGCGAGAACGCCATCGACCACGCCGCGGGAATGGCGATCAGCATCGCGATCAAGGTCGAGCCGCCGGCGACGATCAGAGAGTTCAATGCGTGATGCAGATAGTCGCTGCGCTCCTGCACGGTGGCGTAGTTCTCGGTGGTCCAATGGAAGAACAGGAACGAGGGCGGCGTCGCGAACGCCTCCAGCTCGGTCTTGAAGCTCGCCAGCACCATCCACAGGATCGGGAAGAAGATCACGAAGCCGGCGAGCCAGGCGCCGACCGTTGAGATCACGACGTGACGTCCGGTGACCTTGCGCGCCATGGCTCACGCCTCCAGATTGCGGCCGACGACGCGGACCAGGAAGAAGGCGACAATGTTGGCGATGACCACCGCAACGAGGCCGCCGGCCGAGGCCGTGCCGACGTCGAACTGGATCAGCGCCTGCGAATAGACCAGGAAGGCGATGTTGGTGGTCTGCAGGCCGGGCCCGCCGCCGGTCGTGACGAAGATCTCGGCAAACACGGTGAGCAGGAAGATGGTTTCGATCAGGATCACCACCGTGATCGGCCGCGCCAGATGCGGCAGGGTCAGGTAGATGAAGCGCGACAGCGCGCTGGCGCCGTCCATCTCGGCGGCCTCCTTCTGCTCCTCGTCGAGCGACTGCAGCGCCGTCAGCAGGATGAGGGTCGCGAACGGCAGCCACTGCCAGGCGACGATGAAGATCACCGCGAGCAGCGGCGCGTCGGTGAACCAGTCGATCGGTGTGAAGCCCAGCGAGGTCGCGATCCACGCGAACAGGCCGGACACCGGATGCATCAAGAGGTTCTTCCACACCAGCGCGCTGACGGTCGGCATCACGAAGAACGGCGCGATCACCATCAGGCGGATGAAGTTGCGGCCGATCACGGGCTGGTCGAGCAGGATGGCCAGAGGAATGCCGAGGCCGATGGTGAGCAGCAGCACCGAACCGACGAGAATCAGCGTGTTCTGTAGCGAGGCGAGGAAGGCAGGATCGGTGAGGAAGTATTCGAAATTCTCCAGGCCAACGAAGCTCTCGGAGCCGGGATCGAGCAGGCTGTAGTGCAGCGTGGAAAAGTAGATCGTGAGCGCCAGCGGCACGATCATCCAGATGAACAGCAGGATCACGGCCGGCGACATCAGCGCCCGGGCGAGCAGTTGAGTTTGTCGGGTGGCCATGACTGATGGTCCTCACTCGATAGATCTTGTCGTTGTTGCGAGCAAGGCGACCTGCCCGCCGTAGCGCAGCACTTGAAGCTTCAGAGACGGACGTGAGGTCCATGAATGCGCCCTCTCCCCTTGTGGGAGAGGGCATCGCCGGCTCATCCACGTGCGCGGTTGGGTGAGGGGTATCTTTCCGCGAGCAATACTTGTGGAAACATACCCCTCACCCGACCGAGTTCGTTGCGCTGTCCTACATGCCCTCTCCCACAAGGGGAGAGGGCGCAGTCATTCGCACCGAGCTTGCCGAACTCATCCAGGGCCGTAGTCCGTAGGGTGGGCAAAGGCGCGAAAGCGCCGTGCCCACCATCTTCAATCTTGCCGTGACGCGGTGGGCACGCTGCGCTTTGCCCACCCTACGGGTCGCGTCTGCCTCGTGAGAGAAAATGCGGCCACCCCTTGTGGGGAGGGATGGCCGCCAGTGATCAGCTCGGGAGGAGTTTGGTGTCGAGCTGATGACGTGACGCGCCTATTTGATGTAGCCGGCGCGCTTCATCTCGCGTTCGGTGGACGACTGCGCCGCAGCCAAGGCCGCATCGACGGTCATCGAGCCGGCGAGTGCCGCGGAGAACTGCTGACCGACGGCGGTGCCGATGCCCTGGAATTCAGGGATGGCGGCGTATTGCACGCCGACATAGGGCACCGGCTTGACCGTCGGATGGCTCGGGTCGGCCGCATCGATCGAGGCGAGCGTCAGCTTCGCGAACGGTGCGACCTTCAGATACTCCTCGTTCTTGTACAGCGAGGTGCGCGTGCCCGGCGGCACGTTGGCCCAGCCTTCCTTCGAGGCGACGAGCTTCAGATAGTCCTTGCTGGTCGCCCAGGCGATGAACTTCTCGGCCGCATCGACCTTCTTGGAGCCGGCGGGCACGGCAAGGCTCCACGCCCACAGCCAGTTGGCGTTCTTGCCGAGGCCGGTGTTCGGTGCTAGCGCGAAGCCGACCTTGTCGGCCACCTTCGACTCCTTCGGATTGGTGACGAACGAGGCCGCCACCGTCGCGTCGATCCACATCCCGCATTTGCCGGAGTTGAACAGCGCGAGGTTCTCGTTGAAGCCGTTCGAGCTGGCGCCGGGAGGTCCCGCCTCCTTCATCAGGTCGACATAGGTCGACAGCGTCTTCTTCCATTCCGGCGTGTTGAACTGCGGCTGCCATTTCTCGTCGAACCAGCGCGCGCCGAACGAGTTCGACATCGCGGTCAGGAACGCCATGTTCTCGCCCCAGCCGGCCTTGCCGCGCAGGCAGATGCCGAACGTGCCGGCCTGCTTGTCGGTCAGCTTCTTGGCGGCGTCGATCACGAAGTCCCAGGTCGGGCTCTCCGGCATCTTCAGCCCGGCCTTCTCGAACAGGTCGGTGCGATACATCACCATCGAGCTCTCGCCGTAGAACGGCGCGGCGTAGAGCTTGCCGTCGACGGACACCGCGTCCTTGATCTTCGGCAGGATGTCACCAGCGTCATAGTCGGCGCCGAGCTTGTCTAGCGGCACCAGCCAGTCCTTCTTGGCCCAGATCGGCACCTCGTAGGTGCCGATGGTGAGGATGTCGAACTGCCCGCCCTTGGTGGCGATGTCGGTGGTGACACGCTGGCGCAGCACGTTCTCTTCCAAGGTCACCCATTTCACCTGGATGTCGGGATTGGCCTTGGTGAACTCGCCCGTCAGGCCCTGCATCCGGATCATGTCACCGTTGTTGACGGTGGCGATGGTCAGGGTCGTCTCGGCCAATGCGGGTACGGTGGTCAGCAGCGCGGCGCCCATCAAGGCGGCAAGCGTGCTCGTCCGAGTGAAGATGGTCTTCACGGTCTCCTCCCATTCCCGTGTCTTTTGAACATATGCTCACGGGCTGAGCTGATGTTCACATCACTGGTCAGACTTTGTCAAGCATGCGTCGGCGCCCACAGGTTGTGCATTGCCAGATGACATTGCCGTGAGGTTGAAGAAAACTGCCGGAGATGATGCCTGTTTGCTCGCCCAGCGTCGTTCCGGGGCGCGCGCAAGCGCGAGCCTGAACCCATACCCACAGGGAGGAGTGCGAGGCACCCTTGTCGTGGGCATCTCGCCTCCAAACCTTAGCCTGGGGTTATGGATTCCGGGCTCATTCGCTGACGCGAATGCCCCGGAATAACGAGAGGAGAAAGGTGCGCGACCTTCACGCCAGAATGGCGCGAGCCGTGGCCTCGTCGGTGATCAGGCCGTTGATCAGCCGGCCCGCCAGCGCCGCACGGATCGCCGGGATCTTCGCCGGCCCGAGTGCCGCGGCGATCGTCATGGCGCGGGCGGGCACATCCGGCGGAATGCTGGTCAGCCGGCAGTTGGTGCCGCCATCGATCAGCCGCCCCTTCGCATCATAGGCCCAGCCGGTGATCTCGCCGATGGCACCCAACCGCATCATCTCGGTCAGTTCGTCGCGGGTGACGAAACCGTCGACATGCATCTGCGCCTTCTGGTCCATCTGGCCAATGCCGACGAGCTTGAGATCGGCCTTGTCGGCGACCGCCTTGACCTTGGCGATGGCATCGAGCGTCACCATGCGGTCGCGCTCGTCCTCGCTGCCCATCAGGAACGGCAGCGGCATCGGATAGTGCCGCGCGCCGGTGCGGTCGGCGAGCCGGCCGACTGTATCGAAGAAGCTCGCGGAGCCGTCGGCCAGGATGTTTCCGACCAGCGAGACGATCTGGTGCTCGGGCCGGTCGACCGGCGTCACGCGCTCGACCGCGGCCCGCACCGCGCGCCCGGTGCCGAGCGCGATGATGACGGGAGTCTCGGTGCGCAGAGTCGTCTCGAGCAGGTTGGCGCAGCGCTCGGCGATCCCTGCCGCTCCCGCCGGCGCGGCCGGATCGGTCGGCACCACCTCGCAATGCACCAGCGCGAACCGCTCCTTCAGCTGGGCGGCGAGCGCCATGCAGGAGGCGATCGGGTGCTCAAGCCGGAAGGTGATCAGCCGCTCTGCGAGGCACAGCGACACCAGCCGCTGCGCCGAGGCCCGCGACACCTGCAGCATCCGGGCGATCTCGTCCTGGGTGTGACCGGCGATGAAATACAGCCAGCCGGCACGGGCGGCGTCGTCGAGCCGTGATTTGTCGCTGTCGCTGGCCGCCATGACGCCGCAAAAATCTCCCTGTCGAAGCCCGCGCTGTCCCAGAGCATGATGGGCCGGACCTTGGGGGCGCCGCACTATGGCATGGCTGCCAGGGCACCGGGAACCGGCCCGCACGGCCATCCCCAGAGGACACGCTCACCCGAACTCGAACCAGATCATATGCTCCGATCATGGGCAATAGCTCGCAGCCATTTGGCGCCGAAGCGCATGGCGGCTCCGCACCGACGGGGGATGCACCAGCCGTGGCAGCGACTTAGCTCAGACGGCATGAGCCTCCGCATCGTCCAGTCCCGCCGCCCCGGCCCGGTGTTCGTGTGCCGCAAATGCCTCAAGCGCAGCAATGATCCGAAGGCCATCAAGACCGCGATCAAGCGTGCTGTGAAGTCGGGGCGCGGCCGCAGCAGCGGAGAGAAACCCGCGCGGGTCGTTCTGACGAGCTGCTTCGGCCTGTGTCCGAAGCGTGCGGTCGTCATCACCGGCGGCACACGCGGCGAATATCTGCTGGTCTCGGCGACCGAGGATGTGCCTGGTGCCTTGGCGCTGCTGCGCGAGGATCAGAACACCTCGTCGAGATCGTCATCATCGTCGTCGCGCGCCAAACAGGCGACCGTGCGCTCGGCAATGTTGCGCATCAACCCGATCTGAGCGAGATCGTGGCCGTCGAGCACGGCGCGTGCGATCACGGCGAGATCGGCCCAGGCGAGCCATTCGTCGCGCGGTCCCTCGCGCATCCATAGCGCCGTCATCACGAACAGCTCGGCCCAGCGCGCCCGCTGCGCGCCGATGGCGCCATTGTCCTGCAGTAGTTTGGCAGGAAGCTTCTCGCGCGCACGGAGGCTGGCGCTTTTCACCTTCTCCTCCAACTCGGCATCGTCCTCGAACCAGGAATCCTCGATGCCGTCGAGCTCGGCGATGTCGCCGCTGTCGGCCAGGGCCATCGCGACGTCTTCGGGCGCTCGCAAATCGTCCGGCAGGTCTGCGATCAGTTCGTTCAGCAGCTCGCGATAGTCGATCGGAGCCGGCTGCCATTCGGCGCCGCCGATCGTCTCGGCGGCCTGCAGCAGCCCCGCCGGCGGCACCCCACCGCGCTCGACGGTGAGCCCGAGATGATGACCGATCATGCGGTCGACAAAGGCCCGGCTGACGTCCAGCATCGGCCCATGCGCTGCCAGACCGGCCATGATCTCCTTGACGGCCTGGAGCGGCTGCGGCTCGCTGGCCATCGCCTCGGAGATCCCATCGCAGGTGAAAATTGTCGCGATCTGCTGCGTCTTGCGGTCGACGGGCGACACCGCCAGCAGCAGTTGCGTGCCGGAGCCGTCGGTCGCACTGGACTTCAGCTTGTCGACTGCGCCCTTTGCCCAGGGTGCGCAGGCCACGCCGGCCGCGCGAGCCTTCTGGATGATCACGTCGACGCCGGCGCGCTCGCGTTCCGGACGCCAGTTGCGCATCGCAACCAAACGCCGGAGGTCGACGGGCGACAGGGTCGACGCCTGCTCGACCAGCGCCGCTGCGGCGGCCTTGCGCACGGCCGCGCTGCCGCCCAGCAGGAACAGCACCGCGGCAGCACGGGCCTCCGGTCGCTCGTTCTGCGCCAGTTGGGCGGCCAGCGCGATCTTGGCGTCGTCGGGCATGAGATGCCCGCTCGCGGCGAATGCGGACACCATCTCGAACGGATCGCCGTCACAGGCCTCGAGGATATCGTCGAGCACCGAGACGATATCGCCCGGCAGAACGTCGTCATCATCTTCGTCGCCGAGCTCGGCCGAGGCGGCGGTGAGCTCGGGAGATGCGGCGATCCCGGCCTGCTGCAGCGCGCCGCCGAGATAAGCGAGAAGCGTGCCCCCGATCTCCCCGGCTTTGGCCTGCGCCGCCAGATCGGCCTGGAAGCGCGCGATCAGATCGGCCGCGTCCTTGGCACCCCGCTTCGCCCGCTCGTTCAGGCCGGCCAGCAGCATCTGCAGCAGGAACAGGTAGCCGATGCCGAGCGCTTCATCGTCGCCGGCCGGCGGCATGTTGCGGCATACGCCCTCGGCCGCCGCGAAGATCTCGGCGGAATGGGTCAGCAGGAAGCGCTCGAGTTCCGGCGTCGGCTGGGGCAGCCGCCCCTTGGCGAACCCGGCCGCGAGCTTTTTGGCATGGTCGTCGAGACCGGCTGGTTTCGCGCCTGATTTGGCCATCGGAAATCTCCTTAGCTCGCGAATTTACCGCGAAAGGCAGCCGTTCGTAAGCGCAGCCTCAGTCAATCCACCATGGAAACGCGGCGGCTGACCGCCGTCGCGGGACCGGCCGCGCTGATGTGATCGCAGCCGGCCGATGGTGAACGAAATCTTACCCCGGTCACTCGAAGGCCTTCGGCGGTCTTCACGCTCGCTTTGCAAGCCCCGGGTTTAGCTGACGCGTCGTTCCCGTCAGCAAGCATCCCATGAGCCCCATCGCGACCATAGCAGTTTCCGGCATGAAGGCGGCCTCGCAGCGGCTCGAGGTGTCCGCCTCGAACGTCGCCAATGCGATGAGCACCGGCGCATTGCCGAATGCCGACGGCACGCTGCCGGCCGGCGCGCCCAAGGCCTATGATCCGCTCCAACTGGTGCAGAGCGACGTCGCCGGCGGCGGCACGCAGGCGACGATCACCAAGGCGAGCCAGGGGACCTCGGCGAGCTACCAGCCGTCAGCGCCGTTCGCCAACAAGGACGGCCTCGTGGCCGCGCCCAATGTCGACCTCGCCGAGGAGATGATCAGCCAGCTCGTCGCCAAATACAGCTTCGCCGCCAACGCCAAGGTGCTGAAGGCGAGTGACGAGATGAGCCGTGTCGTCATCGACATGAAGGTGTAAGCGCGGCGTTCGATTCCGAACTGCCGTTTTGCCGGTCACGCTCTCCGTGCACGTTTAAGGAAGCCTGCCCCGAGCAGAGCCTCCAGCAGATGACTCGGCTTCGGATAGCCGGCGGCGAGAACCGCTACGGCTTGTCCGTCTGGCTGTTGCCGCGACACGGCGGTGAGAGCGCCGGAACGTTCGCCCATGGCCAATTGTGCCATCGGCCATCCTTGTCGACGCAAGCGGACGATTTTGGCGACGGGCTCGTCGTCTCGAGCGCGGCGGCATCGCGCGCGGCAAAGCGGTGGTCGACATAGGTCGTGGACAGATATCCGGCGACGGTTACCGCCAGAACGACTGCAAATCCCTTGGCTGAGTCACTCCCGCGCATGTCAGTCCATCCCTTGTTCAGCGTACCAGGAACATATGGGACCATCTTGCCGCATAGCCGCGCGGCGGGCTGTGAGAGAGGTCACATCGACATCAACCGGCTCGCAATGCCGGCGCGAGAGGCCTTGCGGAGGATGCGGCGCTCCTGCACGGCCGCCTGTCCTCGCTAGATTTCATATCCGAGCCGCAGGATCGCGGGCTCCAGGATCGGGATCACCGGCGCGAGGTGCTTCAGATATGGGCGATAGCGGAAGCGCGAGCGGTCGTAGAGGCGTTCGGTTACCTGGGCGTAGCTGGCGGTGCGGGCATAGCGGCGGTTCTCGTGGAACGACAGGCAGCGGCGGTCGAACGGCAGGCCGATGAAGGCAAACATCCGTCTCACCTCGGTCTCCTGATCGGCGATGATGTCCTCGTAGCGCACCGCGTGATAGCGCAGCTGCATCTGTGACAGATAGTGCTGCACGAGATCCGTGATCAGCACGTAGTGCCGGGCGATGCTCTCGAGGTCATAGGCGCAGTAATAGCCGTGGGTGAGGTGGTTGGAATAGACCGAGAGCACGACGTCGAGCGGATGGCGCTGCAGATGGATGATTGGCGCCTTCGGGAAGATCAGCCCGATCAGGCCGAGATGGGTCTCGTTCAGCGGCATCTTGTCGGTGAACCATTGCGCGCCCTTGCGGATCACGCCGAGCTGGCGCGCACGCTGCAGGTAGTAGTCGCGCAGATTGTCGAGCCCCTCGACCTGGTCGCCGAGCCAGAGATCGGCGAGCGCCTCGGGATAGGCGAGCGGGCTGCCGAGCATGCGCGGCATCAGCGCGGTGATCTCGTTGATGATCGGCAGCTCGTCGCCGGCGGTGATCTTGGGATGCGCGCTCAGGGTCTGCTCGACCATGGTGGTGCCGGAGCGCGGAAAGCCGACGATGAAGATCGGCTGCGCCACGTCGGTTCGCGTCGCCGCCCGCGGCAGGATCTGCAGCCGCCCTCCGATGAAGAAGCTGCGCAGCCGGGCGGCGAGCGAGCCCGCCTCGTCGGCGAGATAGGACAGGCCGGTCAGCTCGCGCAGCGTGCGCTTGCCCTCGCGGAAGGCCGCAAAGGCGTCGTCGAAGCGTCCCATCTTGTCGAGCAGCAGGCCCTTCTCGGTCCATTCGGCCGGGCCCAGCCCGCCGCCGTCGCGGCGCTGCTCGATGTCGTCGAGGATCGCGATCGCCTTGTCGTAGTCCCTGGTGCGGCCATGCAGGATGGCGCGCGCGAGGCGCGTGTTGGAATTAGTTGGCGCGACGCGTTCGGCGGCATCGAGCAGTTCGCCGGCGCGGGCGAAATTGCGGTCGGTCTCCTCCATCCGCGCCCAGCCATACAGCGTCTGGTAGATGTCGGGCGCGAGCGTCACCGACTCCGCGTAGAGCCGGCGCGATTCCTCGATACGGCCCTGGTTCTTCAGGTTCCAGGCGAGGTTGGCGAGCACGATCGCATCACGCCGGCCTGACAGCTCCAGCACGCGGCGGTAATGATACTCGCCGATCTGCGGCCGGTTGGCCTCGGTCATGATCATGCCCATCAGATTGTGCGAGCGCGGATCGGTCGGCGCCAGCCGCACCGCGTTGCGGGCATGATGCTCGGCCTCGGCCAGCGCGCCGCGCTCGAACATGAGCTGCGCCAGCGCCTGGGTGGCGAGCAGATTGTTGGGATCGAGCCGCACGATGCGGGCGAGCAGCGCCTCGGCGGCGGGCAGCTTTTGCTGGGCGAAGCGGATCTGATAGAGCAGATCGAGCGCACCGATATGGCGCGGCAGCCGCATCAGCACCGAGAGCACGATGCGCTCGGCGACCGCGATGTCGCCGGCCCTCGCCGCCAGCTGCGCGGCGTCGAATTCCGGGACCGGTTGCGGCGCCGCCGGCGCGGCGCTCCAGTCCAGCGCGCAGCAGCGGTCGTCCGGCAGGCCGCTGCCACAGGCGCAGGCCGATGCGGCCG
Organism: Bradyrhizobium sp. HKCCYLS20291; assembly: GCF_051167715.1. Lineage (NCBI taxonomy): Bacteria > Pseudomonadati > Pseudomonadota > Alphaproteobacteria > Hyphomicrobiales > Nitrobacteraceae > Bradyrhizobium > Bradyrhizobium sp. HKCCYLS20291. Next base: position 541,383 of record NZ_JBNPTO010000003.1, on the reverse strand, counting down.
GCTGCGCCGCTGCCGAGGTGTCCGACATCGCGTTCATCCCTGCTGTCTCGGTTGGCGGGGCGGCATTGTCAATCGCACGCGGCCGCGGCGACGTCAGCGCGCTGCGGCGATCGCTCTCGGAGCAGAAATCTAGAACGCGACCCGCAATCCGCCGCGGCCGGAGACGACATGGCTGCCGTCGGACAGCGCCAGGTATTCGCCGGCGGCGTAGACGCCGACATGGCCGATGCGCCATTCCAGGCCGCTGCCGCCATAGCCGCCCCACAGATTGGTCTTGCCGGGGGTGGCGAACGGGATCGCCTGGCCGAGCAGCGTGGCCGGAACCGTGGCGCCGCCCATCAGCTGGCTGCCCTGCAGGCCGGCGAAGGCCGACAGCGCCAGCGCGGTCTGCGCGGAGAAGCTCACGGTCCGCGTCAGCTTCAGTTCGCCGCGCTCGTCGAGCACGTTGACGCTGCGCGCGCCCACCGTCAGCGGCGCGGTGGTTCCGGTTTCGGTGTAGCCGCCGAAGGCGCCGTAGAGATAGCGCAGCTTCAGGCTCGGCGTCAGCGTGTACACGGCATCCGCCATCCGGCCGAGCCCGATATGAGTGCCGATCTGCGCCTCGGGGCTGACATACCAGCCGTTGTAGTTGGCGACGGCGTTTTCGAGCCCGTTCGCGACCAGGTTGTTGTTGACGATGCGGCTGATACTGGCCCGCATGGCGCCGCCCTGCAGCGTGGCATTGAGGAAGGCGGAGCCCATCGCGAAGCGCGCGGTGAGGCCGGCAAAGCCGAGATCGCTGGCGCCCGACGCACCATTGGCGATGCCGGTCGTGGTATGGCCGGCGCCGGCGAACGCGCCGAGCCGCAGGTCGGGCCTGACCTGCCGGTCGAAGCCGACCATGCCGCCATAGAATTCGTTGCGGGCCGACGCCAGCGCGCCGTCGCCCGGCTGGCTGCGCACGCCGGCAAAGCCGCGCGACCACACCGTCCAGCCGTCGGCATAGGCGACGGTCGGCGCCTTGAAGGCGATGCCGTCGCCGGCATAGGCCGACAGCCCGGGCAATGCCGCGAACGCCTGCTCGATCCGCGACGGCGCGTCTGGCGCCGCAAAGCCGAGCGGCGTGCTGCTCCCACCAGGGCCACTACCGAACTGCGGCAGCGCGCCCGACACCGCGCCTGTGACATCGCCGAGCGTGCGCCAGCCGAGCGCAAACGGGGTCGGATCGATGGTGACGACGCGATTGCCGCTGATCACATAGGGCACGTTGGAGGTTACGGTGACGCCCGCCAGCGTGTTGAACGTCAGGTTCTGGTTGCCGGTGCGGAAGTTCACGGTGTCACCGGCGCCATTGAGATCGATCGCGCCGATGATAGTCGAGCCCGGCAGCAGGTTGAGCGTGTTGTCGACGCCGTTGAACGCGATGGCCGTGGTGGGACCGGCGATGAGGCCTGAGTTGCTGATCGTGCCGGTGCCAAGGATCTGAATGCCGACGCCGGCCGGTCCGTTCGCGATGATGCTGCCGCTGTTGATCACATTGCCGTCGCCGCCGACAAAGATGCCGTGAGCGCCGCAGCCACAGCCGGCGGTGGCTTCGATGCGGCCGGTATTGATGACCGTGCCGTCACCGACGATGTTGACGCCGTAGCCGACGCCGGAACTCATCGCCGAAATCGTGCCGGTGTTGGTGACAAGACCGTCGCCTGCGATCTGAATTCCGTATGCCGTCCCCGGGCCATTGGCGACGATGCTGCCTGCATTCGTCACCGCACCAGAACCGAGAAGGACTCCGGCAGCATTGTAGAGGCTGTTACTGACGATCTGGCCGGTGTTCGTCACGGTGCCGTTGCCGGGGAGAAGAATGCCGGCAGCGCGGTAAATGCCATTCGCCTCGATCGTTCCCGCATTCGTCACGCTGCTGCCGCCGCGGACGCCGTAGGCGTAGTAGCCCGTGGCCCGGATCGTATTGGAATTGATGACGCTGCCGGTGCCGCCGATCTGGACTCCCACGCCGCTCGTATTGGACGCAAACGCGCCAAGTGCGGCGATGCTGCCGGTGTTGGTGACTGTCCCATCGCCGATGATGAAGACGCCATAGACCGTGTGGCCTTGGCTGGTGATGGCGCCGGAGTTGGTCACCTTGCCGTCGCCGGTGATAAATGTCCCGACGCTGATCTGCGATCCGTAGCCGCCCACGCTGCCGGCGTTGGTCACGACGGCGCCATTGCCCAGCGCCACCCCGAAGCTGTTGACTCCCGTGCTGCCAGTGACCGACGCGCCTGACAGCACCAGCACGCTGGCGCCGGTCTCGGTGCCGGTCCCGAACCCGTTGGTGCCGTCCTGGTTGGTCGTGGTGCCCGTGCAGGTCGCGATGACGCCGTTGCCGGCCGCAGGGCTGCAGGCGGCCCAGGCCGCATCGAACGGCGAGAGGACCAGCGGCACAAACGGCAGGGCTAGAAGCGGAACTCGCTGCATCAAACGCCTCGGACCGGTTCCTCGCGCGGGAACATCGATCGTGGGTAGTGCATTCAGCGATAACTTCCCATACCGGGATGACAATCGCCCGCAATTTCACGGGCTGCCTGTGGCGCGGCTGCCACTTCCGGGCGAGCGAGGGCCGGACTCCCTATTCGATCGCGCGCAAAACCAGATCTCGCAACCGTCACGTGGAGTCCTGCAGTCCGCACCTGAACTGGCGCCGCCTGCTTGGCCGTCGCCCGGCACTTCGCCGTCAACCTCGTCCGACCCATCCACGACAGGCGAAGCATCAAGCTCAGCCGGCATTGGGCGGCCGGCGCGCCGGAGACGGTGCCTGCCGCCGCGCCGCCGGCTCGTTCATTTCAAAGCATTTCTATCGATGCGCCGATGACAATCAGAAATGCAGCGTAACAGTATCTCGGCAACTCAATCAATTTCTGAGCAATCGTTGATCCGCATTATCGCACCACCATCCCTCACCGTTGGAGCGTGGCGTGCTGGCCGGATACCCCTACCTCGGACTCCTGTCACGTTTCGGCCGTGACCGGAACGGCAACATCGCGATCATCTTCGCACTGGCGCTGCTGCCGATCGTCGCCTTCGTCGGCGCGGCGACCGACTATTCGATGGCCGTGCGCGCCCAGGCGAAACTGTCGACCTCGATCGACGCTGCGATGCTCGCGGCGACCAGCTATACGGCCATGCGCGACACCGCGTCGGCCGCCAAGACCGCGGCGACCAGCATGTTCAATGGTCAGATGGCGGCGCACAACCTCAGTGCAAGTGCGTTCACCGTCACCGTCACCGACGGCGTCAACGCCCGAACCGTGACCGGCACCGCAAGCGTCGCGGTGAAAACGGCGTTCATGTCGATGTTCGGGTTTCCGACCATGACGGTCTCGGCCTCGTCGTCGGCGTCCGCCTCGTTCCCGACCTACATGGACTTCTACGTGCTGCTCGACAATTCGCCGTCGCAGGGCCTGGGCGCAACCACCGCCGACATGACGACGCTGCAGGGCCTGACGTCGGACACGTGCGCCTTCGCCTGCCACGACACCTACACGTCGAGCTCGAAGAAGAAGCTGCAGACGAGCAGCTATTATACGATCGCCAAGAACGCGGGTGTCACGATGCGGATCGACGTGGTCCGCAGCGCGACGCAATCGCTCACGGACACGGCGACCTCGAGCCAGGTCGTCAGCAACCAGTACCGCATGGCGGTCTACAGCCTGGGCAGCGACTGCGGCGCGCTGGGCCTGACGACCGTCGCAAGCCTGTCCTCGAGCCTGTCCTCGGTGAAGTCGTCGGTCGGCACGCTCGATCTGATGACCATTCCCTACAGCGGGTACAACAACGACATGTGCAGTGATTTCGACGGCGCCTTGTCCTCCATGAACGGAGTGATCCCGACGCAGGGCGACGGCTCCTCGACGAACCCGCAAAAATGGCTGTTCTTCATCTCCGACGGCGTCGCCGATTACTACTATCCGAGCACCTGCAGCAAGACGACGGTCTCCGGCGGCCGCTGCCAGGAGCCGCTGAACATCGAGACCTGCACAACGCTGAAGGCGCGCGGCATCAAGATCGCGGTGCTCTATACCACCTACCTGGCGATCACCAATAACGCCTGGTACACGACCTACATCGCGCCGTGGCGCGACGACATCGGCACCGTCATGAAGTCCTGCGCCAGTTCCGGCTATTACTACGAGGTCGATTCCAGCGGCAGCATCAGCGCCGCGCTGACCGCCCTGTTTCAGCAGGCAATCGCCTCGGCGCATCTGACGAAGTAGCCGGCCGCCTCCCATCATCCGTATCCTGGCACGACGGAACCATGGCCTCATCGGATCGCGAGAGGAGATTCCCCTAGACGCGTTTCGGGATCGCGGTCTGCCCGGTCACCTCGCCCGCCGGCTCCGGGGTCAGCCAGCGATAGATGAACCCGCCGGCCGCGCCACCGAGCAGCGGCGCCACCCAGAACAACCAGAGTTGCGCCAGCGCCCAGCCGCCGGCGAACAGTGCCGGTCCAGTGCTGCGCGCCGGATTGACCGACGTGTTGGTGACGGGAATGCTGATGAGATGAATCAGCGTCAGCGCGAGCCCGATCGCCAGCGGCGCAAATCCGACCGGCGCCTTGCCATGCGTCGCGCCCATGATCACGAACAGGAACATCATCGTCAGCACGAACTCGCTGAGCAGGCAGGCCCCTAACCCATACTTGCCAGGCGAATGCTCCGCATAGCCATTGGCGGCAAAGCCGCCGGCGAGACTGAAATCGGGCGCCCCGCTCGCAATCGCATACAACACGGCCGCACCGACGATGGCGCCAATCACCTGCGCAATGATGTAGGGCACGATCAGGCCGGCCGGAAACCGCCCGCCGCAGGCCAGCCCCACCGTAACAGCCGGATTGAGGTGGCAGCCCGAGATGTGGCCGATCGCATAGGCCATGGTCACCACGGTGAGCCCGAACGCCAGCGCCACGCCCAGCAGGCCGATCCCGACATTAGGCACCCCAGCCGCAATCACCGCACTGCCGCAACCTCCGAAGGTGAGCCAGAACGTCCCGATCGCCTCCGCCACGAGCTTGTTGCTGTTGCCGTTCATCATCGCCTCCCTGGGTGCGTATGATTGGCTTGCCTCGACCACCCTGCCATCCGGTGTAGATCATCACTTCCGCAACCCCGAGTCAAAGGCGCATACTCCGGCGACTCTGTGCATTCAACTTATGACGGCAGATCCCAGTTTGAAGTGCAACACCCAGTGCATATACCGAGGATAAGCATGGCACGCCACTACAGCCAATTGAGCGCGACGGAGCACAAAGATCTTCATAGCCGGGTGTTGACGGTGAAAGCCTGCGGTCGATCACCCAGCACTATGGTGGCCTAGCACTATCGTGACAGTGCATTTAACATATGAGCGCGCGGGTACCGTATTAAGTGCACTGGCACCTTAACACCCAACCGGATGGGGCCTCCTACATCCTGCCGAAGATCGCCAAGGAGAGGTAGCAATGTCCATTTTTCAAGTGCACCCTTTTCCGAAAAGCAAATACCATAAGGTCGAGGCCAGCAGTACGAAGAAAGCTACTGAGAAGCATTACGGCGCCGAGCGGTCCGAGATTGGCAACCACCAGCCGCATGTGCTTGTACACTACAAATGCGTGGCCACGAACTCCAACTCCCGCTCCCATTCTGTTCTATGACGGAGTTTGATACGGAAGCTGAAGACAAATCCAGTATCATTCCGCGTTGGTGAAGCACAAAAACTCGGCATCAACCGGCGCGGACGTCAACGCGTGAGTATCATTTCCCGGCTGAGCGCAGTTCATAACCGACGCTGGATAGTCAACTGACGGGCTGGAGGAAAAACGTAGATCTAATGGATAAGAAAATCGGAGACTGCTGCATCTCCGGCGTAAACGGAAAGCTCTCCTTCGGGCATATTCCGCCTGAAGCGGCATTCAACGATCGCCGAGCTTTCGAGGCCAATATAAGCGGCCTGATCAACGGAACATGGTCCCCGGGCGAACGGATCGAAGAAGGCAAATACAAGCAGCGCGGCGCAGGCCAATATTCGCTTTGCGGCAAGTGCAATAGCGATACTGGAGCATGGTACGGCACGACGTACGTCGATGTCGCGCGACAGGCGATGTACCGCCTCTATCGATCGCAAGGAAACATGAGCGGTCTTGCCTACCAGTACGGAATGTTTCCGCTCCGGTTCCTAAAGCAGATCGCTGCAATGTTCTGCTCGGCATGTGGGCCCGGACTGCAGCAGAAGAAACCCCGACCTAGCACGCTTCGTCCTCGAACGGGAGGAACGACGCATCCCGCCGCAGCTCCGTTTCTTCGCCTACCTACATCATCCTACTTATTCAACGTGCATCCGCCAATCGGGAATCACTATGATGAAGCGAGGCTCGCAACAGCACCTATTCTCCGAGATTGCGTTTCCGCCTTTTGGCCTCATGATGAGCATCAACAGCCCTCCAGTTCATCCGGAATTGTGCGAACTGACACATCTCAATCAATACAACTATCGATAATGGGATATCGTCTGCCTAAAGCTCCCAGTGTTTCCAGTCACGACGTGGTTTCCCGGCGACCTCCGTACCGTAGAAGGAGTACTGAAAGATCAAGCTGAGAATCGGAAGGTAGGGAGCATGTTTCTCGACCCGCAGATTCCGATCATCAAATAGGATTTACGATGCGACCATCACTCCGATGCGGCTCCCGTTGGCACCCGTGTCGGGGGGACAAGATGGCGATATCCGTCATCCAGGTTGCCGGGCGCTTGCCTGACCTGAAACGTGCGGATCTTGTGAAGGTCCTCGGAGGAGATGTTTCCGGACTGCATGTTATCAGATGACCGTACGCTCCCTCTCTCGCCGCCATTTTCCGATCTTGGCTGGCTTGGTTTGATGGTGAGGAGCTTGAAGCTGGCGGCGGGCGGTGACAGTTGCGCGCTGCCGTCGTCGGCCGGCTGGGAGCGGATGGTGATCGTGCGGGTTTTTGACGGCACCAACGGCTCCGCCATCACAGACGTCAAAGCAGTTGCAAAACAGCTCAGGATAAGGAGGCAGATCCGCGCCTTCGGGGACACTGACGGGATCGGTCGGTGACGCTGCATTTTTCTCGGCTCCACCTGACGTATGCTACAGCGTAAGCCGCTCGTTGCGCTTGGCACAAGGGGCGACATCCGCGAGCTTGATGTCCACCACCACGCGTGGTCGATCGACTGCGCTGGCCGCAGATTCTGAATACCAGAAAACTTGTTGACGCCGTACCCAAATCAGTGGTTTGATGCCGCCATCCCGCCCGCACTGAGAGGGGCGTATCGCGATCGTCACGGGACGTTGCGGCGGGGAGCGGTGGACGCGGGGCGACGCAGCATCTCATTGGAGGTGCGGACGAACGTCGTGCCGTGGACGGTCAAGCCGTGTGGTCCCGACACCCCGACGCTGGTGTCTTGGTCGGCGACGATGTCGATGACGGGGGCAAGCAAGCCGGTCCCCTGGGAGAGCACGGAGCAGCCGGAAGCCCATCGCGCAGGGAAGGCCGGGTTGATCCGGCTGAACCTGTGGTTCCTGCCCCGTGCATTTTTCTCGCACGGGGGCCGCGGGTGCCAGTCGGCACTCGGCCTTCCCTGCGCCCTCTCAGACGATGAGGACGCCGACTGCAGCAGAGCTCGGGCCGATCCGGTCGCGAGATCGCGGCGGCTTGGGCGTCGGCAACGCTGCCGAGAGCGGTGGGTTGTTTGACAGGGTTGATCGGATGAGAGAGCGCGACTCGCGCCAGGGCGAGCGCGTTTCAAATGATCAGACGATTGCCTCTCAGCCCTGGCCAACGCATAGCCGATATGCCTTCTCGGCAACCGCTTGGAGTGCCCTGTTGTTCTTGCCGAGCAGAACGATCCAGTGCCCGCGTACTCGCCCTGCGTGTAAACCCGCAATACAACCTCAGCGAGCTTTTGCCTTGCTCATGCGGATGATCATTCGTATGGTTCGCGAGTCGTCCGGATGATGAGAAAGGAATTCTCAGCCGGCGCACATTTCCGTCAAAGTCTCGCGAGACCCGGCCAGTGTTGCAACGACGTGATCTTCTGAGGCTTCCGCTATTGGCGTTGTGTGGTTCGCCGGGCCTGGCCTGGGCCGGGACCTCCGTCGAGACGACAGGGGTCAGGATCACGATCGGCGGGAGAACCTTCCTCCAATACGCACCCGTCACGCTTGCCGAACGGCTCGGATATTTCAGGGATGCGGGTCTCGATCCCGAGATCCTTGACGTGAGCGGCGGATCCAAGGCGCTCCAGGCGCTTGTGGGGGGAAGCGCGGAACTCACCGCCGGCGCCTTCGACCATACGATTCAGATGCATGCGAAGGGTCAGAAGATTGTCGGAGTGGTTCTGTTCGGCAGGCATCCAACCTTCGCCTTGGCGCTGCGAAAGGAGAAAGCCAAGGACTACCGCGATCCTAGCAGCCTGAGAGGTATGACGATCGGGGTTACGGCGCTCGGATCGCAGACGCAGTTCATGGTGGAGTACCTCGCCCTGCAAGCCGGTGTCTCACCGGCCGATATTTCCTTCGTCAGTGTGGGTGGCGGCACCGGCGCCGTGGCCGCAATTCGCAACGGCGCTGTGGATGCGGTCGTGACAGGAGAGCCGGCGCTGACGGCGCTGACGCTCGCAGGCGACGTCAAGCTGGTCGCCGATACCCGAACCAACGCGGGCACGATCGGCATTTTTGGCGGCCTCTATCCGTCCGGCACGATCTACGCGCGGTCAGACTTCATCGAGCGGAATCCCGCGACAATGGAGGCTATCGCTCTCGCCATGGTGCGGGCCCTGCAGTGGATCGATCGTGCATCGGCCGAAGACATCGCCGATGCGCTCCCCGAGGAATGGGCCCAGCCTAATCGGGATGTTTTTCTCACGTCCATCCGCGGGACACGAGATATGTTCTCGCCCGATGGCAGGTTCAGCGCCGAGGGCGCGAACATTGCATTTCGCGTTTTGTCGACCGTCGACCCACAATTACGTGGCGTGCAGGTCGACCTCGCACAGACATTTACCAACAAATTCGTTGAGAAGGCTCACCAGACGCTATCATCACGATAGCAGCTTGGAGAGCTTCAGCCCGATGAACACACCCGCGGCAATGTGGCATCGAGGCTAGGCTGTGGCGTCGCGACTTCCGCAGCAAATGGCCACTTCTGCTTCTGTCGCAAAAAAGCGACTGCGGAAGGCGGGGTTGGCAGGCAAGCCCACATCCTCGAAAGAGCGCGCGTTGCTGCTGGCGCGACGCCGGCGTGATATCCCGCTTCACCATCAAGTGTTCCTGGTTCTGCAGGATGAGATCGCGGAACGTCGCTATGCACCGGGCGAAGCGCTCCCCCCGGAGGCGGAACTCGCTACGCTCTTCAGCGTCTCGCGCGTGACGATCCGGGCAGCTCTGGACACGCTCGATGAACTTGGTCTGATCGAGCGTCGGCAGGGAATCGGGACGTTCGTCCGCGAGCTGGCAAGACCAGAGCCTCTCACCGTTCCCATGATGGACCTCGCGGCCCGCAATCGTGAGATCGTGCGCACGACGAGGGCTCATGTCGTGGAATTCGAATTCAAGCCGGCGCCTCGGCACGTTCGCGAGCACTTCCAGGCTCAGGCCGAAGACCTGTTCCAGCGAACAGTTCGAATTCGCTACATGAATGAGTGGCCAATCATGCAGGTCACGACATACATTCCGGAGGCGATCGGACGGCAATTTGGTCCCGACGACATGGAAGGCGGTTCGCTCTATGCCATTCTGCAGCGATTCGGCATCACCTTCGCGTCCGGCGAGCAGATTGTGACGGCAGCCGCAGCCGACCCCATCGTCGCTGCACGACTCAATGTCGCGATCGGCGCGCCGCTCTTGAAGGTCGTGCGCATTCATTTTGACAGCGCCGGGCGGCCGATCCAGCATTTCGAGCTCCTGGCCCCACCCGCAACCTACGAGCTTCGCATGCCATTGAAGGACTTCTAGCGACCCGGGAGGCGCCAATCCCACGCATCCCGCCTGATCGCCGGGCGAAGCTGGGAGCCTTCCCTGTTTTATCACCACGGTCCGCTGTCAGCGGACCGCCTACCGAGAGACGTCACCCAACATCCGCCTCCGTAAGCCGCCTGAAAGAGACAGATGACGTCCGAACCAGCTTCGCGCTCCCTTCCCCGCTTTGGATCGACAGTCCCGCACTACGTGGCCGGACGGCCGAACTATGCGCCTGCGCTGATACTGGCCGTCGCGGATCACCTCCGTCTAACGAAGCAGCACCGCCTGATGGACCTCGGCTGTGGACCAGGGTGGCTCGGCATCGCATTCGCGCCTCTGGTCGGGCAGGTGATCGGGATAGATCCGGAGCCCGCGATGCTCGAGGCCGCCTCCGCCCTTGGCACCGCAGCAGGCCTCGATATCGACTGGATCGAGGGCAGCTCAGGCAGCCTCGGCCCGCAGCTCGGCCGGTTTCGCGCGGTGGCGATCGGGCGTGCCTTTCATTGGATGGACCGGGCCGAGACGCTGCGCAAGCTCGACGCATTGATCGATGAGGATGGCGCGGTCATGCTGTTCAACGACGTCCGTCCCGATGTGCCACAGAACAGCTGGTACAAGCGCTACTCCGATGTGGTCGATCGCTTTACCAACAGAAGCGTCGGCTTTGCACCCGAGCGCCTGCGCCATGAGCCAATTCTGCTCGTATCGCCCTTTGAGCAGCTCACGAGAATCGGTGTGATCGAGCAACGATCTGTTCCTGTCGACCGACGGCCATATCCTGGAAGTCATCGAGTCCCAGGTCCTTATTGCGCGCCGCCCCTGAGGCTCACGATGTCCGCCTCAGCATTGAAGGCCTCGTCTGCCGAAGGCGCTTCATGGCGCCCCCAGCCGCGATCAACCGACTCGCAGCTACGGGACTGTTCGCAGCCTAGTTCAATTTCACCCCGGCAACGGAGCACGCCGATTCAATGAGGTGGCGGACGGTCCGGGCATCCCAGTCGAGGCTCTCGGGCGCGTCCATCCAGTAGTTGGATAGCACATGTGCAGCATGGCGTGCCTTGACACCCAGGCCGACCACCGTCGTGGCTGGAATCGCCATGATGGCCCGCTCGATTGGGGCGAGCGAGCTCAACACCGCTTCGATACGCTCCACGCCGGGCGCGATCACAGCAGAGAGGTGCGCTTGTGCATCACAGCAAGGAGCTGCGTGCTCATCCTGCTGCTGCAGCGATGCAAGCTCAGCGGAGAGCGCTTCGAAGCTGCGGCCAAGGGCAACCAGCACCGCATCGGGATTGCTTTCGATGGTTTGCCGATCGAGTGTCGGACCACCCGGCCCGACGGTCGCCAATATCTGTAATGTTTCGTCAAGAGACATCACCGATCTCCAAACCGAGATTTCCGGTCGGTGCAGGGGTCGCCGACAACCCGTCGGCTGCAAGGATCGACATGCACCGTGCAGACGCCGCCCCCTCTGCGTCTACGAGGTCAAACGATATCGCTCAGTCGTATTAACATCAATACAATATCGGCATCAGGCCGTAATCAATAAGTTCGAGTTGCACCAGAGCATCGCCTCAACTGATCTGCGCGGCGCGCTCGCCTGGCGACAGACAAATCGAGCTGTGGTTCGAAGCCTGCCATCCGCGGCGATGAGTCCGCACGTAGCAGCCGTGATCCACCCATTGGGCCACTCATGCCACGACGGCCGTCACTTGGCGAGCTACCGAGATTGGTGGTCTTGCGATGGTCGCTCCGCTGGGCCAAAGGCTCGAAGGTCCAGACACCAGGTTTCGGGCCCGTCAAAAATGCTTCGTCTGCATGCGACGCGAGGTTGCCGGAGCTGCTGCAGATGGCCGAGCTTCTGCGGCGTAGCTGCGCTTAGACACTCCGGGAGCTTTGCCGAAGACAAGGTTCGACTGGGACACCTCCCAGCGCGCCTCGAGATGGCACCGGTCGAAGCGTGCTCCAGCGAAAACTCCGGCGCTGCAGATCAGGGAACAGTCGTTGCGACGCTCGGCCCGATGGCCACGCATCGGCCGGCGTTTTCAAGACGCTATGCCTGCCGGCTTTTCTTCTCGTGGCCTATTGAGCAAGCTCCAGCCGCTCGGCCGGCGACACGTCATCCGGGCTGGCGAACAGCCTTGCTTCCAGCATCGCCCGCAGGGGCGCGGCATCTCCCCTTCGCAACGCGTCAATCGCTTTTGGAATCCCAGCTGCGACACGAGCATCGACGCGTCCAGCGGCAATGGCCTGGAACTTCGCCCCGATGTCGTCCCAGCTCATCGGGTTCGTGGGCTCACCCTTGGGAGCCAACACCGTCCGCTCGAAGGTGCCCGACGTTGTGTTGATGCGAACCCGCCCAGGGACAGCCGCCGGAAACATGAGCTCGAATTCAGGATTGACGGTCATCCGCACGCGCCCGGCGATCTCGATGGCGCTTTGATCCGTCAGCGACTCGCTGCTCAGGGGCAGCAGCGCCGAGGCGCCGCGCGTCGCGGCGACACCAAGGCAGAACGGAAGACTATATTGCGCACCCTCGAGCGTTACAGGCGCCACCTCGTTGCTCAGGGTCAACGACCTTCCGAAGGTCTCCACATCGATGTCGACGATGGTTCCCGGAGCAATGTCATGATCCTTCAGCAAAGCGAGGAGCGCGTCAATCGGCGCGTGAATCCAGCGGCAGCAACTGTAAGGCTTGAAATAGGTGCTGTTGATCAACCAGCTCGTTCCGAGCCCGTTGAGCAGCCGTGCGCGATCATAGCGTTCAGAACTGTCCAGAATGTCGACCGGCCCGGTAAAGCCCTGCGCAGCCAGATCGATCGCCAGAATGCCATTGGCGGCTCCCCATGGGATCCCCTCCTTGACACTGTTGCCTCTGAACCGGGTGTATGGCGTGGCCGACTGACTCGGTGCTGTTGTGCCGGCAATTGAGATCGCGTGGGCAATCTGGCTACGCGACAGCCCTCTCAGCCAGCCGATTGCTGCGGCAACGGCCTGACCGCTCCAAAGGCCGCTGTTCACCGTCGGAACGCTTCGCAGATCCCGGGCAGCAGAAATACGAACGCCGATCTCGTATCCGATCGCGATGGCGGCAAGAGCCCGTTGCGCGTCCAGAGACGGGCTGCCAAGCAGTGACAAGACCCCCGGAATGATCGCTGCGCCGGGATGCCCAGACGCTGCACGGTGACCATCATCGAGATCAAGCGAGCACGCGCAGGCCGCATTGACAAAGGTTGCCCCCGCGGCCGTTGACCGCTCCCCTGAAAACCACACCGCGGCCTGCCCCTGGCCCCAAGTCGCACGCGCTATCCGGCGTACAGCCATCGCATTTGGCGTCTGACAGCCGGCTATCGCCGCTGTCATCACATCGAACACGCATTTCGCCGCGCCGATCTGGGCTTCGTCTGGAACCTTACTTGCGCTGACCCATTCGGCCAACTGCTCGGCAGCGGTGTATGTCATAGGGCCTCCAGGGTCGTCACATGTCTGCTGATCGGACGAGTTGCGCCGCTCTCAAAGTCGCGATTGGTCAACTGAACTCGGTCGAACTGGCACGAAGCTGACGTTGGAGCATCTTCCTCGCGAATGGCCGCAGGAAGTCAAAGTCAAATTGTGTGAGCCCCTATTCGCCGAAGTTATGGGTCGAGCCAACTGCCGCGCAGGCTTTCAGTCGGTTTTGGCCCGGATCGTCGTCGCGTCCTGCCACCTGCTGGGTAAGCGAAACTTTGACGGCACTCCCGCCAGCTGCTCGTACATCGCAATGAGGATGTTGGAGGCGATCACGATCGCGATCCCGGCCAGTTCGATCGGAGCCGGCATCTCACGCCAGACGAGGAGACCGAGCAGAAAGGCAAAGATGAAGGTGGCATATTCGAAGGGCGCAACGACGCTCGCGGGCGCCATCTGGTAGGACTTGGTGAGCAGAATCTGGGCCGCGCCCCCCAGGACACCAATCGCGACCAGGATCGGCAAGTCCGTCTGGCTCGGCCAGACTGCGGAGAACGGCAGCGTCGCGGCGCCGACCAGCGTCCCCGACAGCGAAAAATAGAACACAATGGCCATGCTGGTCTCGGTGTCCCGCATCTTGCGGATGGAGATCAGGGCAAGGGCGGTTGCCACCGCACCGGCCAACGCGACCATGACTCCCGAGGACAGTCCATGGGCATCTGGATGCGCCATCAGCAGCACGCCGCCGAATCCCACGACGACGGCAACAAGCCGATAAAGGCGGATGCTCTCGCCGAGCAAGGGAAGGGCAAACAGCGTAATGAACAATGGTGCTGCGTAGCCCAGCGCGGTCGCGGTCGCGAGCGGTAGCATTCCGACCGCCGTGAAGCTGAAGAACAATGAGCAAAGCCCGGCGGCGGAGCGGCGCAGATGAGCGCCCGGCCGCTCGGTGCGGAGCAGGCGATAACCTCCGAGATGCCGGACAAGCCAGAGAATCGGCAGCAGAGCGAAGAAACTGCGAACGAAGACGATTTGTCCGACGGGGTAATGGCTACCCAGTTTTTTGATCAAGGCGAACATGACGGCAAGCACTGCTGCCGAGAGCACCTTATAGCCGATCGCCGGCAGGTGCGATGAGGCCGAGCTCTTTGGCGCGTCCTGCCGGCTGATGATGATGGTCATACGAGCCTCGTCATCGTGAGACAGCCGGGATCTAGGCGATACGGCGAAGCTCATCACCCCAGGGCATGATCGGCGCGCTGAAGGCTTCGATCACCTGGTCCTTGGACGCCGCGTCCAGCCCCAGCCTGCGCAAGTTTCGGCCGGTCGCCATATAGTCCGTCTCGTTGACGATGGAGGCGAGATCGATGATCGACTTGATCGCCGTGGAATGGAGCCCGACCTTGACGCCCAGCTCGAACCAGGGAACCAGAACATACGGCACGTCCTGCACGACGAACCTTTCGCGCAGGTGCTTCGGCGCCATCTTCGTCGTGTTGTGCTCGACCGTCTCTCTGGCGAACTCGCGGAAACTTCCGAAGGCCTGGTCGTAGTAGCTGTTCATGATCGCCACGACCGATTGCGGCTCGAAGCCGAATTCCCTGGCGATCGCCATTCTCTCCCTGTCGACCTGCTCTATCACTCGGGCAACCGACGCCGACATCCCTTCACGATAGAAATAGAAATCTCCCTTTCGCGTCTCGATCCATCCCGCGTTCATGAGCGCCGGCGTCGGATGAATCACTCCGGTGATGCACGTCATCCCGATCTCGAGAACATTGCTGCGCCACTCCAGCGGCATCGGAAAGATCGTGCCGATCTCGTCGCGCAACGCTTCACTGATGTCGACCGGCATCGCGGCGATCGGCATGATGCTCTTGATGCCCATCACCATCACCTTTCCATCCTGCATTCTGGAGGCGTAGGGCGCCGTGGCGGTTTCGAGGATGTAACGCGCGTTGATCTGCCTGCGCGCCGTGAGAGCAAAGAAGTTGCCCGTGATCGAAATCACGACGTGCTTGCTGAGGTCGAACTTCGCGAGCTCGCTCAGGACGTCGTCGTGGCCGTATGACGGGACCGTGATGACGATGAATCTGGAGAAGCGGACGGCGTCAGCCATGTCTGAGGAGACCTCAGGATGAAAGCGGCCTTCGATCTTGAGCTCGGCTTCCAGATAGCCGTTGCGTTCGATGGCCTCCGCGTGCCGGCGGTGTTCGGGATGCGCGTACAACAATACGCTTGCGCCTCTGCTGGCGAGATCGGCCGCGAAAGCACACCCACAATTCCCGGCACCAATGATCGAAACCGATGTCTGCATGTCGCCGCTCCATGACACAACCTAACGTAGTTCGAGTATTCTTGGAGCCGCACGGTCTGGTCAATATAATAATCCAGTAATCATTCAGACGCATCTCCTTAACGTACGCGCCTCAATTACTGATGATTGGTAGATCAGAAACGAAAAAAATCGCGCGCCTCTCTTGCTTGCGCAATCCAGAGGCCGCTTTCATTTTTATAGTTGCTGGCTATTAAGCCCGATGCCGGCCCCGGGAACTCGGTCACGACTCCGCAGTCAGGATTACTGCCTGATGACAAGCGCAAATGAGCGCGCCGAATTCGTCACCGCGTGGCGTCGATGTCCAAGCTCACTGCGAATGTGCCAGCTGCTGCAGACCTTCGCTCGCTTCTACCATCCCTGGAGCAAGACTGGGATGATCAGGTCCGCCGAAGCTCCACCAGCTGGCGGCCATGGCGCCATACTGGGCAAGCAATGCTGCTCGACAGTCGCCGGATAGCGGTTGAAGAATGACGTCGCCCCGATATCCAGCGTGTCTCAGCTGATTGAGCCTGCTGGCCAGGTTGCTTCGCTCACGGGACGGCGAAGCGCAGTCCCTATTCAAGCTCCAGTCCTTGAGGTGAACGTTGACGATCCGGCTGCCGTAAGCGGCAAGTGCCTCATGGGTATCAGCGCCGACCGAGGTTTGGCATCTGATTGTGTATGTGATGCCGAGCCGGTCGCTGGGGTATTGCTGGACAAGCGACGCCAATAGCGGCGGATCGAGATCGGAATCGAGCGCGAGGACGACCCCGCAAGCTTCGAGGAGCGGATCGAGCCTGTCCAAAGCGGACCGAAGCGCCACCGCCTCACGGGACGATAGCTGTTGTCGACCACGAGGGAGGGGCATCACAACAAGCTTGATCCGGATCTCGGCGCACGCCTCGATCACAGCGCCGAGCAGGTCGAGCCGCGCACGATGCTCCCGGCCGGAGACAGTATACAAAGGCGCTTGCATCATGAAATCGGCAGACACAGACGGGATTGAAATGCCGCACTCGCGACTGAGCCATCGCATCTGATCTCGTCCGCTGACCGACATCAGAGGATTCATCAGGATCGGCTCGTCACCGATCCTCCACTCGATCAAGCCGAAGCCGACTTTTTGGGCAATCGGGAATTCCTCGCGCCAACAATCGGTGAGAAAGCCTCGTCTGCGCCTGTCAGCCGGCTCCATCAGGTCGCCTTGCATGAACCCGATGCGACTGATCACCTGCGCCTCTCCGAGACTCATATCGCGGATCCCTCGATTGGACGCACCAAAGCTCGATGACGAGCCGCCGGCCGCGGCACGAAGAGCCTGCGCCACAGTGCTAGGGCGACTGAGCAAACCTCGCCACTACCAACCTTGGTAGAGGTCGTCAGGTCCGGAGGACAAACTCCTGCTTGTTCGGCGATGACGAGCGCCGCCCATGACCAACCTTTCATCACCGCTTCACTGAGCCGGTTCCGACCTACCTCCGAAAGCTGTCGAAGTCCCGCCCCCCTATCCGGCTTGGTAGCTGTCGGACCCGACAGAAGCTGCTCTAGTGAAGCGGCCAGCGAACACCTGATGGAGACCGGAATGGCGCAGAGAGCAGCCCTCGCCGATGGCAACGAGCTGGCACAGGGTTTTCACAGTTCTGTAAATCCAGCCGAGACTTCAGCTCAAAATCAAGTCAAAGAATCTGCGGTCGCAACTGGCTGCGCAATCGGATCTGATGTCGACCAGCCCGACCACATGCCTGCTCCTGACGAAATCCGGCCCATGTCCATGCCCTCGAGACCACGTATCCTGCTGGTGGGCGACAAGGGCTTCACGAGTCTCCTCAAATACATCATCGAGGGCAACGGGTTCGACTGCGCATTGACCGACAACGTGACCGAAGCGATTGCGTCCGCCAGCAACATGCGGACCGACTTGATCGCCGTGGACGATGTGTCGTGCGGAGATCGCGTCGCCGGCGCGCTCGAACGGTTGCACCGCGCCCCGGCAACGCGGGATGTCCCGACGCTGATCATGGCAGGCATGTCGCCTCACCCTGACGAGGCATGCGTCCAGATGGATCGGGCGAGCTTCATATTGAAGCCCTTTCTTCCGGACATCTTCATCGACAGGCTGCATGGGCTTCTGCGAGAGCCGGCCTGTTCAAGCCCTAGAGTGCTTCGATTTGCCGACATTGTCATGGAGTCCGAAGCGCACCGCGTCTCCCGCGGGTCACGCTGCATTCGACTGTGCCCTGTCGAATATCGGATCCTGCAACATCTGCTCGAAAGCCCCCGGAAGGTGTTTTCCCGGGAGCAGATCCTGTCCAGCATCCGAGCACATACCCAGGAGAACGCCGTGCGCTCGATCGATGTGCACATCAGCCGCATCCGCAAGGCTCTTTGTGAACGTGGCGAGCCAAACTATATCCGTACGGTCCGCGGATTAGGCTACTCCGTTGACTTCGCCCCCGACGGACCTGCCACCTACGTTCCACGACCAGAGCCGGCCGACCGCGCGCAGAAGCTGGATCGGTCGGATCGGATCGTCCCAGCGCGCCGTTGATCGAGGCAGCGGCCCTGTCGCTCACCTTCTGACGAGGTCGCGCTGATCCACCTTAATCCATCTCAGGAGCACGACACGCCAAGCTCGCCGCTGAGGTTCTTGGCGCGCTTTTCGTTATCGAGCTCCGATGCGCAGGTTGCCCCACGCTATATCGCTTGTTTCCGGGAAGTAGCACGCCGTGGACCGGTCATCTCCCGAGGGCTCCAATTGCGGCTTCTCGGCGGAGCATGGACCTTGCGCTCGCGCGCAACGCGGATGAAAGCCACAGCCCGGAGGCGGATTGGTCGCAGAGGGCACCTCGCCCACGATCTGCATCAAAGGCCGGCGTGCCCTGGGATCCGGTACGGGATAGCTGTCGCGCAGGAGCCTCGTATATGGATGCAACGGACGGTCGAGAACATCCACCGTTGGCCCCTCTTCGACGATACGCCCAAGATACATGACGCAGACCCGGTCGCAGAAGTGACGGACAACCCCGAGATCGTGCGAGACGAACAGGAACGACAGGCCGCGACGCTCGCGAAGCCCTTCGAGCAGTCGAAGAATTTGCGCCTGTACGGAAACATCGAGGGCGGACACGGCCTCGTCGGCGACGACCAGTTCGGGATCCAAGACCAGCGCCCTTGCAATGCCAATCCGTTGTCGCTGACCGCCTGAAAACTCGTGCGGATAGCGTTCCATTGCTTCTCGGGGCAACCCGACCTCAACCATCGCAGCTTCGGCCTTCTCACGGATTTCCTTGGCTGAGCTGCGCAGATGGACGCGAAGGGGCTCTTCCAACGTCTGGCGAATTGTTCGGCGGGGATTTAGCGAGGAATAGGGATCCTGAAAGACGATCTGCATCCGGCGCCGCAGCGCGCGCAAGGCAGCGCCTTTTGCAGCCCGGACATCGATGCCGTCGAACACGACGGACCCGCTGTCCGGCTCGATGAGACGAAGGATCGCGCGGGCGACCGTCGACTTGCCGCAACCGGACTCGCCGACGAGGCCGAGCGAGGATCCCTTTGGAATACGAAATGAGACGTCATCGACCGCCCGAACGACCTTGCCGCCGGAACCGCCGTGTCTCACGAAGTTCTTTGAAAGATTAATCACGACGAATTCGCCGCTGCCCAGGAACGTCATCAATGTACTCCTCCGACCGGCCGCACGGGACAGCGCACCAAATGTCCGGGATCACCTGACGAGACGAGATCCGGGTGCAGTTCGGTACAGCTGCGGTCCTTGAACGGGCAGCGTGGCGCATAGGCGCAGCCTGTCGGCACTGCTGAGAGAGCGGGAACGCTGCCAGGAATCGGCTCCAGACTTTCACTCGCCCGATCAGCCCGGGGCATCGCCCGCAGCAGCGCTGCCGTATAGGGGTGCATCGGCTTCGCGAACAGGGCCTCGACACTCGCGAGCTCCACGATCTCTCCCGCATACATCACGGCGACACGGTCGGCGATCTGTGCCACGACGCCAAGATTATGCGTGATGAACAGCATCGACATGCCATAGGCCTGCTTGAGCTCTTCAAGCTGGCTGAGCACCTGCGCCTGGATGGTCACGTCCAGAGCCGTGGTCGGCTCGTCAGCCAAGAGGATCTTGGGGTGGCAGGCGAGTGCCATGGCAATCATGACGCGCTGGCGCATTCCTCCCGAGAACTGATGCGGATATTCGTCGAGCCGGCTCTTGGGCGACGGGATCTTGACCTCCTCCAGGAGCCGCAGCGCCTCGGCCTTGGCCGCCATGCGCGATCCTCCCCTGTGAATGAGGATCGCCTCCGCGATCTGGTCTCCCACGGTCATGGTCGGGTTGAGGCTCGTCATCGGCTCCTGAAAGATCATCGCGATCGAATTGCCCCGGATGCCGCTCATGTCCCGCTCGGACAAGGTCACCAGATCCTGGCCTTCGAACAGCACCTCGCCGCCTTGAATGCGCGCACCGGCATGCGGAAGCAGCCGCAGGATCGACAGGGCGGTGACGCTCTTGCCACAGCCCGATTCACCGACGACCGCGAGCGTCTCATTTGGCATCAGCGACACCGAGACATTCCGCACTGCCGGGTACCAGCGGCCACCAATCCTGAACTCGGTCCGCAGATCGCGCAGATCGAGAGCTGGCCTAGGAAAGGATGTCATACGGTCTATTCCCCCCGAAGCTTTGGATCGATGGCGTCCCGCAGAGCGTCCCCCAACAGGTTGAGGGCGAGCACGGTCAGGAGAATCGCAAGGCTCGGGAACACCGCGAGCCACCAGGCGTCGAGGATATTGTCGAACCCTTCGCGAATCATGCTGCCCCAGGTCGGCGTCGGCGGCGGAACGCCCAGCCCGATGAAGCTCAGGGACGCTTCCGTGCGTATTGCGGACGCCATCCACAAAGAACTCATCACCACGACGTCGGAAATGAGATTGGGCAGAATATGAACCCCCATGATCCGGACGGGTCCAAATCCAAGCGCGCGGCCGGCCATCACGAAGTCCTGCTGCTTCAAGGCAATGGTCGGCGCGCGGGCGACCCTTGCAAACGGCGCGATCTCAGTGATGGCGATCGCAATGATCAGATTCTGCAGACTGGCGCCGAGCATTGCCGCGATCATCAGGCCGAGCAGCAGAGCCGGGAACGACAGCATGACATCGAGCACGCCCATCACGAGCTGATCCAGCGCGCCTCCGACATAGCCTGCGACGATCCCGATCGTGCAACCAACCGTCATCGCGATCAGGATGGCGACGAAGCCGACCATCAGAGAGATGCGGCTGCCATAGATCAGGCGCGACAGGACATCCCGGCCGTAATTGTCGGTTCCGAGCAGAAACTCCGCGGACGGCGGCTCAAGCCTGGCAACGATGTTCTGCTCGAGCGGATCGTGAGGCGCAATCACGGGCGCGAATATCGCGACCAACACGATTGCCCCAAGCAACAGCGCGCCGAGCCAGAACAGAGGATTCTTGGAGAAAGTCAGCCACAGGCGACTGGGCTGCGGCATTGCAACCGATACGACCTCGATCGTCATTTGTATTTCACCCGCGGATCGATGAGCCCATAGGTCACGTCGGTCAGTGTGTTCACGACGATGACGCAGATGGCAAAGATGATCATCAGGCCCTCGAGCAGCGTGTAGTCGCGCGAATTGAGCGCACCAAAGATCAGCTTGCCAAGGCCGGGCCGGTTGAAGATGATTTCCGTGAGCACCGAGTTTCCGATCAATTTCCCGAAGTAGAGGCCGACGACGGTCACGACCGGGATGAGGCCGTTACGCAGAGCATGTCGCATGATAAGGCGCGTGGGCGTGACGCCCTTCGCGCGCGCTGTCCGAATGTAGTCTTCGCCCAGCACGCCCAGCATGGATGACCGCGTGACACGCACCACATAGGCCATCAGGATCAGGCCGAGATTCAGTGCAGGCAAGGCGAGGCTTCGCAGCCGCTCGAGGGGATCGGTGCTGTCGGACGTGAGCACCGGGAACCAGCCCAGATGGATTGCGAACACGATGAGCAGGAGGATGCCCGACACAAACGCGGGGAACGACAGGCCCACCAACGAGACTAGCCGCGAGACGTAATCGATCCAGCTGTTGCGGCCGAGCGCCGCCAGAATTCCGAGCGGCAGACCCAGCACGACCCCGATCAGGATGGCGGCCAAGGTCAGTTGGATCGTGGAGGGCAGCACCAGCAAGACCTCCTGAACGACAGTCCGGCCGCTGCTCAGCGACTGCCCGAGGTTTCCTGTGAGCACGTCTCCAAGAAAATGAAGATACTGGATCTGGATCGGCTGATCGAGCCCGAGCCGGGTTCGCATCGCCCGAAGCGAGGCTTCGGTGGCCTGATCGCCGAGGATGACCGATGCGGCGTCGCCCGGAACAAGACGTACCAGCACGAAGATTGCTGTCAGCATCACGAGCAGAGTGGGAATCGCGAGCAACAGCCGCTTGAAGGCGAAGCTGATCATTCGGTTGTCTCGCTCGTTCGCGAAGAGAAGACCGGCTGAGGGAACTGAACTCTTGTCGGCGGACAATGAGAGAGCCTCACAGCACCTCCTCCTCTTGATCGAGAGTCGCGAGCTCTCCGAGCGTCACGGGCTTGAGCGGAGGCCTGACGCGATAGAAGCCGATCTCGCTTGCAGGACGATTCTCCAGCTCCGCGAGGATACGTGTCACGGTGTACCCGCATTGCCGCCCCTGGCAGGGGCCCATCCCCGCGCGTGTGAAGGCCTTGATCTGGTTCGGGCCGCAGCCACCGATCTGCGCCATCGCGCGGATATCTCCCGCAGTGACCTCCTCGCACCGGCATATGACGGTGTTATCGGACGGGCTGAAGATTTGGGAGCGGGGTCTGAACAGGGTGTCGAGGAAGGGCCGCAATGCAAGTTCGCGCGCCAGACTGTTCTGAACGGGCGATGCGTCCTTCATCACGTTCTGCTCATCCGCATAGCCAAGCTTGTCGGCCAGCCTGTGGGCTGCGAGCGCGCCACGATATTGCGCGGCCCTGGCTCCGGCAATGCCCGCGCCGTCACCGGCGACGAAGATACCGGCCTTGGACGTTTCACCCCATCGATCGAGAACCGGCACGTAGCAATCCTGCTGGTCATGCCATTCAACGGCGCAGCCCAGCCCGAGCGGCACATGAACGTTTGGAACGACGCCTTCATGCACGAGCAGATGATCCGCGGGAACGGTCTCCGTCTGCCCATCGGCCGTCCGATAGCTGAGCGATTCGATCCGGTCCGATCCGTGCGCCTGGAGGTCGACGACGCGGCGGACGACGGGCACGCGCCTGTACCGAAGGAGGGTCTTCCAGGCGAGCCCTTTGAGGAGCACTCCACTCGCACGTAACGCCTGCGGCAGATGCTGGAGCGCAGCCCAATGGCTCCCGGCCGGTGTCGTGTCGAGATAGCCGGCGATCTGACCTCCGGCATTGAGCAACTGAACGATGTAGAGCAGCGGCAACGGGCCACAGCCTGCGACCCACACTGGCTTCGCGGGAATCTGGCCAGCCGTTTTCAGCAGAACCTGAGCGGCCCCGACCGTGAGGACTCCCGGCAGCGTCCAGCCTGGGAACGGAGCAGGCCTCTCCTGGGCTCCGGTCGCAAGGACAATGGCCCGCGTCTCTATTGTCCGGGCTTTGCCATCATGGGTCACAAAGGCGCGAAAGCCGGGTTCGACCTGCCAGAGCTGTGTACGAGGCTCGTAGCGAGCGCCGCTGACGCGGAAGGCGTCGGTGGTCGCCTTTCCATCCTGATAAGCTCTCCCAAGGATGGCCCCTCTTGCTGTCGCTGACTGGGTTTCGACCGCGCGCCAGATCTGCCCGCCAGGCGCAGCTTGATCGTCGACGACCACGACGTTCATGCCGTAGCGGCGCGCCGTCACGGCCGCTGTCATGCCGGCTGGGCCAGCCCCCACGATGAGAACATCGGCTGCGCTCATGACGGCAGGCACCGCTTGCGCTGCTGACGCTCGACGGTCATGCCCTCACGCACCGGCGTCATGCAGGTCTGAACCGAGGCAACTCCATCGACCTCGGCAAGGCAGTCGAAACAGGCGCCGATCATGCAATAGGGAGCCCGCCTGCTGCCCTTCACCGGCGTGGGGCGAGACCAGGCGACAGCCTGCCGAAGCAGGACGGCTGCCAGGCTTTCGCCTGGCTCGGCCAGAACAGGCTTGCCTTCGAGATAGATGGTCACGGTCTCGGCCGGCTCATGCAGCTTGCGAAACATCAAAGCGGCTCTGGTGAAAGACATCGAGTGAACCGGGCAGCTGCCCGGCCACGATCGCATCGGCCAGGACGGTGGAATGCAGCGCCGCCAGCGTGACGCCTGAATGGCACAGCGCGACGAAGGCTCCCCGATGCTGCTGCGATTGAGCATAGACGGGGCACCCGTCGGGGGTCATGATGCGCAAGCCAGCCCACTGCCGGACCAACTTCGCGTCGGCCAGGCTCGGCACGATGCGAAGCGTCCGTCGGCTGAGATCTGCCGCGGCAGCCGCCGTCGCCGAGCTATCAAACCCGGTCTCCTCATGAGTTGCGCCAATCATCACGGTGCCTTCCCGGGTTTGGCGCAAGCCACTCGTCGGCAGAGGCAGAAAAGGTTCGAGGCGCTCGGTCACCAGGATCTGCCCGCGCTGAGGCCGCAGCGGCGTTTCAAGACCCACCTGGCGTGCAAGCGCCGGAGACCCGAGGCCCGCAGCGATCAGCAGGCGCGGCGCGCTGACGGTCTCGGTTCCAAAGGCCACCGTGAAGCCTGCCTCGCTCGGTACGATTTGCCGCACCGCAGCGTTGCGCCGCAGATCTCCGCCGAGACGGAGAATTGCGGCGTGAAGCGCCGCAAGCAGCTGCAGTGGATTGGTATGCCCGTCCCGCTGGCCGAAGCTCGCTCCAGCCACGTCCGGCCCCAATCGAACCCGTGGAAGCAGCTTGGTCAGCTCGGCGCGATCGAGCATCTGCCAATCCGCCTCCGCTCCGCCGAGCTGATTGTGCAACCTTTGCAGGTCGGAGCGGCGCTTCTCGAACGCGTCCTCTCCGAGGCAGAACGCCAAGCCGCCATTCTGCTCGTGCTGAAGGTCCAGTCCGGCGAGATCCGTGAGGTCCGACGCAAAGTTGGACCACATGTCGACGCTGCGGCGTGACAGCTGCTGATAGGCCGGCATGTTCTGGCCCTTGCCCTGCAGCCAGACGAGGCCGAAATTCGCCCGCGCCGCGCGATGGTCGCGATCGTCGCCGTCGAGCACCAGCACCCGCTGTTGCCGTCGCGCGAGCCCATATGCGATCGCAGCACCGACCGTGCCAGCGCCGACGACTATTATGTCAGGATGCATCAGATTTCCTCTTGCCCAATATGACGGTAAAAAGAGATATTTGGTCAAAGTCGAATATCTTTGGCTGTATTCTTCAGGGTTATGGGATGGCGCGTCAGATCAATCTGAGACAGGTCGAGGCGTTCAAGGCGGTGATCGAGAGCGGCTCGATCAGCCGAGCCGCCTTGATCCTCAACATCTCTCAACCCGCGATGAGCAAACTGATCGCTCATCTCGAAGAGGATACGGGGCTCAATTTGTTCGACCGCGTCAAAGGCCGCCTTGCTCCGACCGAGCGCGGCATGCGGCTCTACAAGGAGATCGATCGGATTTTCGCCGGTGTGCGCCAAGTGGAGAATGCCGTCGAGGCGATCCGCCGCGAGGAGCAGGGTCAGCTCCTGATCGGAGTCCTGCCGGCGTTGTCGCGCTCGTTCATCCAGCAGGCGACCATGGGTTTTCTGCAGCAACACCCCAACGTGTTCTGCTCGGTCAAATCACGCAGCTCGGAATGGATCGTGGACTGGCTGGTCACGCGCAAGCTCGATGTCGGTCTCGTCAGCTCGCGGATCGACAACCCCTATGTCATTGCCGAGCCGTTGACCCAGCACCCGCTCGTCTGCATCATGCCCATCGACCATCCCCTGGCCCTGAAGAATGTCGTCGAGCCGGACGATCTCGACGATATTCCGTTCGTCTCCTTCGATCCCGAGAGTCAGGCGGGTCAGTGCATTGCGACCATGTTGGACGCCTACAATGTCAGACCCCGCATTGTGCTCGTCGCCAATGTCTCGCCGACCCTCTGCGAGTTCGTGGCCGCCGGTCTTGGCGTCTCGCTGATGCATCCCCTGATGTTCAGCGGGCTTCGGGACCGTCTGGCCATCAGACGCTTCGAGCCGGCCTTGCCCTACGATTTCCAGCTGTGTCGCATGCGCGATAGCCGCAATGCGCATCTCGTCGAGGCGTTCCTCCAGCAAGCGCGCACCACGGCTGCACGGCTCTCGCAGGAATCCCTCAGCGCGGCATGAGCGTCGTCGTCTCGGTGATCGGCGGCCCGAGGTTCATGGCTCCCTTGAGCTCGTAGCCGTAGTTGACGCGCTTGCTGTGCCCCCAGACCTGCTGAAGCTCGAACAGCGGAACAGAGCAGACAGCGTCATGGATCTTGCGCTGAGCCTCCTTCCACAGCTCCTGCTGCCGCTCGACGCTGCCTTCCACGCGCGCCGCCTGGATCTCGGCATCTGCGACGTCGCAATGAGAGAAATTCGCGACCGCCGTCGGCGTCCCAATGCTCGAGCGCGAATGATAGAACTCGGTCAGATAGGTGTCGGCGACCGGAAATCTGGCGGCGCCATAGAACACCAGGGCGCTGGCATTGCCGCGAATCTGGCTCTGATAGGTGGCGTGATCGACGACGCTCATATCGAGCTTGATTCCGGCCTTTGCGAGCTGGCGCTGGATGATTTCCATGGTTGGCAGGATGGCGGAGATGTTGGACACGACGACCTTGAGCGTCAGGCCGTCCGCGTGGCCCGCTTCGGCCAGAAGCGCCTTGGCCTTGACCGGATCGTAGCCGTAGGCACCTGCTGAGCAGTCCTCTCCGATGTAGCCTGGCGGCACGACCGAGCAGCCCTTCAGACTGACGGACTTGCCGACGAACTGCACGAGATCGTCGAAATTGACAGCAGCAGCGATCGCCTGTCGGACCCTGAGGTCGTTGAGCGGCGGAATGCTGGTGTTGATGTGCAGCGTCCGAAACTCTCCTGGACGGAAGACATCGACGACCATGTTGCCGCGCTGGCGGGTGGTATCGACCCAGCGCTGCTCGCGCCGCCCCTGGATGACATCGAGCTCTCCGGACGAGAACGCGAGCTCGCGGGCGCTGTCGGAGGGGATCGTACGGTACATGATGGTGCTGATCTGCGGCCGGCCGCGGAAATAGCCCTCGTTTGCGGCCAGCTTGACGTGCCGCTGTGTTTCATGCTCGGAAAACGCAAAGGGGCCCGTGCCGACCGGGTGCGCGGCGAACTTGTCTCCGAGCTCCTCGGCTGCCCGTTTGCAGACGATGTTTCCGCCGTGATAGTTGGACAAGCGGCCGAGAAAGTTCGGATCCGGGTACTTCAGGGCGATACGAACCGTATGCTCGTCGACCTTGGTGATGCCCTCCACCGGAGCGAAGTCCGCAGCGAAGCTCGACCGGCTGGAGTCTGCAGCCCGTGTCAGGGAGTAGACGACGTCGTCTGCGGTGAGGCTGCCCCAGTCGCCGTGAAACTTGACACCCTTGCGGATGAAGAAGGTCAAGACTCGCCCGTCCGTCGACGTCTCCCAGCGTTCGGCGAGATCGGGCTCGAGATCCTTGGGGTCGGCACTCCCTGGCTTGAAGCGAACAAGTCCGTTGAACATCAAGCCGATCACCGGCTTGTCGGTGCTGGTCGTCGCGCGATGCGGATCCAGCGTGGTGACGTCCGATCCGCCAGCGCCGATTTGCAGGGTGCCCCCCGGCGCGGTCTCGGCTGCCGACAGATCACCGGCGGCGTTCACCGTGATCGCGAGGAACACGGCCAATAGGCCGACATACTTCAGCTGGACGCACGTCATCCGCCACCTCGCCCCTCATCCCAGTTCTCAGGCTGGAAGAGTCCTGCAGCTCTGTCAAAGTCCGAAATCAGGGAGGCCCATTCTGTGGCGTTATGGGCTTCTGGTGAGCTCAGCCGTGGATCCAGATCAGGGCCCGACCTCTGGCGGCGGACGGGCGGGACATCGTGCAGGGCGGACCGTGCAGGGCAAACTGTGCTGGCCTCCTGTGCTGGCCTCATGACGCGAACGCGCACCGTGTGCGCTTCCACGCCGGCCGCGGAACGTCGCTTCGCTGCAATGGCTGTGCGGGGTGGCTTCAATCGGCGCCGTCGATCCACTCCGAAATGGACGAACCGGATAACCCAGGGATCTCGATCAGACCGAGCCTGATCGCCTTCACGACGGCAACCGTCCGGCTGTTCGTGCCAAGCTTCCTCATGGCCTTCTTCAAATGGAAGTTGATGGTGTTTTCGCTGATGTTGAGAATGATTCCGATGTCCCAGGAGGATTTTCCGTCCGCGGTCCATTTCAGGCATTCGCGTTCGCGCAGCGACAGCTTGATCGCCGTATTGTCCATCACCGGTCGGGACAGCGCGCCGAACGCAACATGGAACTGACACGCCAGGGCATGAAGATGCCGTGTCTGGCGGACAGGATCAGCGTCAGCGAAGCGCGATGCAAAGGACAGAACGGCGATGCGTCCCGACGGCCCGAACAATGGCACGCTCACCCCGTGGTCGAGGCCCGCTTCACGGCTTTCGTGAATGACCGATCGCTCCGCAGCTTGCAGCCCCTTCTGCTTCAGCAGCTGATCCCACGTGAAGGGTCCGCTGTGAGCCGCCGCTCGCCTGACGACCGGATCGATCTCGTGGTACTTTCGCTGGAAATAGTGCTTGCACCAATCAAGCGGAAAATTGAGAGCGATCGCCGGCATCGGCAGCTCTGTCAAACGCACGGTCTCTTCGTAGTTCAGGGCGCCATAAGCCACCTCGCCGAAGCCTTCAGCGGCAGCAGAACAGACGAGAAGATCGAACAGGTCCGACAGCGACTGCGTGCGGTTCGCACAATCGATGAAGCTGAAGAGGTCCATGGCTACCTCACGGCAGCCAAAGCTGCACGAACGACTGGCCAGATGTGATCGAGAATGCGAATCCGTTCCAACGTCGCGATCGGCAACGGTCCGCTCTCGCCCCCCGGCCTTCACCACGGCGAGAAGCAGGCGCCTGCTCGTCCAGAACTTCATCACAATTTGAGGTAGAATTTTCCATCATACACGCTGTCGGGCAATTGACGATCCCATGCGATGAATCGATCCACGCGAAGGCTTCTGTCTTCGCACACAGCACCGGCCGCTCAGGCAGCGCCTGCTAATTCAGGATGACCCGTTCCGTGCAACCACGGTAAGCCTCGCACAAGTCAATAACTCCGCCACATTACAACTCAGCATTGCATTTAATTGTAAATGATATTGGAGCACCAACAGACGTTGTCGCCGGATACGGCGGCGCGGCCGGTTCAGAACGAGCAGCTACTCGACTAGGTAGCTCGCTGGCTGACGCTGTGCCGATTAGTCTGCGCCTCATCGTCATGTGGCCTGCTGGAAAATGCCGATGCGTACGCTTTCGATCAGGTGGGAGACCGTCCATCGCCATGGCGAGGCGTGGATTTCGCACCATCGGCTGCGCTACAGGATGTTCGTCGAGCGTCAGGGCTGGTCGGTGCCTCATCATGAGTGCATGGAGTATGATGAATTCGATACGCCGGCGGCGACCTACATCATCGTCGTCGACGAGCACGATCAGGCTCTGGGCACCGCGCGTCTGATACCGACCACGCGCCCCTACATGGTCGAGCAGTTGTGGCCCGACCTGGTCGAAGGCCTGCTGCCGCACTCCGACCAGGTCTGGGAGGCGTCGCGTTTCGGCTGCGATCGCGCGCTCGGCGCCGTCAGACGGCGCCGCGTCATCGGTCAACTGATACAGGCCTGTCAGGAATTCGGCGTGGTCCACGGGATCACATCCTATCTCGGCGTGATGCCCAGCTGGGTGTTTCAGAACGTCATCGCGGCTCATGGCTGTCCGGTCAAGCCGCTCGGACCGACGACGTCGCTGCACGGGCACGCCATCGAAGCTGCCTCGATCGAAGTCTCACCAGTAGTTCTCGATCGCGTTCGCGCCAGTACGGGACTGCGGCAGGTTCTGCAGGACGCCGAACGGCTCCAGGGAGGCCCCGTGTCCCTGTCTCCTGCTCTCGCAGGCGGCATTGTCCCTGAGCCGGAGGAGGCTGACCTGCATCTTGCGGCAGGGGCTTCGCATAGGCCGTCGAGAGCGCAAGAACCTCATTTAGCAACAACTCGTTGCATCAGGTCCTTGAAGTAGACGCGATAACCGGGCACGTAAAGAGGCTTGCTGTCGCATTTGCCGACATGGACGCATTGGCTCGATCTCCTCTTGAGTTCGAGGCCGCCTTCGCGCAAAACAAAACACGATGAACTTCACCCTCTGTCATTGAAATTGTCGTGTCTCACTTGAGGGGTGCAGTCCGGCACTGTCGCCGTAATGCTATGAAAGAACGAGTGCTCGAGCACGCTCATAAATGAAGTTAAGAATGGAAACGATCGTTCCAAGTCCGGCTGAGAACATGGCCGTCCAACCTGCTTTGGCAGATGGTACCGTGCCAATCCAAATCACCGCACAAAGAGCGAAAAAGAAAACAATGGTGCTGACAAAATCGTTATACTTCGCCATTGTGTAGTAAATTCTCTTTCCTCGTCGGCACTTGTCGCGACTTTCGTCCGCTCTTGGGCTAACACCACGGATCCTCGGTCTCGCACGAAGTGTCTGAAATTTATTCTGCTCATACTTATAGACAAGCGACCTCATATCCAAGAAGCGGTATGCGGAAAATGCAATCAAGGACAAAACCACCAAGTCTTCCAGTGACAGTTCAAGCCAGCTCATCCTCTCCCCCAAGCCAACCGAAACATCGAGATCGTTATTCAATATGCGGGCAACCCGCTAGTAGTCGCTTCCAGCAGTCGCGATAATCCTAGAACCACATATACCTAACCCACACAGATATACGACACCGCTGACTAATAGCGCCCCCGGCGCAGCAATCCAGTAGTACGCATCCGTGGGCTCGACAGCCGCCACTCCAGCATATATAACAAAAAACAACGTAAAGCCCACGCCAGAGGCTGGCACCGCCCAAAACACAAGTCTACGCCATCCATCTGTATGCAGCGCTATGCCGCAAAACATCGGAAAAGTAACGAGGGGGGCGAGCGCCATTAGCACTCCTATCGCCCCGATCATTGCACCTACAATTTGCGTAACGTTTTGCGTCAGAAGATCGATGGCGATCACCAATACTGATATCAGCCCCCCCAAACACCACATGAAACGTGCTCGAGCATCGACGCTCTCAGACCGCTTCATATCCATCCCATAGAGCGCAGCACTCGCCACAAACAACGTATTCAGCGTACTCATTGCGATAGCGATTATACCCGACAAAAATAGAGCAGCGCACAAGACAACTAAACTCGAGCCGTCTGCAAGCAAATTTCGAGTTGCCTCTGTCATGACGTCTTGCGCAGGATTCTCAGCGATCTTCCTTAGCTCTGCGTTCTGGTCCGACAAGAAGGCACCAACCAGGAGGGGCAAAACATAAGTTAAAGCAGCTTCGACAAAGTAACCTCTAGTTCCGGGCAGTCTTTTCTTGGCATCTACAATCTGCGCTGAGCCTAGATCGCGATATATAGCTCTATTCCGCAGCCATAGAGAAAAATCTACATAGCGAAATACAAGTGCAGGAGCTACTGCTGCCATCATCATTGTAGTGATCGCAGACCAAGTCATATCCTGCGTGAATGCAGAGAACTTTTTGTAGCTAAATTCGGAAGAAAATTTTGACGGTTGCACAGCACTAAAGGCTGCCCAAACTGTGAGGCCTGTTGCTAGGCATACGACGGAGTTTATCAGCAGGGTCTGCCGAGGCGTTTCTCGATACTTTATCATATCGCGAAATCTAAGCACTATTGCGATTGTCATTAGGCATAGGGCTACAACCAATGTAGGCTGCAAGCCGTCACCATTAAGACCTTTCTGGGCCAATGCAAAGATAAGTGAATGGATTCCGATATAGGCAACAATCAAATACCATTGGTCTGATTGCAGCGCAGTCTTCTGGCCACCTTTGAATGTGAACCAAATCAGAAAGAAGCAAATCATGAAAACAAACAAATAAAAATAGAGCCTCCCAAAGCCAAGAACTCCGTGCAGAAAGTGCGCCAAAAACGTAAGCTCAAATGCGATGAGGAGGCCAAATCCAACTAGAGAAATCGACGCTAAAACTGAGCGTGACGAGCCTAGAGAGTGAGCGTTTCCTATGAAAGAATGTAGGCTTGCATTCGATTTAAAGACAGCATGCCCTTTCTCTAAAAACTTCCAGTGCATGTATCCGCCCACAAAGAAACTAATGGCATTTAATATAGGAACAAAGAAATTTCCGATCACGCCAAAAAGCACATTAGGATAAACCGTCAATAACTGAAAATCACAGGCAATGTTCGAATTATTGACTTTGCTAGCTCTATCAATCTCATCATTACTTACATTTCTGCCGTCTTCGTAGTCTAAAACGTTTGCGCTTGCGGAGCGCTTCCGAACCTTATTGAACTCGTAGTACAAATAGGGAGCAAACGCCAGAATTAGCCCGAACATCACTGCTGCTATTGTCATTTGCCCCCCAACTAAGCCTAGCACGAAATTTAGGAAATTTTAACGAGCGCTATTCGAGCGCAATCGTGACTGCGAACTCTTTGGGAGGCTATTCCTCCCGCGCTGTATGAAGCTATTAACACTTGAAATAATGCGTTCAACGAAAGAAAGACTTGGAAGCTGCGCCTCGTAGTCAGAATCAAACGAAGAAATGCAATCCGCGATATCGCTCGCACATCGTCGGAGGTCTTCGTCAAAACTCTCGGCCGAAACATCCTCAGTTTTCGGTATCAGATGACTCGTGAATGCCGCCAATCCGAGAAATGCGTCGCATCTCTTCCGCTCATATGAGCCAGGGAGTAGCAATTCCCTCTGCTCCTTGAGGTTTTGCGTCAAGATGAATAGCTGATCGTGTTCCACAGCGATCTGAGCAGTTAGGCTGCGGCCTGTTTGTCTGGCCTTAGCCTTGATTGCTGAAGCCACGCCATCGGCGTACTCCACGAGCCCTGACTCCATCTTTGGATCGAATCCACACCAAACCATTCTGAAAGCCCTACATGTGGGAATGTGCGATCGATGCACGATCGACCTTTGAGCAAGATTTTACGTCAATCCGTGGCTTTTTGCTAGTTCGGACCTTGGAGGCTGTTCAGTTCTCGTTGGATCGAGTATGGCAGAACGGTCCTCGTGATCATTTCAGGTGTCGCGGTCATTTTGACAGGCGCTTGGGGAGCCTAAAACCCTCAGCCTCCCGGGTGTAGAGCTCCTGAATCTCTGCCGCAGCGGCACTGACATCAAGATCACCCCCATTTCCGCGTGACGTTTACTTGGACGGCATTTGGGATCATGGTGACGCTGCATTTTTCTGTGCTCCGCCTGGAGCAGACTCCAAGCAAAGGCCGCTCGCTGCGCTTGGCATAATTGAACGATATCCGCGAATCTGATGTCCGCCACCACGTAAGGTCGACCGGTTGCGCTGGCCGCAAATTCTGAATACCAGAAAAATTGTTGACACCGCCCCCAAATCAGTGGTCTTATCCAGCCATCCCGCCCGCACTGAGAGGGGCGTATCGCGATCGTCACGGGACGTTGCGGCGGGGAGCGGTGGACGCGGGGCGACGCAGCATCTCCTTGGGGGTGCGGACGAACGTCGT
The DNA here is from genome assembly GCF_051167715.1 of Bradyrhizobium sp. HKCCYLS20291. Lineage (NCBI taxonomy): Bacteria > Pseudomonadati > Pseudomonadota > Alphaproteobacteria > Hyphomicrobiales > Nitrobacteraceae > Bradyrhizobium > Bradyrhizobium sp. HKCCYLS20291. The sequence continues at coordinate 507,862 of NZ_JBNPTO010000003.1, read as the reverse complement.
TTTGCGGACGGTCAAGCCGTGTGGTCCCGACACCCCGACGCTGGTGTCTTGGTCGGCGACGATGTCGATGACGGGGGCAAGCAAGCCGGTCCCCTGGGAGAGCACGGAGCAGCCGGAAGCCCATCCGCACAGGGAAGGCCGGGTTGTTTCCGGCTGAGCCTGTGGTTCCTGCCCCGTGCATTTCTTTCGCACGGGGGCCATGGGTGCCAGTCGGCACTCGGCCTTCCCTGCGCCCTCTCTTTCAAGAGGACGCCAGATTGCAGCACAGCTCGGGGCGATCAGGCCTGCGAGATCGTGGCCGCATGGGCGGGAGCGAAGCTGCGACGTGCAGCAGGCTGTTTGACAGGGTTGATCGGAGATCAGAGAGCGGGGCTCAAGCGAGACTTGGGGGGGCTCAAACGCCCGGCTTCGCCAAAGGGCTACGCCGGGCACGCTTCGCCCTTCGGGCTACTTGCGGCTGCGCCACGCGTAGCCCGAAGGGCGAAGCGTGGTGCCCAGGGGCGGAATCGAACATTTGCTCATCTCGCTGATCTTACATAGATTTTGTTTATCATTCTCCATAGTGTACCCGTCAGTGTACCTAGAGCTTTCTGTAGGGCGGGGGTCTTCACAAGTTGTTTCAATCTAGCCGCTGGCTTCGATACCGCCATTCGTTCGCCATGTGCCCCATATCGCCGAGGCCCAAGGTGGGCACGCGATAAACCTCAACGTCCGACATCGTCTCGTTGGCCGAGCTTCCCAAAGCGGACCTGCTGGACGATCAACCATAGGCACTTCGCAACACGCCCACCCGTGCGATCGGGGCGGCCGACACAATGAGTTTGGGGAGTTCACGTCGCCGATCCGCGCCGCCTCCTTGGCGGGTTCGCCGACACGTTCGTTGTGTCCGCCGCGCCTGCTCCATCGCGTCGCCTGCGATCTGCGCGGAGACCTCGACCTGACGGCTGATCTCGTCGATGGAGAAGGTCATCTCCTCGGTCGCGGGCACCGACCGAATGCACATTGGTCGATGCAGCTGGCTCAACTCGGGCCGGTGTCGATTAGCCGCTAACCGGCCAACACGGCCGTCTTCGCGTCGGGGGCGCAGCTCATCGTGCCATTGATATCCTCGCATCCGAGCGCGATGCCGAACATGCGTTGACGAACCGAACGTCGCCACCTCGTGCTCGATCAAGTCCTGGCGACGCTCGTCGTGGAAGCACCCCGGCGATCGATGCGCCAGTCCGATCGCGCAATCCGTGCCCCCCCAGCAGCAATCGGCCGGCATCCGACGCGATCGCCCCATCGTCGATGCCAGCCACAACTTCCCGTCTTTCGAGGTACCCCTCCGCCGAACAGGTGCAAATTCGAATAGATCTGCGCTACAATCTGTCGGCAGCGGGGTGCTCTCCGGATCGACTGAACGTCCTCCTCGTAGAGACCTTTCGCTGATTCAGCGCCTCGATGCGTCGTTTTCGGCGAGATATCCGGGCTAGTCCTGCCTGGCGCCGTAGCCACCCCCGCCGGGGGTCAGGATCTCGAAGACATCCCCGACGTTCATATGAGTGGCGTCGCAGCTGATCAGATTTGTGATCGCACCGTCAGCTCTCACAACGCGATGTTCTCCGATCGCTCCGGGATCGCCACCTTTCGCACCGGCCGAGGCTATAACCCGGCGATTTGATACAATCGCCATGTCCAGCGCCGCGAGGAAGCGTACACGTCGCTTCGTGCCCTCGCCTCCCGACCACTGACCTTTCCCGCCAGAGCCCTCACGGATGCTGAACTCCTCTAGCAGAACCGGGAACCGTAGCTCGAATACTTCCGGGTCTGTCATCAGCGAGTTCGTCATATGGGTGTGAACCGCCGACGCGCCATCGAAGCCGTTACAAGCTCCTGCGCCGCCGCAAATCGTCTCGTAATATTGATACGTGTCATTGCCGAAGGTGAAATTATTCATGGTTCCCTGCGATCCGCCTACTATGTCGAGCGCACCGTAGAGAGCGTCCGTCACCAGCACCGAAGTCTCTGGGTTGCCAGACGACACCGCCGCGGGGTGTTCCGGAGAGAGCAACGATTTTGGCGGAATTACAACTTCGATCGGCCGCAGACACCCTGAGTTGAGAGGTATATCCCTGTCGATCAGCGTCCTGAATACATACAGCGTCGCGGACCTCGCGATCGCCGGTGGCGCATTGAAATTTGTCTCGACCTGAGGGCTTGTTCCTGTGAAATCGACCTTGATGCTTCTCTTCTCCTTGTCCACCGTGATGCGGACAGAAACGTGATGGCCCATATCATGCTTGCAAGTGAATGCCCCCTCCGGAATTTGGTCGATGATCGCTCTTAGCTCCTGTTCCGAAACATCCTGGATGAAGCCGCCATAGGCAGCCACAACGGCCTCCGAATATTCCAGGATCAAACGCTTCAACTCATCGCCGCCGCGGATGCAGGAAGCAACCTGCGCCTGCAAGTCGATAATGTTCTGCTTCGGATTTCGTGCCGGATATCGAGCCGTCGTCAGCAGACGAAGCAGCTCGTCATGGGCGAACGCTCCTTTGTGAACGAGGCGCATCGGCTCGATGAGAGCGCCTTCCTCGTATATGTCTCTGCTGTCGGGAGGGAGAGAACCTGGCGTCTTGCCCCCGATATCCGCCTGATGGCCGCGCGCTGCCGTGTAGAATAGAACCTCGCTACCATCTGCGTTGAACACAGGCATCACGACCGTGACGTCCGGCAAATGCGCCCCGCCCTTGTAGGGCGAATTGAGGACGAACAGATCGCCAGGCTCCATACCGTCGCCGAACTCCCGCGCAACGACGTCTACACTCTCCGACATCGCGCCAAGATGGATCGGAATGTGCGGGGCGTTTGCGATGAGGTTGCGGCTCTTGTCGAAGATGGCGCAAGAAAAATCCAGACGCTCCTTGATGTTCACCGAATGGGCGGAATTCGCCAGGGCGTGGCCCATCTGATCCGCGATCGAACGGAAGCGATTGTTGAATAGCTCTAGATGGATTGGATCGGCCTTATGCGGATCGACAGAAGTTGATCGCGCCTCTCCAACATAGTCGATCTTGAGGGCGCCAGTAGCGTCCTTGATCGCCCGCCAGTCGACGTCGACGACAGTGGTTGAGAACGGGTCTATGATGATTGCAGGGCCGACAACTTCCGAGTCTAGTCCCAGTTGATCATACTTGTAGACGGGTACATCCTGAAAGCGCCCGTTTGCGTACATCCTGGTACGATCGAAAGCCACCGCGCCGCTTCCGGTCGCCGTAGCGATTGCCGCGGCTGCCTTGATTGCCGGGCGATGCGAGCCAGCGGCTTCGATCGTGACGGACTCGATAATGACGTCAGAATGCGGGAGCCCGAATCCGTAGTGTTTCTCGTGAAGGGCCTCGAAAGTCTGGCGCAAGGTTGCGAGGGACTCGAACACGACCTCCAGACCTGAACTGGCGCCTTTGTGGCGGACGACCGCTCGCTGGATGACAACGATATCCGCGCTTCTAACACCCTGCGATACCAATTTCGCCTTTGCCTTGTCTTCGAGACCTGCCATTAGCGACGGCAGCCAATTCCTCTCGTTCGCGTCGAACACCCTTTCCACTGTTGCGGCTTCCATCGCGCGAATATCGGCGATCCCCATGCCAAATGCCGAAAGCACGCCGGCTAGGGGATGGATGAAGATGCTGCTCATATTGAGTTTCTCGGCGACCTTGCAGACATGCTGACCTCCGGCTCCACCGAAGCAGCAGAGAGTATACTTCGAGAGGTCATACCCGCGCTCTGTCGAGATCTTCTTGATGGCGTTCGCCATGTTTTCGACCGCAATGTCGAGGAAGCCCTCTGCGCAATCGTACTTCGTTTTTGCGTCTGTAGCGTCCGCGTTCACTCTTAGGGTCAGCTCGTCGAACAGCTCGTTCGGCCTCACTTCGTCCAGCAGTTGATCCCCGTTCGGACCGAAGATGTTGGGAAGATGTCGAGGCGGGATACGGCCGAGTAAGACATTGCAATCTGTGACCGTGAGCGGGCCCCCGTTCCGATACGACGCCGGCCCCGGTACAGAGCCAGCCGACTTCGGACCCGCCTTAAAACGCCTCCCGTCGAAGGAGATGATCGACCCGCCACCGGCTGCGACGGTATGAATCATCATGATCGGTGAGCGAACGCGCGCGCCGGCGATCTGGCTCTCTGTCGTGCGCTCGAAATGGCCGGCATAGTGCCAAACGTCCGTAGACGTTCCGCCCATGTCGAAGCCGATCACGTTGCCGATGCCGGCCGCCTTGCAGGTGGCCACCGCGCCCACGATCCCGCCGGCGGGCCCTGACAGAACACAATCCTTGCCCTTGAATTGGGAGGACTCGATCAAACCGCCGTTGGACTGCATGAAGAATAGCGGCACCGCCCCCAGCGCATCGTCCAGTTTCTTCTTGTAAGCGCTCAAAATCGGCGTGAGATAGGCATCGACAACCGCAGTTTCCGCTCGTCCTACGAACTTGATCATCCCGCTGCATTCATGAGATGTAGAAATCTGCGTGAACCCAATTTCACGAGCGATACGGGCAACGGCCATCTCATGTTCGGGAAACCTGTACCCGTGCATGAAGGCGATCGCGCACGCTCTGTAGTTCATGGCATAGGCGCTCTCGAGGTCACGCCGCACTCTTGCTTCGTTGAGACTGACAAGCACAGAGCCATGGACGTCCACTCGTTCATCAACCTCGACAGTTGAGGAATAGAGCTGTGACGGCAGCTGTATGTTCAAATCGAACAATTTTGGTCGGTTTTGATATCCGATCCGGAGCGCATCTCTAAAGCCCGATGTCGTGACAAACACCGTTGGCGCTCCCTGCCTCTCCAGAAGGGCGTTGGTGCCGACGGTAGTGCCCATGCACACCGCTTCGACGAGGTCAGGCCCGATCTGATCGCCCTTGGAAAGTCCGAGGATTTCATGGATTCCGCTAATGGCGGAATCTTCGAGGTTGTTTACCCGATTGGAAAGTATCTTCTTGACACGCACGTCGCCATTCGGGGCCCAAGCGACGATATCTGTGAAAGTGCCACCTCGATCGATGCCGAAAAGATAGCCTCCGACATTTGCCCGAGCAGTCGAACTGGTCTTTTTCATCTTTTCCTCGCGGCTTTCGTAAGCTCACGGAAGATGATTTCTTCGCCCGTCGGTTTGCCAGCGCGTATATATTCGTATGCCCATCGGCTGAATGCTGCGCCCCCGTGGCAAATGGCTCCAATACGCGGTCGCATCCCGCCGTAGAGCGAGGTGGGCGACATTTTTCTGCTCGATTTTCGGTTCGTTTCTTGCATGATGCCGTTGGGCTACGTCGCCCCAAGCCGCTGGAACCATCAAAACCGAACAGGAGGAAGCGCATGCACTGGGCAAGTCAACTTAAGCGGTATCGCCGCAACAATGGCCTGACACAAATCGCGCTCGCTGAAATCCTCAGTGTAGAGCAGGCGACAATTTCGCGTTGGGAACGTGGGGTTCACGAGCCCGATCTGGGCTTTCAGAAGCGACTACGTTCGCTGATTTTCGGCCGCGGCATTAACTCCGATCATTTCATAATGCAGAACGTTTTGCATTCACCGTTCGCAGTCAAGATCGCGAACAGGCATGGGCAAAACCTAGCTGCTTCACGTAGCGCCGCCGCGCTTCACGGAGTCAACCAGTCCTTTCTCGCGACTGCGAACTATAGACCTTTCTTTACCGAGCCGCTCGAGCGTCATTGGAAATTGGCGATCGAGTTCGGCTTTTTCGACGGCGATCTAGCCAGCATAGAGGTCTGCAATCCCTGGATGCCGATTGGCGGAGGCGTCGAGAAACTTTGCGTTTCATACTGGATTCCCGCACAGCTTTCCGATGGGGAGATCGTTCTGATCAGCGATTTCAGGGTGATGTCGGACGACGATTCCGGCGCGATCGAGCGGCAGCCGAGCTTCAATGCTCGCGCTATGGAGCTTATCTGAGCAGCAGTATACGCATATATACGACCTAACCCCTTGCTTCTGTGCAGGTAGCCTCTGGACTTGCGGGAACCTCACGAAGACCCGCCGCCAGGGGAGACATGGGCATGGTGCAATTTGTAGGTGAAGCTGGATCTTCGAAGAAGGTCCGGGGCGTTATCTGGTCTTCTTTTCTGGGGACTACGCTCGAATGGTACGATTTTTTCATCTACGGCACCGTTGCGGCCCTCGTTTTCAACAAGCTTTTCTTCCCCAGCTTTGATCCAGCCGTTGGCGTGCTGTTGTCCTTTGGGACGTTCACAGCCGGCTTCATTGCACGTCCCTTGGGCGCCCTGATCTTCGGTCACTACGGAGATACGCTGGGTCGCAAACGCATTCTCGTGCTGACAATGTTGCTGATGGGCTTGGCTACTGTCGGGATCGGACTGCTGCCTACGTACGACCAAGTCGGCGTTGTCGCGACCTGCCTGCTTGTCATCCTTCGATTGGCTCAAGGATTGGCGCTGGGTGGCGAGTGGGGTGGCGCCGTCCTCATGGTCGCGGAACATGGAGACTCGCAACGCCGAGGACTGCAGACGAGTTGGGCCCAGATCGGCGTCCCGGCAGGCAATCTGCTTTCGGTAGGGGCGATCGCGGCCATGTCCGCTATGCTGCCAGAAAAGGAATTTCTGTCGTGGGGTTGGAGGGTGCCTTTCCTGCTAAGCGGGATTCTGATCGCGGTAGCGCTATGGGTACGGTCCGGCATTGACGAGTCGCCAAAATTCATGGCGCTTGCTGGCGAAAAGCGGACGAGCTCCAGGCCGCTGATCGACCTGATCAAAGGGCACCCAAGATCTCTTTTTGTGGCGTGCTTTATCAGAATCGGCACCGACGTCGCCTTTTACATCTTCTCGCTGTTCGTTCTTACCTATGTCACCGGGACGCTGGGCTTGAGCAGGTCAGTCGCTCTTCAGGGGGTTCTCGTCGCGTCTGCGATACAGATGTTCACGATACCCTGGTTCGCATCGCTTTCCGATCGCTTCGGCAGGCAGCCGATCTTCTTGGTCGGCTCAATCGGCGCAATTGTCTGGATATTCCTCTTCTTCCCATTGCTTGGAACAAAGGATCCGCTCCTGATCACCACCGCGATTTGCGTGGCGATGACGTTCTGGGCGCTGATGTACGGCCCATTGGCCGCTCTGATTTCGGAGCTATTCCCGACGCACGTGCGTTACAGCGGCATCTCGTTGGGCTACCAGCTCGCAGGAATATTTGGCGGAGGACTCGCGCCGCTAATCGCGGCCGCGCTCCTGAAAGAGTATCAAAGCCCCACAGCAGTCGCCATCTACGTTGCCGCTGCCTTGGCGTTGACTACGGTCGCGGCTTTCCTATCGCGCAATTATGATCATGCCGGGTGAGCATACCGGGCCGGCGGAGTGAGACCAGCACGTTCGCTACCAGAACGCCGCCGCCAGACCACCAACCTAGGACGAACTCAGATGACGCGTGTACACACTGCAACCGCCCCCGCGGCGATCGGTCCCTATTCTCAGGGCTACGCCATCGGCGGACTGCTCTTTGTCTCCGGGCAGCTTCCGATCGATCCTCGGACTGGCACCATTGATGCGAGGGAGGCGAGCGAACAGGCCCTGCAATGCCTCCTCAACATAAAGGCCGTCGCTGAAGCGGCCGGGACTTCGCTCAACCGGACCGTAAAGACGACCATTATGCTAACGGATATGTCGACCTTCTCGTCCGTGAACGAGGTGTACGCACGCTTCTTTATCGAACCGTACCCCGCGCGGGTTTGTTACGAGGTCTCGGCGTTGCCGAAAGATGCAGCTGTTGAAATCGACGCCATCGTCGCGCTTTCGTGAGGCCCGGATGTTGCTCAAGTCTCAATCTGATCGTGAGTGGACAAGGCACGCTCTCGAAATCTTGAACGGCGATAGGAGGCGATCGGCCGACACCCATCTGGTCAATCCGATCTTCAGGGGTTTACGCAATATTGCAATTTACCTGAAGGACGAAACGACGCACCCGACGGGAAGCCTAAAGCATCGTCTGGCACGCTCGCTTTTCCTCTACGGAATTTGCAACGGCAAGATACGTAAAGGTACGACGCTTGTCGAAGCATCGTCCGGCTCAACGGCCGTGAGCGAGGCTTACTTCGCCAATCTCCTCGACCTTCCGTTCATCGCCGTGATGCCGAGCATGACGAGCAGCAAGAAAGTTGAAGCCATTAGGCGCTTTGGAGGAGAATGTCAGTTCGTCTCCGACGCGTCGAAGGTTTACGACGTGGCGCAACGCTTAGCGAAGCAGACCGGCGGCTACTATCTTGATCAATTCACATTCGCTGAACGCGCGACTGATTGGCGCGGCAATAACAATATTGCCGAGAGCATTTTCAATCAGATGTCCGACGAGCAATTCCCGGAGCCGAAATGGGTTGTGATGAGCGCTGGCACGGGCGGAACGGCGACGACGTTAGGTCGATATATTCGTTATAGGAATTTTCACACCGGACTCTGTGTCGTTGACGTTGAACGCTCCGCCTTCTTCGAAGCATTCAAAACCGCCGATCGCGAGGTCACGTGCGACGCGCCATCCCGTATCGAGGGTATCGGCCGCCCCCGTGTCGAGCCTTCGTTTGTTCCGGAGGTGATCGATTGCATGATAAAGATTCCGGACGCCGCCTCGATCGCTGCCATGCGGGTGCTGTCTGATCGGCTATTCCGGCGCGTTGGAGGCTCTACAGGAACGAATTTTTACGGGGTCTGCTGCATCGCTGCGCAGATGCTTGCCAAGGGGGACAGCGGTTCAATCGTCTCTCTAATTTGCGACGGCGGTGATCGCTATACCGACACCTACTTCAGCGACGATTGGTTGAAGGGACAAAATTTGGATATTCGACCGCATGTTGAGGTCCTAACGAGATTTTTGGACGAGGGCGCTATGCACCCCTTCCACTCCGCCGACTCCGATCTCTCACGACCGATCGCTCATTGCGCGTGAAAGACGCTCGTTCCTCACAGGGCCTGCGTGCTACGCATGTGCGGCCGCGGATGCGGAGCGCAAACAGAACAGGGGAGTACCGAAATCAACTCTGCGCGCAAAGCTTGGAAATGTGAGTTGCGTTGACCATGATGCTCAACTAGCGAAAATGGACTACGGTGCAGTTATCTAGGTACTCGACAGACGATTGCCTGGCCTTTCAGGCAAGCCACTTGTTCGATGTCAACGAAACTAGCGGCTACCATGTCCTTCGCCAGACCGACCGTACTGCCACCTGAAGGCGGTGTGAACGAGCAGAGGAACGGCGAGCCGGGCCGCAGGACGCGCCTCAGTTCCTTGAGTCCCGCCAGCCGGTCGGGCCAAAAATGCAGATTGTCCATTGCCAGCGCCGCATCGAACGAGGCGGCGGCGAAAGGCAGCGCATCTACCGTTCCCTCGATCAATTTTATCCGTCCTGCGCGGATCGCGGTCTCATTTCTGAGACCAGCGCGTCGGTGCATCAACCTTGATGGATCAACCCCGGTCACATGACCCTGCGGCACTGTCTGTACCAGAATCTGCAGTGCTATTCCGGGACCAAACCCGATCTCGATTACTTCGTCGGTTGGTGTGAGCCTGAGATTTGCAACTGCTTCATTGGCCATTCCATCACCTAACTGCTCCATCAAATCGATACCCCGCTCGCCATCAATACCCTCGGGGCGTACGAACATTCGATAGAGATTGGGCATAAGCGGCTTCTCGTCTGACGAGCGGCTGCGGCCCGGGGTTACCGGGGCCGCAGCCTTTTTCTTTCGCAAGACTCAAGGATTAGTGTTCAACCGGAATATAATCCATCCCGTTCGGATAGTAGACGAAGAACACGCAGTCCTCTTTGCTAAGGCACTTGTTGATATGCTCGGCCTTACCGGGCTGGAACCAGTACCCGCCCGGAGCAATCGGCTTCGCTTCGTTGTCAGGTGCAACCCGGGCGGATTCGGTACCGCTCAACATCACGGCCCAGTAGTCCGAGCTATGAATATGCGTAGGTGAAACACCGCCTGCGGGCACTCGGAACAGGCCCGCAAACGGCTTGCCGATGACGCCTGGCTCACCAGAAACAACAGCCATAGCCGGGCCTTTGTCGCCCATTTGGGGGATCATCGGAAACCATTTGACATTTTCAGGCGCAGTGATTGTCGGTGCGGGTGCATTCACCTGGGACACGGCGCGGGTCGTTGTCGCTCCAAGCATAAGCAGGCTTGAGACGGCCAGCGCCAGGGTAGATACTGTCATTTTCATGGTTGTTCGCTCCAGCGTCTGTTGATCGGCTAATGCTTGCTCAGGGCGCTCGCATACATTCGCGCCCAATCTTCGATGGACATCGGCGCGATGGGTAAGAGGTCGAGTGCCGCCTGGTGATCTACGTTCGTGCTCATCATCTCGGGATTCTGGAAAACCGCGCTGTAGTACCCGACGATGGCGTCTTCGTTGCCGCCGTAAGCAACGGCCTTGGCAAACTCTTCGGGGGGCATCGGGCGAAAGGCGATCTTGCGCCCGAGGGCCTTGCCCATCCGCTCAGCGATCTGAGAGCCCGACAGCTTCTCCGGTCCGCTGATTCCAAGGGTGAGGCTCCCGATCGCGCCGCGCCGAAACGCTGCGACAACATACGCGGCAGCATCCTGGTGGCTTATCCATTGGCAATTCACTGCCTCGGGCATCGGATAAGCCAGTACATCCTTTTCTGCCAATTCGGTTGCGATGGCCGGAATCAGGAAATTTTCCATGTAGACGGTTGGCTGCAGCGCCACGAACGAGATACCGCTGTCCTGCAGAGCGGATAGAACCGGACGACGGAAGTCGATCGAGGGATTGCCCGTGTCGAAGGGCAGGACGGGGCCTGTCGCGTTCCAAACGATCTGCCGGATGCCTGCACGCTTTGCCGAAGCGATCACGTTGTTGGCTTGCGCAGCAGTCCCGGAAAAGAAGGATAGGAGCATAAATGCACCGTCCTGTCCTTTTGCAGCCGCATCAACGCTCTCAGGATCGTCGAGGTCGCCCTTCACGACCTCTATCCCCTTGGCCGCAAGATCCGCCGCCTTGGCCGGATCGCGCACCATGGCACGAACCATGAAACCCGCTGCCAACAGTTTCTCCGCGACCGGTCGTCCCTGCGGCCCCGTCGCCCCGATAACCAGAATGTTTTTCACCGCGATCTCCTCTCGTTGCTTGATACCGCGAGATTTGATCGTTACCTTCAGAATCACAAGAACGCATAATTTTCAGACATACTATGGATTTTCATACTAAGGAGGCTGAGATGACCAGCTCAAAGCCCACCTGCGAGCCAGGCCCGGCCTGTCCCGTCACGCGCGCAGTCTCCCTGCTTGCGGGGAAATGGAAGCTGTACATCATCTTCCAACTAATGCAGGGAACGAAGCGATTCGGCGAGTTGCGCCGGGCCATTCCGGATGTAACCCAACAGATGCTTACGGCTCAGTTGCGCGAGCTTGAGGCTGACAAAATCATCACACGAACGGTCCATCCCGTGGTGCCACCAAAAGTGGAATATGCTCTGACGCCTTTTGGCGCCAAACTCGAAGCGGTAACCGATGCACTCGAAGCTTGGGCCAGCGCCTTGCCGGACGACGTCGGGCGCAGCGCTACCGATCAACACGCAGCGCGAACATGACCAAGATGGATCAGCGATATAGGGCGCGGAATTCAACGGGAGAGTGCGCGACGTACTTTCGGAAAAACTTTGAGAAATTGGTGGCTTCATCAAAGCCGAGGCTCTCGGCGATCAAATAAATGGGCCTGTCCGTGTGCGCCAGGAGCCGCTTGGCCTCGAGGATAACCCGGCGCGCAATATATTCCTTCGCGCCAAGCGCCGTCGCCTCCCTTGAAGCACGATTGACACTCTTCTCGGTGCACCCGAGCGCCTTTGCATAAGGGGCAACTTGATGCCAGCTGGAATAGTTTGCCTCCAGCAATTCCCTAAATTTCACAAAACGCATCAGTGACGAGCTACGCTGCGCGCCAGCCATGCCGCGTTCCCCGTTAAGCAGATGAAGCCGCAGGATAAGTGTGCATAGCTGGTATCTGAGGAGTGTGTGAACGATTTCGGCCTGGACGTCGCTTCGCGCTTCATCGGCCATCGTGACGATGGCGTCGTTCGTCGCCCGAAAGGCCTTTGGGTCAAGCCTGATGTGTTCGGGCAAGCGTTCCAGCATTCTTCCCGGCGTAAGATCCGCAGGAACATCGGAGACGGTCGGCACAAACTCCGGAAGAAAGAGAACCAGCCATCCTTCCCAGTCCAGATCGGGACCGAAACTGTGCACCTGACCGGGACGCAAGATGAGAATGGAACCGGGAGCACATTGTACCGGCTCAAAGTCCACCACTTGCGTCGGCACACCTTCGGTCACCAGGAGTAGCAAGTGAAATTCGTAACGATGGGGGGCCCGGACGACGGCCGGATTCGTCCGTCGCAAGATGTCGGAAAACGGAAAGACTTCCATGTCGAGCTTGCGACCCGGGGGTGAATATCCCAGCCAGGAGATATCTCCCGCGACTTTTGTCAATCCAAGCACTCCCGATATTACGAATGTCCAATATGTATCTCTTTTTTGCGCATTTTCACCAGCAGCACCGCGAGTTTTTCCATTAGATATCACACATCAACGCCCAACTTCCTCCAGAAGCGGCAGGCAATTGTCGGCAGAGAAACACAACGAGCGGCGGGCAATGCTGGCTGAAGGGATCAACTTCGTTTCAACAACGGTGGCCAAATGAGCAACATCGATATCGCAAAGAACTACATCAAAGCCGTTCAGACTGGAGATCAGGCGGCTCTTGGCAGCATTATCTCACCCCAGCTTGTCTGGCACCAGCCCGGCGCCAACCAGTTTTCCGGCGTCAAGAACGGCATCGGCGAGTTCGGCGCAATGTTCGGCGCGATGATGGCAGCGTCCGGAGGCACCTTCGCCATTACTCATGCCCACCGCTATCTCTCCAATGGCGATCTTGTCGCCATCGAGATCGAGTTCTCAGCCCGACGCGAAGGCGCCACGCTCAACCAGCCTGGCATCGACCTCTTGCGCATCGTTGACGGCAAGATCGTCGAGGTTTGGCTCTTCTCGTCTGACCCCGAACAGGAAGACAAGTTCTGGGGCAAATAAATCTTCACGCAGAAAGCTGCGGAAAAGTAGCTTCACTGCCCACACCATGTTCATTTCTCGAAGGAGCTCAGCAATGAGCGCGGACAACAAGACAATCGTCACCTCCGCCTACCAACGCATTTTCGGTGACCTGGATGCATCAGCGGTAGATGAATGCATGAGCAAGACTTTTGTTCAGCACAATCCAACGATTGCCGATGGCCCGGATGGGGTGAAGCAGCTCGTCCAGATGCTGGCCTCGCAGGGCGTGCCAAAGCAGCAAATAGAATTCAAGCATGTGGTCGCTGACGGCGACATCGTCATTCTTCATTCGCGCTATGAAATGGCCGGAAAAGAATGGCGCTTCATCGATATTTATCGCATCGAAAATGGAAAGCTGGCCGAGCACTGGGATGCAATGATCCAAATGCCCGATGAGCGCGCAAACAATAATCCGATGTTCTGAAGTGGAACGTTTGCGGAGGCGAGCGAGACGGCTCGTGCCCCTCGCTCGGCTGCGCGGAATCCTTTCCCTGAGTGTGGCGTAGCTGGCTGCGATTCACCGCGTTCGCCGGCGTGGGCCGGATGGGTCAGCTGGCGAATGCCGGAAGGCTGACGTCGGGGCCATCGCCCAAAGACGATGGTTTCCAGCGTCATGAGCGCCTGCTTTGAGCCGCCGCCTTCTCGTTCTGTTCGAGCAGGACGGCGCCGACCAGGCGGGTAGTGGCGTCCCCGTTGGGGAAGATGCCGACCTCCGTTTGTCGCTTGACCTCGCGATTGAAGCGATCGAGCGGAACGGTCGAGTGCAGTTTGACTCGGTGGGCAACTGGGAAGCTCATTTAGGCCGACGCGTCGGTCTCGGCCTCATTGAGAAAGACCGCGAGCTTGGGTAATTTGGGGCGCAGTTGATCGGCGACGCGCCGCCAGTGCGTTCGCGCCGCTTCGGCGTCGTCCTCAGACGCGGTGGCAATGAGGGCGGAGACCCCGCGTCGTGCGCTCCTGCCAGCATCGCCAGCGCGTTGCGCATGAAGTGTACGAGCAGCGCTGCCAGGTGCGTCGAGATTCTTTCCGACCGCAGCTTTGATACCCTCATGGACGTCGGAGACGACGAGCTTGGCGGGCCGTGACACTGCAATCTGACATATTCATGGGTCGATCGGTGAGCGGCCTTCTCCTTTTCGAAGTTTTGAGGACAAGCCGTAACCCGTCGCCTGACGCGGTTGTTGCGGTGATGAGTTGCTGTCGGTGATGAGACAATGACAATCGTTGAGACTGAGGCCAAAAGTCTGATCCAGAAGCCGAAAATTCCGTCTATTGACCCATGTCGCGAAGCCTTACACGGGTTGCATTCTGGGGCGCGCCTATTGTTGTGCAAGTGTCGTGGCCATGCAGTAGGCGAAAGCGCTTCGGAAAGGGACTGGCTGATATGATGGATCCTGCTCAGGAGGGATATCTCGTAAGCCGGCATCTAGGGACTTGCGACAACTGGCAGTAGGAGACGGGGGACGGTTGGTGTCCTCCCGCTCTCCCCGCAACAGCACGCGATCCACCAATGGATCAGCCAGAAGCTCAGCCGCGCGCTGCCCTACTAACCCGCGTGCGCAGGCGTGGCTACACCCATGGGCAAAGGCCGTTGGCTCACCAACAGCAATAGCGCCCCCGACACCAAATAGAGTGCGATCACAAAATACATGCTGTAGGTATTGTCACCGGTGCTCCTGACGATCAGCCCGTTGATCGACGGGCTGACGGCAGGACCGAGATTGCCGAGGCTGCTGATCAACGCAAGGCCGCCGGCGACCGTCGCTGCCGGGAGATACTCGCTGACCAGCGCAAAAAACAGCGGCGTCGCCGATGCGATCCCGATGACCGCAAGGGACAGCGCCAACACCGAGCCCACCAGACTGCCCTGCAGCAGCGTGGTGACGAACAGGCCGACAGCTGCGACCGCGACGCAAGCTGCAAAATGCCAGCGGCGTTCCTTCCATGCGTCCGAATGGCGGCCGATCAGGATCATGCCGATAACGCCGACCGCGTTCGGAATCGCCGCATAAATGCCGACCAGAAACAGATCCTTGACACCCCAGCTCTGGATCAGGGTCGGCAACCAGAACACCATGGTATAGGTTGCGCCCAGAAGGCAGAAATAGACCAGCGACAGCAGATAGACCTTCGGATCCTTCAACATGCCTCCGAAGCCGCCGGCCGGATTGCCTTGTGCGCGTGTCGCATCTTGCCGTAAGCTGTCGCCGAGCAGTTGTTTTTCGCGATCCGAGAGCCAGGACGCGTTCGTAGGCTTGTCTTCGAGCAGCAGATAGACCAGCAGACCGAGCGCGACCGCGGGCAGTCCCTGCGCTACGAACAGCCATTGCCAGCCGTGAAGGCCGCCGAAGCCGTCGAAATATTTCAGTGTGGCGCCACACAACGGTCCCGCGATCACCGAGACGATAGTAGTCGCCGACATGAACGTGGCGATCACCTGACCTCGCCGCACCGACGGATACCAGTAGGTGAAGTAGAGGATGACGCCGGGAAAGAACCCCGCCTCGAAGACGCCGAGCAGGAACCGCAGCACGTAGAACTGTAGCGGCGTCGAAACGAACATCATCGCCGCCGCGGTCACGCCCCAGAGCACCATGATGCGGAGCAGCGACTTGCGTGCGCCGATCTTCTCCAGAAGCAGATTGCTCGGCACCTCGAACAGGAAATAGCCGATGAAGAACACGCCGGCGCCGAGGCCGTAGACGGCCTCGTCGAACGGCAGGCTCTGCTTCATCTGGAGCTGCGCATAGCCGATGTTGATGCGGTCAAGATAGGCGATCATGTAGGCGATCAACAGCAGCGGGATTAGGCGCCAGCTGACGCGCGAAAAAGCTGCCTTGAGTTCCTCACTCTCCGATGACATTCCCGGTGACGACCCGGTCGCGTCGATAGCATGCATGCTCGTTCTCCCTTGAACTAGATTATGCGGCTGTCGCCGCGCCCGGCGTCTGCTCGACCGGAGGTAACGCCTCGATCTCGCGTAGCGCGGACCGCAGATGCTCGACGAGCTCATAGGATTCGTCCTGCGACAAAATACGGCGACAGGCCGTCAGCCCGAACTCGAGCAACCCGGCATAACTCTGTACCGTGATGTTGAGCGCGCTGCCGTGAAACGGAATCGAGACCGGAAAGTAGTGCACCATCCGTGCGCCGGCCATGTAGAGCGTCATCGACGGGCCGGGCACATTGGAGATCAGAACGTTGCCGGCCGCGGGCGTGCGGCTCGCGAGGTTGGAGCGCCCGAGCAGCGAAGCGAGCCCAGTCATCAGCCACGGCGAGCCCGTGATCGGCACATCCACCCCGAGCACTGGCTTCAGTTCCCGCACCACCGCCTTGGCCGCTTCCGACGAAGCGTGAATCGCCTTGAAGCGCTCTGGCAACTCCTTGATGTCGGTCGCCAGGTCGACACGAACCATCGATACTTGGTTGTTCATGGCACTGTCGCCCTCGGCGCGCAGGCTCACTGGGACTATGGCAATCAACGATTCCTTGGGCAGCAGATCGCGCTCCGTAAGGAACCGTTGCAATGCGCTGCTGCAGATTGCCATCACGATGGTGTTCACGGTGCCACCGACCCGCCGGCCGAGTTTTTTGACATCCGCCAGCGGCAGCGACAGCGTACTGTAGGATCGCTGATTGGTGACGGAGTCGTTGAAGACCGTCTTCGGGGCGAGCCCGAGGTTTAGGGGACGCGCGCCGCCGGCCGAACGCTGGCTGGCCACGACGCTCGCAGCCGCGGCCATTGCTTTTGCCGCCGTCGGCAGGAGATCCGCCAGCTTGCGATATTGCTGGACCGAGTTGGCGACCGCGGCCTGCAGCAATTCGGTCATACCGAGCTGATAGCCTCCTGTGTTGCGCTTGCGCCGTGGTGGTGGCACTTCGCGCATCTGCGGCGAGACGTCGTAGAGTACCTTAGCGATTTCGACTCCGGCCTTGCCGTCGACGCCACTGTGATGGGCCTTGGTGTAGAAGGCGACCTGCCCGTTCTCCAACCCCTCGATGACGTACATTTCCCATAAGGGACGGCTGCGATCGAGCAGCGTGGAGTGCAACCGCGCAGCCAACTGCTCGAGCTGCGCCATGGTCCCTGGACGGCGCAGCGTCACGCTGCGCACATGGTAGTCGAGGTCGATGTCGTCATCCTCGATCCACACCGGCTCGGCCAGCTCGAACGGCATCTGCGCCAGCTTGCGGCACAGCACGGAGGCCAGATGCAGACGCTTGCCGAGCAGCGCCTTGACGTCCTCGTAGTAGTCGCCCTGATATCCCTCTGGAAGCTCGAATATCATCAAGCTGCCGACATGCATCGGCGTTTCCGGCGTCTCCAGATGCAGGAACGAAGCGTCCATGCTGCTGAGCTGGTCCATTCCTGATCGCTCCTCTGCGATGTCGAACGAGCACGGCGTCCGATATTTCGTTAGTCCAAAAAAGTTATTCTGGGTTAGGTCGAAGAAGGCTGTTCGTCGTAACTGGCGCGTTTGCGCGCCTCTTCGTCATACAGATCCTTCTTCGAAATCTTGCCGACGGCAGTCTTCGGCAGCTCGGCACGGATTTCGAGCGCCTGAACCATTTCGTGCTTGCCGAGCTTGTCTTTCAGAAAGCTCTGCAGCTCGCCGAGGGAAAGTGCCTCCGCTTCTGCCTTCAGCTTGATGAAGGCTTTCGGAGACTGGCCACGATACGTGTCGTGAATGCCGATCACCGCGACCTCCTCAACGGAGGGATGCTTGTAGATCGCTTCTTCCAGCACCCGCGGATAGACGTTGTAGCCGCTGCACAGCAGCATGTCCTTGGTCCGATCGACGATGAAGATGAAGCCGTCCTCGTCCATATAGCCGACGTCGCCCGTGCGCATGAAGCCATCGAACGTGGTCACCTCGGCGGTCGCCTGAGGGTTGTTCCAGTAGCCCTTCATGACGTTGGCCCCCTTGATGCAGATTTCGCCGCGCTCGCCGAGCGGGACATATTGCGTGGGGTCATCGACACTGAGAAACTTGATGATGATGCCGGGTGAAGGCATGCCGCAGGAGCCTGCCTTGCGCATCGCGCCCGGCTGAGCCGGCGTGAACGTACCGCTCGGCGAGGTCTCGGTCATGCCCCAGCCTTCGGTCAGCTGGCATCCCGTGATCGAAGCAAATTGCTGCGCGACTTCGAGCGGCAGTGGGGCTCCACCCGAGCCGCAATATTTGAGCGAGCGCAGGCTGTGATTGGGCGTCTCCGGGTGGTTGATCAGCGCGGTGAACATCGTCGGCACGCCGCAGAAGACGCTGACTTGCTTCTGCGCGATTTCGGCCAGCGCCGCCTGCGGATCGAACCGAACATGCTGGACGATCTCCATGCCGTACAGCAGGCCGAACAGCACGTTCACGGTCAGCGCGTAGATGTGGAAGGGCGGCAGCACCGCCAGCAACCGCTCCTGCCCTTCGACGAGCACCGGCGGCTCGCCGCGCGTGGTCTCCTTGTATTGCTGGCATGCGGCCGAAAGATTGCCGTGCGTCAGCATCGCGCCCTTCGGCAGCCCGGTGGTGCCGCCTGTATACTGCAGCACGGCGATGGTTTCTCGCGGATCGGCAATCGGGTGGGTTTCGAACGCGCCATCATTGTCGAGCAGGTCAGCGAAGCTGATGTGGCTCTCGTCCCAGCTGACGTCGCTCACCTGCTTCCCGGCCTTCATCTGGGCGACGACCGCGTCCGGCGCCGCGGTCATCTCGGCGAGGCTCCCGACCACCAGCTTCCGCAGCCGCGTCTTGCCGAGCATTCCCGCCATCTGCGGATAGAGCGTCACATGGTCGAGCGTGATCAGGACATCCGAACAGCTCTTCATACGCGCCGGCATGTGCCGGCGCGGCGTAAGCAACACAAATGCCCGAGAAGGCAAACGATGGCCCGGCCAGATCCCTGGCCGTCGTCAGATGTGCCGACAACGCAAATTCGACAGCGAACCGGTGGAGGTCGTCGGTCGGGTGCGGCCAATGCCGCGGCTCGATGGTACAGAGCACCGTCGTGCCGTCGCACGACGAAACGGCATCGCAAAACGGACCGATTACCCTGACGTAGCGATTGGCTAACTCGCGAGCATCCGCATACGTGGGGCTGCTCAACAGCCCATATCCGTACATGCCGTACGCCGTAATGTGCATGCGCCGGCCAGCGCGAAGCGCGACGCCTGGGTCGCGCGACAAACGAAGCGCATTCCGGATGACGAGATCGAGCTGCTTATAGGAGACCTGAGTGGTATGAGCCTTAAGCTCAGCCTCGCTCAAGCCCGTGCCGTCCAGAGCCAGCGATGCCTCGACACCTTGCGTGCCTAGCTCAGACACGATCGCGGCGATCGAATGCGGTGAGTAGATGCGCTGCACAAACCCTTGCCGGCTCTGGCAATGCAACTCACCATCCAGTTGATTTCCTTTGTCCACCACGCTCATGGTCCCGGTCAATTCTCCTTCAGTGGATCACCTGCTCTCCCGAGGTACAGACTACTCACCGGCAGCGACCGGCACAACGGCTTGTCGCTTGCCGTGTCGCTTGAAACCGAGCTGTCGCGCTACGGACCTCGCCAAGGATCAGCTTGAGCGGCAGAGCCAGGCTGCGTGGCAGGCGCCGCGTTGGAGCAAAGCGAGCTTCTACCGCGGTTCTGGGGGAGGCCTGAATGGGTCTCACATTGCCGCTACTTCTCCTCAACGCATTCTCCTCCAAAAGGCCGCGCTACGGCTAGCCTGATATGATCTCTGCAGTCATGACCGCTACAAAGCCGGGGCGATCTGCTAACCGGATGAGGGCGAGTGCCGCTTCGGGCCGCTCTCACTCTACTGCGGCGCAATGAGAGGTGAGCGGCTTGATGTAGCCGCCACGCGTCTGCGGACTCTTCATGTCGAGCACCCTCGAGGCAACCAGCGTCCTCAGCACTTGCGCCGTGCCACCCGCAATCGTGAACATGCGTGCGTCTCTGACCGCGCGTTCCAGGGGGTAATCGCGCGAGTATCCGCGAGCGCCATGGAGTTGTAGCGCCTGATTGGTAACCACGTTAGCTGTTTCCGAAGCGATGATCTTGGCCTGTGCGGCCAAGAGAGGATCCGGAAACGGGTCGGCGATCGATGCGGCTTGATGAAGGGAAAGCCGTGCTGCATTGAGGGCCACGGCCATGTCGGCCACTATCCACTGCAGTCCCTGAAATTCCGCGAGCGGCCGCCCGAATTGCTCGCGCTCCTTTACGAAGGTCACCGCCTTCTCGAAAGCGCCTTGGGCGATTCCGAGGGCCACCGTACCAGCCCCGACCCGCTGACTATTATAGGCATTGATCAGATCAGCAAACCCGCCACGCAGGCCGCGCGGCGGCAGAACGAGCATGTCTTCACGCACCTCGATACCCTCAAAAAGAAGCTCCGTCTCGGGGATTCCGCGAAGCCCCATCGCCGGCTCGCGCTTGCCGACGACCAAGCCAGGGGTGCCGGCCAACGCGATGAAGCCTCCGATGCCCTGCTCTACTCCAGCCTCATCAAAGACCCGGGCAAATACTAAATGAAGCTTTGAAACCCCTCCCCCGGTGATCCAGTGCTTTTTGCCATTGATCACGTAGGTATCTCCGCGCTTGTCGGCACGCGTCGTCATTTCAGTCGCCGCTGATCCGGCATTCGGTTCGGTGATACATATCGCTGGCTTGTCGCCGCCAAGCACAAGATCGGCAGCCAACCGCTTCTGTTTCTCGGTGCCGTATTGCATGACGGCCGAGATCGCTCCCATGTTCGCTTCGACGGTAATCCGACCGGTGGCACCGCAAACGCGAGCCATTTCTTCGATGATAAGCACCGCCTCGAAATAGCTGCCGCCGCGCCCGCCATATGCCTTCGGAATGGTGTACCCCATGAATCCGGCCGCCTTGAGGGCGGCCACATTGTCAAAGGGATAGGCCTCAGTCCGATCGACTTCCGCAGCCCTGGCAGCGAATTCGGCTTCGGCAAGTTCGCGAGCGACATTTCGGAGCTTCAACTGCTCCGACGAGAGCTTCATATCCATGAGTTAGTCCTCTATCGGGCGACTGGATGATTGGAGCAACTCACTCCAAGGCGTTTCAACGATCATTGGCTCGATTTCACAGGACGGCAGTCAATTCCCACGAGCATGGGATAGCTCCGGGCGACTGACTAAGCCCCCACTCCTATCTCGTAGAGACAGTCACCGCGTTTGGTGAGACTTGGAAATCGCCTACATAGAACGCGTCCGGCAGTCTGGAATGTGGCGGCGGCCGGCTCTCGCCATGGTGTGTCCGGGAAGTGCATGCGAGCAGCAAGCTGACCTGCCATGACCACGTCACCAAGCTCGGCGAGGGGCTGGAACAGCCCGTTTTCGGGGGCATAGACATAATTGTCGAAACCATTGACCGAAAGGATCTCAGTCTTACCCGGAGGATCGGCCTCGCCTTTCGCTATCCCCGAGACAGCCAGGATCCTGTTCACGCCCGCATTCGTGAGCGCCAGATAGTCCTGCTGAATGCTGCCGCCCCCACCGATCTCGACACAGAGATAAGGGACATTGGAGCGTGCCGCAGCCGCGGCCATGGTGCGGTTCTCGCCGGAAAGCGGCTTGAAGATACAGCCATAGGGAGCTCCGAACGCCCGCAGCAGCGTCAACGTACGCTCCATGATCCCGGGATCGGGATTTGAACGGGCACGGATTGTCGGGCAATACTGCAGAGAGCTCCCGCCGGAATGCAGATCGATGACACAGTCCGACAGCGGCAGCAGCTTGGTTTCGATGAAATCGGCGATCATCTCCGTCGGCGAGCCGCCCTCGCTACCGGGGAAGCTTCTATTGAGGTTGCCGCCATCGATCGGCGAGACTCGCCGGCCGGCCATGGCCGCGGGAAAGTTTGCGGCCGGCAGAATGATCACGCGTCCTTGTAGGTCCGCCGGATCGAGCGCCCTGCAAAGCTCGGCCAGCGCCACCTGGCCTTCATACTCGTCACCGTGATTGCCGGCGATAAGCAGCACGGTCGGTCCGGGCGAGCCGACCACGCAGACAATCGGTATCGGGATCCAGCCGTAGGCCGACTCGTGCGTGGAGTGCGGCAGGCGCAGGAAACCAGCGTGCTTGCCCGGCGCATCAAAGGAGATCGTGGGAGAGATCCGGCTCACTTGCGCTCCCCACCCCTGAGCTTCGCAACAGCAGCCGCCATTCGTCGGCATGCATTCCCGATCGCTTCTTCCGAGGTCGCGTAGGACAGACGCAGATGCGGCGACAGTCCGAATCCGGCGCCATGCACGGTCGCGACATGTGCCTCCTCGAGAAAATACAGCGCGACGTCCTGATCATTCTGCAAGGAACGACCATCGCGACGAACCGAGCCAAGCAGACCGGCGACCGAGGGATAGACATAGAACGCTCCTGCCGAGGCAAGGCAGCGGATGCCGGGAATATCATTGAGCAGACCAACGATCAGATCCCGCCGGCGCTCGAAGGCACGGCAGCGCTCCGCAACGATTTGCTGTGGGCCCCGAAGCGCTTCAATGGCCGCATATTGGGTGATCGTGGAGGTGTGCGTAGCCGTATGTCCAAGTACGTCGTTCATGGCCTGGATCAAGGCGCGGGGGCCTGCAGCATATCCGAGGCGCCAGCCGGTCATCGAATAGGCCTTTGAGACGCCGTTCATCGTCAGCGTTCGATCGCGCAGATCCGGAAACAGCGCGGCAAATGACGCATATGCCCGGCGGTCGTAAAGGATGTGTTCATAGATCTCATCGGATAGAATCATCACGTCGGGATGCTTGCGCAGGACGGCCGCCAGAGCAGCCAGCTCATCATCATCCAGAACCGCTCCGGTCGGGTTGGATGGCGAGTTCAGAATGAGCCAACGCGTCCGCGGGCCGAGCGCAGCAGCAAGCTGCTCGGGCATCAGCTTGAAACCAGCCTCCTGGCCACAGGGCACAATGACCGGCTGCCCGCCCGCCAGTCGAATGATGTCCGGATAGCTTGCCCAATAGGGCGCCGGCACGATGACCTCATCGCCCTCATCTAATGTAGCCAGCATGGCATTGAAGATGACCTGCTTGCCGCCGCAGCCATGCGTGACCTCCTGAACCGCGTAGTCGAGGCCATTCTCCCGTTTGAACTTCTCGGCGATTGCCTTGCGAAGATCAGGCAGTCCGGTGATCGAAGTGTACTTCGTCGCGCCGGTCTGAATAGCCGCGATTCCCGCTTGCTTGACGTTGTCCGGCGTCTCAAAATCCGGCTCTCCGATCGACAGATCAACCACGTCGATGCCTTGCGCTTTCAGTTCCGCCGCCTTGGCCACGACCGAAAGGATCGGCGAAGGATTGATGCGTCCCATCCGTTGGGCAACGTTATTCATCGTCAATTCCGATTGTGGTTGCGAGGTCGGGCGAGATCACTCGTTGGGTACGTCCAATTCGGCCAGCACTTCGTTTGAATGTTCGCCAAGGCGTGGTGGTGGGCGGCGGTATCCCACCGGAGTCCTGGAGAGCTTCAGCGGACTTCCCAATAGATTGATCTGTCCGTCACGCGCGCTGTCGTAAGCCATCGTGATCTTCATCTGGCGGGCCAGAACATGCGGATCGGCAAACACCTGCTCGATTGTGTTTACGGGACCGCAGGGAACACCCGCCTGCTCAAGCGCATCGATCCAGAAGGAAGAGAGACGAGACCCCATGCACTCCATCACGATCGACTCGAGGGCGACCCGATTACCGAGCCGGGCAGCGTTGGTAGCAAAACGAGGGTCCCGAAGGAGGTCGGGGACATGTGCTATCTCCGCCCATCTTTGGAACTGCGCGTCGTTGCCAACGGCCAATACGACGTGCCCGTCCTGTGTCCGGTAGACGTTGTAGGGACAAATGTTAGGATGCGCATTGCCTTTCCGAAGCGGCTGTTGGCCGCTCAGAAAGTAATTCGTCGCCTCGTTGATCAGCCAAGAAACCTGCGTATCGAGCAGCGAGCAATCGATATGTTGGCCAAGGCCCGTTTTGTCGCGATGTCGTAGAGCAGCCAAAATGCCTATTGTCGCATAGAGGCCGGTTGTGACATCAGCGATTCCCACGCCAACCTTCATGGGCGGGCCATCTGGGTCTCCGGTCAAACTCATGATCCCGCCCATGGCCTGGGCGACATGATCATAGCCGGGCCTTGAAGAATACGGGCCGCTCTGCCCGAATCCGGTAATCGAGCAATAGATCAGGCCCGGAAATCGCTGGCTTAGACTAGCGTAGTCGAGGCCATATCGCGCGAGCCCCCCGGCTTTGAAGTTTTCAACCAGAACGTCCGATCGGGATATGAGAGCAAGGACGGTTCGCTTGCCCTCTTCCGTACCAATGTCCAGCGCGACCGATCGTTTGTTGCGATTCGCGCAAAGATAGTACGCCGATTCTGCGGTCGGCATGCCATCTGTCCCAGTGACGAAGGGCGCCCCCCATTTGCGGGTGTCATCGCCATCGTTCGGCTTCTCGACCTTGACCACATCGGCGCCGAGATCGCCCAGGATCTGAGTACAGGTCGGACCAGCGAGAATGCGGGACAGATCGAGAATACGTAGTCCCGCAAGACAGCCAGACGTGTCAGATAAGTCCGTCATAAGCCCGCCTATCGATTGTCGCAGCGATCAAGGTGAAGCCGTCCGTGCGTGCCGCCGCCTCGCGACACGCCCGCTCGAGCGATGGGCGATCTGAAACCGTCACACCAACACCGCCGAACGCCTTTGCGATCCCTGCAAAATCGTGCCGGCCAAAATCGACGCCCAAATTACCCATCTGCCGCCCGCGCTGCTTCATTTCAATCAAGCTCAAGGAGGCGTCGACGAATACAATGACGGTCACGGGTATCCGCAACTCGGCCATCGTAGATAGTTCGCCAACCACCATGAGCAGACCTGCATCACCGGTGAACGCCACAACCGGTCGCGACGGATCGGCGATCTTGGCACCCATCGCGAGAGGAAGCGCACAGCCCATGGTGCACAGTCCCGTGGACTGGAGCAGCCCCCGTGACTGATAGACCTCCCAGAGCTGCGACAAGAGGATGCGATGTGCGCCGGAATCGACCGTTGCGACGGTTTCTTTAGGAAAGACCAAGCGCACCGTTTCAACCACCGCCGCGGGGCCCCATTTGCCTTGACTGGCAAATGCATCGCCGAGCGCTCGCCCAAGATCGGCGGCGCGGGCGGCCGCCCAGGTCTTGCACGGTTTGACGCCACTAGAGACCGCGCGGAGCCCTTCGGCTACGTCACAGATGAAGGCGAGCGTGGCGTGGTGCATGTAATGGTCGTTGCGTGCCGCCGCGAACTCGAGGACACGCTGCTTCGCCGGATCCCACACGTCGCGCCATCCGATGCGCATCTCGATCGGGTCATAGCCGACGAGAAGGATGAGATCAGCTTCCTTGACGAATTCGACCAGGAACTTGTCGGCGAGCGGCGACAATCCGGCGCCGCCGAGCGCCAGCGGGTGGTCCTCCGGCAGAATGCCTTTCGCCTTGTAGGTGGTGATGACAGGAACACCGAATGTCTCGGCGAAGCTGCGTATCTGCTCTTCCGCGCCGTCGTTCAACGCATCAAGGCCGACGATCATGACCGGCCGCGACGCCTCGCCAAGCCAGGCACGCCCGCGCGTCAGGTCCGTGCCCTCGGCGGGCGCAACCTTAGCCACCGGCCGATGGCGCGATACGAGCGGTCGCGGTACAGCCATATCCGCAACCGAGATCGGGATGTCGATGTGGACAGGGCCAGGCCTTGCCGATATGGCCATCAGCACCGCCTTGTCGGCGATGATGTCAGCGCCATCAGCCGTCAGGGTAAAGGTCGCCTTGGTGATCGGCGCAAGAACAGCGCGATGATCGAACACTTGATGCGTATAGGTCAAGGCTTCGTCGGCATCGACACAGCCGGAGATCACGATCAGCGGCACCCGGTCCTGCTGCGCATTCGCAACCACGTTAAGACCATTTGCAAGGCCCGGGCCGACGGTCGCGACGAGGATTCCGGGCGCTCCCGTCCTATGATAGGCCCCTTCCGCCATGAATCCCGCGGAGTTCTCATGCTTGCAGAGATGGAAGGAGATCCCGGCCGCTTCCAGCGCGTCGACCATGGTGAGGACCTCGCCTCCGGGCATTCCGAACGCATGCCTGCATCCGGCCTCGTAGAGGCGGCGCGCGAGAATATCGGCAGCACGCGGTGGCTTGGCGTCCATGTGATTGATCTCCTTCGGTCAAGAAGGACACGACACAAATCACATCAAGGCAATCTAGATATATTGGCGTTTATATTCAATTTCATTTAACATAACGCCGATGTCGATCCGAGCCCTCAAGACTCTTCTCTGGATACGTGACGGTCGCTCCTTCCAGGAGACCGCCCGCGAACTCAACATGACGTTGTCTGCGGTCAGCATGCAGATGAAGCAATTGGAGGAAATCTACCAAGTCGCTCTATTTGACCGCTCCACACGGCCGCCGAGATTGACCCGGGAGGGGCTTGCGTTGGCGGATGCTTCACGGGATATCGTCACGGCCTATGAGGACCTTCCGATCGTGTTGCGGAACAACCAGCCGCTTTCGGGAAAGCTGGCGCTCGGCGTCGTCGCGACCGCAAGCATCCGCCTGCTCCCGGCTGTTGCGAAGCATCTCATGAGTGCATTTCCGCAACTCAAACTACGGGTCGAAAGCGCGCTCTCGATCGATCTGGTGGACAGGGTCGCCGACGGCCGGCTCGATGCGGCAGTTGTGACGGGAACCGAAGACCTGGGCAATGCGTTCGCGGTTACGCCAATCCTGGTCGACCCCTTCGTGCTCGTTGCGGCAAAGTCGGAACGTCGGCAGCTGTCCATCAACTTGCTCCGCACGCGCCCTTTCATTCGCTTCGCGCCGCGGACCGGCATCGGGCAACTGGTCGATGCCTTCCTGGCCGATAGGTCGATCGAGATCCGCGAAGGCATGGTGCTAGACTCGCTGGAAGCAATCATTGAGCTCGTGGCTCTCAACATGGGAGTGGCGATCATTCCCAAACCGGAGGCACTGCGCTATGGTCAAGGACGGGTCGTCTGGACCGAAAGTCTGGGCAGGCCGCTTGATCGGACGCTCGCGCTGATCACGCGGCGAACGTCGGGATCGTTGGTGCTTCACGATCCTCTGGTAGAGGCCTTTCGCCAGGTTGCGCCGCGAGATCATGCGACAGCACGACGCGGCTCTTCCACTGCAAAGAAACAGGCGAGGAAGTGAGAGCTATCCGAGAGCTGCACGCCGCCTTCTTACGCACATTGGCGGCTCGACCGGATGATTGGTTCTGCTGGTTCGTCCGTCCCTTTGAACGAAATCAGGCTGTTCGGAGAGCGCGGCTGGGATAGTTTTACGACATGACGCTGAAGCAACTTGAGGCCTTCTATTTCGCGGCGACCCTGGGCAGCTTCGCTCTGGCAGCACAGCGCGTGCACGTCACTCAATCGTCGTTGTCGAAGCGCATCGCGGAACTCGAGGCCTGGGTGGGAGCAGAGCTTTTCAGCCGGTCCGGAAAGCGGGCTCATCTCACGGAGGCGGGCCATCGGCTGCTACGCCTGGCCGCCGAGATGCTGGAGCTCAAGGAGAGCGCCCGAGGCGCTCTCGATGCACCGGCCCGGCTGAGTGGAACATGTAGATTCGGCATCAGCGAGCTCGGCGCGCTGACATGGTTGCCGAATTTCGTGGCTCGGGTGCGCAAAGACCATCCAGGCCTCGCCTTACGTCCCCATGTCGATCTGGGACGCCGATTGGAGCGTCAAGTGGTGCGGGGCGAACTAGACTTCGCGATCGTCCCTGGGCCACCCGAAGATTCGAGCATCACCTCCTATAAGGTCGGGGATGTCCGGTTCGCATGGATAGCAGCACCCGGAAGATTCAGAGCCGGCAAAATTCTGAAATCGAAGGATCTCTCTCGACACCCCGTCATCACGATGACGGAAGGCTCCGGACTGACTCAGGCATTCGATGCCTGGGCGGCGGCACAAGGCCTTCGGATAGAGCGAATCGTGGCGAGCAATAGCTTGATGGCCATCATCGGGCTTACGATTGCAGATGTGGGTCTCAGCTTTCTGCCGCAGTCGTTCATGCGGCCGTGGGTTCAGGGCGGCGCTCTCCTGACATTTCGCAGCGATCCGCCGTTGCCTACTTTACCCTACTGCTTCATGCAGCGCGAAGACGACCGTCGTGCGCTGCTGCCAATCCTCCGCGACTGCATCATGGAGGTTGCCCAGTATTCGACGACTGCCGGATACTCCCGGAAGATCGCTTAGTGACTTCAGCTGGGAACGAATGACACTGTCGTAAAACGACACAATCGTTGGGAAAATAAATCGCTTTTCTTCCCGTTCGTTGGCGTTCATCAATGGAGGCAACAAAATTGGGAGGGACATTTGCAAGCTTTGGACACCACATTCGAGCCTGACGTTTTGGACGCATTCCGAGACGTTCCGACGGCCGTGATCAGTGACAACCTTCAGCGCTTGCCGGGCTTCTTCGGGTTGAAACCCTATCATCGCTCGGGCCGGTTGATTGGCCGCGCAAGAACGGTCCGTACCCGGGCAGGCGATAATTTGACGATTCACAAGATGCTCGATCTCGTCAAACCTGGCGAGGTGATCGTGGTCGCAGGAGAAGGCGACACGTCCCGTGCACTCGTCGGCGACATCATGAAGAATATCGCGGAAAGCCGCGGCGTCGCCGGTTTCGTCATTGACGGAGCGATCAGGGACTGCGCGGCCTTTGCAGCGTCTGACTTTCCTTGCTTCGCCAAGGCCGTGACCCATCGCGGACCGTATAAGGATGGCCCGGGCGAGATCGACGTGCCGATCGCCATCGAAGGAACCGTCGTTTCTCCCGGGGACATCGTCGTCGGCGACGCGGATGGCGTCGTTACCTTCTCCATCGCGGTCGCGAAGGAGCTTGCGGCTGCCGTGCACGCGCAGATCGCACGTGAAGAGGCGATCATAAATTCCATCCACGCGGGGACTTATACCGGCGCTTATGCCAAGACGTAGCCGCACAGCGCGGCTGCTGAAGCACGTCGCATCGCTTTGACGCCAACGGATCACGGCCCAACCGGATCCAGCGCCGACGTGCGTGGACGCGCGCATTCGATGGACAGAAGCGTTCATCTACAACCACTGCCGGGGACGGAATTCAAGAAGAGGAGGATAACGTGAACGAGGCGCCGAACGGTTCAGGCGAGTACAAGGCCAAGTACAAGCGAGCGACAGCGGTGGCGGTCTTTGGCACCTTCATCGAATACTACGATTTCAGCATCTACGGCTACGTTGCCGCCACGATCGCCGCGGTGTTTTTCCCGAGAGCCGATCCCCTCGTAAATCTGCTGGATACGCTGGCCATCTTCGGACTGGCCTTTCTCGTCCGCCCAGTAGGCGCGTGGTTCTTCGGGCGCCTTGGGGACGTGAGTGGCCGGCGTATCAGCTTGATCGCAAGCATTACGCTGATGGGCGCGGCCTCAGCGGCCACCGGTTTGCTACCAAGTTACGATGCGATCGGCGTTGCTGCCCCTTTTCTGTTGATCCTCATGCGCATGCTACAGGGGTTTTCCACCGGCGGCGAAATCGGTGGCGCCGCATCGTATATTCGCGAATGGGCGCCCCCCGATCGCCGGGCGCTCTACATCTCGTTCATCCCTTCAGTCGCGCAATTAGGAAAGGGGCTGGCCGCGGCTCTTGCTGCGATCATGGCAGTCTCTCTTTCAAAACAGAGCATGGCCGACTGGGGCTGGAGAGTACCATTCCTGCTGGCCGCGCCGCTCGCAATTCTAACGATCTGGATGCGGCTTCAGATTGAGGATAGTCCCGAATATGCCCGCCTTGTCGCTTCCAACAAAACTACAAGGACGCCGCTGAAGCACGTGTTCCAGGTCTTCCCGTGGGCGCTTGCCAAAGTCACGCTGATATCCGCGGTACAAAACCTTGGGACTTACATCGGTACAGTCTTCGTTGCCGTCTATTTCAGCGAGGTGCTCGGCTTCAGCAAAGCCGAGGCCGCGACCATTGTCTTGCTTGCAGTTCTGCTCGCATCGGCACTAATCCCCGTCGCGGGCAGCATCGGAACGAAGATCGGCGGCAAGAAACTCCTTCTCTGGTCGTACGCGACCTATGTGGTCGTCACCATACCTGAATTTGCGCTGATGAATCAAAAATCCTTCACGCTTGCTCTCCTCGGCCTCTTAATCGGCATCATACCCTACGCTCTTTGTCAGGCTGGGACCTATTCGACGATGCCGGAGCTTTTTCCGACCGAAGTCCGCCATACGGGCGTCGCCTTTGGACACAGTGTCGGAGCGGTCGTCGGGGGCGGCGGTGGTCCGTACCTGGCGACCTGGTTGATCAGCGCCACCGGCAACACTTACACACCAGCCTATATCCTGGTGCTCTCTGGCCTCATAGGCCTCGTTCTGATCGGTTTCACCGTCCGCGCCAACGAAAAATCGGCGGGCCACCTCTACGCATAGATCGGCTCGCTGCGCTTTCCTCTAGTAGCGCAGCGGACGTTATCAAATGAGTCCTGCTGGTGCCGCCTAAGACCGGCAGAGGACGGCTTTTGTCAAACGACGGAACCACGTGGAGCAGCGAATGTCCTTTAATGTCCTCGTTTCAACGCGCTTCTTCGATGAGACCGCCGAGCGCTTGTTGCGAGACAACGAGTGCCTCGTGCGGCGCACGGGTCTTGCTGACCATATCCAGGACGACACGCTTGATGCGGGCGCCCTACGCCAGCTGCTGAGCGGGGTCGACGCCTGGATCGTCGGCACTGCCCCTGTGACACGCAATCTCATGCTCGAACACCAAAATCTGAAGGTCATCGCGCGGCGCGGGGTCGGGTACGACACCGTCGATACCGACGCGGCGCGCGAGCTCGGCCGCCGAGTCGTGATCGCCCCCGGCGGAAACGAGCCAGCTGTTGCGGACCATGCGGTGGGCATGATGCTGTCGTTGGCCAAACGCTTGCGGGAAGGCCATCTCGCCATCGAAGCGGGAAAATGGTCACCTCTCGTCGGCACGGAATTATTCGAGAAGACGGTCGGCCTAGTCGGCTTCGGGCGGATCGCTCAGGCGGTGGCGCGAAGGGTTCGCGGGTTCGATGCGACCGTGCTTACTTACGATCCATTCCCAAACAGAGAGGCCGCCGCGAGCCTCGGAGCGCGCTTCGTCGAACTTCCAGAGCTGTTGAGCCGCTCTGACTATGTCAGCCTCCATCTGCCCCTTACGGGCCAGACTCTCGGCCTGTTCAATGAGGCAACACTGTCTGCCATGAAGCCGGGAGCCATCCTTGTCAACACAGCACGTGGCGGCCTAGTCGACGAGGAAGCTCTCATTTGCATGCTGAAATCGGGCCGCCTCGCAGGGGCGGGGCTGGACGTTTTCGATGGTGAGGCCGATTCCATGCGCCATCCGAGGCTCCAGGAGCTCGTCAGCCTCCCCAATGTCCTAGCGAGCGCGCACGCGGCCGGATCCAGCAACGAGGGGTTGTTGCGCACCAATAGAATTGCTGCGCAAACGGTCATCGACATTCTGCACGGCAGGTCGCCAAGTCCGCATTGCGTCATTGTCTGAACGCGGCGTGTCAATTGGCGTTCAGATTTGGCTCTGACTCACTTGTGATGCAGTTTAGGGGATGTCTGGCGGATCGGCGGCCGGTACGTGATTGACGACCACTCCGAGAACACTCGCCAGAGCGGAAGCTCGGTCAGTCCAAGTGTGATCGCTCAGCCAAGCCAATGGACGACGACGACGCTGATAGCGAGCAGAAGCAGCAAGGACAGACTGACAGCAGCAGCGGCTCTCACTCCTACGTTTGCAAGTACTCGGACGTCAACGTCGAGGCCAAGAGCAGCCATCGACACGACCGTGAGGAAACCGGAAGTCGCGGTGAGCCAACCGACGAAGACTGCAGGCACCAGCTCGATAGAGCGCGCCGTTGCTAGCGCCAGGAAGCCAAGGATGAACCAAGGCACGAGGCGGACGAAACCGATGCTGGTTCTGGGGTTTCCCTCGTCGTCAAATCGTGAGGCGAACAATGAAAGGATCAAGACAACCGGTCCAAGCATCAGAACGCGCATCAGCTTAACGAGCGTACCGATCTGGGCGCTAACGAGCCCGGCCGGCAGGGTTGCGGCGAGCACTTGCGGCACAGCGTAAACGGTAAGGCCCGCAAGGATGCCGTATTGTTTAGCTGACAATTGGAGAAGCGGAATCAGCAGCGGCAGACCGAGTACCGTCAACACACCAAGAATAGCGGTGAAGGAGATCGATGAGGCGATGTCGTCACCGTCGGCGGAAATGATGGGCGCGACGACGGCAATTGCCGAATTGCCGCAAATTGAGTTGCCGCAGGCGATAAGGATCGAAAGCCGTGTAGGCAGACCCAGCAGCCGACATAGCCCGAAGCTCAGGCAAAGAGCGATAACGACTACTGCGGCAATTGCGGCGAGCAACTCGCCCCCCGACGATGCGATTGCAGAGAGGCTTATGGAGGCGCCGAGCAGCATCACCGCAATCTCAAGTAGCCGCTTCGCGCTAAAGGCGATACCGGCCTGCCAACACTCGGAAGGCTTCCAGAAACTGCGTACAGCCATACCTAGCAGAATCGCGAGCACAAGCGCCTCCACATACGGGTGCGCGAACAAACGTCGTTCGAAGAACTCAAGGCCAATCGAGACGATGCATACGGCGAGGCAAAGCAGAAGGCCAGGAATCAAGCTTGCATGACGCCTCAAACGCGCCCTGGCACTGCGGCTGGCCACCGACTGCTGATCAGATGACACGAACTTCTCCTCAAGGAGAAGATTCTTATGCATCGTTCTGCTCAATCGCATAGTATCTTTTTTGTCTAGGCCGATAGAGGAAAGTTATGTCCTTGAACCTCCATCTTCTCCGTCTATTCGCCACCGTGGCGCGGACGGGAAGTTTTTCGCGCGCCGCCGAAACCTTGCATATCAGCCAACCATCGATCTCGAAGGGCGTGCGCGATTTCGAGCTTCAGGTGGGCTGCCGATTGCTCGACCGTACACCAAAAGGCGTGCGACTCACCCGTGAGGGCCAAGCGCTTGCTCGGCATGCCGACCAGATGTTTTCAGTCGAGCGTGCAGCAGAGGAGGAGCTGCAGTCGCTACGCAGTCTCGATAGTGGATCACTTCGCATCGGCGCTTCTACAACAATCGCGACCTACATGATCTCGGAACACCTCGGGCTATTTCACCGAACGTATCCGGGAATCGATCTTCACCTCCTGATCGCCAACACGCGCGATGTCGCCGACCTCATGCTCGCGCATGACATCGAGATCGCGCTGGTTGAAGGCCCGGTTGAGGATACTGTACTTGATAAACGTGCCTGGCGCACCGACGTAATGAGCCTGATCGTTGAACCCCAACATCGCTTTGCGAAAGTCGAGCACAGCATTCGAGCAGCCGAGCTTAGGCACGAAGTTCTGATCGTGCGCGAGCCTGGCTCTGGAAGTCGGGAGGTGGTGAGTCAGGCGCTCGCTTCAACAGGGATCGAGCCCAGGCGGACACTCGAGATCGGCAGCACTGAGGCAATCAAGCATGCAGTCGCTGCCGGTCTCGGCGTTGCCATTGTTTCCAGGGCAACAGTCTCCGATCAACTTAATCTTGGCCGGCTCAAGATTGTACCAATGATCGACCTCTCCATCCAACGCACCCTTTGGCAGTTGAAGACGCCCGGACGTATCGAGGTCCCGGCTGCAGCAGCGTTCGAACAGATTCTAGGTTGAGTGAAGCCACAACAGGCCGTTAGAGCATGATGTTTTTTGGCGGAATCGGGATTCCCGAGTCGGGCAACTTCTGATTCAAATTCCATGCTGGAAGCCGGAGGCCAGCATGGATGACACGGCCCTATTCGGAAGACATTCGCGAACGCGCGCTAGCGCGTGCTGATGCAGGCGAGACGGTCCGCTCGATTGCGCAGGCTCTCCGGATCAGCCCGTCCTGCATCAGTAAATGGAAGAACCTCAGACAGCAGACTGGAGGCGTCGCTCCGGGAAAAATCGGTGGCCACAAGAAGCGGACCTTATCCGGGGCCCATGCCGAATGGCTTCGCAAACGTATCCGTTCCGGTCCATTCACCTTGCGCAAGTTAATAGCTGAGTTGGCCGAGCGTGGCATCCGGACCGATGTGCGGGCCGTGTGGACCTTCGTCCACGCCGAAGGCCTGAGCTTCAAAAAAAACGATACGGGCGGCGGAGCAGGATCGTCCTGATATCGCTCGTAAGCGATCACGCTGGAAAGCTCACCAAGGCAAGATCGATGTGTCGCGCCTGGTCTTTATCGATGAGACCTGGATCAAGACCAATATGGCCCCGCTGCGTGGTTGGGGACCGTGCGGGCAGCGGCTTGAGGCATCTGTGCCGTTCGGTCACTGGAAAACGATGACATTTATCGCAGCACTGCGCTGCGATCGGATCTCAGCACCCTGGGTCATCGATGGTCCGATCAACGGCGAACTCTTCACGCTCTATGTCGAGAGAGAACTGGCTCCGACCTTGGTCAAGGGAGATGTCGTGATTCTCGACAATCTCGGAAGCCACAAAGGAAGGGGAGCTCGCGCCCTCATCCGCGCAAGAGGAGCGCACCTGCTCTTCTTGCCTCCCTACAGTCCTGACCTCAATCCGATCGAGCAGGTCTTCGCCAAACTCAAGCACCTGATGCGAGATGCAGAACCTCGCACCATCGAAGCGACTTGGCGAAAAGCAGGAGATCTCCTCGATCTCTTCTCGGAAAAGGAGTGCGCAAACTATCTCAGAAACTCAGGGTATGTTTCCGTATAAAAACAGCATGCTCTAGGATGAGCACTCTCCACTCATCCGAGGGTGGGGCCCACGACCTTGATCAGGCCCGACGACTGTGCACTCTCCGTCGACCGCAGTATCCGTGGCCGCGATAAAAAAGCCCGCGAGATCAGAACACGCGAACAGCACGGTGTTCGCTACCTCATGCCCTCGCCCGACGCGCCCTAGCGGATGAACGTCGCGGAAAGGGTGGTTGCGGCTCCGAACGGCGCGCCCTGGATCGGGAGATCTCGCGTCCTGAGTGTCAGCTTTCTCTCGCTGACGTGGATCATGGAGGCGATAACGTCCCCAAGCTTGATATAGTCCATAAGCCGCTCTCACGTCGGTCAACAGCTACCCCGTAATGAGCGGGAACGACACCCGGGCGCTTGAGAGCGGTGCCAGGGCACAGGGGGCCTCTAGCCCGAAGGCTCGGCGTGGTTCGTCGCGTTCATTCCTCCTTGTAGCCGTACTCCTGATTGTTACCGCTTGCGTTATAGTACTTGTAAGGCAGGAACTTGCCCGACATCACGATCTTGACGCGGTCTCCCTTTGGATTCGGCAGCCGCTCCATCACCATGTCGAAGTCGATGGCAGACATGATGCCATCTCCAAACTCCTCCTCGATGAGTGCCTTCCAGGCCGGCCCGTTCACCATCACAAGCTCGTACAGCCGATAGATCAGTGGATCAGTTGGCGGCATGGTAACCCCCTCCCCTCGCATGGGCACTTCGTTCAGCATTGACTGCTCGGTGCTGGAAAGGCCGAACAAGCGTGCGGCATTCGCAGCTTGCGGCTTTGTCAACTTCATCTGCCCAAGGATGGCGCCTACGATGAGGACTTCGGAGTGCCCCCCGATCTCGTCGCATATGTGCCTCCAGCTCCAATGCTTCTCGCGTTTTATGTCGAGCAGCTTCTCAGTCAGGTCTCGGCGTTTCATTGAAGACCCCTCCAAATCTTTCATCTGTGCCTCAGCAACGACTATGCCAACTTGATCGCCTCGGCATCTGAGCGACGATCACAGCGCGTGCCATGGATGGCCGAAGGCCGCAACGCGGCTAGGACCGGCATGAAGGAGCCGAACGTCTCCCAGTGCTCGATCGGGCATTTCGCTTGGAACGCGTGTTTCAACACGAAACATTTTGAACTCGAATACTCTTGACTTGCGCCGTACTTACTTTCATTCGCCGAATGCGTGGAGCGAAGCGTTTTGAGTGTCCCGCATGACGCCAGGCGCGCCCGTGGCGCGGCGGCGAATGCCGTGTCGCTGGCGTACGGCTTGGGGCTGTTAGTTCTGTGATCCGACGTGGCTCGGCGGGCTGAAAGACGAGCAATTCGGCCAAGGAAGATCCCTCTGCTGGATGAGGACCTGCGCGCAACTAGGCGCGCATCGCCGTCAGGGACCCTCGCGGCGTACTCATCGGGTCAACGTATCGGGTGCGCTCGGAAAACTGTTCGATGGCAAACAGCCTGCGACGTTTCATCCCACCGTCTTGATTGAAAATGCCCCGTCGCCCCCCGGTTGGGGCGACGGAGCAGTGGATCCGGTCCCGGCATGGTAACCGGATCAGGGAGCCGGTTCGCCTTGGAGAGCGCGAGTGTTTGATCGAACTCATATTAGCAGCGCTCCCTGGGCTGCTTAGTCTCCCGGTAGTGCAACTGCCCTGCCAAAGTGAAACTCAGTTGGCTAATGGCATAAAGACATCTGCGGAATTCAATCCGCGCTTCCAACGCGACAAATGAACCAAGTCAGCGGGTTGGCTGGGCGCCTCAGTCCAGCAAAGTTCCGAAGCTGTACGTGGCTCTAACCGTTACATGGAAACCGACCGATCAAATCCGCACAAAGCGGACGTTTCAATTTGAAACTGCGATTGAAACAGTCGAATTTTCTTGGCTCTTCTCATTTCAACTTTGCTCGAGCGACGCCGACGCTTTTCAGGCTCTATGCTTCACACAGTCTTATCGAATGTATGGAAACGTTAGCTACCTTCACCAACACCAGAGCGGACGAAAACTATGTTTTTCAATTTTAAGATTGGCGGCCGCATCATAGTTCTGATCGTGATCAGCGTTATTGGCCTGATTGTCGTCGGCGTCATCGGAGTGCTGTCGACGTCAGCCACGCAACGGATGTTGTCTCGTACCGAACGCGATGCGCTGAAGCCGATCCAGCAGATTTCACAGCTGAACGAATCTATGCAGGAGACATTCCGCCAGGTTCTCATGGCGGTTCAGCACAACCCCGTTCTTCCGGCTTCCAAGCGCCATGACCATCCGGCGTCTTTGCATACGGACGCTCTGGAAAATGCGATCAAAACAATGAATCAGTCGCTTCGCGACTATCGGCAGTCGGACGCGGGTACACGGTTCGCCGATATCGCATCGCACGTCGAGGTTAGCGCAGCAAAGATGATTGAAAAAGGCCTCAAGCCGATTGCACAGAAAATCCTGGCGGGCGAATACGATCAAGCCGGGATTGATCTTACGACGCAGGTTCTCCCCCTCTTCAACGAGGTGAAGAAGGGCGCCGAAAGGCTGCTCGAACTGCACCGGGAAACGGCAAGGGAAATCGAACGGTCCGCAGAGGAGCAGTACACTCTAGTTTTTCGAGTTCTGATGATCAGCAGTTCTCTGGCGTTCGTCATCATGGT
Source organism: Bradyrhizobium sp. HKCCYLS20291 (assembly GCF_051167715.1). NCBI lineage: Bacteria > Pseudomonadati > Pseudomonadota > Alphaproteobacteria > Hyphomicrobiales > Nitrobacteraceae > Bradyrhizobium > Bradyrhizobium sp. HKCCYLS20291. The sequence continues at coordinate 470,268 of NZ_JBNPTO010000003.1, read as the reverse complement.
CGGTGGCGCTATCTTCATTGCCAGGTCGATTACCCGTCCGCTTGGCTCGCTCACGGCAACGATGACGGTCCTCGCGACCGGCGATCATTCCGCGCCGGTGCACGGTCCGGATCGCAAGGATGAGATCGGCGAGATGGCCAGAGCCGTTCAGTTCTTCAAAGACAACATGATTGAGGCGGAACGTCTTCGCAGGGAGCGGGCGGATGCCGACGGAGCGGAACGTCAGCGACGTCGAGCGGAAATGCAAGAGCTTGCGAAGCGCTTCGAGGCCGAAATCGGTGAAATCGTGAATGCCGTCTCTTCGGCCTCCGGTGAGCTCGAGGTGGCCGCTCGTGGGCTATCGAACACCGCCGAGAGCACACAACATTTGTCCGCGATCGTTTCGCAGGCCTCCAACGAATCATCAGCGAACGTTGGGTCGGTTGCTGCCGCGAGCGAAGAACTGGCCGCCTCGGTCAACGAGATAAGCCGTCGCGTGCAAGAATCCGCCGCGATCGCGTCTGTTGCGGTCGGTCAGGCTCAGAACACGAATGAGCAGGTCCATGCTCTGTCTCACGCCGCGACCCGCATCGGCGATGTGGTCGATTTGATCAATACGATCGCTGGCCAAACCAATCTGTTGGCCTTGAACGCCACGATCGAAGCCGCACGCGCGGGTGACGCAGGACGCGGATTCGCGGTTGTGGCAACCGAGGTCAAGGCGCTAGCTGAACAGACCGCTAGGGCCACGGGCGAGATCAGCCAGCAGATCGGCAGCATCCAAGCGACGACTCGCGACTCCGTTATTGCCATTCAGGAGATAAGCGCCACCATCGGCCGCATATCGGAGATAGCGACGGCAATCGCGACGGCCGTTGAGGAGCAGGAGGCCGTTACGCAAGAGGTCTCGCGCAACGTTCATCTGGCGGCGCACGGAACGCTACAGGTCGCGTCGAACATCGGAGATGTGCAGCGCGGTGCCAACGAGACCGGGTCCGCCTCCTCGCAAGTACTTCTTTCGGCCCGCGCGTTGTCCGACCAGAGCATTCGCCTGAAGTCCGGAGTTGGTACGTTTTTGAATTCGGTTCGCGCGGCCTGACATCGCGGCAAAACTCCAGCACCGGCGCGATGTGCGCCGGTGAGGATAGCTCGAATCAACAATCGATCATTCGTCGCCGACGATTCCACTGAGACGTTCGTCCGTTCGTTGAGCAACAGTACTCGCCGATTTTCGGCCCTGCGCTGGGCTAACTAACTGCGGATATCTTCACAGCAGCAATGGGCTCGACTGCCCTCGTACCATCATTGCATGATTGCTCAAGGAGGGCCGTCAGATCCTTGACCTTGGCGGGAGTCGGCATCGTTGTTTCGTAAATCCGGGCTTTGGTATTCCTCGATGCGCCGTTGCATCCCGATCAGCAATCACTTAGCCGCCACATGCGCGCATGTGACGCTCAAAATTAGTCAGCCTAAAGGCAAAAACCGATAGGCGGCGCCTTCGGCCTTCGCGATACCGTCTCCGGGATGCGGAAGGTGGAAGCCAACTATCCTTACCTTGTCGTTCGCTATCCTGTCGAGCAGACGCTTGCGGGTCTGTACCGCCATCGTCGGGTCATGATCTGTACCGCCATGCCAGTGAGGATTAGTGAACGATATCGTGCTCGACAGCACGTCGCCTGCGACAAGCACGGGATCGGAGCCGTGGTGAAGCAAAAACGAGGTGTGTCCGGGGGTATGTCCCGGCGTCCCGATCGCCTCGATGCCTGGTAGGATTTCAGCACCCGCCTTAAACAACTTCAGCCGGTCGTTTATCAAAGGAAGCCGTTTTTTGGCGCCTACGACAAATGCCTTACGATCTTCCGGAGCTTTTCCCAGCGTGTCGGGATCCAGCCAGTAGTTCCATTCCGCCTCGTTCATTCTGTACGTGGCTGCCGGAAATACAAGCTCATCAAATTCATCGGTCAAACCCCACAAGTGATCCGGGTGACCATGAGTAAACACCACATCCGTGATACTGACGGGATCAATACCCGACTCCTGAAGATTGCCAAGAAGCTTGCCCGCACTTCTCATGAAATGGGCGCCGGATCCAACATCAAATAGCACAATTCGCTGTCCGGCGCGGAGTAGCGTAACGTTACAATCCGGCTTGAGCGTATCAAGGGAAAGTTTGTTCGCTGCCAGCACCGCCGACCGTTCGGCTTCCGGAACGTTCGGGAAGCTGAAGGCTGCGGGCAACTCCAGGTAGCCGTCACTTATGACCGCAAGATCTGACGCGCCCAATGCGAAGCGCTTGAACGCTTGCGAAGAGGACGGCCATGCGGCCAATGCTGCAACGGCGCCGACGACTAACCGGCCGGCATCGCGACGCGTCAGGCAATACGGCATCTCAGATCTTCGGTTAAATGTCATGATGTCGTTCTTCGTCCTTCCGCTCGCCAGCATGCTCGACCCCGAAGTCGCTGCGGGTCCGTTGTAACCGGCGACGGCACATGTTGAAGAATTTCTCGGCCGGCGACGGCGTCCTGTACTCTTGCCGACATGGTCGTTTCTTCAAAGATGGCAGCAGCCGGCAGGAAACGTCGGGTCATCATTTAGCGCGATCACGGGTTGTCTATTGGTCCGGCTTACGCTCACTCGACCTTAGGTCCTGATTTCCCATCAGGGGTCACGTCAATCGAGATTGCCTTGCCAGTGACCTTGGGAACGCCACGGCAGTTTTTCATGCAGGGGTCCTTATTCCAGAACTTCTTTTCCGAATTTTCACGATCATCTTCGAAGAACGCGGATGCGTTCGGCAATTTTATCGAGTTGAAGTTCTTGTCGCTTAGCTCGAAATTTTCGTCCTTTATGATGTCATTGAGGTTGAGAAGATAGGCCACCAGCGCGTAAGCCTCGTCGTCAGTCAACGAACGCGCGTTTCCATATGGCATCGCCCGCTTGATGTAATCGTAGACGGTCGAGAGATCCGGCCAGAACGAGCCTATGGTCTTTTCCGGGCGATCTGCTTTCAGAGAACCGTGCCCACCGGCGAGCACAGGCCAGCGACCGGCACCCTCACCAAACTCGCCATGGCAAGATGCGCAGCGCTCCTGGTAGAGTTCATCGCCCTGCTTCACCGTGCCGCGACCCACCGGCAACCCCTTGCCATCGGGCCGCACATCATTGTCCCAGGCCGCAACTTCTTCCGGAAGAGCTTGCCGCCCCAACCCCATCTTGCTGGCAGGGTTCGCCGCGGCAGCAGCGCTGCGAGGACTTTCCGCCGAACTTGAGTTGAATACGCCGCTGACCGATACGACGAGAAAAAGGCCCGCAGAGAGCAGCTTAGACCAGCTCGACATTCTCGGTATCTCCGTTGCCGTGTACCAGCCAGGTCTGGATGCCGTTATTGTGGTAGATTGAATTGACGCCGCGTATTTTCCGGAGTTCATCCTTACTTGGCTGCACGTACCCGGTCGAATCTATGGCACGCGATTGCACCATCAGCTCTTCACCATTCCATTCAAAGTCGACGTAGAATCGCGTCAAGGACTTGTCGAACACCGGGCCGTCGATGCGCGCCGTCTGCCAATTGCGGCCTCCATCAACGGATACGTCTACCCGCTTGATCGGGCCGCGCCCTGACCAAGCGAGTCCACTCAGAACGTTACGCCCCCTGAATCTGAGCGGAGCCTGCGGCGATGGATTCGTCACCACCGACTTGGCATCCATAATAAAGGTATGTTTACGTGATCTGCCATCGGCCAGCAGGTCGGTATACTTCGATGTCTCTTCGCGCGTCTGCCAGGGCAGGTCTCCGACCTCGATGCGGCGCAACCATTTCACCCAAAGGTTTCCTTCCCAACCCGGGATCACCGCCCGTAACGGGTAGCCTTGTTCGGGGCGGAGCGCCTCACCGTTCATTCCGAACGCTATGAGCACATCACTCAACGCCTTTTCGATCGGGAGTGATCGGTTCATACCCGAAGCATCGCTACCCTCGAGCATCAGCCATTTGGCGTTGGGCCGCAGGCCGGCTTCATCGAGTATCGCTTTCAGCGGAACACCCGTGTACATCACGTTGTGGACCATTCCGTGTGTAAACTGGCAACCATTCAACTGAGCGCCGCGCCATTCCATTCCCGAATTGGCCGCACATTCAAGGAAGTATATCCGGTTCGTGCGGGGCATCCGCTTGATGTCGTCCATCGTGAACACCAACGGCTTTTCGACGAGTCCGTTAATCATCAGGCGGTGTTTGGCCGGATCGATCTCGGCAATTCCCCCGTGATGTCGTTCGAAGCACAGCCCCGATGGAGTAATGATTCCGTCCATTTCATGGAGGGGCGTGAAGTTCACCGACGATTCGGCAGACGCCGTTAGCCACGAGACATCGCGCCTGATCACATTCTTCTCGAACTTCGACGGCGATCCGTAGGGACGCTTATCTACACCGTCGCCCAGATGGCGCTGCCAGTCCTGCACTTCCGTGATGAGCGGATCGGGCTTGGCGGCGGCTTCCGCCGCCGCATTCCGCGGCACTGCAATCCCAGCTCCGGCAACTCCGGCAGCAGACAAGAAGCTGCGGCGATTGACGAGATTTCGCAATAGCTTCTCATTCATGGAGCTTCACCTTTCTTCATCGCATGATTTTGCCGGCTCAGGCCCCAATGACGCGTACGGCTGAACTGGGGGAGATGTTGATCGCCTTTGCTTTCGAGACGTGCGATGCGAGTACATCCCAGATTGGCGGCCCTTGCGTACCTTCATTGATGCTGGCCCAGCCGGCCACCGAATACGTCCTGGCCGCGTCGACCGGCTGTCCGGTCTTCAGGTGCGTCATCTGCGAGATCCTCGATCCCATCGGCTTGGAAATATCGATCGCGTAACCAACCCCTCCGATGCGAACCATGTCGCCGCCTCCCTGAAAGTACGGATCGGGATGGAAGATGTTGTCCGCGATATCCTCCAGCGCGTCCTTCAGCTGCAGGCCGGTCATCTGGTTTCGATAGCAGTTTGGATAAGTGATTGCGGTTGCGTTGGTAATGTGCTCCCATGTAATCGTTTCACCCGGAAGCAACGTTCCACCCCACCTGAAACCTGGCGACAGCGCAATTTCCGCATCGCGCTCGGAAATCATCGCTTCACAGATCAAGTCGTCGAACGTCCCATTGAAATTTCCCCTCCGATAAAGCAACGACTCAGTTTTCCCGATCGGGCGGGCTAGTTCCTTCGCGAACGGGGCACGGATATTCTCGACCAGGGACGCCATCATCGGATCGGGTTTGATCGCGTCAGAGAATACCGGCATCAACTTGAAGCGAACGCCGGCAACCTTTCTGTCTTTGATGTCGACGTCGAGCCGTGACACAAACTTGCCGTGTGAGCCCGCCGCGACCAGAACCGTATTTCCCACCCGCAGCAACCCCGGCATCGCGTCATGGGTGTGAGCAGTCAGAATGACATCCAGACCCTTCACGCGTCCGGCAAGCTTCCGATCGACGTCGAATCCGTTATGAGAAAGTAGCACGACGACGGACGCGCCAGCCCCGCGCGCCTCCTCCACCTGCTTTTGCAGTTCTTCCTCGCGAATTCCAAATTCCCATTTGGGAAACATCCATCGCGGATTTGCCACTGCAGTTCTCGGCAATGCCTGCCCAATCACTGCAACCTTAACTCCGCCGCGTTCGAACATCTTGCGCGCTTCGAAAACGGGCTCTTGCCATTCACTATCGCGGACGTTCTGCGCCAAAAACGCGAAAGGAGCCTTCTTCGCGATCTCCATTACGCGTTCAGCGCCGTAGGTGAACTCCCAATGCCCGACCATGGCATCGACGCGAAGCGCCGAAAGCACGTCGACCATGTCCTGCGCCTTGGTCTGTAGCGAGGTCCAACTACCCTGCCAGCTATCTCCGCCGTCGAGCAGCAACACGTTGTTCTCGCCGCGCTCGGCCCTCACCGCCGCGATCAGTGACGCGACGCGATCCATGCCGCCCATACGCCCGTAGTTTCTGGCGAGCGAGACGAAATCGTCCGACGTCAATGCAAACGCATCGGGAGACCCAGCCGCAATCTTGAAATACTTCTGGAATTCAGCGTCCGTGATGTGTGGCGGTTGCCCTCTGGCCTCACCTACGCCGAGATTGACGGACGGTTCGCGGAACTGCAGCGGCATCAGCTGCGCGTGCGTGTCCGCGACATAGAGGATAGTCAGCGTACCAAGCGCATCGAAGCGAAGGATGTCCGCCTGCGTCAGACGCTGCTGAGCTGCGACTTTGCCGACTGAACCGACGCCGCCACCAATCAGCATGGCGGAAGCGGCCGCAGTCGCCTGAAGGAATTCGCGTTTCGATATCATGCTTGCTTCGTACCTCGGTAGCCACGAAGGATGATTACGTGAAGACCAATGACGGATGTGCCGAGCAGCCGCCCCATCAGATACCTTCGCTTCATCGAGCGCTCCGCCCCCTATTCCCCTCAGGCAACGCAGCAATCCGCATGCCAACGCGATCGCTGCCGGCTCGGGCCTCGCGGTGAGCGGTTACGGGAAGAGACTGCGCCAGCCTCATCCCGCCAGCGCGCGCTTTCGATCCCGCTAACAAGGGGGAACAGGCGAGCAGCGGTCTCGCGCCGCAGGGCACATCGACGCAGTTTGTGGCTACCCCCATTCCGAAAACAGGATCTTCGCCTCGTTTCACCTGGAACGACGAATTTCAAGCTGAAACACGGAACACTGAACACTGAACCACACCTGTCGCCCCTGGCGATTCTAAACGAACCCGACGCTTGAAACACCTGCCGGCGGCTCCGGCGTTTCTCGACCCACAGTTACGGAGAGCGAGACGGCCGCTCTCCATGCAGGCGAGAAGGCCCCTTAAATTTTTCGTCCACTTTGGCGAAAGAATAAAGCTCGTGGTGTTCTTTCAGTGTGAGGACAACGACCTCAGGGTGCACGATTTGATGGGCTCTCAACCTTCTCAGCCAACTTTCCGAGCAGCCCCCAGAAAGCCGCGTCATCGATATAGCCGGTGATGCGCCCAACCTCGCGACCACGGTCAACCACAACAAACGTCGGCGTATATCTCACAGGTCGTTGCAGAACGATATTGCCCTGGCTGGGGTCGTAAATTCTTATGCGCCGCAGAGGCATCAACCGAGCTTCTTCGGTCTTCTCATAGATCTTGCCGATATCCTCGTCCCATCGGCGACACCAGGGACACCCCTCCTGCTCGAACATGACAAGTTCAGCCGCGCGAGCGACGTCACAAGCCGGGAGACCGGCCAGCAATAGCGTTCCCCACAAGAACAGTAATTTCTTGCAACTGCCAAATATCATCGGTCACACATACTCCAATTCGGACGTGAGTTGAATAAACGTGCTTCGCCGGTCATGTTTCCGGTGCGTCGCGGTCCGGAGACGGCAACAGCGTCAATCATTACGGAGTACGCTGGCGTCAGGTCTTGCCCCTATCAGTCGAGAGCACCCGACCCGAACCTGGATTTCAGCGTATTTCTGCTGCCGCTCCTTCGGATAGCCTTTGTGCTCGTCGAGATGGGCGCCAGCTCCTTCTGCGAGGCCGGGCGCAGGCGCTCTCGCACGAGCCGACCTTCGGCACGATAGAACGCCAGCCCTCCGGAATAGCTTCGGAACTCGGCGTTGCGGTAGCCTCGGCGGCGACGGAGCCGGTAGAAGCCGCGGTCTGCACCGGCGCGATTCTCGGATCCCCCTATTTCGGCTTCTTCTCGTTCTCTTCGTCAGCAACTGATCGACCTCTTCCGACTCTTTCGGCTTATCCCGCGGCAATACGGCTTTGTTGACCTCGGCCTTCCGCCTGACGAATTGTAGTGATTCCACGGAACAATCGGTGTCCGGGCCAGGCGGCAAGTCTGCCCCCCCCCGTTGCAACGACGCCAGTTCGAGGCCAACTTCGATTGCCGACGCACCGATGGCGTCATCTGCCTCTTCGGTCTTGAGTTGAAGCGCAAGTGCGATTGATGCGGCAGAACGCCGGAGCCGCCGCAAACGCTTTTGCTCGCCGATCTCCGTCACGAGGTTTTTCCTGCGCCGCTTGCGCTCCGCCCTGCGGCCGAAACACCTTCAATCGCCACCGGCATGATCCCGGACTAGCCGCCGATCCGCAGAATCTCGAGAACTCCGACCAGTACGCTATGGGGCACGGCCCGGTCGTGCGCGCAGAAGGATGTGGCATAGCAAATTAGGCCAAGTGAACGACGTTAAAAGCCACAAGGCCGATAGTTCGCGTCCAATCGCTTTATTGGTCTCGTGACCAGCAGGGTCCGCTGGTGTGTCCTGGACAAGTGGTACTTTCGTCTGAAATCACGCCAAATGCGTCAACTTCAGCCACGTCGGCCGACGTAAGATCCGCCGAGACAAGGTTCGCTCCCCTAAGACTGGAGAAGAACAGCCGAGCCGAATAGAGATCGCTCCCCCGGAGAACTGCATTGCTCAAGTCGGCACCTTCCAGGTCAGTCTGATTCAGGTGCGCACCGACAAGACTGGCGGACTTGAGGTCAGCGCCAGCCAACGAAGCCATCATAAGATGCGCCTCATCCAGCGTTGCGTTTCGCAGCCTGGCACTCCTCAGATTGGCGTCAGCCAGGATCGCGCCGCTCAAGTCTGCACCATCAAGAATGGCGTTCTGAAGATCCGCACCAGTAAGCGCCGATCCTTTGAGGTTCGCTCCAGGGAGACGTGCTCCCCGAAGGGATGCGCCGATCAGGTTGAGGCCCGACAAGTCCACTCCGGCGAGATCACAGCCCTTGCACGCGTTGGTGCTCAGAAGCTGGTCGCGGGCAGTTGCGTTTTTTTCGTCGGCCGTCACGACGCTGGTAGAGGCCAGCACGATCAGAGCACTGAAACGGCCAAGATGGCTCATATAGGCGATCCGACTCATGTCTACCTGCCCTGGTATCCGACCGACATTGAACGACTCAATGTCTCCCCAGCTGAAACCGCGCTTGCAGCGGCTCTTCGTCAGGCATCGATATGTCAAGAATGACACGCATTTCGCCATTCACGATGCCAGGATCGCTTCCGCGCATTTCGTTCTTTGCAGCCGGAGTTAGCAAGACAACCAGCCGCTTTTCGCCGACCAAGATCGTTGCCTTTCCGGAGAATTTCTCGGTCGGGACGGCCGTGTTGCCATGATCGGTCACCCAGACATGGATGGCGCCGCTCTCCGACGTGAGCTCCAAGTGATGGTTACCTGACGCGCGGATTTGCCCGCCATGGTCGCCTACCATAGCTGCCATCTGCTCGTCGGTGTGAGCTACTGCCGAGTTTCCTGCAAGGTGGATTGAGCCAGCAACCAACGCTAGCGCAACCAAGATGCGATAAACTCGAAATTTCCCGTTTCTATCCAACGCGAACATAGAGATCTCCTCGGGCGGTGTGGATTGACTAACCCGCCAACACGGTCGGCGGGTTAGCCGGCGCAACTAGACGGACGTACTGCGAGACGCCTTCATACCTTCCCAGGATTCCGGCACCACGACGTGATCGTGATGCCCGGCAGCGCTCGGTAGACGTGCGACAACCTCATTGGAGTCAGCGTGGATAACGACGAGACCGGATTGGCCGCCTTGGTTCCCACTATAGACCGTGGTCATATACTGGCCGTCAACGGTACAATCACAGGTGTGCGGGTCGGGACCGGTGTCCCACTTCGCCACAACCTGCCACGTCTTCGGGTCCACCTTGCAGATAAACCCGTTATTTGGCTTGCGCGCCCAAATCGTAAAGAAAGCCCAGCGAGAGTCGGGCACATTGCCCATGTGAAGCGGAAGGTATTTGTTCCCGAACCCTTCCACGAAGTTTTCCTTCTTCCACTTGCGCGGGTCCGGATCCTCAGACCGGTATACAGCGATATTGTTCTGGAGCACGTTGTTGCATGCCAAGAAGTACTGTCCGCTCGTGATAAAGCCCGCTTCGTGCAGCGGGGTAAGCACAGCCGGAAGAGAGAACGTCCAGGTGTATCCCGACTGCTTGACCAGCGGAAAGTTATCCGGCGATCCCTTGGCCGTCGACAACATCGCGAGCGGCTCCCAGGTCTCGGTATTGACGATCACACAGCAGCCGTGGCGACGGACCAGGATAGCGCCCAGGGGCAACGTCGGATGCCACGTAAAGGCATCCACAAACACGGCGGTCGGATCGGCCGGCATCAACTCCTCACCAAGCATTGCCTCGTGAGAGGTCTTCATACCTTTCCGTCCCTGGAAATCGAACTTCTGGGTCGAACTGTCGGGGAAGACGTGAGCGACATTGACTTGACGCGCTATCGGATCGTAGTCCACGCGAAACGCCTTGACGATCTTGGGATTGTCATCGATCGTCGTGATCAACACCATATCCTTCTGGCCGTCGGCGAAGGCTACATATTTCTGCGCATTGGCCCCTACTCCGATCGACACGTGAACGCCCAAGGCCATACCCGTGGTCGCGGAGATGTCGTTTACGACTCGAATCGAATTTTGAGTTCCTGATCCGTCGTACCGCATCTTGAACATCTTGAAGTCACCGCGATCGCGCCACTGCGGCGAATTTTCGTTCACGTAAGGTGCACCCGGCGGCTGCATCGTCTGATAGAAGTCAAATCCCTTATACGGGTCCGCTGAGGGCATCGCGGCGATGTGGTGCGGGATTGGCATGTCGATGCCATGCAGGCCATAGTTGTACCAAGCCAACGTTTCCGGGCCGGCCAGATCGAGTGCGCCCACCGTGCCGTTATACTTGCCCGGAAGCAGGATGACATTCCCCTTGAACTTGCTGAACAGGGAATGTTGCGCTTCCTTGGACATGTCGCCCACGGCACCGAAGGCCTTGGACGACAAGCCCGACCCACCCATCATGGCGGCTGCCGCGCCTGCGCCCATACCGCGCAGATAGTTTCGTCGTGAAATGCTCATGCTTGTTTCCTCAGAAAACAGTTGCTTCAGATGTCGCCACGATTCCAGGCGTGCTGTCCGATAAAAACCTTCTCGACATTGCCGTCCGCACCAATGAGGTAGCTGGTCGGCAACCCTCGAAATCCAAGTCGATTGGACAAGCCCGCTGGACTGAGGGCGTCATTTGGAGCGACGAACATCGACGCCGTGAGATTGTTTTCGCGCTTGATCAAGGTAACCGTCCGGACGGTTTCAGCTATTGCTGTACCGGCGCCACCCTCAAGGGCAACGCCGACGGTGTCCGCATTGATGAACATCACTTGCGTATTCTGCTTTGCACCCTCGACTGCCGCCAAAATTTTGCCGAGTTCGCTTACGGAGGCCGGCGCCGCCGAAATGAAGAACGTCACCAGGGTGCGTTTGCCCTTGATCGCTGAGGCAAAGTCGACTTTCTTGGATGCCTCATCGAACACGTCAATGTCGGTCGGAAAGGCGTCTCCCTGCTTCAGACCGGTCGGAAAGACTTGTCCTCCAACTTGGTCCGCCGACGGAAATATCCCATCCTTGCTGTCGGCAAGAACTTGTGTGCCAGCCGCTAGCACCGAGAGCGTCGCGATAACGATAAGCCGCCGTACAGAACGGCTCAAAGGCACCATGCGAATACACCCCTTCTCAAAACAATGCCGTCGCATCTCGAGCTTCCCTCCTCCGCTATTTCTTCATTCCCCAATCGCCGCCCCTTGAACAAAGGCGGGCTGATCGCAGCTGCCATGTTGCAAGGGCCATACCACGGTGTATTTCAAACCATCCACTAGGCGACCAGCGCAGAGTCGCGCGTTTTGCGATCGCAGAGGGACCCTCGGACGATTGGGGCTTGCCGTCCATGCTGGAGCGGCATCAGCCGTGGCGCCGTCTCGTTCCAATCGAAACGACACCTCGTTTCAGAGTGAACCGCCAGGCGCAATCGGAATAGCGTTCGCTAACTCGAACGAGGGAGCACAACCCGGGCGCGTACCCGAACGGAGGACTAAACAGGCGCCAAACTTTCTAACGTGTCAGTTTGACGACTTGATCTCGGTACTACCATTGATGGACTTGGGTGCGGATGACCGTTGAATATTGTGTTGGCGAATCTTCCGCCAGAGGGTGGTCCGACCAATCCCTAGCCTTCGTGCAACGTCACTTAGCGTTTGACTACCCGACAGGGCGGCCTCAATCATTATTCGCTCGGATTTCCCCAAGCTCAAATCGACGTCGGCCGCAGCAGACGTTTCGACCAAACTCAACTCCTCGGGCAACGCATCGGAATCTATCACTCCCTCCGCAGCTGCGAATACGACCATCTGTTCGATAAAACTCTCGAGTTGTCGTATATTTCCCGGGTACGAATAGCTAAGCACAAGATTCAGCGCTGCGGGCGTCATCGTCAACGGCTTTCGGCCGTACCTTTTGACGTACCTTTCCAGCAGCCGTTCGACCAGAATACGCAAGTCGTCCCCGCGCTCGCGCAAGGAAGGCAGATGTATCCGAATTCCGTTGAGACGGTAGTAGAGGTCCGCGCGAAATTCCCCTCTGGCGATGAGAGTTTCCAGGTTCCGGTTAGCTGCCGAAATGACGCGAACGTCGACCCGTCGCGCGCGATTTGAACCGACGGGACGGATCTCCCGATCCTGGAGCACGCTGAGAAGCTTTGCCTGCGTACCTTGCGAGAGCGTGTCCACCTCGTCAAAGAATATTGTTCCGCCATCGGCCTCCTCGAACAGGCCTATGCGCTTCTGGGTGGCCCCGGTGAAGCTGCCTTTCACATGCCCAAACAGCTCGCTCTCGAGCAACTGCTCGGGCAGGCTTGCGCAGTTGATGCTGACAAATCTCTTTGACGCCCGGTGGCTGAGCTCACATATATTTCTTGCACATCGACTCTTGCCGGTACCGGTTTCACCGGTGATCAAGACACTCAAGTCAGTCCTTGCCACACGCTCAATACGCGTGGCGATCGCCTGCATTTCTGCGCCGGTAACGATCAGGCGGTCTGAGCCATCACTACGATCTGGCCGAACATCCTCCGTCTTGGCTCCGCCCTGCACACCGGCTGCCATCTGCAGATGGCGACTCTGCTGGGCATTGTGAATCTTCTCCAGAATATCCTTCTCCCGAAACGGCTTAGTCACATAATCGTAGGCACCTAGGCGCATCGCCTCGACCGCCGATTCCACCGTTCCGTAGGCCGTGACCAGGATAAGCGGCAGATCTGGTTCCTTACGCCTGATCGCCTTCAACAACTCAATTCCGCACATGTTATCCATCCGAAGATCGGAGATAACGACATCGAACGAACCGACCTCAAGCGCTCTGAGCGCTTCTACGCCGTCGCCGGCCTGCACCGACCCTATGCCAGCATTCTCCAGCAAAAGCGCAAGGCTTCGCCTCGCACCACTTTGATCGTCCACAATCAATACGCGCGTCATGGGCTTCCTTCCGCAAAACTGTTACGCGCTTGCGACGATACGAAACTCTTCGGCATGCCCCACTCGGTCGTGGCCGTCGTTGCAGAGAGGAACCAGCACCGCAAAACAACTCCCGCCACCGAGGGCGCCCCAGATCCTGATCGTCCCACCCCACCCGTGTATCAATCGGCGCACGATCGCCAGGCCAAGACCCGCCCCCTCGGATCGCTCGGTAACGAACGGCTCGAACAACTGTTCGCGCCGCGATGGCAGGATACCCCTGCCGTTATCCAGCACGACCACGAAGAAATGCGTTGGCTTTTGACGGGCCTTGACCACCACATGGCCTTCGGCATCGATTGCCTGAACCGCATTGAGCATGAGGTTCATCAAGACCTCACGAAAACCGTCCGCGTCGAAAAGAACAAGACGATCATCCCCTCTGAACTCGCACGAAACGGCGATCGGCAGCTTGCGGCTATCAACGTGCTTGCGCACGACATTGCAGATTTTTCTCGAATGATCCCTCACCGACATCAGCTGCAAAGCGACTGTTCCAGCCGGCTTTCCAACATTCAGAAAATTCTTGATAAGCCTTTCAAGGCGCTGGGTTTCTTCCTCAATAATCATCAATGCAGTCTGAGCCTTCGGATGGTCCGGGACCACGCTACGCAGGACCGTCGCGCAATTCACGATTGCACCGAGCGGATTTCGAATCTCGTGAGCAACCGTAGCTGCCACTTCACCCAGCGCTGAAAGCCGCTCTGCCACCAACTTGCGCTTTTCCGTCTTGCGCAGACGCAGATTTGCCTGGCGCAGATTGTCGCAGCTCTTCGCATTTTCTAGCGCAAGCTCGAGTTGCTGGATCAGCAACTGCCCCTTCTGAAGCGTAGCATTGCTAAACCTTATCGAGTTGCATCGAGATACGACAACCGCACCGACCAAATGACCGTCCTCGACCAGCGGGAACATGGCATGCGCTGCGGTGTCTGTCCCTTCCACGCAACTCGGCAATCCGGTTGGTAGATGATCCTCCGCGGTAGCATCCCGCCCGGTCACCCAGCCAACCGGCTTCAGCTCCACCGAACCAGGCTGCTCTAGCCGCTGTGACAGCCAGGGACCCATTCCATCGGCGACTGCAGAATGATGTCTCCCGCACGATTCTATCCCGATCTCGCGACCGCTTTCCCCTTTGACCAATATTGCGGCACTATCGCTGTCCAACAGACTAGCAGCGCTATCGCAAAACAACATCCTCAATCGCTTCTGCTCCAGCGTGGAGCGCAATTCTAGTACGATTCGAAACAGCCCTTCGCGAAACATGCTCTCCTGCATCAACTGCTCGTAGATCAGGGTGTTATAGAAGATCTGCCCCATCTCGGCGGCCAAATCGGAAAGGTGATCCCATCGCTCCTCCACCAGCGCCATGTTCGATACAGGAACGCTGATGTATCCCAACCGCTGGTCATTCGCGCGCAGCGTGAACTGCAACTCCGTCGTATCCTCGCCAGAGTGACGCGACAGCCATGTCTTGGAGGTCGAGAGATCGCGTTCGTTTGGTTTCACCGGCCTCGGAACGACCGATACGCGCCAGTCATCTCTGACGTACCCGAACCGGCACTGATTTTCATCTACTTCGTCAACCGGAGCAAAGAGGACGAGATTGATGTGCTGCACATCGAGATATGTCCGCAACGCGCTCGCGATGACAGCGAGTGTGGCGTCAAGGCCGAACGCACTCGTTGCCTTGTTCGTCATCCAGTTCCTCACTTGCAGGCCACCCACGAGATTGCCGAGGCGGGCATGAGCGTGAGCCAGCTCAACATGCTTTTCAGCCAGCGCCTGGCGCGACAGCTCGTTTCGCCGGACCATCAGTGCAAATTGCACTGTGATGATGAGCAGAGCACCAACATAGAACAGCGCCTTGACGAAGTGCCAGAGCCACCACACCTCACTCCAGAGAGACGAGAGCCTGAACAGAAGAACGCTTACTGACAGAACGAGCAGTTCTCCGGCGATTACGAGCCAGAGGGCCTCCCTGCTTGCCAAATAGGAATTGAATGAAGCAAAGGCTGCCACGACAAACAGTGCACCGGCAAGCAAATGTACAATTTGTGTCGTATCGTCAAATGACTTTTCGTTGGTCGGATTATCGAAAAGAAGAGAAAACGCAACAATGCACGCCAACGCCAGCACAAGAAAACCGACAACCCGCAGCTCTACCTTCAGGTTATTAGTCCTGTAGCTTGTATGTAGCTGAACCATCACGCCAGCGATCATGAATATCGCTCCGCACGACGTCGACAACGTGTGAAATACTATAAATAGTTCAGTTGTAGTGACTGGATTGGTTCCAGCATGCAGCGTATCCAGCGTCCCGCTCAGCAAGAACGCCATCCCGAACAATGCGGTAGGCAGTCTCCGATTATGAACCGTGGTGGCAAAAAGGAGGCCCGCTATGAGAAACGAGACAACACCGCAAAACAGTTCAACAAATGCATGGACCTCAACGTTGAGGCCCAACCTGAGCAAGTGAGCGTGGGGAAGAAGCCCAGACAATTCCACGACCGTCAGCTCCCAGAAACGACCATTCTTAGTCCGATCCGCCGCGTCAGCCCCAACGAACCCAAACACCCGCTTTCAGACATCAACACCTGCAGCCTTTTTACGAGAGCCACGTAGCTCGGGCCATCTGCTGGAAATCCACACATAGCTCGCCGGCAGGACGAACAGACTCAGCAGCGTCGACGACGCCATCCCGCCCAACAGCACTATCGCCATCGGTCGCTGCAATTCCTTGCCAACCGGATCTCCGAGCAGCAATGGTACTACAGCCAGACCGGTCGTCAACGCCGTCATCATGATCGGCAACATACGATCAGACGCACCGCTTCGCGCGATCGCCCCCGCGTCGGTCAAGCCGCTGTCGGAAAGCTGTTCGTACCGCGACAAGAGAAGAATACTGTTGCGCGCGGCGATGCCGATGAGGACGATCATGCCGACAAGCGACGGTATATTCAACGTACTGCCGGTAACAACCAGAGCGATCGCACCGCCAACCGCCGCAAACGGCAGGTTCAATAGCACAAGGCCCGCCAACAACGTTCGTCTGAACGCCGCGAACATCAGTACGCATATCAAGGCGAATGCGGCGGCGCCGTAAAGTAGCAAGTTTCGGGTTGCCCGTTGCTGCGCGACGTAGTCTCCGCCGAACTCGATCGTCATACCCGGCTTGAGCGATACCTTGTCCGATATCATCGCACGCGCTTCCTGCACCACGCTGTTCAGGTCCCGCCCCTGAATGTTCCATTGCACGACCGCGCGCCGCGCTCCGTCGTCTCGGTTGATGAAGAACGGTTCGCGCACTTCGGAAATCGTTGCCAGCTGACGGAGCGGAACGATCGCACCTTGCGGGCTTCTCAAGGAAAAGTCACCGATCGACTCAATGTTCTTGCGACTCCTTTCATCCGCTCGAACGACGAGATCGAAAGCCTTGTCGTTTTCCAGGATACGCGAGACTGACACACCATTCATTGCTTCCCCGACCTGCCGTGTGACGTCCAGTGGAGTGAGTCCGTGCAGGGAGGCGGCACGGCGATCGACCCGAACGTCGATGCCAGGCCCCAAAATCATCGGCTCGGCTTGCAGATCGACGATTCCCGCAATTCCCGCCACCGCGTTCATGACTTCATGCTGCTTCTCCTGCAGCTCGCCAATATCCGAGCCAAATATCTTGACTACGACTTCCGCCCGGACACCGGACAAAATCTCCTGCATTCTATGCACTATGAACTGAGACACGTTCACAACCAAGCCGGGCATTTTTGACAGCTTTTCCCGGATTCGTCTCATCACCCGAGCTGCATCCGTCACCGATCCCTGCAGTGCCACGTCGTATTCGGCAAAGTTCACCGGTTGGGCATCCTCGTCGAGCCGGGATCGACCCGCTCTGTGCGCGACACTCTTGATCTCTGGAATATCGTTCAAGGTCGACGTGATGGCGCGGCCGACACGCATATTCTCCTCGAGAGAGGTCCCGGGATTCATCGTTGTCGCAATGACAATGTTTCCCTCGGCAAGCTCCGGCAAGAAGGACCGCCCCAGCGAAAAGGTAAGCAGAACGGCGGCTACGCTGACGATAACGCTGAACGCAAGCAGGAAGCCGGTGCGGGCAATCGCCCAGTCGAGCGATTTTTGATAGTGACGTTTCAGGGTTCTGGTTAGGAGGCTGCCCCGATACCGTACATGTACGGTGCCGTGCGCGAGCAGGTAATAGCAGAGAACCGGAACAAGGGTGAGGGCCACCAGCAGAGAGCTGGCCACCGCCGATATGTACGCGATCGCCATCGGCGCAAAGATACGCCCCTCGATATCCGACAGCGCAAATATCGGGAGAAACGATACGATCACGATCAAGGTTGCGAATACGACGGAATTCCTGATTTCCCGGGATCCCCGTAGCACAACGGACAACTTCGGCTCGTCGCTTTTCGTATCCTCGTGTTCGCGAAGAAGCCGCACTATGTTCTCAACATCGATGATGGAGTCGTCGACGACTTCGCCGACTGCAAAGACAAGGCCACCCAACGTAAGTGCGTTGATGCCGGCGCCTAGGACCCACAACACGAGCCCACCTATCATCAGGGAGGCCGGGATCGCAATCAAGCTGATGATCGTCGGCCGCCACCTGGCCATGAACAGAAACAGGACCAGAGCGACGACGATCGACGAATGAAGCAGCGCGTCTTGCAAGTTGCTGATCGATCGCTCGATGAAACTGGCTTGCCGAAATACATCGGGAATGAGCTGAATGTCCGATGGAAGCGCTTTAGAGAACTCCCGCAATGCCTCTTCTATATGTCTCGTCGTTCCAAGCGTGTCGGCACCCCACTGCTTCGAGATGGTGCCTACAACCGCGTTCGTTCCGAATACCTGGGCATCGCCGCGCTTCAGTTCGTCCCCAATCTTCACTTTTGCAATGTCGTTCAACGTTATCGGAACGCCGTCGCGAACCGCAATTGCGGTCAGTCCGATGTCCTGGAGACGGTTGACCAAACCGTTCGCTCGAAGGAAGTACTCCTCTTCACGCGTAGGATAGACAAATGCACCAGACGCAACGATATTCGTCTGTCGGCCGGCCTCAACAACGCTGGAGAACGGTAACCCAAAACTGTTGAGTTTTGTGACGTCGACCTCGACCTGATACTGCCGTACTCCCCCGCCGATCGAGACCATCGAGGCCACGCCGGGCTGAGAAAGAAGACGGTTTCTCAAGTCCCAATCGACGAGGCTCCTCAACCGCTGGTTATCCGCCGAAGGAGACCAGTCGATCAAGGCGAATTTCTGCAGCCAGCTTACCGCGGAAGTGGTCGGCATCAGTTCAGGAACGGAGATTCCGGCCGGCAACTGGGGCTTCACCAATTGAAGCCGTTCTTGAGCAATCGACCTCGCCCGGAATACGTCGATGCCACTGCGGAAGACCACAGTGATACGCGAAAGGCCGATCGACGAATTCGAACGGACCTGGGCGACATCAGGCATGCCTCGCAGGACGACCTCGATGGGAACGGTTACCAGCGCTTCGGTGTCTTTCGCGGACAGTCCTTGCGTCTCGGTCTGTATCTGGACCTGCGGCGGCGCAAACTCCGGAAATACATCCACGGACATCGTCGGTATGAGCACAATCGCTATGCCCGCCGTGACTACGTATAGAAGCAGTACGATGATGCGGTTCTGCAACGACCATGCAATGATTCGATCAAACACGCTCGCTGCTCCTCAAGACTCGCAGCTTCCGTGATCGTGTGCATCCCGGCTTTGCAATCGATAGGCACCCTCCAGAATCATCTTGCCTGTAGTCACCGCGCGCTCTCCTGCCGTTACATTCGACAAGCGAATGAAATCATCCGTCGTCTCCAGGACCTTCACTGAGCGACGTTGGAAAACGCCTGGCTTCATTTCCACAAAAACCACCGGATCCAATCCCTGGCTGCTTACGGCTTGTCGGGATATCCAGATTCCGTCAGCGCCCCCACCGTCGATCTCAAGTTGGACGGTTTGCCCCAAGGCAAACGTCTTGGGACCTTGACCCAGACGGATGATCGCGCGCGACATCATGTTGGATCGGTCGACGTCAAAAAGCACATCGCTGATCGTGAAGGTCGCAGCAGCGCCGCCCACCGACCCTATTCTTACGCCCGTCTCGCCAGGCTTTACGAGCCCAACGCGATCGGATGGCAAGTAAACCTCAATCCAATCAGGCGCCGACAGCGGCACCATGCGAACCAGGGGTTTACCGAGGACCACGAAATTCTGCATCGTCTTGTCGCCGGCATTGATGATTTGGCCGGGCTGAACGAAGACATCGGTAACAATTCCGTCCTGAGGAGCACGAACCGAGATGCTTTCGACCACCTCTCCGCTCTTCGTCAATTTATCAATCTCCTCGTCGCTCATGCCCCACCATATTAGGTTGTCTCGAGCATCCGAAAGAAAATTGGGCAGCCGCCCTTCTTCCTTGAGAATGCTTTGCTGCTCGTCATTGCTTAGGAGCGCGAGGTAGGCTTTCTGCGTCAGAAGGAAGTCTGGGCTCGAGATCGTGGCGATCAACTCATCCTTGAGCACGATGGACTTGGGCCGCACGAAGATTTCGCTTATCTGGCCGCTCAGATAAGCATTGACGTTTATGACGGCGGAAGGATTGGCCACGACACGGCCGAATGTCGGATACAGTCTCGTTTGCTTGCCTGATACGGCCACCTCCAGCCGCAGTAAGCTGGAAGCGTTACACGGGGTGACGAGCGCGTCCGTCACTCCCGGCGGGATTGCCTTGTCGGCATTCTGCTTCGGCCTGTGGGTCGTTGAGGGCACGTCGTGTGCGATCGCCGACGTCAGCAAAGCGCAACCAGCCGTCAAGCCGACAATAACTCCAAGTCTAGTCATGGCTGTCCCCGAAGGTTACGCGCATTTGCGCCCCTTCCTGCAACGAGGATGTTTGCAGCGTGAGGTCGGGCGTGATGCGAACCTGGCGGGTTTGGTTAGGAGCCACAATAGGAGAGATTTGCTCCACCAAGCCGGCGACGACGGGCGCTTCTCCGCCGGCAGAGAATCTGACCTGCATGCCGACAGACAATTTTTCCGCCTTCTGGGCCGGAACATCTGCCTCGATGACAAATGCCCTCTCGTCGGCAATCCTTGCGACGACCGCTCCGGCTGAACTGAACAATCCGGATTGCGCCCCTGCGTTTACGATCTCCCCGTTGACAACCAGAAGCTCCATTAGGTAGCCGTCCACCGGCGCAAGCACGGTGATGGCCTTCACGGCCTCTCCCTTTTGCTCAATCGCCTGAACGTCGGCGGCAGACAATCCGCGCCACTCCAAGTTGGTACGTGCCTCTATTACTTTCTCTTTCCCCGTGATGCTGAAGGCCTGAACCGCGTCGAAGTTCCGGACCGTTTCGATGAAAGACCGTTGGATAGTCTCGAGCTCCGGACTATCAAATGTCATCAAAACATCGCCCTTTTTAACCTTTCGACCCGAATAGAGATTGCGAAGACTGGTGATCCTCGCATTGACCTTCAAGACGACGTCTCGCACGTGCCGGGGGTCGATCCGCACCAGCGCGGGATAGACATCGTCACGGTACGCGGCGCCAGATGCCTGCTTCAGTTCTTCGTCGCCGCCAAATACACTGGAATCCGAGTGTGCACCCGCGCGCGTCGACGGGCCCAGCAGCGTCAGTAGCACCACGAACGGCAACATAACCCGGACCGACCGCACGCATGCGCTCCTTCCTGCGCCAGTTCTGCTACGGACGAACATAGCTCCATCCATTTTCCTGCAGCTCCATAATGTGCGCCACGCCAACATCGACCACCTCGGCCTGCGGAACGAGACGGACGGGCCCTCCCTCGTTGCGCTCCATCGTGCGGATCGTATTGCCGCAGGCGACGAAGCGAATGCTTCGTAGACTTTCGCTGATCGACCTGATCCGTGCTTTCACGGGCGACGAGTCCTCGCGAAGCATGTGAAGACCTGCGCCGTAAGCTATGATCTCCATTTCGACCTCCTCGCCAAGCTCGCTGTAGTGGCGATCTACGTTAACTGCATTGTCCAATGCGAGGCGCATCAAGACCGGATCGTCGGTAGTCACTTGAATTATCAGGCGATGCTGATGTGCCTCTCGGTCAGCCGCGACGGCGGCCGGTCCCACCAGAAGAAGCACTGTAACGGGCAGCCAGCGCAACAATAGCCACTCGATGAGTACCTTCACGTTGCCCCTCATCGTCAAAAGCGACGTTCGTCAATCGACCGAACAAGGTCCGTTGCTAGCTCGATCAGCATCGAGCCGCGCGGTTCGATCGATACGAATTGCCAAGCGCCCGCTCTATCAGCCCGAGGCCAGCGTCGATACTCCTAGTCGGCACGGGCAACGTGGAGCTGTCGCGCCGCAGCCTTAGTGAGCGTGCTGGATCCCGGCACGTTACCCTTCGGCAAATCATCCGACCCGCAAGCTCCTCAACCGTCGCCAGGACTCCGACGATTCAATTGCGCACCGCCGGCGTTTCGACTGGCAAACCAATTCCGCGGTAAGCGATATAGAGCTCAAGCGCCAGGAACTCGTCCGACATTGGCTTGAATGGCTCGGCGCGAATGTCAAACATGCAGCCGGCGAACCGCTCGTGGAGCGGAATCATTGTCTGTGAGGCCAACCGATAGGTCGGGAATCCATTCGTCTGCCCCTGGCTCAAATAATCGGAGCGCAAAAACTGCCCGTAGTGCTTCTCGTGACAGCTGGCGCACGACATATCCAGCTGACCGTTACGTTGGTAATAGAGTTGCTTCCCCTTTTCAAACCAGGGAGTCATCGGTCCGTCGACCTTGACGCTGACGGCCACGTCTTTCGACTGCGTCTTGATGAACGTCGTCATCGACGTGAGGGCCTCCGCCTTGAATTCCCAAGGTTCGGCCTTCATGTTGTCGGTCCTGCAGATATTGATCTGCTGCTCCAGGTTGACCGGCTTGCCCTTCTTCTCATTCCATTTTGGATAGGCCGCGCCGGCCGACGCCATGGACTTAGCTGCGTCTCCATGACACGACGAGCACGATTTTCCGGCTGCGCCCTCCACAGTTGCCCATAACCGCGAACCACGCTCAACCCAGAGCATGCCGGGATTTTGAAACTCGTCCTTCTGGACGTCTTGCGTTTCCTTGGAACGGAACTCGAATCCCGAGATAATTTCTGGCAGGGGATGGCCGGCCGGCGCCTTGATACTCTTCATGTCATTGGCGCACGCAAAGCCGACCTGGGCAGATGATACCCCGATCGCGGCAATCACCAATCCGAAACGTTTGACGCGATTGAACATCCTGCCTTCCTATCTTACGAGAGAACTTCCGTTTCAAACCAAGACGACGGCGCACCACCGCTACGTAGTCGCGATAGTCTGCTCGTCCTTGTAGACCGAGCCATCGTCATCGGTCCAAGTAAACGCAAAGGTGCCGGGCTCGTCGATTTTGACCGAGAACTCAAAGTAGGGATTGGCTGAAACCGACGGCGCGATGTCCGCCGAGTACACGGCCATTCCATTGAACGTGACCGCAAACTTGTTGATGATCTGCCGGGGAATCGTCTTCCCCTGGGCATCCTTGCGTTGTCCCGACTCCATTTGATGGGAGATCAGTGTCTTAATTTGAATGACTTCGCCCTTCTTCACCGTCTTGGGTAGCTTGATACGGGGCCTGACATCCTGAGCCATATTTCAATCCTGTGATTGGAGTTCGTTAGCCGCCGCAACCACCGATGGTCACCTTGACGGTCTTCTGATCCATGTAGAACGTCCCATCGCTCATTTGCGCGACGGCAATGACATTTTGCGTCTGCGCGAGGCGGATGCGTGTGGCGGTATCGGCCCTGCCGGACATGGGGGAGAAGTAAAACGTCGCAACACCAGGAAGTGGATTTCCATCCGCTACGATCAGAACCGACTTCACATGGCTTTCCTTTGTCATCGGGCTCTCCACCGAAACCGACAAAGGCACCGTGTTTCCGTTCTCGGCAATTTCCGGCACGGTTAGACTTACTTTGCCTGCCTTAGGAGTAGCCCCACTGGTGAACTTTGAGATGGCTTGAGCCGTCTCCTCAGGAGTCGCAATGGCGACCGGAATTCGTCCGAATAGCGCCACCGCCGTGGCTCCCAGACTGACATTCAGAGCGCCGCGCCGCGTTAGTTGGATCATGGTGAACCTCGTTTGTTTTGATATGACCCGCTACACTCAATCCCGGAGCGTCGTCAGATATGCGACGACATCTTCCACCTGTTGAGCAGTTAGCATTGGCTTTTCCTGAAACTCCCCGCGCACCCGATGCATGCCGGCAGTCCGATAGAACGCAGGCATCGCCGTGTCCTCGAACAGTACCTTGGGGTTCACCACGATCAGGCGGAGCTGCCCTTCCTTCCATCGGCCGGCAACTCCGTCGAGCGCTGGCCCGACATCGCCATGAAACGGCTCGGACTTCATCTGCGCCACCTTGTGGCATGCCAGACAGTTTCCAAGCTTGCGGTCCGCCATGGCGGCGGCGCCGTTCTTTGGATTTCCCGGCTGCGAGGTTAAGGGCTGCGCGATCGAATCCTTGTCGACGCGAATGGCGGTGAGATCCTCGGCCCAAACGCTTGACGTTGTGATCGTTGAAAGAACGAACAACGAGAATGCCAAATGCCGCATCCTGGTCACCTACCCCCTGCAAATTGACAATTTTTTAGTTAAGCATCAGTTCAGCAATGCTCGTGCCAATTTCGCTGGCGGCGGTTAAGTGCATCGCGACGGGCCGAAATCGGCATCGCCTTCTTTTCAACCTGCCGAAAAGCTGAAATCCCGCGGCTGCGAGACCTGCGACAGCATCTCGGCGTCAGCGACCCAGCCCCTCATTCGATTTGGTCGCGGACCCGACCGCCACGCTCGTTCCATGGCGTGAAACGCCACGTTTCGATATGAAACATTGAGCTTGTCGCGAGCACGCTTTAGCGGCGCCTGGCTTTCCTCGTCCCGACGCCGATAGCTCATCTATGGCTTGCCCCGGAATTCCAATCAGGCTTCGAACTCAGCGTGCCTGATTATTGACGTAGCTCCTAAAGTTTTCCCGCTCATATGCTTTGTCCCGGACGAAGCGAAACATCGCCAGGAAATGCTCACCCTTTACGTATCCTGGCATCCGTGCAACTTCCCGCTGGCCGGGATCCTTGGAGGATAAGTCAGCCGCAATTTCGGGAAAGAACTGGATGGTAGGAGTGAACCGCACGTTGTACTTCTGTGCGAACTGCTTCTCGGAGAGTTTGGCGCCATCGAAATCCGTAACAATTCGACTGCCTATGATGTTAAGTTGCAATATGGAAAAATTCGCCTCGATGTACGAGGCCACCTTGGCATCGGCCAGGTTGACAAGGTGCATTTCCTTGCAATACGGGCAGCCCCTGAGTTCCCAAAGAATAGCGAACCGCTTGCCATTGCTCGCTGCATCGCCGAGATCATCCGACAGCTCCAGCATGGTATTGAGGAACCACGGCTCCGAATACATCCCGTCCTCGTTCAGAACCGCAGCGACGGTTGGCTTGAACGACGACAGCAGCAGTGCCGAGCTTGCGGCAAGCACCTTACGCCGTGAGATGGTCATTTCGCTTCCTTCCGCTCAACTGTTGGAGAGCACCGACCGAGTGCACAAGGACTTGAGTCTTTCACGATCATTGATAGATGTCATTGCTGTACGCGCCCAGCTGAAAAGAGCACTTCGACGTACTTCTTCGGGCGGAGGGCCCGCAAATGACGGGGAGATTCTTCATGCGTATCCGAGCCCGGCTAACGATCACCGCAATTGCGTTCGGCCTTTCCTCATCCATCGGCATGGCGAACGATCTGGCAGCTTTCAGCGCTGCGGTAGACGACGTTGCTTCCCACTACCGTCTTGCCGCCAGCTATCTACGTACAGGCAACGCCGACTTGGGCGGCCTTGAGGTCGACCAAGTACGTGCCGCTTGGATAACTCTCACCAAATCCGTTCGAGCAAACACCCCTGACGCTTTCCGGAGTAATCCACTCTTTGGCTCGACACTCGAGCAAGTCTCGTACCACACTGAAAAGGCCGTGGAATACGTCGATCACGGCAATCTCAAAGCGGCCGAACGGGAGATGATTTCCATTCGAGACGCCCTTTCTCAGTTTCGCCGCGCAAACAATCTCTATCTATTGGCCGACTGCGTTCTCGATGCGAACCGAGCGATGGACGCGCTGTACGTCTACGAGACGACGCCACCGAACTTGTCCGAACAATCCATCGCAGCTGCCGTCCAGTCCAGCGCTGAGGTCTATGAAGGCATACTGCGTCGCTGCGATCGAATGGCATCAGATCGCACCAAGCAGGACCCCGAATTTCGCAGACTCATCGACGGCGCCACCGCGAGCCTCAGCTTGATACCCAAGGCGGCTCGAGAACACGACAGCGGCCTTCTTCATCGCGTCCTCATCGAAATGCGTTCGTTCGACAACTTGCTGTTCTTTCGCTTCGGCTAACCAATAGATCCGAGGATCGGAAACGTTTCCAACAACCAACCTGAAATCATCGACATTTGTCCGGTCATGAACACCACGCCGGTGACAACCAGACTTGCACCCATCACCTTCTCGACAAGGCCAAGATACCGCCTGAAACGGGCCACCAGGGTCATAAAATAGCTCGCAAACATCGCGGCGATCATGAACGGCAAGCCGACGCCCGCTGAGTAAAGAAGCAGCAGCCACACACCTCGACTAACGCTATCCTCCGCTCCAGCGATAAAGAGGATCGTCGCGAGAATCGGCCCGGCGCACGGCGTCCAACCAAATGCGAAGGCGAGCCCCATCACGTAAGCACCCACAAATGTGCCCGGAGACACTTCCGTCTGCACAGTGACCGATCGATAAAGATACGGAATCCTGATGATGCCGAGAAAGTGCAGGCCCATCGCAATTATGATTGCTCCCGCGACATATCCGATTGACGCGATGTTGGACGAGATTATTTTTCCAAGAAACGAGGCGGTCGCGCCAAGCGCGACGAAAATCGTTGTGAATCCAAGCACGAACGCAAGCGAAGTCAGCACTATTCGAGATCTGTCAAGCTTCTCGTTTGACAGATCCTCCATTGACGTACCTGCAATATAACACAGGAATGGGGGCACCAGAGGCAAGATGCATGGCGATGCAAACGAGAGTAGACCACCGGCGAATGCACCGGGAATGCTGACGTCGTAGGCCATACGTGATCCATACCTTTCCAACCTGACGAAGCGTGTGCCGCGGCCCTTGCTTACGGTGACGATGAGCCACTGGCGAATTCGCCCACTTGAACCCCGCCACTGTCGCTCGAGCAGATAAATGCCCGCGGATCGAAGCTGCTTTCGAGCACGCTTGACCGCGCGTACAGAACGACCGCCGTCAACAGAACCCACGCAGTTGCACCGGTCCACACGACCACACTCGACCGCATCTTGCGGATTGCTAGTCGAACCATTCACTCCCCCCCTGCCCCGGTTCTCCTCAAGTTCGCTGCACAGCCGATACGCCGTAAACAACGATGACATCAGAACACCCCGCTCTACGGTCACCGCTCGGTGTTGCCTCGGCAAGCCATTTTTCTTCCAAATCTTGACCGATACGGCAATCGACGGGTTGACCACCTCATCGGTGTGATGCGGCGAGGACGTGATCAGCAAGCGTACCGTACCGCGCGCCGCTATTGGGACGCCGACTGTCTGAATGTCGATTGCGCGGCTATTCGGCAGCAACTCGCTTGCCGCCCTGCAGTCCTCCGAATTCCAAACGTGCAACGGAATGACGTTGGCCGCGCCGCCACCAACGAGCACGCTGGCGCCTTCGCGCATCGCCTTGACCCGTAGCGCACGTTCCTACCTTCAAGTACTTGATAGCGGAAACGCTAGCTACACAACTTGACAGCGACAGCGCGGTGGCGAAAGCGAACTCGGGCGCGTAAGACCTATGCGCGTCAATCGCTCCGGCCGCCCCCGCAATATCGCCCCCGAGGCAGCCGAAGAGTTTTCCAGTTCTACGGCAGCGCCGCTCAACGCGCACCCACTGCAAGGTCTCTTTTCCGACGATTGCTTTGTCATTCATAGGCGCCGCCCGCCAGTCGCAGCTACTCCACTGAAGTTAGTCTAGCCGCATTGTTCTTCAGAAGTCGAGCAGCTTCAGACTCCTCAGCAATGTGCCACTAGCGAAACGTTTGTTCCAAAATGAAACCTCGCACACGATACGTTTGGTTGCCTCCTAGCGAGGCGACCGAAGATATCTACTGAATTTATGGCTTGCATCAGTTAGCATTTCTGGACAGCAGTCCTGCAATCGTTGCACTGTCTCCAACTGATCAATCACCTCTGACCTTTCGAATCCGCGATGCGCAGCGACATCAGTCATTTCCCAGGCGTCGAACCCGAGACAAGAAATCGGCTCGCGGGAAACGTTCCTATCGATGATGGCCGCGATCGTAGCCGGCACGTCGTTCCGTACTTTAGGGAAAACGACTCAACCTGGAAGACGTTGGCTTCATGCTGCGAACGGGACCTTGTCCGCCGTCACCGCTGCTTGAGCAGATCCGCGGGAGTTAGTTTAACCAGCCTCGTGAGGATTGCGAGGCGTTGGAATGCCGATGCCGCGTCACGTTCGAAACCGCCGAAGCCGCCAGTCGGCATTGGCGAGCTCGCTTCCGCGCGATCCGCCGGCGTTCCACTTTGCTAAGGGAGCGGTGAACAGGAAGAGCCGACACACTTATCGCTGCATTGTTCACGCAACGAGCGGAGCCGAGCACGGCGCGTCATTTCGCACTAACCGGCCGCCTGACAAACAACGGAGTTGCATGACGCCGATCGACCTAGCCACCCGGACGGTTCTTGGCGTTGACGGCTCATAGGCCGCCGTGGCAGGCGGCGGCCGGAATCCATCTATTCCCAGCTTGACGACCTCTTATTCCGACTCATAACCTTCAATGGAGACCTCCGATGTCATCTATGTCCCGTCGACACCTAATCATCGCAGCAACCGGTATCACCATCTCTCCTCGCCTTGTATTTGCGCAAGCGGCCGCCTCTGCACCGTCGGCCCCTTTTAAGGTCGATCCCCTGACCTATGCAGCGAGCGCTCTTGAACCGCACATCGATGGGAAGACGATGGAAATACATCGCGATCGGCATCACCAGGCGTACGTCACGAATCTCAATAACTTTGCCAAGGATAATCCGTCGATTGCCGACAAGCCGATCGCGGAAGTGCTGGGAAATCTCGCTGCCATACCAGACGCCATCCGAACCGGAGTGCGCAATAACCTAGGCGCACACGCAAATCACAGCATGTTCTGGCAGATCATGGGACCAAACGGTGGCAACGCGCATGGCGACGTGCTGGCCGCGATCGACCGCGACCTCGGCGGTATCGAAAAACTCCAGACCGATTTCAATGCAGCGGGTGGACGCGTCTTTGGCTCGGGATGGGTTTTCGTGACGGTGTCGAAGGAAGGCGAGCTCGCCATCGAAACACGTCCAAACCAGGATCAT
Organism: Bradyrhizobium sp. HKCCYLS20291; assembly: GCF_051167715.1. NCBI lineage: Bacteria > Pseudomonadati > Pseudomonadota > Alphaproteobacteria > Hyphomicrobiales > Nitrobacteraceae > Bradyrhizobium > Bradyrhizobium sp. HKCCYLS20291. Next base: position 441,361 of record NZ_JBNPTO010000003.1, on the reverse strand, counting down.
CCAATGATGGACGGCAAGCGCGCGCTGCTCGGCAACGACGTGTGGGAACATGCGTATTACCTTAACTATCAAAATCGTCGCGCCGACTATCTCAAGGCATGGTGGAACACCGTCAATTGGAGGGCGATTGACGAGCGCTATGCGGCGGCGAAGGCAGGCACGTTGGTCATTTGAGCGCGGCCAAGGTCCACGCGTATAGTGGTAGTAGAGCAGAGTTGTCATCGCTTCGCATCATGAGCCGGCGGAACTCGATTGCCAGGGAGCGTTCCCACGCATCTCAAGCTTTTGCGAGCATCTGCGCTTGCTATCGATGAACAGCGTTCATGTTGTCGGATCGGCGGTTACCAGGAACCATACGGTTCATTTGCTTGATGCAGGCGAATCGGCCGTTGATTGCGATTGCGGCGCCCGATCGAAAGTGAAGTCTGTCACTCCCGCGCCCAACCACATACCGCCGAGCACAAGCCAGGCGGTGAGTGCAAACACTGAAGCGCCAGTTACCCCGGCCCCAACGGCGCAACCACCGGCGAGCATCGCGCCAAAACCCATCAACATCGCACCGAGGAGATAGCGGCGCATTCCGAGACCGTCCGAAAAACCTTCAAGTCGCAATTCGCGCGTCAACGCTGCAGCGACGAATGAGCCGAGGAAGACACCGGGTATGACACCAAGATCGAAGCCGAGCCGCAGATACGCACTGTTCAATACCAGCATCAATAGCTCGGCCGAGGGACCACTGAAGGTGAGGCTTTTTAGCGCTACGGGCGAGAAGGACGCTTGTGCGAGCTGATAGGTGAACAGCCATCCTGCTACGACCGCTGCGCAGGTCAGAAAAGCGGAGAGGATCAAACGGCGCGACAACTCGCTCCGAAACGCAAGCGTAAGACCTGCGAGCAGCCACAACGCTCCGAACGCAAGCTTCTCGGGAGTGCCGGCGCCGAACATCGCCATGATGTCACGCGACTGGCCTCCGTCCACCTGCCACAGACTTGTTAACCATTCGCGCGCAGGAGACAATAGACCACGGTAAGAGGCCTGCGCCGTTACGACAAAGACAAGACCGGACAGCAGCGCCCTCAAATTTCCATTGGCAGACAGCACCAACAGCCGGCTCGCGCAGCCACGCGCGAGGATCATGCCAGAGCCGAACATCAGACCGCCAACGATAGCACCGGAGATGCTGCCCCGCTGGCCAAGCTGACGCGCTTCCGATACTTCGATCCAGCCAAGCGCAACAAGTGCCTGCGTGCCGAGCAAAGCAGCCGCGAAGGTCAGGAGCCAGACCGCGAGACGTGGACCTCCGTCGCCGCGCGAAAATTCGACGGCGGCGGCGCGCAGGCAGAAACGGCTGCGCTGCGCAAAGAACCCGAACATGCTACCGACCAGAAGGCCTCCCAGCCACGAAAGCCGGTCTTCTCCGACAAGATCAATGACTGACACCAGCACGGCTGCCTCCCGCTGCTTGGAGCCTGCAGTCTTATCGGTCCCGCAGGCCTGTTACATGAGCCAGATCAAGGGCCGCTTCGCAAATGAGACCGTGCGCAAATTCCCGCGAAGAGATCGTGCATTGCGCTGTCCCCACCGGGTTCGCGTATTCCGCTTGCTTCACTCATTCTTGCATTGGCGGTAGCGAAGCATTTGAATTTTCATGCCGCCTCGGCGCCGACGCCGCCCTGCTGCCGGCCGTCAAGCATGCCTTCATGCGTGGCATCTGCCATGACCCACCTCCTCAAAGCCGGTCATGCCTGTATCTATCGTAGATCACTCGCACCACGCCCAGGTGTAGAGGTCATGCCGGTTGCAATCAGCAAGGCGGCACCGGGAGCACGGTTCGGGGATGCTCGCCGTGGCCGAACCATCGGCATCCGACCTCACTACGGCGCGCCACGCCAGCGATCTTGCCAAGCATTCAAGCCGGCCAGCCTCAGAACGCTCTGCCTGGCTGTTGCATCCACTTTTGAGCGCTGATGTCGGCGCCCGACCAACACGATAAACTTTGCCGCAGGCCCGAGTACCCGCGGCCGGCCTGCAGGTCCTCGCCAATCGTTGTGCACGTCGATCAGGAGTGCAGCGACTCGCACTGGTATTGTTTTCACGACTAGGTCAGAAAATTGCGCATCCTTGTAGTTTTATAGTCCATCGATATTGTCCGCTCATGACGGGAGAGTATCCGGTGGAGAGAATGACCCAAGTGAAATATGATGAGCTGACTCGTCGCCAAATTGAGGCGATTGTCGAAGCAGAGGAGCAGCACCTCGCCATCGATCGCGTTGAGCTTGATGGCGATGACTGTTCATGCAAGACGGGCATGTTTCCGTCTTCATCGCTTCATCGACGCAATTTTCTCTTTGCGGTAGGATCAGCCGCGGGCGCCTCGACCGCCGCCGTGTTGAGCTCGCTTCCTGCTGCAGCCGATACCAATGCTCCTCCAGGAGCCCAGCGCTTCGAAGCGCCGGCCGATTCCACCAAGGAGCAAGGGCGCCCTACCGCCGCCGACGGTGGTTATGGATCGCGCTCGCAATTCGAGACCGAAGTTCGACAACGCTACCCTACCCCCAACGAGAACACCTCGTGGACATTTACCCCTCTCGATAGAATGTTGGGGAATCTGACCGCATCGGGCCTGCACTTTGAGCGGCATCATGGCGGCATTCCCACCATTGACCCGTCGCGGCACCAGCTCTTCGTGCACGGAATGGTCGACGCGGCCAAGAGATTCACAGTCGCTGACCTGAAGCGTTTTCCGTCAATCACGCGCAGGCACTTTATCGAATGTTCCGGCAACGGATTGACGGAGTGGAACAAACCAACGCTAAAGACTGTACAAGGGACCCATGGGCTCCTCAGCACATCGGAATGGACCGGCGTTCCTTTTTCGACGATCGCGAGGGAAGTTGGAATCAAGGAGGGATCTGGGTGGGTCCTTGCCGAGGGGGCGGACGCTGCAGTCATGACCCGCTCAATTCCGATCGAGAAAATGCTGAAGGATGCCTTCATTGCCTACGGACAGAATGGCGAAGCCATTCGTCCGGAGCAAGGATATCCGATCCGCCTCATGCTGCCCGGCTATGAAGGCAATACCCATATCAAATGGCTACGCCGCCTCGAGGTCAGCGACAAACCATTCATGACGCGCGAAGAGACCTCCAAATACACAGACCTTTTAGGAAACGGTAAGGCCCGGCTATTCTCGCTCGATATGGACGCGAAGTCCGTGGTTACCTTTCCTTCGGGGGAGATGAAGCTGCCCGGACCGGGCTTCTACAACATCACCGGCCTTGCATGGTCGGGACGCGGCCGTATCCAGTCCGTCGACGTCTCGGTAGACGGCGGCCAATCCTGGTACCCCGCCCGGATTGACACCGCGCCCGAACCAATGTGCACAGTAAGGTTCAGCTTTCCCTGGATGTGGAACGGCAGGCCTGCGATCTTGCAGAGCCGCTGTACCGATGAAACAGGCTATCTGCAACCAACCTTGAAAGATCTCATCGCAATTCGCGGCTCGAACGGCCCGTTTGCGTCCGTCTATCACCTCAACGCCATCCAAAGCTGGGCTGTGGCGGCCGATGGGAGCGTAAGCAATGTCCATGCGTAAGAACACCGCGATCGCAGCGACATGTGCGGTGATAGCGATCGGCATATCCTTTGATGCCTTCGCCCAAATGGGCAGCGATGCCCGCTTCGGCCTCGGCACGCCATCCAGCGAGAGTGAACGCTCCGCGTTCTTCTCTATTCCACCGAGTGGGCGCGGGTTGCCAGCCGGTAGCGGAGCGGCGCAACAAGGGGCGAAGGTCTACGCCGAAAATTGCAGTGCCTGCCATGGTGACAGGCTAGAGGGAGTTCCACAGCCCGGCCTCGGCGGAGACAAATTAATCGGCGGGCGCGGCTCCCTCGCGACGAAGACGCCGGTCAAGACCGTTGAGAGCTACTGGCCGCACGCGACAACGCTGTTCGACTACGTTAAGCGTGCAATGCCATTCAACGCTCCGGGCTCTCTGACGGACGATGAGGTCTATGCGGTTGTCGCCTACATCCTCTCGGAAGCTAAGATCATCCAGCCAAGCGACGTGATGGACGCGAAGACACTGCCGAAGGTCCAGATGCCAAACCGGGACGGGTTCATTCCTGACTCCAGGCCTGAGTTCCAGCTCTACCGTTAGATTAGCACGACGCCATTGATCCCTTGCCGGAGATCTCGTGACTTTGTCGCACTCTCCAGCACATTCGAGTGGATCGCCAGATTCGCTTTGGGCAACGATTTCGGTCACGCCCTACGCAACCGCCGGGATTGCCAGACACCCTATCATCCGAACCAGCTAGTCTCGGCGACCGCGGCGTCTGTCAGAACACACCGGAAACGAGGATGGAAATGCCCGATGATGCAAGAGCGGTACTGAGCTTTTGGTTTAATGAGACATCAAGCGAGCGGTGGTGGCAGAAAGATCCCGCATTCGATCATCACATCCGACAAGAATTCTCCACTTTGCACAAAGCGGCGACAATGAACGAGTTATTTCCGTGGCGGCACACGATCCGCGGTCGGCTTGCGGAGATCATTGTCCTCGACCAGTTCTCGCGTAATATGTACCGTGGCAAGGCCAGAGCGTTTTCACACGATGCTCATGCGCTTTGCCTTGCCCAGGAAGCAATTCGATGCGCCGATCACGGTGAACTGCGGGTCGATGAGAAGGCATTCCTTTACATGCCGTTCATGCACAGCGAATCGTTGGTCATTCATGAAGAGGCGCGCCGCTTGTTCTCCGAGCCAGGGCTTGAAGAACACCTTCGCTATGAAGAGGCGCATCGTGCGCTTCTGGTTCGATTTGGCCGCTATCCTCACCGCAATTCTGTACTGGATCGCGTATCAACCCGCGAAGAACTCGCTTACTTGGCGAACCAAGTAGATTTCTGATTTATCCAACGACAACAATAAAGGCTGGGCTTTCGGGACACGCGCATATCTGCCGATACTTAGGCCAGCCTGGCCCTGGCAACCAAGCGTAAGAAACAATGACACCAGACATCTTTGCATCGTGCTTCGCCATTTCGTCAATGAGCCAAAGGTCCCGCTGCAGTACTCCTAAAACCTTCAGAGGGCCGGGGTGGGCGTGCCAGATCGGTAGCCGAGGCTGATCAGCTAGCTTGATCTGCTTCTGAGAGTGGCGTTCTCCACTATAGCTGCCTGGTAGCAACCTTTGGCGCTGAGCCAGTCGCAGCTCGCGAGACACATCCGGCATCGCGCGAGGCGCAACTTGCGTTTCAATCGTTGGAATTGGATACATATGCGCGGACATGTGGATCGACGGAAGAGGCGCAATCTGAGGCGTTGACAAGCGTAACGCCGCAGATTGCAATGAATTGTTTCTGCTCAGGGCCGACTCGAACTAGGTCTTCGGCTTATTTGGTATGCGACTCCGCAGGGACGTAGTCCATACCATCTTTATAGTAGACAAAGAACACGCAATCTTCCGGTCCCATGCACTTGTTTACGTGTTGAGCCTTGCCCGGCTGGAACCACCAGGAGCCAGGAGGGATTCGTGCAGGCGCGTCTTTAGCCCCCTGACGAGCTGATTCAGTCCCCGAAAGCATCACAGCCCAATAGTCAGAGTTGTGAATGTGCGAAGGCGATTCGCCGCCGGCCGGCACCCTGAACAAGCCACCGAAGGGTTGCCCGAGAACTCCGGGTTTGCCGAAGACTACCGCCATCGCCGGACCTTTTTTTCCCATCGCGGGAATCATCGCGGACCATTCGACTTTCTCGGGCATAGTGATTCTAGGAGCCTGATCGTCGGCTCGCGCGACAGTAGCGGTCGCTATCGCGACGGCCGCGGCAGTGATCAGGGCCCTTGATGTAGATCGCATATCGCTCTTCATGAGGTTCTTCCTTAAGTTGACGTGGAATTCCCTGGCACTGCCGGAGAATAGCTAGAGGGTAAAGCGGGCCGGCCTCACCGCGAGGTCTTCCGCTTTGGTGGGATCTCTGACGAGAGCTCTGTCCTAGAAACCCGCAGCGGCAAGTTTTTTGGGCAACGGGACGGCCTTGCGGATCGACGGCCATCACTACGAAACTGCTCTTCATATCGATCTCTCTCTGTGAGAGAACGAGCTAGACGTTGCGACAAAAACCGCAAGTACGCTTATTATTCATACATAGTCTGAATATACATACCACGACTAGCACCATCAGCGCTTCCGTGTCCTGACCACCTTCGGCAACTGCAGCGTCATCCGGGCTCGGAGCTTTCGTTCGCTGCATTCTGCGCAATTCCAACGCACTCATCATCGCTCATACCGACGAGCACTCTCGAACTATCGATATTTCCTCTACTGCTTCTGCACGCTGCCCCTCAGTTGTCCACGCTCGTGACCGGCCGTCGACGAGCGGGCGCTCTGAAGCGCCATGTGCTTTGCTGCACAATTGACGGACCGCACACACCACCCGTATTTGTCCGGATCGTTTGCAGCCGATACATCACCTCAGGTTTTACGTGGAATTATCCAATGCAGAGACAGGATGCCTTCCTCGCAGCAGCACACTGACTACGAAGGTCGAGCATGCTTTCCCGTCTTAAGATCGGCAGCCGGATTACGATGCTAATCGCCATTAGCGTTATAGGCCTGACCGCCATTGGCACAATCGGCATCTTGTCAACATCGGCAACACAGCGGATGCTGGCGCGGACAGAATCCGAGGCTTTGCAACCGATTGAACAGATCTCGCGGCTGAATGAAGCGATGCAAGAGAGCTTCCGCCAGCTTCTAATGGCCGTGCAACATAATCCCATTCTTCCCGCGGCGAAACGACACGATCACCCAGTTTCCTTGCATACAAATGCGCTGGACAACGCCATAAAAACGATGGGCGAAGCGCTTCGGCAATATCGGTCGTCTGAAGCGGGCATTCGATTTGCAGAAATCGCCGCTCGCGTTGAAGCGTCTGAGGCGAAGCTGATTGAAGAAGGCCTGAGACCCGTGGAACAGCAGATCACGGCGGGTAACTATGACCAGGCGGGCGTCGATCTCACTGCGAAGGTTCTGCCACTGTTCAACGGCGTTAAGAAGGACGCAGAAGTACTCCTTGAAAAACATCGCGAAACGGCACGGATCATAGAGCGTTCGGCTGAGGAGCAGTACACGTTCGTCTTCCGAGTCCTTGTCATCGGCGGCGCACTGCTCTCGATTGCAATCGTTGCGGCAGCCATCCTTATTGCGAGATCGATCACCCGTCCGCTGAGCTCGCTGACCGACACAATGACACAGCTGGCTACGGGCAACCGTTCTACGTTGGTACCCGGACAGGACCGACACGATGAGATAGGACAAATGGCAAAAGCCGTCCAAGTCTTCAAGGCTGGCATGATCGAAGCCGAAAGGCTGCGTACCGAGCGCGCTGACGCCGAACGGATCGAACACGTACGGCGCAAGGCTGAAATGAACGATCTCGCTGTACGTTTCGAGAATGAAATAGGCGAGATCATAGAAGCTGTCTCATCGGCTTCCGGCGAGTTGGAACTTGCAGCCCAAGGCCTATCGAAAACTGCCGAAAACACGAAGGAACTATCATCCATCGTCTCACAAGCGTCTGAAGCGTCCTCGACGAATGTCGGATCGGTCGCAGCGGCGAGTGAAGAGTTGGCTTCTTCGGTCAATGAAATCAGCCGACGCGTCCTGGAATCTGCAAACATTGCTGCCGCCGCCGTTTCTCAAACTCAACGAACGAACGAGCAGGTGAACGCGCTCTCCCAAGCCGCAACGAGGATTGGAGATGTCGTCGATTTAATCAACACAATTGCTGGTCAAACTAATCTTCTTGCGTTGAATGCAACGATCGAGGCCGCTCGTGCGGGAGAAGCTGGACGAGGCTTTGCCGTTGTTGCTACCGAGGTCAAAGCCCTCGCGGAGCAAACGGCTAGAGCCACCGGCGAAATTAGCCAGCAGATCGGCGGTATCCAATCGACCACTCAAGATTCTGTACTCGCGATCAAAGAGATCAGCGGAACTATTGATCGAATTTCGGAGATTGCGAACGCGATCGCTACGGCCGTCGAAGAGCAGGAGGCGGTTACCCAAGAGGTCTCCCGCAATATTCACCTAGCGGCGCAAGGAACCCAGGAAGTCGCCTCGAATATCGGAGCTGTGCAGCGGGGAGCAAATGAGACAGGCTCTGCATCATCGCGAGTCCTTGGCTCGGCGCGCATCTTGTCGCAGCAAAGCACTCGATTGAAATCGGGCGTCGGCGCGTTCTTGCAATCCGTTCGAGCGGCTTGAGGCTGCGGCAGCAGGGCGGCTCTGCTCCTTCCCCTCGCGGCGCGCTGCTCATGCGATGCGCGGTAGAGGAACGCAAGGGCGACCGCCGTCCTCGGTTAAGGTGACTTCATCTCGTTGAGTGGCGTAGCTGGCGTGGTCGGTGATCGGTTCGGTCGTAAGCGTCGTTCTGCCCTCACCCTTCATGTGACGGCCTGATCTGCCAGGTCTAAGGTCCGTTTTGGATCGTAACGCTTAGAATGGATACTGAGCGTACTGCTATCACGGAGCCTGCGCGCCGGCTCGAGGTGTTCAACGGGCAGAGGCCGGCGTCCCGCAATTATCTGGAGCATAGAATTATGCGGAGTCCTGCAGGATTGACCAGGCGTGGACCGGAGCTCGCGGCCGCGGTGCTCCGCATAATTTTGGGTCACTATCTGCCGCTGAGCATAGCCAGCAGCTTGTCAGGCGGCCGGAACTTTCCGGCCCGAAGGTTAGGTGCCGACGTGGAGTTCCGCGCCTCCAGTTTCTCCGTGGGATCCGACCGTAGATAGGCCTCCGTACTCTGAAGGCTGGCGCGACCAAGCCATAATGCTACCTCGCGGATGTCATGGGAGGCCTGAAGCATATGTATTGCGTAGCTGCGGCGCAGAACGTGCTCCGATACCTCTTTGCGGCTATGGACGGCAGGGCGACCACGGCGATGTCGGCGTGCTTGGCGAGGATATACTCGAACCCCGCGCGGGTCATCGCTCGGCCGGAACCGTTGAGGAACAGCGCCGTGTCCAAGCCGTGCGGCTGGACGGCGAGCCAGGTTTTGACTGCGTCCGTCGTTTCCCGCCACAACGGCAGAACCCGGTCGCGCCGGCCTTTGCTCATGACGTGAATATTGGCCGGCGCCCTGGCGTCGTGATTCCGACCAGTTCGGATACCCGCAGGCCTGCGGAAAACGTGAGATGGTCTTCGCGCTAGGGATCACCAATGCGGCCGGCAGCACGCTATTGTCCCGCGCTGCAGCACAGGTTTGGAACTTAGAGAACGCATCGAATCTTGCTGATTCGGCGGCTCAGCAGGGACCTCGATCGGGATAGCCGGACCGGTCGTAACCGGCCTGTTTCTTGTCGTAACGTCGCGCAGGCAGAAGGTCTCGAGAAATAGGGCTGATCACCACTATTCGCCTTCCTCCGATGCCGACTGCCTAAACTTGGCAAACGCCCGATCGGTGGCCATGAAGCGCGTGATCATTGCCGCGGCGAGTCGCCCGATCTCGATAGGCATTTGGGTCGACTCTCGCGCCATGATCTCCGCATACGCTTGTAGATCTCGATGAACGCTCGCGGGTAGCTCGACTGAGATCTTAACCGGCTTGTCGTCTGGAAGCGTCGAAATCTTCAGCTTCATGCTGTCGGCCCCTAGCGATCGCGATATGGCTCGAGAACGAGGTCACGATTGACGATTACGCGCACCGGAAAGCCGGGCCGGATCGTCAGCGTCGGCTGAATGTTCATCTGCTGGCGCACGAACTGCTGGCCGGTCTGGCTCATCGCGTTACCAAAACCCTGGCGCAACGCCTGGATGATCCCTGCATTGTTCGTGTTTGCATTCGCTCCGGCATTTACTTCGCTGCCCACCGACAGCAGGCTCGAAAGCAATGCGGAGCCGATGAGTTGCTTCCAGTGATTGTCGACCTCATCAGAGAGCCCGGAATAGCCACCCGCATCGGCTCCCTGCAGACGCTCGAGCACGATCGAGCGGCCGTTGGGCATGATCAGTCTCGTCCAGACCAAGAGCACGCGTGTCTGGCCGGTCGTCACTTGGCTATCGTACACGCCGATGAGACGAGCTCCCTGCGGGACGAGCAGAGCGCGTCCCGAGGGTGTGTCGAAAACGTTCTCGGTTACCTGAGCGGTGATCTGTCCAGGAAGGTCGGAGCGAATCCCTGTGATCAACGCGCCCGGAATGACGGTCCCGGCTTGGACAACAAACGGAGACGCTGGACGCGTGACTCGGTCCGGACTGGTGGTGCGGCGATCGACAGGAGCGTTGACGAAGGCGAGCTTGCGCTCCTGGCCATTCTGGGAGAGGAACTCATCCGGATTCGGCGCGATCCCCGGCCGTTCGCCGCCCTGAACTGTGGTTGCCGGCGGCTGGGCGTCGTGTGCATTGGTGGAGGCAAACAGCCGACTGACACGCGCAGCTTCCGTCTCCTGTTCTCGGCGCTGTTGATCCGGATCGGGTGTGGAAGGCGCAGCCTGACCTTGTGATGCAAGGATCGGCCGTCCGAGATCGCCGGGCAGCGGAGGGCCGAGAACAGGGGTGCCCTTGCCCAAACTCGCATAATCGCGCGGCAACGCAGACACGCCGTCGGCCACATCGTGGTGATCGGTGCTGTAGAGCTCGTCCGAACCAGATTGCCGTGGCTTGTTAGCCTGCAGCGCCCAGATAAAGGCGCCGCCAATCAGGAGGAGCGCCAGCGCGCTCCCGCCCGCCAGGACCTTGCGGGACAGCCGCGTGATCCGCGGCGGATCGCCCGTGAGCCGCAGCTCCTTTGTACGCTGATCGGCAGCAGACGTTTCTTGCACAACCGAACCCGTGTCGTCCCCACCCGTCATGGGGTCGCTCCTTCGGTTCGGATGATCCGGACCTTCTGCTGCTGTTCGCCGCCCAGGCGCAGTTCTGCGGCGGCAAACAGGCGATCGACGATGATCACATTGCGGAAGGTCCGATAGTTGACGATCTCCGGCGCCCCCTCAGAGCCAATGACGAACAAAGGCGGCAATTCGCCTTGCACGATGCCGCGAGCGAACTCGATATAGACCTTTCTCCCGTCGTCATAGGCATTGACCGGCTTCCAAGGCGGATCATCACCCTCGATCCGGTATCGCAGACGCCTCTGCGACGGCTCAGGCAGCTCCGGCCTCATCACCGCCTGCCGAGCCCGGGTCTCGGCATTCTGCGGATAGTACCAGGCGACGGCCGGCATATACGGCTTCTCGCGAGATCGCAGCTCGATCAGATAAGTGCGCCGATCGGTATTGACGACGAGATTGGTCTCGATTGCAGGCCGCGTCGGCTTGACGAGGATATGGACCCGTCGCGTCTCACCCACGCCGCTCTCGGTGTCACCAACCACCCAGCGCACGGTGTCGCCGGCCGAGACAGGACCGGAGCCCGTGAGCTGCTCACCCTCCTCGAGCATGATGTCGGTGATCTGCCCCGGAGCGGCGTAGACTTGGTAGAGCGCGCCCGGACTGTAGGCATAGATCTGCGCCGCGTTGAAGTATCCCCGCTTCCGCGGCTCGACCCTCGCGGCGCTGTTGGCTGCCTCGACGCGATCGAGCGGGTCGGCGTCCTCTTTGGCACCAGTTCGGCCCCCCAGAGACACCTTCCATGGCGGCGGCAAGTGGAGCGGTTTGGGCCTGTCCTCCACGGCCGGAGGCGGTGCCGGCAGGGGCATGACATCGCTGTCATAGCTGATCTTGGGCGGCGCAGTCGTCACGCAGCCGGCAAGCGGAACAATAGTCGCAAGCACGATCGTCCACCGCGACAACCCAGCAATCTGCATGCTCACTGCGACAACTCCTTCGACCAGTTGATAGCTTGGACGTAGACACCGAGCGGGTTCTTACGCAGCCGATCGGCGTTGTCGGGCATCGCGAGCACGATCGTCAGGATCGCGGTCCAGCGCTCCGTTGCGCTCAGCGCGCCGTTTTCGTAGCGGCGTTCTACCCAGGCGATCCGGAAACTGTCCGGCGAGGCCCGGATGACGCTGGAGACCTCGATGGAAACCTGGGATTTGCCGAGCTTCGTGAACGGATCATTCGAGCGAGCGTAGTCGTTAAGCGCAGCGGCGCCACGATCGGTCGTGAAATCATAGGCGCGCAGCCAGTTCTGGCGCAGCACGATCCCGTCGGCCGGCAGGCCTCTGACGTCCTCGATGAAGCGGGCGAGATGAAACGCGACCTGCGGATCGGTGGGCTTATAGTCGGCGATCGCCGGCGCGACACGTTGGACCTCGCCGAGATGACCGACCTCGATCACCCAGGGCGTCACCGTCCCGCGGGTCGATTGCCAGATCAGCGCCGACGCAAGACCTGCGGCTAGGCTCAAGCACCCCAACGCCATCAGCCGCCAATTCTTGGCCTGCACGCGGGCCGAGCCGATGCGCTCGTCCCAGATCTGCGCGGCCTTCTGATAGGGCGTGACCGGCTCGGGTGTGCGGCCATAGTGGACGGAAGGACGCTTGAACATGTCAGGATTTCCCCTCGGAGAGATCAACGGAGCCACCGTGGCCGCCTTGCTCGGCATTGCGCACCGCTTGCGTGGTTGTGGACGCCCCCTGCTGAACGGCACGCGCCGCCTTGATACGTTGTGCCCAGCGGGGCGAGGTAGCCGCCGCGCCATTCCCCTCGGACGGCGGAGAGGGATCTGCCTGGCCATTCGATGCAGCGACCCTCTCGCGCAATGGACTCGTGGTCCTGCCCGCCTCATCAGCTGCGCCGCCGCTGTGGCGTAAGAGGCTCGACGCGCCAGCGCGCAGCGATGCAGCAGCTCGGGTCGAGCCGGAGACAGCGCCGCCGGCGAGCCCTCCTGCTCCAGCAAGAAGCCCTACGCCGGCCACAGCGAGGCCACCGGCTGCCAAGGACGCTCCGGCGGCGCTGCCGGCGCCAAGCTGCGGGCCACCGGACACCAAGCCGTTCGCAATTCCGGGCCCAAACAGCCCCAAACCAAGCAGCGACAGCGATCCCAGCACCAGCGCCATGGCGCTGTCGATGGTCGGCGGATCGCCGCCCCCCGCTTGCGTCAGCTGCGCAAAGAGCGTGGAGCCGACGCCGGAGATGACCGCGAGCACCAGGACCTTGATGCCGGAGGAGATGACATTCCCCAGCACTCGCTCAGCCGCGAAGGCTGTCTTGCCGAACAGACCGAACGGGATCAGCACGAAGCCTGCGAGCGTCGTCAGCTTGAACTCGATCAGGGTCACGAAGAGCTGGATGGCCAGGATGAAGAAGGCCAGCAGCACGACTAGCCAGGCAAACAGGAGAACCGCGATCTGCACGAAGTTCTCGAAGAAACTGACATAGCCCATCAGGCTCGAGATCGCCTGCAGCAGCGGCCGTCCGGCATCGAGCCCGACTTGGGCGATTTTTCCCGGGCGGAGAAAGTCGGCAGTCGACAGCGCAGACCCGGAGGCCTTCAAGCCGAGGGCAGCGAAGCTTTCGAATACGATGCGGGCCAGGCTATTCCAGTTGCCGATGAGATAGGCGAAGACGCCGACGAACAGCGTCTTTCTCACCAGACGCGCAATGATTTCGTCCTCGCCACCCCAGGCCCAAAATAGCGCGGCCAGCGTCACATCGATCGCGACCAGCGTCGTCGCGAGATAACCAACCTCGCCGCCGAGCATCCCGAAGCCGCTATCGATCGATCGCGTGAAGGCCTCCAGAAACTGATCGATGATGCCCGTTCCGGCCATGGGCCAATCTCCCTCGAGCGACAGCCGAGCTCCTGCAGGTCAGAGGCTCATCCTCAGTGGAACATCTGCACGTTGGAGGGCTGGTAGCCCTCTCCCGGCGCGAGGAAGCGCCGAAGCTGCTCGCGCCCCTGGTCCTGGGCTGCCGCGCGCTGTGCGGTATCGAGGCTCTGTGCCCGTCCCTGCGCGGCCACCGCGGCCGTGAGATCGGCAAGCTGCTGCGCCTGCAGCGCCAGGATCTGGTTGCCGGCTTGGGTCACCTGCAGCGCGCCGCTCGCACCCTGGCTGGTCGCGATCAGCGCCGCCGATTGGCTCTTGACCGCATCGAGGTTGCCGACGACGCCGGCTTGGACCTTGAGCGCATCCTGCAGCGCGGCCACCGACGTCTGCCAACGCGCCTGCGCATTGCTGACGAGATCCTGATTGGACATGTTGCCATTGGCCGGCGCGTAAGTCGTCGCAAAAGCGCGGTCGATCTGCTGGACGTCATAGGCCAGCCGCTGGGCCTGCTTCAGGAGATCCTGCGTCCGCTCGATCGACTGCTGCAGCTGTGCCAGCGAGGAATACGGCAAGCTCGCCAGGTTCTTTGCCTGGTTGATCAGCATCTGGGCCTGGTTCTGCAGCGACAGGATCTGATTGTTGATCTGCTGTAACTCGCGCGCGGCCGTCAGAACATTCTGGGCGTAGTTGTTCGGATCGAAGACGACCAACTGCGCCCGCGCCGGCGCGGCGATGACCAGAGCGACAGCCGCAATGGACGCGACCAAACGACACATCCGCCTCATGCCCGTGTCTCCAGGTTATCGAGGCTCGGAATGAGATCGGCGGCCCAGCCGACGTTCCGGTGCTGGAGCCAAGCCGCGGCAAATCCCTCCTTTCCGGCTGCCGCAAGAACGTCCGCAACGGCGGCCTGATCGGCCTTTGATGATAAGGCGGCAAACGCAAGCCCGACCTCCCCCAGCCCAAGCTCGAACATGCGATTGCCGCGGCGCGACTGGCAGTAGTAGTCGCGCTTCGGCACGGCCCGGCTCAACAGCTCGATCTGGCGATCATTCAGCCCGAAGCGGCGATAGATCGCCGTGATCTGCGGCTCGACGGCGCGCTCATTGGGAAGCAGGATGCGGGTCGGACAACTCTCGATGATAGCCGGCGCAATCGGCGAACCATTGATGTCAGAGAGAGACTGGGTCGCGAAGACGACAGAGGCGTTCTTCTTGCGCAGGGTCTTCAGCCATTCCCGCAACTGGCCGGCGAAATCGGCATCATCCAGGGCCAGCCAGCCTTCATCGATGATCAGCAGCGTTGGACGGCCGTCGAGGCGCTTGGCGATCCGATGGAAGAGATAGGCCAGCACCGCAGGCGCTGCGGCTGTCCCGACCAGCCCTTCCGTCTCGAACGCTTGCACCAATCCGTCGCCGAGCGCCTCGTGGTCGGCATCCAGCAGGCGGCCTTGCGCGCCGTCGAGACAGTAGGGCTTGAGCGCCCGCTTCAGGCTGTTGGACTGCAACAGGACCGATAGTCCCGTCAGCGTACGTTCCGCGACCGGCGCCGACGCCAGCGAGGTCAGAGCTGACCAGAGATGCTCCTTGGCCTCCGGGGTCACGACAATCTTCTCGTGCACCAGAATGCTGGTGATCCAATCGACAGCCCAGGCGCGCTCCCCGATATCGTCAATGCCGGCCAAGGGCTGCAGCGCGACGGCGGCCTCCGTCTCCGCCGACAACGCCCCGCCGAGGTCGTGCCAATCCCCGCCCATGGCGAGCGTAGCAACCCGCATAGAGCCGCCGAAATCGAATGCGAAGATCTGCGCACCCGGATAGCGGCGAAACTGCAGGGCCACCAAAGCCAGCAGCACCGACTTGCCCGCCCCGGTCGGGCCGACGACCAGCGTATGGCCGACGTCACCAACATGCAGCGAGAAGCGGAACGGTGTCGCGCCTTGCGTCCGGCCGAACAGCAGCGGCGGCGCCTTGAGATGATGATCGCGGGTCTCACCGGCCCAGACCGCCGACAGCGGGATCATATGGGCCAAGTTCAGCGTCGACAGCGGCGGCTGTCGAACATTGGCGTAGACATGCCCTGGGAGGCCGCCGAGCCAGGCTTCGACGGCGTTCACGCTCTCCGCCATGCAAGTAAAGTCGCGCCCTTGGATGGCTTTCTCGACCTGCCGCAGCTTCTCGTCCGCTCGTGCCGGGTCAGCATCCCAGACGGTCGCCGTCGCTGTGACATAGGCCTGACCAACATCGTCGGATCCCAAGTCCTGCAGAGCCGCGTCAGCGTCGATAGCCTTGTTGTGTGCATCCGTGTCTACGAGGCTCGCCGCCTCGCTGGTCATGACCTCCTTCAGGATCGCCGCGAGCGACTTGCGCTTGGCGAACCATTGCCGGCGGATCCGCGTGACGAGCTTCACGGCATCCTGCTTGTCCAGCATGATCGCGCGCGTCGACCAGCGGTAGGGGAAGGCAAGCCCGTTCAGATCGTCGAGAATCCCCGGCGTGGTGGCAGAGGGAAGCCCGACAATGGTGAGGACCCGCAGATGGACCGATCCCAGCATGGGCTCGAGCCCGCAGGTCAGCGGCTGGTCTGCAAGCAGCCCATCCAAATGCATCGGGATCTCCGGCACCCGGACCCGCTGGCGCTGCGTCGAGATCGTCGAATGCAGATAGCTCAGCACCGCATCGTCACCCAGCCAGCCGCATTCCGGCATGAAACCGGCAATCAGTTGCAGGATGCGGTCGGTACGGTCAACGAAGCTGCGCAGGATTTCGCGACCATTGGCGCCATCCGATTGCGGCCGGCCCTCATAGAGCACGCGCTCGGATCGAGCGACGTCTTCCCGTGGCGGCAGATAAAGAAAGGTCAGATAATAGCTCGACTCGTAGTGAGCCCCCTCCTCCTCGAACTGCGCCTTGCGCTCGGCGTCGACCAGCGCGGACGCCGCATCTGGGAACATGCAAGGCGGATAAGCTCCTGCGGAATGTCGCTGCGCCTCGACGAAGACCGCCCAGCCCGATCCGAGCCGCCGCAGCGCATTGTTGAGACGGGCAGCGACAGCGACCAGTTCGGAGGCGACGGAGCTCTCCAGATCGGGTCCACGGAAGCGCGCCGTCCGCTGCAGCGAGCCGTCTTTGTTGAGGACGACACCTTCATCGACCAGCGCCGCCCAGGGCAGGAAATCCGCAAGCCGGATGTTGGTGCGGCGATATTCGGCGAGATTGAACATGGCTGACCTCACTGACCGAGATGACCGGGAATGCGCAGATGACGGCGCACGACTTCGATGAAGGACGGGTCACGCTTCGTGGCCCAGACCGCGATCATGTGACCGACGAACCAGAGCAATAGTCCGAAGAACCAGAGCCGGAGCCCCAGCCCGAGCGCGGCCGACAACGTGCCATTGACGATCGCAACCGAACGCGGCGCGCCGCCGAGCAGGATCGGCTCGGTCAGTGAGCGATGAACGGGAGCGCTGAAGCCCTTGACCTCCTCTTCCATCAGATCACCACCCCGCCACCGAAGGCGAAGAAAGACAGGAAGAAGCTCGACGCCGCAAAAGCGATGGACAGCCCGAACACGATCTGGATCAGCCGCCGGAAGCCGCCCGAGGTCTCGCCGAAGGCCAGCGACAGCCCGGTCGTGATGATGATGATCACCGCAATGATCTTGGCGACCGGCCCCTCCACGGAGAGCAGAATCTGATTGAGCGGCTGCTCCCAGGGCATGTTCGAACCCGCGGCCCAGGCAGGAGACGCCAGTAAGAGCGGGACCGCTAAGGTCACCCAGCTCGCTCCAGCAAGATACCGCTCCGTCCACTTCACCATCACAGGTCCTCCAAGGGCACGAGAACGTAGTCTCCGGTCGCAGCGAGCCCCTCGACCTGGACGAGTTGGCTCAAGCGCCGTTCCTGGCCGCGGCCTGTCAGCACCGCGATGACATTGATCGTCTCGGCAATCAGAGCGCGCGGCACGGTCACGACAGCTTCCTGGATCAGTTGCTCTAGCCGCCGAAGCGCGCCGAGTGCCGAACCGGCATGAATCGTACCGATGCCGCCGGGATGGCCGGTGCCCCAAGCCTTCAGAAGATCGAGCGCCTCGGGGCCGCGCACCTCGCCAATCGGAATGCGATCGGGACGCAGCCGAAGCGACGATCGAACCAGGTCAGACAGGGATGCGACGCCATCCTTGGTGCGAAGAGCCACCACATTGGGCGCTCGACACTGCAGTTCGCGCGTATCCTCGATCAGCACGACGCGGTCTGAGGTTTCGGCGATAACGGCGAGCAGCGCGTTGGTGAGCGTCGTCTTGCCGGTAGACGTGCCACCGGCCACAAGAATGTTGCGGCGATCGAGAACGGCTTGACGCAAGCTGCAGGCTTGCGCCGGATTTAGGATTCCGCAGGCAACGTAGTCGTCGAGCGTGAACACCGCGACCGCGGGCTTGCGGATCGCAAAGGTTGGAGCGGCGACCACGGGCGGCAGCAAGCCCTCGAAGCGTTCCCCTGTCCCCGGCAATTCGGCGGACACACGAGGCGAACCTGCATGGACCTCGATTCCGACATGGTGCGCGACCAGGCGGATAATCCGCTCGGCGTCGGCGGCGGGGAGCGTTTCACCTGTGTCAGCCAAACCAGACGCGAGACGATCGGCCCACAACTTGCCATCCGGATTGAGCATCACCTCGACGACGCTCTGATCATCAAGAAGCTTCGCAATGGCCGATCCCAAAGCCGTCCGCAGCATGCGCGTGCCGCGCGCGACCAACTGCGTCTGAAGAGCTTCGACCACCCCGTTCTCCGATCCTGAGAGCACCAACATCGGCTCTGCGCGACCGGGTGATCAAAGAATGCAGAAGCAAGCAAGGAGCAAGGACCGCTCCGTCCTGTTCGTGCTCTGGCGTAGGAAAGCGCAAAGTCTGAGAGCACCGCGCCAAAGGATCGCGGCTGATCTGCGCCTGTTCGATGTCAGTTCACCACGTGCCCGAAGTTGCGGGATCGCTGATCAAAATTGGGCGCTCGTGGAAAGACGCAGCATCGTGTCCGCTGGACTCGTTGACATCCAGACCGAGCTGAAGGCTGGTCGGTTCCCTCTCTCGCTTCCCACGCGGAATTGCGAACCAAACCAAAGCCGCGAACTGCAGCGCGACGTTCACACCGAAAGCCACCTGATATGCGAAGATCGGATAGTGACCATCATGCTGCGCCCACTGCGCCAGCAACAGGCCGGTCCCGTATTGGGCGAGAAACCCCCATCCAAAGTGGACGACGTTCAATACGCCGTTCGCGCGCCCAGCCATCTCCTTCGGAAAGTAGTCTGAGATGATCGCAAAGCTTAGCACCGTCGCCGCGCCCACGATCGCAATCATCAACCAGGGAGCGATCGAGGGCACCGGTAGCCGGAATACCAAAGCCAGCTGGGCCAGGATGAACATAGCGCCGACGATCGCCAGCAATGTCTCAGACCTGATCCCTTTGCGGCGCGTCCAATTTGCCAGCGTGCCGAGCAACCACGCGCCGAGGCTCAGCATGATCGCCGTTACACACAGCGCCGTCACCACCTGGCTTCGTGCCATGCCCTCCACTTCGGTCAACCACGCCGGCGCCCAGAGTCCTTGCATCGACCAGGCAGATCCAATGCATGCTCCCGACAACGGCGCGACCTTCCAGAAACGTCGATCGGTCAAGATGCTCCGCAGGCCACCACCAGCTGGTGCGGCGGCTGCATCGCTTTCGCGTTCGGGAACCAGGAAGTAAATCAGGACAGCAGTGCCTGCCGTGGCGACCGCCAGGATGTCAAACATGTCGCGCCATCCGGTCCGAGCCAGAACCGCTTCGGCCGGCAAGGTCGCCGCGACGGCGCCGAGAGCACCGAGCATGACCATGTAGCCGTTGACCAGGGCTACGCGATCGCGCGGAAACCAGAGAACGATCGCCTTCAGCCCAGCGGTCAGCGCCGCCGCGACGCCCAGCCCAATCACAGCGCGTGATGTCATCAACGAGATTGATCCCGTCGACCGCGCGAATCCAGCCGCCCCCAATGCCGCGACCACGAGCAGCGCACTCTGAACGCGCCGTGGTCCGTAGCGATCGAGCATCATCCCGACCGGAATTTGGGCGGCCGCAAGAACCAGGAAATAAACCGCCGTGATCAGACCGAGGTCGGCGGCATTCAGTCCAAGCTCGGAGGCGAGGCGCTCGGAGACCACGCCATTGATCGTGCGAAACAGGTACGACAGGAAATAGCCTGCTGCGAACGGCATGAAGACCAAAGCAACAACGAACCAACCCCGGAGACCGGCATTGCTGCCCGTTTTGGCTTCGGCAGCCTTCCGACCGAACATGAAGTCCGGCAAGGAACGATCAGGATCGATTGGGCCGGATTCGTCAGCGCAGCGCTTCCGATGCAAGGCGAAAGGGATCCTCGCCGCCCTCCTGGGCGGCCGGCATTCCCCAGGACACTTCTGTGGTCGGAGCAACTCCTAGAGCCGATCGTGTGCGGCGGGCTGGAGCTCCAAACGGCAAGTCCTCGTCTTGCTGATGTTGACCTACAGAGACCGCAACCCTCGCCTGCTCGCGGGTCTCATCTTCGCCGTCGTGATGCGTCTGACAGCCGTCGACGCGCGCGGCGGAACTCACTTCAGCACCGCCATCTCGACCGAGCGACGTCAGCGCCAGATGATAGCGGGCATGGAGAGCGACCGTGTCATTGAGCGCCTTGAGATCGCATTTGATGCTCTCGAGTTGCCGCTCCAAGCCACCAAGGCGATCCTGCTGCGGCGCAGGTTCTACAGGATCGGCGAGAAAGCGCTCCAAGGCCTTCTCTATCAGGACGGCGCGGTTGACACATCGCTCCTCAGTCGCCCCCTTTAGGCGACCGAGGATCTCGTCGGAAAGCTGCAGCGTGATCTTTTTCTTCATCGTGCGGACCCCATTTGGTCCGTCGATAAGCGGCCCTCCGCTGGAGCACATCCCCGGCGACATCGCGTTCGCGCCAAGGCGCAGAAAAAGAAGCTCTGGCGTAAACGCCTTCTTGGCGACGTTCGAAACCCGTCTCTCAGCTGCTTGGCGCCTCCGGAGCTTTCCTCACGAAATCCTCAGGGATCTCCCGCAAGAAGCTCTGGCCCTTCTGGAGGCGCCGGCCGAGTGCCTCGACGAAACCCTCGAACCTTTCGCGTCCCTTGGCGCCGCCGACTGAGCCTCGTTCGGAAGCGGCGGCGTCACGGTCAGCCAGAAGCGGACGAACAGCGCCATGGTCTCCGCGAGGATCCCGACGTCGCGCTCCAGTCGCTGCATCTGGCGCGACAGCCGATCAAGCCTTCGCGTGAACGCGGCCTCGCGCCGGTCCGCCCCATCAGGCGACAGGAACGACAGAACGGCAGCCTCCACGATCGCCGAGCGCGACAGCTTCTTGCGATCGGCGAGCTCGGTGATCTGCTTCAACAGCTCGGGCGGAAAGTAGACATTCATGCGATCACGCATCAGATCGGCCTCACAAACCCATGTCGTCGCCGGGATCAAGCGCAGCCTGCCGCGCGACACCCGTCATGGTCGGATCGCGGCCACCATTCGGAAGTAGCGCCTGATCATCGTCGAGCACCACCGAGAACTCGTCTACCGGATCGACGACGGTGGCCTCACTTACGATCGCGACGTGCTCAGGCAGCTCGGGCTCCCGGCGCAATCCGCCATTGGCTTGATCATCGTGGGCGGACGATGGATCTTCGGATGTGGACAGCGCTGGCGATATCGGCGCCAGCGCCGACCATGCATCCGCTCCTTGCGTCAGCATGGGCCTTACGGTGTCTGGGGGCGGGAGAACGCGCGCGATCAGTCTCTGATCCTCGAAGTAGCGGACCTTCTTCGCCCGGATCGGTGGTGCGCCGGCGACCATCACGATCTCATCCGCCGGCGGCAGCTGCATCACCTCGCCCGGCGTCAGGAGCGCCCGCGGCGTTTCCTGGCGGGAGACCATGAGATGTCCAAGCCAAGGCGCAAGCCGATGGCCGGCATAGTTCTTCATCGCACGCATCTCTGTGGCAGTGCCGAGCGCGTCCGACACGCGTTTGGCAGTCCGCTCATCGTTGGTGGCGAAGCTCACCCGCACATGGCAGTTGTCCAGGATCGCGTTGTTCGGCCCATAAGCCTTCTCGATCTGATTGAGCGATTGCGCGATTAGAAAGCTCTTGAGGCCATAGCCAGCCATAAAGGCCAGCGCGGACTCAAAGAAGTCGAGCCGCCCGAGCGCCGGAAACTCGTCCAGCATCATCAGCACGCGATGGCGCCGCTCGCGGGCCTGCAGGTCCTCGGTCAACCGCCTGCCGATCTGGTTCAGCACGAGCCGAATGAGCGGCTTGGTCCGCGAAATGTCCGACGGCGGCACGACCAGATACAGCGTGGCCGGCTCATCGCCCCCAATCAGATCCGCGATGCGCCAGTCGCAGCGGCCTGTGACCTCGGCCACCACGGGATCGCGGTAGAGGCCGAGGAAAGACATTGCGGTGGACAGCACGCCTGACCGTTCGTTCTCCGATTTGTTCAGGAGCTCGCGCGCGGTCGATGCAATGACGGGATGCGGACCAGCCTCACCAAGATGCGGCGTAGCCATCATGGCAATGAGCGTCGTCTCGATCGGCCGCCTGGGATCGGACAGGAAGGCTGCGACGCCGGCCAAGGTCTTGTCGGCCTCGGCATAGAGAACGTGCAGGATGGCCCCGACCAGCAGCGAGTGACTCGTCTTCTCCCAATGGTTCCGCTTGTCGAGCGAGCCCTCGGGATCGACTAGAACGTCGGCGACATTCTGGACGTCGCGGACCTCAAAGGCCCCGCGCCTGACCTCGAGCAGCGGATTGTAGGCCGAGGCATTCGGGTTGGTCGGATCGAACAACAGGACCCGGCCATGCCGCGCCCGGAAGCCTGCCGTCAACTGCCAGTTCTCACCCTTGATGTCGTGAACGATCGCTGATCCCGACCAGGTCAGCAGCGAGGGCACGACAAGACCCACGCCCTTGCCCGACCGCGTCGGCGCAAAGCACAGCACGTGCTCGGGTCCGTCATGGCGGAGATAGCGCGGGCCCAGCCGGCCCAGCACCACGCCATCCTCACCAAGCAGCCCGGCTCTCTCGATCTCACCGGGCTCAGCCCAGCGCGCGGATCCATAGGTCGCAACGATCCGCGCTTCCCGGGCCCGCCACAGCGACATGCCGATGGCCGCAGCAACGGCCAAGAGACTGCCGAGCGCTGCGATGGCCGCGCCCTCGGTGAACACGCCGGGCGCATAGGCATCGTAGACGAACCACCACCAGAAGAACGCCGGCGGCCAATAGACCGGCCATCCGGCAAGCCAGAACCAGGGCGGTCCCAACCGCGCCTGAAACGCCAGCCGCCAGGCCGTCCATTCCGTCGCGCCCCAGACCGCAATCAGCACGATCAACGACACCGCAAGGATTTGGCCCCAGAGGATTCGGGTCGCCGGCATGGATGTTCTCCTGATCTGATCAGAGCCCCAGGTCGCGCTTGCGACCGAGCTGCCATTCGATGCCGCCGGCCTTGGCGAGGCCGCTGACGGTCTTGCCGAGCCGGCTGTCGAGTTCCCGCGACCACGGGACCAGGTAGAAGCCAAGCCCATTGTCGATCATGGCGAACCGGCCGGAAGCGAGCGTCAGCCGCTGGCGATAGGTCCCGGCGACTGCTGTCCCTGGCGACACCGGCAGAGACGACAGATTGAACTGCGCCGACAACCGGGCACCGACGACGTCGAGATCGCGCTGTCGCAAGGTCGTCAGGAGATCGCGCTGCACAATGATGCGCTGGCCTTGCCGCTGCGCCAGACCCTGATCCGCAAGATGCGCGGCCCGCGCGCGAAGAGCATCCCGGGCCTCGGCTCCGAACCCGCCCAGTGCCAGCGGCATCGGCTCGCGTTCGACCAGACGATGATCCAGCCAGGTGGCGCCCTCCGCTGTGATCTGCTCGGCGAGACCAAGATCCGAGCGCGTCGCGAGGAGCAGGGTCGGCCGCGCCTCGTCCGGTCCGCCGAAGCGCCTGACCTCGACAATGCCTCCAACCGGCGGCGCCTGGGCGAAGGCCTCGGCCCCGCGGAACCGGACGTGATGTGCCCGGCCGTCAACGCCATCGATCACGGCGTAGGCTTCACCGGTCAGTTCATCGTGCAGCCCGCGGTCGATCAGCCGGCCGATGATCGGCGACCCAGCATCGGATCCCTCGATCGCGTAATCCGCAACCGACCGCTCCTCCCCGCGCGCCGCGAAGGCCTGGTGCATCGTCTTGATGACGTCTCCGCGCGAGCCGAGCTGCCGAAGCTTCCGCTCCGCCCCGAGTTCGATCATCCACTCGTTGGGTCCGGCCGCGCTCGCCAGCCCCAAGCGTTCCAGATATTGCAGGCGCCCGCGCATGAGCCGGGCCACCTCGGGATCAGGAAGGCCCGCCGCTTCCTGCCGAAGATCGATGGCGCCGACCTCGTCTGCCGCCATCCGGATTTCGCGATCGAGCGGGGTCCAGCGATCCGCCGTGATCTCCTTCTCGAGCGCATTGCGGATCTCATGCTCCGGCTTCGGGCCAAGCTCGATCGCAACGAGCTCTTCGGCGCGCGAGCGCAGGCCGCGGCTGATGTAGTCACGGGAGATGACGAGGTCCGCGCCGGTCTCGTCGACGCCGCGCACGAGGAGATGAATATGCGGATTGTCCGTATTCCAGTGATCGACCGCGATCCATTCCAGCCGCGTCGAAAGATCGGCCTCCATCTGCCGCATGAGATCCCGGGTGAATGCTCTTAGCTCCACCATGTCGGCCGCATCCTCGGGCGAGACGATGAAGCGGAAATGATGCCGGTCACCCCTGCCCCTCGCCTCGAATCCAGCCTCGTCCGCTTGATCGGCAGCCGCATCGAACATCCGGGCAGGCTCACCATCGCGGGTGACGCCATCGCGCTGGAGATAGGCGAGATGGATCGCCAGAGACGCTGACCGAAACGCGCGCCCCGCGTGCCTCGCGATCCGCGCCTTGACTGTCACCCGACGCACGGGGGCGAACAGACGCTCGCGACTGAAGCTGAGCCGGCCGCGCCCGAAGGTCGAGTGAGCCCGCACCATGTGGCGTCCGTTGACGACTGACAACGGCGGCACATGCCCCGCGGCATTCGCCGCGCGCAGCACGCGATTGATGAAGCTCCTCGCCTTAGCGCTCCGCCCCTGACGAATGCGCCCAGGCCGGACGCGGAACTCGCGCTCGTTCGTGCTCATGCGCGGCCCCCCAAGGCGCCCGGAAAAACTACAGTGCTGAAAACAACATTGATCTCATTACTAAAAGTGCAGAGCGCAGCACGCGCTCCGACCGACCGGCACGGTTGAACGCAAGCCATGTCAATGGCTTGGCGTTCAACCGGCGAGCCGCTTTTATCTTGCCCTAGAAGATCGCCCTGTAACCGTCCGGTCTCTGCACACCTTCCCCCTCGTGTGTTGTCGTTCCATTTCGAGTTCTCTGCTGCTGTGGAGAATCTCCGGTGGGATCCAAACATTTCGAGAACAGAGCGCGCCGCGAATGGTGGTCGCTGCACATCGAAGCGTGGCGTCGGAGCGGCCTCGGGATCCGCAAATACTGCCAGCAACAACGTCTGACCGAGAACACTCTGCGGCGTTGGCTGAAGCGGCTGGCCGGCAATGAGACTGCGCTTAAGCTCGAGAAATATCAGACGGAATTGCGCCGCGAGCGCGCCCGGGAGGAGCGGCAACAGGCTCTTCGAAAGCAGAAGCAGCGTAGGTTCACGATCACATCGGATGTGCGCAATCGGGCGTCTCAGGCGTTCTGGGCGATGCATGTCGAGGCGCTGAACTGGAGCGGGATGGAGCTCCGCGCCTACGCCGCGGCGATGCAGCTGTCGCCGCATTCGCTGCGCAAATGGCGCGACCGACTGGCCACGGGCGAGGTCACGATCGACTGGCGCGCCCATCTTCACCCCTCCGCCCGTCCGGCCGTTAGCACTAGTGCTAGGAACTCACAGCCCGAACGCCGCTTGACAGCCGCCGAAATCGGCGATCCGGCCGCGCCCAAGGCACCGGCCAGGCGCTTCTTCAGCGACGAGGAAAAGCTCGCGATCGCCAAGGAAACCGAGCTGCCGGGCGCCAAGGTCTCTGCCGTTGCCCGCAAGCATGGGATCGTCACCGGGCTGCTGTTCCGCTGGCGCGCGCAGTTCGGCATCGCGCAAAAGAGGCGCTCCAAGCTCGCCCGTGTTGTGTTGCCCGACGACATGCCCGCCGCACGCGCCCTGCGCGATCTCGTGCGTCCACCAGAGGGCATGATGGCTGTCGACCTCGCTGACGGACGGCGTGTCTTCGCTCCCGCAGGCAGCGATCCGGATGCGGTGCGGGCGCAGATTGAAAGCGGAGATGCAGCGCAATGATGTTCGTCCCTGCAGGCGTGAAGGTGTACCTGGCGCTCGGCTACACCGACATGCGCAAGGGCATGGACGGCCTCGCAATGCTGGTCCAGGACACGCTGAAGAAGGATCCGTTCTCCGGTCATCTGTTTGCCTTCCGCGGCAAAAAAGCATCGATTCTGAAGGTACTGTTCTGGGACGGAAACGGGCTTTGTCTGTTCACGAAACGCATCGACCAGGGCGGCTTCGTATGGCCAGTGATGGCGGGCTATGATGGCTCGATCACGCTCACCCCGGCGCAGCTCGCGATGCTGATCGAAGGCATCGACTGGCGCGCGCCAGAGCGCATCTGGAAACCGGCGATTGCAGGATGATCTGCAAAAACCGGTGCTGAACTGAGTCGCGATTCTTCTACGAATCAGCGTGTTCGAGTACCATCGGACATGCAGCTCGATCTCACCAATCTCCCGTCTGATCCTGAGCTTTTGCAGCGCCTGGTGCGCGACATTGCCGCTGCGATCGACCATCGCGATACCGAGATCGAGCGGCTTAAATCCATCATCAAACAGCTGCAGCGAATGCAGTTCGGCCGCAGCTCCGAACGCATCGATCCCGACCAGCTTGCACTCGGTCTGGAGGATCTCGACAGCGACATTGGCCGCGTCGAGGAAGCGCAACCGAAGGTCACACCGGAAGCCAACTCTCCGCCGCGACGCCGTCCGCTGCCCGATCATCTGCCGCGCGAAGACGTTCTGCTCGACGTGCAAGACCGGGTCTGTGGCTGCTGTGGCGGCACTCTCCATCTGATCGGCGAGAGCGTCAGCGAGATGCTGGATTGGGTACCAGCTCAGCTTCGCGTCGTGCGCACAACCAGACCCAAATACGCCTGCCGAGCCTGCAGCAAGGTGGTGCAAGCCGGCGCGCCGGAACGGCTGATCGCTGGCGGCCTGGCAACGCCGGCGCTGCTCTCGCACGTGTTGATCGCCAAATACTGCGATCATCTTCCGCTCTATCGGCAGTCGCAGATCTTCGACCGTCACGGCGTCGATCTCTGCCGCTCGACGCTCGCGGGCTGGGTTGGCGGCGCATGCTGGTGGCTCGAGGCCTTGCACGAACGGCTGTGCAAGAACGTGTTCGCCTCCAACCATCTCTTTGCCGATGACACGCCGATCCCGGTACTCGATCCTGGCCGCGGACGAACCAAGACGGGACGGCTTTGGGTGTACGCGCGTGAGCAACGGCCGTGGGGCGGACCCGAACCTCCGGCTGCCATCTACCTGTTCGCACCCGACCGCAAGGCCGAGCGACCAGTCGCACATCTTGCCGCCTTCAAGGGCATCCTGCATGTCGACGGATACGCCGGCTTCGAGCAATTGGCCGACAAAGAGGGCATCACGCTCGCGGCGTGTTGGAGCCACTCGCGACGCAAGTTCTACGATGTGGCCGAAGCCACCGCGTCTCCCGTGGCAACAGAAGCCCTGCGCCGGATCGGCGAGCTCTATGCGATCGAGGCGCGCATCCGCGGCCAATCGCCTGACTACCGTCTTGCCGAACGCAGGACCTTCTCCAAACCGATCGTCGACGCGCTGAACGTCTGGCTCGATGCGCAGCTCCGCCTGGTCTCCGGCCGCAGCACGCTCGCTGAAGCGATCCGCTATGCGCTCTCGCGCTGGCACGGCCTGACTCGCTTCCTGAACGACGGGCGCGTCGAGCTCGACACCAATCCGGTCGAACGCGCAATCCGTCCTGTCACGCTGGGCCGCAAGAACCACCTGTTCGCCGGCAGCGATGGTGGCGGACATCGTTGGGCGGTCGTCAGCTCGCTCATCACGACCTGCAAGCTGAACGACGTCGAGCCCTACGCCTATCTGCGGGACGTCCTGCAGCGGATGATCGACGGCCATCCCGTCAACCGCCTGGACGAATTGCTGCCGTGGAGCTGGAACCTGGCTGATCATGTCAAGACCTGAGGCATGTGCAGCGGCCGGACGCTTACATCGCCCTCAATCGCCTCCCTTCCTTCTCGGCAATTCGCTCGTACGACTGCGCTTTTCGTCGAAGGTTCGGCTACTCCAGAGAACTCTCGGCGGTCTTGAAAGAGATAGAGAATGAAAATCGCGAGATTGCGCGCCTCGATGTGAGCGACATCGACACCAAATCCGACACCCCGCCGAACTTTGCAGACGAAGAATTCAGCCTTCGACGCACACACAGATCGCATTCGAGCGCGGCTACTTTGCATCAGATCTGACGCGTGTTTTGCAATTGGACTGCAGACTGAGCGCATTGTCACGGCTCCCTCGTCCACACGGGAACTGCGCGTCCGATGACGTCTGACATCGCCGTCAAACCGAAGTATCGGCCGTCCAACGAGACATCCGACTGCCAGTTCATCAGGAAGATCTGCTCGTCGCCAACGATGCGACAGCCCTGCCAATCTGGCAGCGGATAGCCCCGGCGATCGGTCTGTTGCGCGGCTCCTACCTCGACATCATCCACACTGATCGCGAGCTCGCGGCGACAGACGGTTTGGCCGGGAAGGGCAAGGATCCGCTTCAGCATCGGCACGCCGACCGGCAAGTAGCCGCCAGCAGCGAGCAACACCGCTAGCTGCTGTTGAGGCCTTACGACGACGAGCTCAGTGACGTACCAATCGCGGACCGGCTGCACGGCATAGAGGCCGATTGGCACGCTTTCAGACGCATTCCAGATCAAGCGCGGTTGCGGATCGAGCGCACTCGTTCCGAGCAGAAGCGACACGCCGGAAAGCATCGCCACGGCGATGGAGAAGCGCGGTCTCATGGCATGATGCTCCGCCGATGCAGCCAGGCCCGGTGCCGCGAAAGCGTGTAGGGCCGCGGCGGTTCGTTGGCCGTGAAGCGGTTCTGAACGTGACGCCAATGATCTGGTGCGACGTCCGCCGGATTGATGCCGAGCGCCTCGATGGCGTCGATGTGCTGCAGCACGCGCTCGACCTTCGGCCAGCCGAATATTTGCAGCAGAATGGCAGCGCCAGGACCGACGAAGGGCACGGTCGCGCAGGCCTCGCCGGCGCGGACAGCCTGCAGGATGTCGATCCGCGACAGCACCGTGCCGTAATCATTCGACGACCAGCGGACGAACGCAAACACGCTGTCGGGCGTGAATGAGACCACGCGACGATAGTGATCGAGCCGCAGCTCTTGCACGGTTCGGCCGAAACGGATGCGGTTCTCGATCTTGCCCTGCAGCCATAGCAGCTGGACGCGCGTCAGCTCGCTCATCGGATCATCTCTCGATTGGACAGGATTGGGAGGCGCTGGAGGGCCCGGCACGAGCGCACAGACTGCTGCTCGTGCGTCCCTGAGGACCGCTCACGCCAAAGCTGCGGGCGTCCAACGACGCGGCGCTGACGGTGCCCGTTAGACAAAATCCGAAGGATTTTGCAGTTAGGTAAGTTAAGGGGCCGAAAAACTGAGCCGGCAGAGCGGCTTAAGACCGATTTTGGTCCCCGATAGCACGAGGATCCGGTCCCCCATAGCACGAGCCTTACGGTCCCCGATAGCACGAGACAATTCACAGCTTGTCCCCAGCACGGCTCGAGGGATGGTGCTTGGCGAAGCGCCGAGCGACGGGGTCCGTCATGGCGGCCGTAAAGTTCAGCCGCTCGGTTCCGTTCGGATCGCGGGACAGCACGAGCTCGTAGCCAGGCAATGTCTGGCGGCGGACGATTTCGCGCAGGTCGTATGCAAAATGTTTGAGGGGCGAGAGGCTGCCGGACTTGGCGTGGAGATAACCGAGATCGAAGCTCCAGCCGCCGTCCTGATGACCGCCATGCTTGCGCACCAGACGATAAAGCCAGCGCTCCAATCCGCCCGTCAGCGCAAAATATTGGCGGTCGATCGTCAGCACGAGCGCATCATCAATGACGCCCGAATAGAACCAATCCGGCAGGATGAGCTGCAGTCCGGACGGCTTGCCATGCGCATCCGCGGTCTCCTTCCACTCGTTGATCCAGGAGAAGCGATGCCGCCGCCGCTCCGTCGGCTGACGGATCGACGTCAGCACGGTTGTGGACTGAAGACGGTCGAGACCGGCTTTCAGACGATCGTAATCGCGCACGCCAGTGCCGCGCCCGACGAAGTTCAGGATCTCATACGGCGTGGCCGCCATCAGACGCGATGTCTTCAATCCGGCGTCTCGCGCTTCGACGATCTGCGACGCTGCCCAGATCAGAACATCCGCGTCCCAGATGGTCGCCATGCCATGCTCGGGGACGGCCTCGACTCGGATCGCGACGGTTCCTGCGCGGAAATCGATCGGCACCACACGCTTGGCTTTTGCCAGCGAGAAGAAGGGATAGGCCATCAGATCCTGCGCATCGCGTGGCGCAAGATCGCCCGGCAACGCGCGAAACAGATCGAGCTGTGCACGCTCGGATTTGCGCAAATGACGCATGCTCACGCGCGCACAGCGCGCTGTACGCGACGCTCTTTGCCCGCATAGGGAACGAGACCTGCATGCCTCTTCGCCGGCAGGACCGTCCCCTGCCCGGGATCGGCGGTGGACGTTTTCGTGCCGCGATCAACCCAAGCCTTGAGGTCGTCGAGCGCATAGACGACGCGTCCGCCGATCTTGCGATAGGTCGGGCCAGTGCCGTAGGTCCGGTGCTTCTCGAGCGTGCGGCCGGACAGGCCGAGATAACGCGCAGCCTCGGGTGTACGAAGAAAGCGCGGCGGAAGACCGGCTAAGGAATCGGACATCTGGCAACCTCCAGGACAGACCTGCGCGCTTGCGCGTAGTGCAGCGCGTCGACGGTCAGCATGGAGGCGTAGAACAGCGAAGGGGGAGGCCGCAGATCGAGGGGGCCGTTTCCGGCCACCTCCTCAATTTCCGTGAAGCTATTCGTCCTTGCGCGGCGGTCGCAGGAGTTGCCGATATCCCCCGCGGATCAAGGACAGGCCGTCCTCGACCAGACGTCGGGTAAGGCTGCGCACTTCGCTCGTTTTCCAAGCGCGCGCAGGAATGCGCGCTGCGCCGAACAGCACTTCCGCAATCGTCCGATGACTATTGCCCTGCTGCCAACCGTCGAGCGCGCGCAAGATCAGCACCAGGCGCGTGCGGCGTTGCTCCGTCAAGCCGTCGGAGGCGGGTCCAAGCGGCTGCGCGCGCAGAGCACGCCAGAGCCGGTCGGCGGCATGGTGGCGCATCTTGAAGTCGCGGTCATACGGCAGCAGCACTGCGTAGGACACCGTGCTCATCGGCTTCCTGCGCAGCCACACGCGATGCTGATTTGTGCCGATTCGAACGACGACATGCCAGCCGTCCATCGCCCGCCGAAGCTGGTCCGGCGCAAACGAAGGCAGTTTTACGATCGGCGTGACCACTGGCACGCGCGTGCCGATCTCGACAAGCGCCAGCACAGTAGACAACCGCTCAGGTGCCCAGAACACGGACTGGGCATCGAAAGGCAGCGCGGGATCAGCGGCGAAATATCAACCCCCAATGCTTCCGGAAGTTGGCAGGCGCACTGCGATCAGGATGTGTTATCGTTGAGAACTGCGCACGATAGTTCGGTGATCGGCGAACACTCTCCCAAGCGAAGCCTGGAGGGTCCGCGCGATGAATGTTCGCGTAGGCCTTGGGTGAGCGCCAATCGAATTCCGCCATCGTGCTGTCCTCATCAAGTTAGGACTGCAACGCAACAGACCAATGATGGCGCCATTTAAGATTGTTGAAGAGATTCTCGACTCGCGCAGGTAAATGGATGCGGACTACAGCCCAAACCAACTACACGATTGCTTGAGACGATCAAGTTCCGCTCTGGTTGCACAACTTCAGGTCTCTGGGGGACTACGTAGGAAGTGGTTGTAACCTTCCTCTGACAACCACTTTGCCCGCGCCAGATGGCTGTCGAATGCGCGGCGGGCGCGTTCGGGTTCGCGGACCGGATCAATGTGCAGAACGATCTGCGCGACCTCTTCCCAGTCGGCGCCGGCCGCCTCTGCATCGAGAAGCCGGAGATACGTGACGAGGTGCTCCTCGTCGTACGGCGTCAGAACGGGCTCGGTCGGAGCAGTATCGGCCACATCAGGATCGAGGGGAGGAAAGGACATCGGTTAGAAACCTACAAAATCAAACACAATGCTCTTTTTTTGCCGACGAGAGAGACTGGAGCAGCCCTACAGGAGACCGAGACGAGGCACCATTAGCCAACGTAATCAATCGTTTGGTCCCGATTTGTAGAAAATACTCCGTGGTGAAATACTCGACAAGCCTGTGCTGTCTTGGAGATGAACATCCGAGACGTCTTGGCCGCCAACTTGAAGCGCTTGCGCCGAACCAAAGGCGTTTCGCAGGAAGAACTCGCCCACCGCGCCGATATTGATCGGACCTATATCAGCTTGGTTGAGAGAAGCCGCAATGCCGTCTCGATCGACGTGCTTGCCGCTCTCGCGGCTGGCCTCGGCGTCGAGCCGGCAGACCTTTTGAAGCCGACGCCGCCGACAGTGGATCTCAACAAGAAGGGGCGACGTATTAGAACCCGATAATGCCAAAGCGTGCTCAAAATTTGGCAGTCGGGTCCTGCTCAGCAGCGTTCTGGCTCTCCCCTCCGAGTTCCGAAAAGCCCCTTCAGCCAAGTGCTGGGGGACATCAGGCATTACGCCCGCAGACTTAGCGGCTCACCTTTCAGCCGCTGCGCTGGAATCAATGCGGGCATGACCACCCTGACCCGCCGCCGCGATCCACAATCACCGAAGGAGACTTCGGCGCATCTATTTCGGGGATGTCCAGGCCGTCACGATTGCCAAGCGTACGGAAGGTCCTATGGGCCCGCCCGCCTGGCAATGGTTCTGCGGCTTCTATCCCGGCAGCCACCCGGGCGAGCAGAAGGTCGACAGCACCCGTAGCCATGAACAGGCGTGTGAGGCCTTCGGGCGGCATGGGACGCCCTTCCAACCAGCCGCCAGAAGATTTCTGAATCAGATTTAGTTAGATGGACAGCTGGGCGAGGCATAAATCTCATTGAGATAGCGGGCTAGCCTGAGACCTGCGCGCCCCAACTGCATCTCTACTTTCGGCTTCGCCTTCCTGTAGTAGCTGCGGTCCAGCGTCGTACCTTCAGCGACCCACATCTCCTTGGCGATGGCATGGGCCTCATTTGCCCAGTCGAGGGGTGAGCCTTGCGCTTCCTTGGCGACGTCTGCGTTCTTGAGCCATCCCTTTTCCAGGGCGTCGACGTAGGAACCCCAAGCGTAAGTGGTTTTGGTGATTAGAGTCGAATCCCAGACCTCGTGCAGGTTTTGCCATTCGTGCGCCACAAGGCAGGTGCGGCCCTCACAGATATCTCCAGGAATCAGCATATGCAGGTGAACGCCGTTGGCACCTTCCTCTTCCTTGACGGTGTGAAACGGCTGGTGGATGTCGCCAAGGAAATGCACCGCGAACCTGAGGTTATCGATCTTCTTGGCGGGATCGGTCTCGCATCGCATCTCCTTCTTGAGGTCTTCCAGCTTGCTGACCACGCACCCCGCGCCGCAGTCACCCGGCCAGTTGATCGCGGTGTCGACCGGAGAGTTGATGTAGTGCCACTTGCCCGTCTCGGCGTGGCCGGAGCGGTAGTCATCCGCCCAGCTTGCGCTTGAGGCCAGGGATGGGAGTGAGAACGCGGGAAGGGGGTTGTTAGGGTCCGGCCACAGCAGCTTGCTGATGGCTTCGGCCGCTTCCTTCGAGAGCCGCCGCTGAGCAACCTCGGCGACGATGGAATGTCCCTCCTGCCCCCAGGCGAACGCCTGGCCGGGAATGGACAGCAATGCTGCGACACAAAAAGCTATTCTGATCATGAAAACCCCTTGCGACCTAAAGTTGGCGGGAACTAGTATGCAACTCTAGCCCCATTTCTGAAGTCAATATTTTAGTCGACCTCCTTGGAGGGCTTATGACGCCGAATTTTACCTTCGATCCCATTCGCCGATCTCTTTACTCCGCCGAAGAATTGCTCACTGGCTACGATCCTGCCGATGTCCGAAGCTACGCCAACAGTCTCGATTTCAGGATCATGCAGGAATATGTCCGCGCCGGCGGAGCGCAGCCGGATGATTACCTGGCGAGTCTGATGAGGTCGCTGCACGATGCGACCATCACCCAGCATCTAGCCAATGTCCTGGATGGTAAACGGGTCGCGGCGATCATGGGTGGCCATAGTATGGCGCGATCCAATACTCCGGACTCCGACTATGCCCTGACAGCCCAGATTGCCAAGGGGCTCGCCGAGCGTGGGATGTTGGTCCTCAGTGGCGGCGGCCCTGGTGCCATGGAGGCTACTCATCTCGGGGCCTTGTTTGCCGGAAATGACGAGGGCCTTCGCAAGGCGCTCAACGACTTTGCAGCTGCGGGGGTGCTCACGTTGCCCCCCGATCAGAACAAGATCCTCGCTCCAGATGGCACGCCCGACTTCAAGATCGTAGAAGAGTATGCAGCCTGGAGTAAGCCAGCGATTGAAATTTGGAAGTCTCAGGGAAGGAAAGGCGCGGGCATATCGATCCCGACCTATCAATATGGCCAGGAGCCGTTCAGCCCGTTCGCAGAAGGCATTGCCAAGTACTTCCAGAACAGTATTCGCGAAGACGGCCTTCTCGCCGTGGCAACGCATGGCATCGTCTATGTGAAGGGCGGCGCCGGGACATTACAGGAGGTGTTCCAGGACGCGGCGCAGAACTACTACCATACTTTCCCGGCCAAGCAGGGTGCAGGCTATTTCAGTCCGATGGTCTTCTTCGGACCAACTTGGAGTACTGACCGTCCCGTGCAGCCCCTGCTGGATTCCCTGTTTGCGGGTTCAGCCGAGTACAAGAGCCGCGTGCTCTTTACCAGCAGCGTCGAGGCTGCGGTCGATTTCATCTCCGGTTTTGCACCGCCCCACCCTAACGTCACGATCGCCGCTCTCGCGGATAAGCCCAGCGCGGTATAGCGCGTGCACAATTTGAGCCGAACCTAACCGATTAATTGAGCCGGAATCATTGGCATGTCGGAAAACTCTATTAAAGGCTCTCCCAAGGGAAAAGGTGACATGCAATCGCCCGAGCCCGCTTCGCCCTCCCTCAGCGCGCAAATCGCTTCGTTTGTCGACGCGCTGACCGCTTTGGGAAAGCTTATGCTTGTTCTGGCCGTACTGGGATTGCTCTGGAGTAAACACGAAGCTGTGGAGACCTATGCGCTTCAGTGGCTCAACAGCGCCAACAAGGTCGGCTTCCTTGGCTGGAGCATCGAGCGCCAAATTTCAGCCGAACAGGCGGTTGCCAGGATCGCAAAAGACAAGGCGGATGTTACCAATCTCGCTTTCGCCGAGGGAGCGATTGAGCGCGCAGCTCGAAGTGCGCCAGCGATCGTTGGCTCGCGTGTCCTCTGGGTGGACGATCATCCCACAAACAACGATCCTGAGCGTGATGCGCTTAAGGCCATCGGAATTCAGGTGTTCAGGGTCAAGAACACCAGTGACGCGGTTCGCTTCGTTCCTGTCCTGGAGCCGGACCTCATCATCACCGATGTTGTCAGAGAAGGCGATCAGGCTCTACCTTTACGCAAGTGCCCTGCCCACTATTTCGAGTTGCCGCCGAACGTAACGGTCGACCTAGCCTCGCTCAACAGCGACTTACTCCAGGGAAAGACTAAGGCTACTGGCTTCAGCTTGCCTGAAGCAATTTCCGACCTCGATCAAGGTTATACGGATCACCTGACGTCCAGAATCCTGCTCTATTCCGGTTCAGCCGGTGGCCGTGCCGCGAGTCAGTGCGCAAGGCTGGTGACAAATCGTCCTGACGTTCTGCTTCACAGCATCGTCAGCGCTTTGGAGGAGCGGCACTGGCAAAAGTTGAGGCAACAGCCTGCAACTGACACCAAGACCGCCGAAAAATAGTCGGCATTGCCTGTCCAAAGATCTCTCTCGGAATCTGTCGCTCTCCATGATTGGGCGGCGCGAACTATCTCTATCGCCACGTCTCTCCTGGCGTCCAACGCCCTAGCCTGCAACTGACCTGACGCATACTTCCCTCCTGCGCCGCAAGTGGCAGGCCCTCGCGAAGCCGCCAATACCGCCGGCTTTCGCGACCTACCGAGCCAGTGCTAGCCATTTGGTCCAGATCAATTGTCCCCGCCCGGATCACTCGGACGGGGACGATCTAGCTTCACTCGGCTGCCTTGCGCGGCCGCGACCAGAGGAGCGTGTAGCCCTCACCGCCTTCGTCGTCGAACAGGTTGGCGTAGATCGGAGCGTTGAATGAGGGGTCGTCGAGCTTGAGCGAGAGGTAGTCGCGTCCCTCTTCGGAGCGGCGGGCCCAGGCGGCGCCGATCTCGACCCGGCCGGCGTAGACGCGGTGGCTGGGCGCGTTCTCGCTGGAGCGGTTGGCTTCGGGGACGATGCGCACGCCCTTGGCCTTAAGGCTCAGGGTGATGATCTCGCCCTGGAAATCGTCGCCGACCTTCTTGAAGGAACCGATGGAAGCCATGTTGTCTCTCCTTGGCTGGTTCGGGCCGCGACCACCGCAGCCTCGATGGCGCATGTCGGGCCGAAGGCGATCGACGGCGCACCCGAAGGGCCGAAGCGACAGCGGAGGACGCTGCCGGCCAACTTTCTTGTCCCGCGAGGAATGGGCGGCTTCGCCCAGGGGAAGAAAGTTGGCCGGCGGCGTTGCGCTCAGGCGATCGAGGCGCAGCCGGTCTTCGGACAGATCAAGCCATCAAGAGGCAAGGTGCGTCGCGAGCCGATCAGCTTCAGGAGAGACATGGCGACCCGCGGCATACAAGACGTGCCACGACCCAGGCGTACGATCAGAAACCCCTGAGAAGAATAGCGCGTGCCAATCGAGGTCCGGTGTCCGCGACTACCTAACGCGAGGTACCAATCTCTTGCGCCGGAAGTGTCGTTCCGCCGCGGGCCCAAGTTCCAGAGCGACGCGCCCGCCTCCGCTCAGCCGGTCACATCCCGCCGTTCAAACGCCTCATCGCGGACTGCTCAAGCCACGGGGCTGGGCTGCGCAACCCAGGTTCACAGCCGTGAGGAGTGGAGAGACCGATCGCTGTCCTGCTCGGACTGCAACGGACGGGACAGGTCGTTGTTGAGCAACTGCTGCAGAGCGTATCCGGCGACCAGGAGCGCACCCGACCATCCAATGATTTCGCGCCAGAACGGTGAAGGCTCGGCAATCAAGGCAGCAATTGCAAACGCGACTTGCCGACCAGCCATCGCTGCCGGGACGAGAAACGCGGCTGCCACAAGCCCGCGTAGCAGCAAGGATGTCGAAGAGGGGAACAGGGCGCGGCCGATCATCAAGGTAAAAGCTGCCGCAGCAATGCCGGCCAAAATAGCCAGGCCGCCCCCGCAACCTGCATTCAGGACCGTCATGCCGACGGTGACCGCGACGAAGAACGGCAGAGCATGGACCGCAAGCTTGAACACCGCACGGCACAAAAGCCCGACGCTGACCAGTCCAAGGATGAGAGCAATCGCGAGCATGGTGGTGGCCTCCGTGCAAAGCTGTGACGGGATGCGCCTTCCACCACCACCGCGGCGCAATCCAAACACGATGCATCGTGATTTGGACGAAGTTGAGGAGAGTCACGCGAACGATCGAGGTGGTCCACGCATGAGGTTGACGAGTTGACGGCGCTCACGCGCCGCCCTTGCCGAAGGTCCAGACGGGAATGCCGAGACGACGGGCCTTGTCGGCGAGGTTGCCCTGGATGCCCGAACCCGGGAAGACCATGACGCCGATCGGGAGCGTCTCCAGCATGGCGTCGTTGCGCTTGAACGGTGCAGCCTTGTTGTGCCTGGTCCAATCGGGCTTGAAGGCGATCTGCGGCACCTTGCGGTTTGCCGCCCATTTGGCGGCGATCAGTTCGGCGCCTTTCGGCGAGCCACCGTGCAGGAGGACCATGTCCTGGTGTTTGGCGTGAACCTTGTCGAGACGATCCCAAATGAGTGCGACGTCGTTGAAGTCCGGCCCGCCGGTAAGAGCGATCTTCGGCCCCGGCGGCAGCATAACCTCGGTCTCGGCGCGGCGCTTGGCTGCGAGGAAGTCGCGAGAGTCGATCATGGCCGCCGTCAGCGTGCGATGGTTGACCTGGGAGCCCGATCGCGGCCGCCACGGTGATCGCGTATGCAGCTCGAAGGCCTCGGCGGCAAGGTCGCGGAACAGCTCCAGGGCGTTGCGGCGCTCGACCAGCGACACTCCTTCCGAGGTCAGGCGCTCGAGCTCCACGGAGCGGACCTCTGAGCCGTTCTGCTCACGCTGGCTCGTCCGCTGCGCCTGCTCGTTGTCGTCGAGCTCGCGCTCAGTGCGTAAGGTCGCGCGGTGGAACAGGTTGACCGTCGACCAGAGGAGATCTTTCAGCTCGGGCTCGAGGCGGGTGTCGGAAAGTGTCGCCACGAGCGCATCGAAGATGTCGGCTACTGCGCCGGCGATCGCCCTGCCCTCCGGCAGCGGCCGCGGATCTGGCTCGTCGTCGAACGGCCGGTAGCCGTGCAGTTGGAGTTCGGCCAAGGCGTAGTCGGTCGTCGATTGGGAGAGGCGCGGGTCGTGTGTCTCGTCGTGCTGGTCGGACATGGTCATCTCGTCTGTGATCGCTGACCGCGCCGATCGCGGCCTTCCATAGCGATCTCCAAGACGGCGGACGGACCGGACCAGAACCCGGTGATCCCTTGGGGAGCAGCGGGCCGGAGCGACAGCGGAGGATGGCGGGGCGCAGCTATTTTGCCTCGCGATGCAAAGGCCCGCGCGCGGGCCGGCGGAAAATAGCCGCGAACCGCCATTGCCGGACCGGACCGTCTGCCGTCCGATCGCCTCTGAAGAAGGCCCCGGCGCGCTTTCGGAGGCCACAGGTGAGAAGGCCCATGTCCGGGCGACAAGCGACGAGTGCAGCGCCTACAAGCTGCATCCAGCCGATGCCTCAAGCCTTGTCTCCGTCCACGAAGCGCGCGACGTCCTCCGGCAAGAGTTGACGCCGCACCAGTCCGTGGAGTTGGGCTTTCCCAAGAAGCCGCAGATCCTCGTTGAAGTCCTCGAGACGAGGACACAACGCGATTGCCTCGATGCCGGCGTCGAGCGCCCGTGCGGTCAGTGCTTCAGCGGCAGTGATGCCAGCCCGATCTGCGTCGACGGCGACATAGAGCCGGCGCAGCGTGGCTGGCCAGAGCAGCGTTGCGAGGTGGTTGGCCGAGAGCGCTGCGGCAACCGGCAGGGACGGCAGGACAGTCTGCAACGACAGCATGGTCTCGATGCCCTCACCGGCCGCCATGACGTCGTCGGCCATGCCAAAGCGGACGGCGTGTCCCAACAGGTCACCCATTGCCCGCCGCGGTGTCTCAATCGGTGCCTTGCCGAGCCGTCGGCCGTCGAATCCATCAGGATCGAGCCAGGTGCGATGAACGCCGGTAATGCGCCCCTCAAGATTGGTCACGGCTGCAATCAGGGCTGGCCAGGTCTCGACTGTGATCGCATCATCCGGGCGATAGAAGCATTGCGGGTGGAAGCGCAGAGGGTCGGCGCCCGTGGGCGGGTCGATATCGCGATTGCGCAAATACGCCTCAGCCAGCGTCCCAGCGAGCGGCTGGGCCATCGCGAACAATCGACGAGCCGCCTTGACCGGGTCTCTGGAGCGCCGGACGTACGCGCTCCTAACCGGCGGCTCACGTTGCCACTGTGGCAGCTTCAGGAACCGCCGCGCCTCCTCGGCGATCTCGCGAAAGCTGCGCAGTCCGCACGTCTGGCCGATCACGTCGAGCAGATCGCCATGCTCGCCGGTGGCGGCGTCGGTCCATTTGCCAGCCGCCCCCTTGGATGACGCATGCAGACGTACGAACAGCGAGCGCCCGGGCGTGTTGTTGATGTCCCCGACAAGCCAGTAGCGTCCCTCCCGCTTGCCGTTGGAGAGATAGTGACGGCACACCGCCTCGGCTTCATGCGCAAGGCGGCCTGCCAGCTCGGATGCATCGCTCATCACGGCTGCCCCCGCTCTCGAACACCCGCGATTGGAAACCGCTCCAGCACCTTGGCGAGGACTGCAGCGCCGCTCTCGCCCGTAGGCACGAACATCCTGAGCTTCCAGGCGATGATCTCACCAAACAGCCCAAAGGCTCGAAGGCAGTCCCTAAGCCCATCGGAGAATCCCGCGAGCTCGATCCGAGTGACGCCCATGACGCGGACGCGCCGGAGCTGCAGGCCTTCTGCGAGATCGAGCACGCATCCGTCGCGCAGCAACGCCGAGAACGCGTCATCCGGCGCGAGCGACGGCACCTCTACTGACGTCGTCGTCACCCAGCTCAGCGGGACCTTGCGGCCGATGATGCGCTCGCCAGCGTCCGTCTGGAGACGATAGACCCGGGTGGAATCCTGGGGCAGCCGCTTCCAGATCGGCAGCAGCAGCCCGGTGACGAGATAGATCGTGCTGGTCGTGAACTCAGGAATGGACGCGAGCTGCGCGCTCCAGCCCTCCGTGAACTGCTCACGGACGGTCTCGCCCCACCCCTGCTCGGCGAGCTTGGCGACGGACAGGGTCTGGCGCCCCATCGGTCCGATCAGATGGACGCGCTGCTCGATCTCGCCATCTTCGAGCAACCAGCTCGGGGCCGGCACCTGGATCGCGGTCCGTCCGGACCGATCATGACGCACCGGAGCGGCACGACGTTGCAACAGCCGCTCCAAGGCCTCGTTCAGCGGCATCGGCCGGTTGCGGTCGCGCTGGGTGATGGTGACGAGATGGGTCTCTGCGCCGGTGGCAGAATGGGTGTAGATCGTGCGCCGTTCCTTGATGACGAAGCTTTCCGCGCGCAGCGTCTCCAAACCAACGTCGAGAGTGCCGGACGCGATCGCCCCCTCGATCCGCGCCGCAAGCAGCTGCTCGAACACCGTGAACAGGATGTTCTGCAGCTCGATCGTCAGCGCCAGCAGCCGGTTCAAGAAGGTCGTGATCGGCGGCAGTTCGTCGCGCAGGCCATTCTCGTCCGTGAGCTTCAGGCCCGTCGCCTGCTCGAAGCGCTGCAAAGAGCAACTCCCAACTTGGCCGCGGGCCAGAAGCCCATAGAGCTGCCTCAGGGCATCTCGCGCGTGCGGGCTCTCCAGATTGTCCTCCGGGCGAAACAGCCCCTGCCCGCCGGTCTGACGCTGACCACGGGTGATCGCCCCCAGCGTGTCGAGCCGTCGCGCGATCGTCGACAGGAACCGCTTCTCCGCCTTGACGTCGGTCGCGATCGGCCGAAACAGAGGCGGCTGGGCCTGGTTGGTGCGGTTGGTCCGCCCAAGCCCCTGGATCGCGGCATCCGCCTTCCAGCCGGGCTCCAGCAGATAGTGCACCCGCAGCCGCCGGTTCTTGGCCGAGAGCTCCGCATGGTAGCTGCGCCCGGTGCCGCCAGCATCGGAGAAGATCAGGATCCGCTTCTGGTCGTCCATGAACGCGACAGCCTCGGCGAGGTTGGCTGAGGCCGGCCGGGTCTCTACAGCGAGCCGGTCACGGATCCGAACGATCCGTCTGCAGCGCCCCGTGATTTCGGCGACCAAATCCGTGCCGAAGCGCTGCACGATCTGGTCGAGCGCGCCAGATACGGGTGCCAGCGACGCCAGATGCTCGATCATCTCGTCGCGACGTGCCACCGCCTCGCGGCTCTCAACCGGCTGACCATCGCGGAACACCGGGCGCGAACACAGATTACCCTCGCCGTCGGTGAACGGCTCGTAGAGCTGAACCGGAAAGGAGTGGGCGAGATAGTCGAGGACGTATTCGCGGGGCGTGATGTCGACCTGGACGTCGCCCCATTCCTCGGTCGGGATCTCGGCGAGCCGGCGCTCCATCAGGGCCTCCCCCGTCGAGACGATCTGGATCACGGCGGCATGGCCGGCTTCGAGATCGCGCTTGATTGCACTGATCAGCGTCGGCGTCTTCATCGAGGTCAGGAGATGCCCGAAGAAGCGCTGCTTGGCGGATTCGAAGGCCGAGCGCGCCGCCGACTTGGCCTGAGCATTCAGCGTCCCGGTTGCGCCGGTGATATTGGCCGCGCGCATCGCAGCCTCGAGATTGTTATGAATGACCGCGAAAGCCTCGGCATAGGCATCGTAGATGCGGACCTGCTCGTCCGTGAGCCGGTGCTCAAGGAGCTCGTATTCGACTCCCTCGAAGGACAGCGATCGCGCGGTATAAAGGCCGAGCGCCTTGAGATCACGCGCCATCACCTCCATGGCGGCCACCCCGCCCTCCTCGATCGCCGCCACGAAATCGGCCCGCGTCGGGAACGGGAAGTCTGCGCCACCCCACAATCCGAGCCGCTGGGCGTAAGCGAGATTGTGGACGGTCGTCGCCCCCGTCGCCGAGACGTAGACGATCCGGGCATTCGGCAGCGCGTGCTGCAGCCGCAATCCCGCGCGGCCCTGCTGCGAAGCCGCCTGCTCCCCGCGCTCGCCCCTGCTTCCAGCGGCATTCTGCATCGCATGGCTCTCGTCGAAGATGATCACGCCATCAAAATCCCACCCTACCCAGTCGACGATCTGGCGGATGCGCGAAAGCTTCTCGCCCTTCTCATCGGTCCGTAGCGTGGCGTAGGTCGTAAAAAGGATGGCTTCACCCAGCCGGATGGGCGTGCCCTGCCGAAAGCGGGACAGCGGCGTGACCAGAAGCCGCTCCATGCCAAGCGCCGCCCAGTCGCGCTGGGCGTCCTCGATCAGCTTGTCGGACTTGCTGACCCAGATTGCGCGGCGGCGGCCCTTCAGCCAATTGTCGAGCAGGATGCCGGCGACCTGGCGGCCCTTGCCCGCGCCGGTCCCATCGCCGAGAAACCAGCCGCGCCGGAAGCGCATCGCTCCCTCGATTTTGTCGCCGGCTGCGCGGACCTGATCGAAGGTCTCATCAATGATCCAGGAGCCTGCCAGGAATCCACCATGCGCCTCTCCGGCATAGATGAGGCTCTCAAGCTGCGCCTCCGAGAGAACGCCGTTGCTGACGAGCTGAGGCAGCACATGCGGCCGATAGGTGGGTTTGGGCGGCATAACCGAGGCCATCGCCGCCGATTGCACCAGCTTCGTAGGATGAGGCTTTGTGCCTGGGATCCTGATCGACTGCAGCTGATACGGCTCATAGAGCGCCTCCGTCAGGCGCGGTCCGTCCGCGGGTAGATCATCCACGAGTTCATAGGCGAGCTCGCAGCCGGCAGGCTCGTGGGTCGGCGCCGGTGAACGTTCGCAGGCAGCAGGCGGGACGCGTCCTGCTCTCGCACGGAGACCAACAGGCTCCCCCGCCTCCGCGACAAAGCGACCCGCTATCGCCAGCCGTGGCGGCACGAGCGCCGTGATCCAGTCGAGCAAGGTTGTGACATCCGGTGCCATTCCCGCCGACTGCGGAAGCACGCGAGGATCCGGCGCAGGCTGCTTGTCGATCACGATCAAGCGCGTCGCGGTCGTAGTGCCTTGTCGTGCGTACACCGAGCCGTCGATCGCGGCAGAGAACACGACGCGACCTCGCTGCTGCAGGCTCACGAAGGCGTCCGTCCAGGTCGGATTGTCTGGCGCAAATCCGGCGGCCGTGATGGCAACCAGGCGCCCGCCCTCTCCAAGCCGAGCAAGCGCCGAAGAAACGTGACGCAACGTCGTATCAGCCTGAGGGCGATCCACATTCACCGTTGCCGAGAACGGCGGGTTCATCAGGACCACGCTCGGGACGCAGGCCCCATCGAGATGGTCATCGATCTGCGCAGCGTCGAAGCGCGTCACGGTGAAACCTGCGAACACCAGATCGAGCAACGCGGCGCGGCTTGCAGCGAGCTCGTTGAGCAGAAGCGAGCCGCCGGCGAGCTCGGCGAAGATGGCGAGGCTCCCCGTCCCTGCGGAC
Organism: Bradyrhizobium sp. HKCCYLS20291; assembly: GCF_051167715.1. Classification (NCBI taxonomy): domain Bacteria; kingdom Pseudomonadati; phylum Pseudomonadota; class Alphaproteobacteria; order Hyphomicrobiales; family Nitrobacteraceae; genus Bradyrhizobium; species Bradyrhizobium sp. HKCCYLS20291. The sequence continues at coordinate 397,415 of NZ_JBNPTO010000003.1, read as the reverse complement.
GGCTCGAGCACGCGATCGGCCGAGGTCACTTGCGCTGCCGCAGCCGCGGCGAGCGCCAACGGCAGAGGCGTCGAGAACTGCTGAAGGGTCTGGCTCTCCATCGAGCGCCTGGAATGGCTCGACAGAAGCGCTGCGACCTTGCCAATCATCGGCAGCATGGCGGAGGGCACGCCATTGCTGGCCTTGATCATCGCGGGACCGTACTTCGCCAAAAACAGAACGGCGGCGATCTCGCAGGCCTCGTAGGCCGTCTTCCAGTCCCAGCCGCCCTCGGCGTCACTGGCGCCAAAGGAGGTCTGCATGGCGTGGCGCAGGCATCTCGCATCGATGCGCTCGCCGCGGGCAAGGTTTTGGAGCAGCAACTCGGCCGCACGATGGATGGCTTTGACGCGTGCAAGGAGTGCGAAGGGAGCCGTAGGGCAGCTCGTCTCGGTGACCATGGCAAAGAACCTCAAGGGAGAGCGAGGATGCGGAACGGCCGCCGAACGCTCTCTCTTGTCGGGCGACCTCACCCGCGCCGCCCCACCTCTCTCACTCTCGCTGCGCCTCAGCTCGCTGATGACCTGCATGACAAAGCCCGGCCGACCTGGCCGGGCTTCCATCATCGAAATCTTCACACTCGGGTCGTTCCGGACCGGGGTCACTCCGCAGCGATGATCTCCTCCACTTCATCAGCGCCTTCCGTCGTCTCCTCGTCCTCGCTGAGGAAAGCCGGGAGGCTGTCACCACCCTCGCCTTCTGCTGCCGGTGCGACATCGGTCTCTGCTCCTCGCAGCGGCTCCGGCAGCCAGCCGCTGCCATCGAGCAGCCGTTCGGCTTCGCGCGCCATATCTGGCTTCTTGAGATGCTCGATGAGTTGGGCCGAGGCCTCGCCCTTGGCCTCGCGCACAGTCTGCCGGATGCGCTGCTTGGTGACGCGGCCAAGATAGTTGTCCACGGTGGGCTTCCAGCCGGCCCTGATCATGTCGAGCCCGACAGCGCGCGACAGCCGGTCCGCCTGGTCGAGGCGACCACGGATGCCGTGCGCGGACATGCGCCCTTGATGCACCCGGTTGGCCGGCTCGGAGATCGCATTCACCGCCTGCGCTGCGCAATGCGCGAAGAGCTCGGCCTGCGTCGTCCCGTCCATCGCCGTCAGTGCCGTCCAGAGGTCCTTGTCGCTGGCAGGCAGCTTCGCCTTCCAGGCCGCGTGACGAGCGGCAATCGCCTTTGCCGGAATGCTGTCCTGTAGACCCGGCGGCTGCTCCGGAAAACTCGGGCTGCGCAGCGAGATCTCCAGGCAGTTGAGCGCGGAACCGAACGGATAGAACGTCGCCAGCACAAAGCAGTGCAGCACCGCCTGGAAGGCGACCTGCGGCTGCTGACCCAGAGCATCGCGCAGAGCGAGCGTGCGATAGGCAGAAAGCTCGCTGATCAGCCGCTCCGGCAAGGGCCGTTCGACATCCTCCCCTTCCTCATCGGGCACATCGCTCTGGCCGCCGCCGATCACGATCGCCGGCGCCGTTGCCCTGCCCTCCTCATCCGGAATGCCGGTCCGGCCATCGGCGTCCGTCCCAGCTTCGGCACCCAGATGGTCACTCGTCGCGGCGACCTCATCCTCCGGGCGAACGAAGCCGCGGGCGACCCGAAGACGGCCTTCCGAATCTATGCTGACAAACGCGCCGGCTCGCGCCATCTCTGCCTCATGGAAGGTCAGGGGCCGTTCCTCGAACGATTGCAGCGCCTCCTCGATCTCACCGAGGCGCCGGTCGACGTCGTCGGGCAGTTCGTCGGCCTGACCATAGTCCGCTTCGAGCTTGGCCTGTTCGGCCTTCAGCGCGTCGATTGTGGACTGCTCGCCGGCGGTGAGCTCGGCCGGCTCTCCGTGAAGCTCGCGCAAGCCATCGGTATGCCCGAACGGGAAGTCGACGGCGGCCGCGATCCACTTCCAACCCTCGGCACCGATCCGCTCGGCTTCGGTCTGCAGCTTCTCCGCGACGAGGCGATCGAGCAGCGCGACATCCTGCAGCCAGCCGCCGTCATCGGCCTCGAACAGATCCCGCAGCACCAGCCCGCCTGCAGCCTCATAGGAGGCAAGCCCCACGAACTGGACCCTGCGATCAAGGGCCCGAACAGTCTGCTCCGTGAGCTGGCGGCGGATCTGGTACGGCGCATCACAGCCGGAGCGGCTGGCCTTGTCCCACACCTCCCGCTGGCGCGCATGATCGCTCGTGACCGTGAAGGCCATCAGCAGCTCGAGCGTCATGCCGTCGGCGGCGTAGACATCGAGCAGCAGGGGCGAGACAGCCGCCAACCGCAAGCGTTGCTTGACGACCGCGACCGGCACGAAATGCCGCGCCGCGATCTCCTCCTCGCTCATACCGCTGTCGCGCAACGCCTGGAACGCGCGGAATTGGTCGAGGGGATGCAGACCGATGCGCTGGTCGTTTTCGGCAAACGAGTCATCCAGCGCCGAACCGGAATCGCGCACCACGCACGGCACCGCTTGCGTCTTCGCCATACGCTTCTGCTTCACCAGGAGCTCGAGCGCCCGGTAGCGCCTGCCGCCCGCAGGCACCTCGAACATGCCGGTCTCCTTGCCGTCGCCGTCGAGCGCGGCGCGCACGTTCAAGCTCTGCAGCAGCGTCCGCTCGGCAATGCTCTCCGCCAACTGTTCGATCGAAACGCCACCCTTGATCCGGCGGACATTGGACTGGCTCAGGACGAGCTTGTTGAAGGGAATGTCGCGCGACGGCGACAGCGTGATCTTCTGGGTAGCCTTGGTCATCGGTCGTTCTCCACGACGGGCGACCCAAGACTCTCTCTTAGGCCCTCAACCCGTCGCAGAGCACCTCTCGCCCTCTTGCTCTCCTCCACTCGGCCCCGGAGCGCCGCGCTCAGGCAGCCGCGCAGTCCGATCCGCCTGTCTCGACCTGCCCGGCCGCCCCCGGTGCAAAGCCGAGGAGATAGTCGGCCACACGGCTTGCCTGGCTCGCCGCTCGGACGATGGCACGATTGTCCTCGCGCAGGACATCGAGCCAAGCGCCGATATAATCGGCATGGCGCACGGTCGGTACGATACCGAGCGCGGCGCAACTAAATGCGGACGCGATCTCCGCGATCAGCTCCTCGAAGGCGTATTTGCTGCTACCGAACCGGCCCGAGAGATCGCGATTCAGCCGCGACGAATGCCCACTCGCATGGGCGAGCTCATGCAGGGCCGTGCGGTGCCAGTTGATCGGCTCGAAGAACGCGGCGGGCGGCGGCACCTGCGCGAAATCTTCCGCGGGAGCATAGAACGCCCGGTGACCGCCAATCCGGAAATCGACACCACTGTTCGCGATCAGCTTCTCCACCGCAGGCTCAATAGCGGTAGGCGGCGGAGGCGGCGCTGCTATTGCAACCTCCTTCGGCGGGTCGTCGCACTGGTCAGTGTTGAAGACCGTAAACCGCTTCAGGAACGGAATGGCCTGTACCTCGTCGCCAGTCTCGCGAGCGCGCTGCCGCTCATCTGAAGGGACGAAACGGTCAGCATAGACGACCGTGGTCCCGCGCTCGCCCTTCCGAACATGGCCGCCGAGGGACAGCGCCTGCCGGAACGTCAGCCAGTTCTGTCCTGCAAACCCGCGCTCGATGACGGCTCCCCAGAGGATCAGAACATTGATACCAGAGTACGGCCGTCCGGATGTGGCATTCCGCGGCAATGCGAGCTGCGCTTTCGCCGCTCGCGTGCCCCATGGCTGTACCCAAGGCACGCGGCCGGCCTCCAACTCGCCGATGATCTTGCTCGTGATCTCCTCATAGAGGCTCGCCCGGCGCTCACCGGCACGAGCTCCAACTCTCCGTCCATGCATCGGGGATCTCCGCGACGGGCGCGGCGGAACTCTCTCGCCGCTTCCAACCCGTCACGGCCAAACCGGCCTGCACTCTGATTCTAAGGGCGCCTCGCTCTGTGTCCGCCAACAAACCACGTGAATCCTCTCCCACTGGTGCACCCGCGACCTTTGCTCATCGACAATTGGGTAGCCCGCATGCCTAAACTGGCCGTAGCGGAGCGAAGGCAGAGAAGGCACCCGCAGGAGGGTCAGCATAGCGGCCGCTGCACCAGCGGCGGGACCCGGGACCGAGTGCAGTCGCGAGACCGGTTAACAAGGCACCCGCGTTCAGGACAGTGATAGCGGTGCCGCGAAGCGGCAGTCCCGGACGCGAGTGCCTCCGGCGAGCGACACAATTGGTGGCAGAATGAATAGATGGATTGCCGTCTCGATGCCCTACCCCGCTTACGAGACATGGGTCTTGGCCAAATTCAACAGCAGCTCATTCCGCTGCCCCATGCCAAGATGCGTTTTCATGCAGGAAGAAGGGGAGCACGCGCGAGCACCATGCGAGTAGATTGGGTCAAAAAGCGAGAATGCGCCGGTCGCATTTGCGATCATCAACACCGGGGCGACCGCCCACTCCGTCGCAAAGTACGGCTGGAAAACCACGAAAAAGCAGTCAGCGTCTGTAGCTTTGGCTCGACATCGCGGAGATTAAGTTCCGATCTGAGAATGGCGAGCTCGTCGTCGAGCCCCTTCATAGATCCCCTGCGCGATGCTGCCGACCGAATTCGGCGAAGCGTTCCAATAGCCCGATCTCCGACGCCGGGTGCATGCGCTCCGGTCGCACATATCCGGAAAATAAATTTCGCCTTCTTGCCCAAAGCTGACGATATCGTTCGTCGAACGACATGTAGTCTCGTGAGCACACCGGACATCGCTACGCTGGATTGACGTGGACGATACGCCTTTGCACTGCCGTTCGCTTTCCCTTTAACTATCCGAGATACGTCGGGCTTGCCGAGAGCGATCAGGCCCTTCGATTGCTGCATTCATGGCCGCGTGATCGGAAGTGCGGCAATGGCTGAACGAAAATACCTGACGCCAGAGGAAGTCTTGGATCGCTAGCGGGGTCCTGGCGTGCGCGGCGACAATCCGTTGAGCAGTTATTCGGTCGTGAGCATCTGAATTCACCGCCCCCTATCGGTTCAAGGTGTGCCTGGAACGCGCACGAGCAGCTCCCTGAGATTTTGCTTGATTAGCAAGCCAGCCTCCTCCTCCGTCACCGACCACAAGGAAGCCAGCTCTAGTACCGCGACTTGGGAGTCGACCGGTGTCAACGGTCGCTTTCCGCTACGCGCAAAAGGCCCGTCCGTCTCTGTCAGTACCCGGTCCCTTGGCATTTGCGCTGCGAGCGCTTTGCCTTTGTCGCTCCGCAGCATGACCGGGCCGACAGAGAACCAACAATCAAGGGCAATGGCTGCCTTCAGTTCGCTCTTGGAGCCCGAGAACCAATGCAAGACAGCAGTAGACCCGCATCGATGTTTCTGAAGGCTCGCCAGCACGGCATCGGCCGCGCCTCTGCTATGGATAGTGTAAATTCGGCCGCCACGATCTTGGGCGGACGCCAGGATTCGCTCGAACACCCTGAGCTGCACTTCTGCATGCGGTCGATAGGCGGGCGATCCATCAAGTCCGATTTCGCCGACGTACCGCGTCTCATCGAGCAGACGCTCAAAGAGTGAGACTTCGTTAAACCGCTCGTGCGCAAGTTCGGGGTGAAGTCCTAAAGCCGTTCGGATGTACCGCGTGCCTCTTCCAAGGGCAGCGGTTTTCGGCCACGCTTTGGGGGTGGTCGTCACCGACAAGACGTAGATGCCGGCTTTTTCGCAGTCCGCCGCCAGCTTCTGCGGGTCGTCAAAGAGATCGAGGTGGCAGTGGAAGTCAATCAAACGGCGAACCCTTCAGACGCAAGATATCGGCGAAGCTCATCCATTCCCCGGCCTGCAACGTCGATGTAGGCTTGACGATCAGACGTGTCGACCGGCAATGGCCCGGCACTCATGACATGGCGCTCCGCATCGTCGCCACGGATGAGGGCTGCTTGTACCGCGATCAGGTCGTCGCGGCCATCCTCATCGGTCATCACCGCTTGCAGATCAGGGTATTGATAATCGGTGCCATCCGGAACGCCAGCCGCATGCAAGGAGGCTCGCCGAATGAGACACGGAACGCACCGCCCGCATTGCTGGTTTCGGCGCTTCCACTTGCCGCAAGACACGGTTTGCGCCGCGAAATGAGCAAACGTACTGCTTGCCGCATGCGGAAGAGCCATCTCGCCCTTGGTGACGTGCCGATAAGGGTTGGAAACTGCGACAGGAATTCCTGCCCCGTCGAGCAAGCTTTGGACGCTTCCCAAAAAGTGAGGGTGCGCGGTGCGCGTGCTATGCGATCCCATCCGCCTGGGGGTCAATGGCGGGTTCAAGGCGATCAGTCCGTTTTCGCAAACGAAAAGGTCTGTCTTCGAAACTCTCCGGTAGCGAGCGACGGCTTCTGCAGCCAATGCAGCGAGAGCCAGAAACTGGAAACTTCGTGTACGCTGGCTATCGTCGTCGGCACCAGCCCAGGTCGGATAGCTATTGACGGACATTCGTTCGCAGGCGCTTGGAAGAAGGCCAGCGACAACGTCCTGTTTGTCGGAATCTCCTTTTGATGCGTGGCTTACGAGAAGCGGGCGTATGCCCTTCGCGATGAGATCGAGCGCACCGATCGCACTATCCAGCCCACCGGAGAAGAGCGCGACGCAGTCGACCTTCGCAAGATTGACCACACGATTACGGCTCTTGATATCGCTTACCGGAGGTGGGTCCATGCCGCCGTGCGTAAATTCGAAGTGCCAAAGGTCGGAACTCAAAAATCGAAGCGTCTGTTCCAGATGCGCTTTGAACGGCATCCAACGCTCTGGCTCGCTCAGCGGCAGATGCATCTCGAACGTCCGGCGCCACCCGTCCGGCTCGTCTGCACGCAGGATAAACGTGTCCGCCGCTGTCACCGCCATCGCGATGGATAGAAGGTCCATGGCGGCACGGCTCGGCTGGAGCGAGAGGCGTGTCGCGGCATCGTAAGCTTGCGCACCAACGGTACCGACGTGCTTGTGTGGCGGGCTCGACCCGTACAGCCAAACATGAACATCGCCATCCGGTTCATCTGGAACGCTCTCGCGATCAATGTGGAATACAAACCGGGTCATGCTTGGCATTCCCACTCGCGCCACACCTCGTCCATGGCAGCTCGCTCCAGCCTTCGAAATTCGTCGCGCGTGGCTCCGTTAAGCCCCTGCGCAACACGCGGTCCGAAGTGCTTGTCTACCACGACGCGGATCAGTTCTAGCAGGTCCGCTTCGGTCTGCGTTGCATGCGTCGCATCGGGAGCGTGATTCCACGCATCGCCTGCCACGTTTGTAATTTCGATGAAAAGAATGCGGCTAAAAAACTCTACCATGATTTGGACGAGGGAATCCGGCGTGAGCAGCGAAGGATCGAATACGCCAGCGTCCGGGAGCACTTCTGTGATTGCTTCTTGTATTGCTATCGTGATGTGATCGGCATCGATGTCTTCTGGCGCGAGCGCGCGGGCGATTTCCTGCGCAGCGACGTTGACCGGCTGCCCTCTCAACGCTGAAAAATCTACGCCGCTCGGCCCTTGGCCCGTGCCGCCTGCGCCAATATTCGCCAGAGTCTCGGCGAGCAACGCGCCCGTGCTGTAAGCGGAACCGAAACGCCGGGGGCCAACCGCACTTCCGTGCGTTGCATCGCGCGTGTATTTACCAAGCGCTGACAACAGCGTCGCAGTTCCGCCGCCAGCGACCGCTCTTCCGAATTCGGTCCGGAAGCCGCGAAAACGCTGCCCTTCTGGTTCGGGGAGTGGCTTGCCTGGCTCGTCGTCTACGCCGGGCGGTACCAGGGGCGAGGAATTCTTGGGGCCTTTACTTGATCCTGACGTTCCCATCCCGTTACGCCTCGTACCAGGCTTCATCCTTCAGCATAGAGCGCAGCCATGGCGGGACTGACGGAAGATCGCGGAAGAAGCGCGTGGCCACCTTGGCCGCTTCTGCGGACGCGCGCGCTAGCAGGATCGCGCCTCGGGCATCGGCACGGACACGGGTCCAATCGGGGTCCTTGCGCATGTGTGTAACGATGGCTTCCATGGCCGCGGTCTCGTGCCCACCCTTCAAGGCCGTCACAGCATCGGCTGCCGCGCGCGATGACATGCTGGGTGTCCGAACGAGTTCTTCCGCCGCCTTTGTAACCGCCGGCGACACAGCACCGGATGCAACGCGAACGGGGATGGTCTCTCGCGCCAGATAGGCCGCCGGCTTCAGATCGAGGTCCGCGAGCTTGGGTTCTAGCCGCGCCCAATCGGCAATGAAGGGTAGGAACGATTGCCATTTGTCGGGAAGCTCAGACTTGTGCTCATCAATTGGCTCTCCGCTTTCAATCCCTTGCAGGAACTTCAACTTCCCATCCGCTGCCGCATTGATCGCGTCGTGCAACGCTTCGGTCGCGGAGGTATCCACGCAGCGCTCGAAAAGCGCGAGCTTTGCGATGATGGCTTCATCCAAGGGCATTTTTCGCTTTGCGGCGATTGACGCCCGCATACGGACGACGTTGAGCAATCGCTTCACGATGCGTGGATTGCCCTGCACGTGCGCTGCGTGCGCGAGCAACGGCGACATGCGATCGGCCATATCAAGCGCGCGGCGCAGGTCCGCATCATCCTTCTTGCTGACACTCTCCAGCGCGTCGTCGATCGCGAAGGGCTGATCATGCGTCCATGATCGCCTGAGACGCTCGATCAAGAATGACCGCAGTTTTTCTTGCGCTGCAGGATCAGAATTCGCGCTTTGAAACAGGAGCAGAAAGAGGTAGGCACGAACTTCCTCAACGCCGAGCCGCGGCACGCGCACGGGAATCTGTATCAGCTTGTCGAGATAGTCGGTGACCTGTTTTTCTCCCGGCTCCTTGAAATGGCGGGCTACGGCGTGACGGATCATGTCTTCATCGGCGCCAATGACGAAGGCAGTTTTGGGCATGAACAGAAAGAGCCGCACGGCCTCCAGCGTGTGAATGGCGTTTTCGGGAAGGCAGCGATCAAGGTTGTCAATGAAAACGACAAGAGTTTTGCCGAGGCCTTCGAGAACTTCGCCGAACTCCTTCCGAAAGGCAGCGATCTCTTCCGGCGGCCCTTTTTCCGAGACATTTTTCAAAAGCCCGGATGTCTGCTCCTTGGCATCGGCGCCCGCTTTCCTGATCGCCTCAAGGTCGTCAGGGTCGCCTTTTCCTTCTAAGATATCGCGCGCGCCCTCTAGGCCGCGGGTGATTAAGCCGAACGTTGGTACACCCATTGCCAGCGCGCCACCCTCGGCCAGCAGCCCAAGCGCCCGAAGCTTATTAATCCTGCCGAACAGCGACATTGCCTTCGCTGTGAGAGATTGCGGCGCGGCCTGCAGAAGCTCGCTGGCAATGACTGACATCAGCGCTGCACGTGCGTCGTCAAAATCCTGATAGAGCCACGCGTCGAAGTTGATGAGGAGATACTTCCCCTTGTTCTTATCCAGGTCCTTCGCCACCAAACGGAGCGTGCTCGACTTCCCGACCCCCCAGCTCCCGAAGACACCCAGCGACATCGGTAGCAAATGGGGCTTGCCAATCATCTCGGCGATGAGTTCAGCGACCTCCGAATAGTTCAGGAAGTCAATGTCAGTATCGGTGTCAGCCCACATGCGAATTTCCGATGATGATGGGAAAAGGACAATGCCCCTAAAACGCTACCCCGATTGCAATATTCGAAATATGGTTCCAGGGGTTGAAGGCCACAAGATGGACCGCTGCCATCCCCGTAATACACAACTTATAGGACTAATTCGCCCTCAGATGGGTATTGGGCTCGACCTCGCACAGGAACATATATAGAACCCTGCCGCAGGTGAGCAAAAGAAGTTGGTCAACAAACCGCAGCGGTGCTCTCACTGGGGAAGAGATAACGGCTGAAGCGAAAAACAGCGTCTCTGATGCGAAGTGCGGCTCCTGAACTATCGTCCCCACTCCCGACTTCAATCCTGGAAATAGGCGTACGCGATCCATGGTGTTCAAATCATACGAAACCCTTGATGACGTGCACGCGATCGTCACCGAGCAAATCCCCGAGGGAGTGAACCTCGAATACAAGGGGTCCGATATCCTGATCAATCGCGACGCCAACAAGATCTGCAAGACGGTTTCGGCTCTTGCGAATTCGGCTGGTGGTACGTTCATCGTCGGAATAGAAATGAGGAACCTGATGCCGGTGCGCGTCGACGATGGCACACCGGGCCCATCAAAGCGGGATTGGATCTACCAAATTATCAACGGCGGCACATTTCCCGCTGTCGAGACCATAGAAATTCGAGAACTCCGACGCCGACTGGCACGATTTACGTCATCGACGTATCACCCAGTCCGCAGGCGCCGCATCAAAGCAACGACCACAAGTATTATAAGCGACGCGGCTCGCATTGCGACGTCATGGAGCACTATGAAATCGAGGACGTGCGCAACAGGCCTAAACGCCCGCTCCAGCCTCTGCGTGCAGAACTCCATACGCAGAGCATTCTTGCTCATTTGCGACTGACAAACGCGCACGAAACCGACATAATCAGCGATCTTCATTGCGAGATTGAGGCAAATTTCTCGATGCAGCGCGACAGCCTAGGCGCGCTTGGGGAGCGTGGAATTCGCGCGCTGGCACCACGGTCCGAGCTTCACTTCCATCTCGGTTCGCTGATCGAAATCCTGCAAACAAACGAACCCGTGGTGACTTTTAGATTCAGCTACACCTTTCATGATGCGCCGATGGTGCAATCCGCGACGTTTCATCTTGCCGACTGGAACCGAAGCGCGATCATGCAATCGCCTGTTGAACTAGCGCTGGTGCAGCTGGGGGAAAAGCTGGACAAGATGAATGGACAGATCGAAGGCCTGCGAAAGACGGCCGAAGCATATACGAATGCGGTCGCGGATGGCAGCGGCCTTCGCCTCTCCCAACGCAGCATACATGCGCTCAAGGACGTACCGCAGCTCTTCGACCCGCGCGAGTTCGACGCGGCGGGATACTGCATCATTGCGAGTATTTCCCTGGACGATGCATACGCTATCGCGCGGCTGCGCTATTTCCCCAACGACCAGGCGAAGGAATTGTACGAGCAGATTTCGCCTGAAGTCCGTTCCCGCTTCGAAAAACATTTCAAGATCGACTTTTCGGAAGAGGATTAACGGTCGAGTTTCACGCGCAAGCGGCGCGCGCTCCTGGAATACCCGCTCTCCACCCTCGAGAATATCGCATACGCTTCGACGGATATGCGCCTCCTCTGGCCCGCCAGATACATAGGTAATCGGCGGCAATTCCCCGGGTGCATAGGTGCCCACGGTCGCGGCGGATGTCAGCCGCGGGCGACGCAACTCAATTGGCCGGCCTGTTCGCCGCCGTTTGCTCGCCGCCGTGCTACCCCTGACTAATCAGGGCTCTATGTCTAGTCAGGATCTTGAGTGTCTAGTCGTACCATTGTGATCTGGAGTGACGGCATGGGAGATCGGAAATACCTGACGGCATAGGAAATCTCGGAGCGAGACCGTGGCGCAGTGAACGTCGGGACGCTCCGCAACTGGCCAGCGCTGCGCGTTGGCCCGCCTTCTTCAAGATCGGGAAAGCAGTCCTCTTTCCGATTGATGAACTCGACGCCTGGGACAGAGGAACAAGGTATCCTGCCGTACGTCTGGACGCCCGCCGGCGACCAGGCCTGATCAGGCGTGACGATCACGATTTTTCACCCGCTACCGTCACCACACCCCTCCGCCAGTTGATGGCGGACCTCGAAAATTGGGCGCTTGTTAAACAGTTAGCGCCAGCACCGTGCTCGTGCACGATGATCCCAATACGTTAGTTGTACACGGTGGGGAGATGCAAACCCCGCAGGAAGGCCGACCAATAATCTTCGAGTTTGAGAATGGCGACGGCTTGCCCTGCGAAAGCTTCGGTCAACTGCGCTCTTCACGGTGAAGGTCGGCTACAGTGATGCCGAGCGCGAGTGCCAGTCTTTGGATATTGTCTAGCGTGTTGCTGTGCTTTTTGCATGAACCCGGAGCTGCTGGGATGCCCGCTTCTGATAAAATAGGAACGCGCATTCGGAGAGCTTGAGGATCACAATACTCTACGTGAGGCACTGGCGCTCTCGAGCCGGAGGTCGCGTCCAGAGCAACGAATTTCTACGCCACTGTATCCGAAACACGCATAGATGCCTCGGGGTTCTTCCATCGGCGAATTGCAGCATCTTGACTGCCTCAAGAACGCACCGAGCTCTAAGCCGGAGCATCTACGATCGAAAGCCCTCCCGTGTACGATCCCAAACTCAGGTGGTCTAAGCACTTCCATGAGCACATTGGACAAGAACGACATCAAGCAGCGCCGTCTCGTCGACTTCAAGCACGGGTGCAGCTATGGCAAATTCGGCAAGACAAAAGCCTACGAACTTATCGCGCAAGAGCGTATCAGGGCCTACAAGATGGGAGGCAAGACACTCATTGATCTCGATAGCATCGATGAGTATCACGCCTCGCTGCCACGCGTCGAATCTCGGGCGATGATCTAGGCGGACTTGCGCAGAGGCTCGGCGGCTCTTTCGCGCAAGCGATCCAAGCGATCGGCCCAATGCTGCATCAGGCGCACGCGTTCGCTCCAATAGGCTGCCCGATTATAGATGCCGCGAATCTTGTTCTTGTCACCCTTGGCAAGCTGGCGCCGTACTACCTCGTCGCGGCGCCGCCTCTTCTTTTCATCCGTTTCGTGGGCAAGTTGGGCTTCCACCACATCGCCGTCGAATATTCCCTCTTCATTTAGCAAAGTCGAGGCACTCGAGCGGAAGCCGTGGGCGCAGTGGTCGCCAGAGGGGCCCGTGTCGTAGCCCATGATCCGTAGCGCCTTGTTGATCGTGTTGTCGGACATCGGCACATCGTCGTCATGGGAAAACAAATACCGACCGCGGCCAGTCAGAGGTCGCAACTCGGCCAGGATAGCCAAGGCTTGGCGAGACAGCGGCACCTCGTGATCATCGCGCATCTTCATCTTCTCTGCGGGGATCAGCCAGACGCAATTCTTCTCGTCGAACTCCGTCCACTCGGCCAGCCGTAGCTCGCCAGGACGGACCATGGTCAAGGCGATCAGCTTGAGGGCGTAGCGGACGAGTCCGCCATTTTTGGCTTCATAGACCTCAATGCGGCGCATCAGATCGCCGACATCTTCCGGATCGGTCAGTGCTGGGCGAGGGTTGCCTTTCGGTGCCTTTGTGAGGGCGTGCTTCAGATCGCGAGTGGGATCGCTGCTGCAGTACGAGGCGCCGACACCGAACTGGAACACACGCGAGGCGGTCGATCGCAGGCGCCCCACGGTGTAGAAGCGGCCACGGGCCTCGACGCGGCGCAAGGCTGTAAGCAGTTCCGGCGGGGTGATCTCGGATAGTGGGCGATCACCTAGCTCGCGATAGAGCTGAGCAAGATTCCAGCACTCCCGCTTGATCGTTGCCTTTGCCTTGTTCTCTTTCTCGAGCTTCGCCTTTACCCATTCCTCGCCCACGGCGCGAAAGGTGTGTTTGAGTTTCTCGTCCTCCTGGCGGTTCGCCTCGCGCACAGCGACGGGATCCAAGCCTTGGTCGAGCAGCTTCTCCGCCTCATGACGCTTTTCGCGCGCGGCCTTGAGCCCGACCGTTGGAAAAGTGCCGAAAGACATGTTCTTGCGCTTCCCACCGAAGCGGTAGCGGAAAAGCCAGAGCTTGGTCCCATTGGGCCGAACCACGACGCTCAGGCCCTGGCCATCGGCCATCGCATATTCCTTGGCCAAAGGCGCCGCGTTGCGGATCTTCGTATCGCTCAGCTCGTCCATGGGAGGCGCCCTCGCAATAGCGAGCCGCTTCAGTGTACCTGGCCGATTCAGTGTACCTACAGTGTACCCAAAAGAGCCGGATGCCTGCGAACGGCCGCGAACCGTATCAGGCTTTTATAGACGTCGAAGTGTCTGATTTTGTGGCGAATCTAGCTTGGCAGCGAACCGGCGCGGACGGGAACGAACGGGGCCGGAGAGGCTGATGGTGCCCAGGGGCGGGATCGAACCACCGACACTGCGATTTTCAGTCGCATGCTCTACCAACTGAGCTACCTGGGCAGGTCTCGTGAGGGGCAGAAAAGCCCTGCGAGCCGGCGGTTTATAGTGGGCGCGGACGGTGCTGTCTACCGCCCAGAGCGTAAGTTTTCACATTCCTTTTGCAGTTGCGCGGCGGCGCCCGCGCTGGTCGGCAGCGCCGGTCCAAGCCGATGGAAATACGGCCTTATTCGACGTCGTCCTCGTCGCCCTCGACGGCCGGGATGACATAGGAGCCGCTGAGCCAGCGATGCAGGTCGACGTCGCGGCAGCGCGGCGAGCAGAACGGGCGGGACGCTTCCGCGGCGGGGCGGCTGCAGACCGGGCAGCGGCGGATCGGCTTGGGCGCTGCGGCCTGCGGTGTGGTGGTGTCGTCGGACATGGCGGCTATCTAGGCGTCCAGGCGGGGGAATGCACCCCGCGGCGCATGATTCGGACAAATCGCCCGGGGATGTCCGCAAGGGTCATGCGCGGGCAACGCGGGCGCTCAGACGCCGACGGTGTTGAGCCAGCCGAAGCGGATCGGGAAGCCCTCGCCGGCGAGCAGGGTCGTGGTCTCGTACAGCGGCAGGCCGACGACGTTGGTGTAGGAGCCGACCATCTTGACGACAAAGGAGCCGGCGATGCCCTGCACGGCGTAGCCGCCGGCCTTCCCCCGCCATTCGCCGGAGCCGATATAGGCCTGGATGTCGTCCTCGCTGAGCCGCTTGAAGCGGACGCGGGTCTCGACCAGGCGCTGGCGGAACGCCTCCTTCGGCGTCACCAGGGTGATCGCGGTGTAGACGCGGTGGTTGCGGCCCGACAGCAGGCGCAGGCACTGCGAGGCCTCGTCGACCAGATTGGCCTTCGGCAGGATACGGCGGCCGACCGCGACCACCGTATCGGCGGAAATGATGAAGGCGCCGCGCAGCTCGTCGTCGAGCTGGACCGATTTCAGCGCCGCATCGGCCTTGGCCCGCGCAAGCCGGTTGGCGCAGGCGCGTGGCAGCTCGCCGCGCTTCGGCGTCTCGTCGACGTCGGCGGGGCGCAGCGCGTCGGGCTCGATGCCGGCCTGGTTGAGCAGCGCCAGACGCCTCGGCGAACCGGATGCAAGAACGATTTTGGGACGGCCGAGCATGCTGATTTCGCTGAGGGATTCGGAAGGCTTGGGGCGGGCGCGCGGAACCTATCGGAAGGGCTGCCGTTCCACAACCCGCTAGGGTCGGACAAGGCTGCGACGGGCCTGCTCTACGGGGCGAGTTTGAGCTGATGACAACGCTGGTATTTCGGTTCGATGACACCTCGCCGGGGAACCGGAGCTCACAATGCGGCCGGACCCGGCTTGGCGAAGCGCTTGCGGATGCGCGTGAACAGGCCGTCGCAGACCTCACGATAGGCGGCGAGCTTCTGCTCGCGGTTGCCGTCGGTGTTGGTCGGATCCGGCGTCGGCCAATATTCGACGTCGGCCGCGATGGTGCGGGTCAGCTCGAGGGCCTTGTGATGCGCTTCGGGAGAGAGAGTGATGATGAGGTCGAAGTTCAGGCCCTCCCAGTCCTCGAGCTCCGCGAAGGTGGTCGGCTTGTGCTGCGAGATGTCCTGGCCGAGCTCGGCCATCACGGCGACGGCGAACGGATCGATCTCGCCCTTCTTGACGCCGGCGGAGCGGACGTAGAGCGCCTGCGGAAACATCTGGCGCAGCAGGCTCTCGGCCATCGGCGAGCGCACGCTGTTCTGGCCGCAGGCGAACAGCACCGCCTGCGGCTGGCGCGCGCGCGGCGGCCCCTCGGCCATCGGGCTAGGCGCCCTTGGCTGGACGGATGGACGCGCAATGGTGAGCCCGCGGCGTCACTGGCCCTCGCCCTTCCAGTGCAGCACCGTGATCAGGGTGAACAGCCGGCGCGAGGTCTCGAAGTCGACCCGCACCTTGCCCTTGAGCCGCTCCTGCAGGGTGCGCGAGCCCTCGTCATGGATGCCGCGGCGGCCCATGTCGATCGCCTCGATCTTGTCGGGCGTCGCGGTGCGGATCGCGTTGTAATAGCTGTCGCAGATCATGAAATAGTCCTTCACGATCCGCCGGAACGGCGACAGCGACAGCAGGTGCGTCACGACGGGCGTGCCGTCCTGCTTGCGGATGTCGAACATCAGACGGTTAGCAGTGATGCCGAGATGCAGGGTGAAGGGCCCGTTGCCGTCGGCGCCCTCGGGCGCGAACAAATTCTCCTCGACGAGGTCGTAGATCGCGATCGCCCGCTCGTGCTCGATGTCAGGGCCGGAGCGGCCGATCGACTCCTCGTCGAGCGTCACCGCCACGATGCGATTGGTCCGGTCGTCGCCTGGCGGGTTCTGGGTCATGGCAGGTTGAGGCGTATTCCCACGGAGCGTGAATGGGCGTCGAGACCCTCGGCCTTGCCCAGAGTCATCGCCGCTGGACCCAGCGCGCGCAACTGGTCCGGACCGCATTTCAACAGCGACGTGCGCTTCATGAAGTCGAGCACGCCGAGACCGGAGGAGAACCGCGCCGAGCGCGCGGTGGGCAGCACGTGATTGGAGCCGCCGACATAGTCGCCGATCGCCTCCGGCGTGTGCGCGCCGAGGAAGATGGCGCCGGCATTGCGGACCCTCGCGGCGAAGGCGTCGGGGTCGGCGGTCATGATTTCGAGGTGCTCGGCGGCAATGGCATCCGCCAGCGGCACGGCCTGGTCGAGATGCTCGACCTCGATGATGGCACCGAAATCGGCCCAGGATGCGCCGGCGATCGCCGCGCGGGGGAGCGTCTTGAGCTGGCCTTCGACGGCGCGGGCGACGTCATTGGCGAGGCGGCGGCTGTCGGTGATCAGGATCGATTGCGCGCTGGCGTCGTGCTCGGCCTGGGCGAGCAGGTCGGCGGCGATCCAGTCGGCATTGCCGCTGTCATCGGCGATGACCAGCACCTCGGACGGGCCGGCGATCATGTCGATGCCGACCTTGCCGAACACCAGCCGCTTGGCGGCGGCGACATAGGCGTTGCCGGGGCCGACGATCTTGGCCACGGGGGCGATCGTCGCGGTGCCATGCGCCAGCGCCGCCACCGCCTGGGCGCCGCCGACGCGGTAGATCTCGGAGACGCCGCCGAGCTGCGCGGCCGCCAGCACGAGGGGATTGAGCTTGCCGTCGGGCGCCGGCACGACCATCACCAGCCGGCCGACGCCGGCGACCTTAGCGGGGATGGCGTTCATCAGCACCGAGGACGGATAGGCCGCGGTGCCGCCGGGCACGTACAGACCGGCGGATTCGATCGCGCTCCAGCGCCAGCCGAGCTCGACACCGGCTGCGTCGGTGAAGCGCTGGTCAGAGGGCAGCTGCTTGAGATGGAAGGCCTCGATGCGGTCGCGGGCGAATTTCAGCGCATCGACGGTCGCCACATCGCAGGCCTTCACCGCGGCTTCGATCTCGGCCGGCGTGACGCGCAGCGTGGCGGCGGTCAGCTCCAGCCGGTCGAACTTGCGTGTCGCCTCGAGCAGCGCCGCATCGCCGCGCCGGGCGACGTCGTCGACGATGGCGCGGGCGGCGGCTTCGACGTCGGCGGAGGTCTCGCGCTTGGCGGCGAGAAACTGCCGAAACTGGGCGTCGAACTCGGCGCTGGCGCGGGACAGGCGAATGGGCATCTCTGGCACTTTCCGAAGGGGTGGCTGCCCCCGACCCCCTGCTCAATGGCGCGGCAGCGCGGGGCCGTCAACCCTTTGAACCCGCCCCTACCCCGACAGCGGCGGCACGTCGTCGATCTCGCCGATGCCGAGATCATCCTGGCCGAGATCGGTCAGCTCGCATTCCAGGCATTCGACATCCAGTCGCAGCGCGCCGCCATGGGAGAACAGCAAGAGCGCGCTGCCGGCCGGAGCCTCGCTGCCGGCATGGAATTCGATGCCGATCAGCTCCAGCGCGGTCTCGGGCGCGGCGAGGTCGATGCGGCGCGACTTGCAGGCCAGCACCCGGTCGAAACGCAACGCCGAAAGCAGCCGGCGCGGCTCGCTCTCACCGTGCAGCGCCTGGTCCCAGTCGAGCCGGTTCATGCCGATGACCAGCCGCTTCTCGGCCTGGCGCCAGATGATGTCGGCCGGCACAACCCGCGCGTCCTGCACATGTGCCGAGATCACCGCGAGATCATCGGCGTCGAGCGCGATCAGTTTGAGCCGGTCGGTCACCACATCATCCTCTTGGCCAAGCCCTCATTCGCGAATGCGCTCGATGGTGGCGCCGCAGGCCTTCAGCTTGTCCTCCAGCCGCTCGAAGCCGCGATCAAGATGGTAGACGCGGTTGATCATGGTCTCGCCTTCCGCCGCCAGCCCGGCAATCACCAGCGACACCGACGCGCGCAGGTCGGTCGCCATCACAGGCGCGCCGCGCAGGGTCGAGATGCCTTCGATCCGCGCGGTCTCGCCGTCCAGACTGATACGCGCGCCGAACCGCGCCAGTTCCTGGACGTGCATGAAACGGTTCTCGAAGATGGTCTCGGTGATCGCCGAGGCGCCCTGCGCCCGCACCATCAGCGCCATCAGCTGCGCCTGCAGGTCGGTCGGGAAGCCCGGAAACGGCGCCGTCGTGACCTGCACCGGCCGGATGCCATGGCCGTTGCGCACAACACGGATGCCTTCGGCATCGCTCGAAATCTCCGCGCCAGCCTCGGCGAGCACGTCGAGCGCCGACTGCAGCAGCTCGGGCCGGGCGCCGGCGAGCCGAACGTCGCCGCCGGTCATCGCGGTGGCGATCGCATATGTGCCCGCCTCGATGCGATCGGGCAGCACGGTATGCCGGGCGCCATGCAGCGACGCCACGCCCTCGATTTCGATAACAGGCGTGCCGGCGCCGCTGATGCGCGCGCCCATCTTGTTGAGGCAGTCGGCGAGATCGGTGATCTCTGGCTCGCAAGCGGCATTGGTGATGATGGTCGTGCCCTTGGCGAGCGCGGCGGCCATGACCGCCACGTGCGTGCCGCCGACGGTGACCTTGGGGAAATCGATTGTGCCGCCGCGCAGGCCGCCCGGCGCCTTGGCGACGACATAGCCGGCGTCGATGTCGATGCTGGCGCCGAGCTTTTCCAGCGCCATGATCAGCAGATCGACCGGCCGCGTGCCGATGGCGCAGCCGCCGGGCAAGGACACCCGCGCCTCGTGCATGCGCGCCAGCAGCGGCGCGATCACCCAGAAGCTCGCCCGCATCCGCGACACCAGCTCATAGGGAGCGGTCGTGTCGATGATGTCGGCCGCCGAGATCTGCAGGGTCTGGCCCTGATACTGGCCGTCGCCGGGGCGCTTGCCGACGGACATGATGTCCACGCCGTGATTGCCGAGAATGCGCTGCAGCTGCGCGACGTCGGCCAGCCGCGGGACGTTGTCGAGGATCAGCGTCTCCGGCGTCAGCAGGCCTGCGATCATCAGCGGCAGCGCGGCGTTCTTCGCGCCCGAAATCGGGATGGTGCCGTGAAGCGGGGTGCCGCCGACGATGCGAATGCGATCCATGCTGATCCTATGGGAGCTGGCCGGGAAATCGGGCTGAGATGGGCGCAACAGGACCGACATTACGGCGATTTGATGGGTTCGCAACGGCAGGTCGCATCCTCAGTCCATTCATCCCCTGACCGTGCAATCCGTCGCCCGAATCAGACCGGCGGGACCAGCGGATCGGCCAGGAATCCATGCAGCGCGGCGACCACCTGGGCGCCCTCGCCGATCGCGCCGCCGACGCGCTTGACCGAGCCGGAGCGCACGTCGCCGACCGCGAACACGCCGGGCACCGAGGTCTCCAGCGGCGACACCATCCGCCCCGCATTCTGCTCCGACTGCGCGCCGGTCACGACGAAGCCGGCGCGGTCGAGCGTGACGCCGCAATCGCCGAGCCAGCCGGTGGCCGGATCGGCGCCGACGAACAGAAACAGGTTGCTGACATCCGCGGGCGTCTCCTCGCCGGACAGCCGGCTCTTCAAGGTGATGCGTTCGAGCCCCGTATCAGTGCCGCCGTCGAGCGCGACGACCTCGGTGTTGAACAGCAGCTCGATGTTCGGCGTCGCCTCGATGCGCTCGATCAGGTAGCGCGACATCGACGCGGCCAAGCCGCCGCCGCGGATGATCATCCGCACCTTCCTGACGTGGCCCGACAGAAACACCGCGGCCTGCCCCGCCGAATTGCCGCCGCCGACCAGCGCGACCTCTTGGCCCGCACACAGCCGCGCCTCGATCGGCGACGCCCAGTACCAGACGCCGCGCCCCTCGAACTCCTTGAGCCGGTCGAGCCCGGGCCGCCGATAGCGCGCGCCGCTCGCAACCACGACCGAGCGCGCCCGCACCTCGTCGCCGCCCTCCAGCGCCAGCACGAAGGCGCCGGCCTTGCGCTCGCAATCGAGCGCCGCCACCGACACCGGGATCATGATCTCGGCGCCGAACTTCTGCGCCTGGTTGAAGGCGCGTGCGGTCAGCGCCAGGCCGGTGATCCCGGTCGGAAAGCCAAAGTAGTTCTCGATGCGCGCGCTGGCGCCGGCCTGGCCGCCGAACGCGCGCGAATCCAGCACCGCCACGGACAGACCTTCCGACGCGCCATACACCGCGGTGGCCAGCCCCGCCGGCCCGCAGCCGACGACCGCGACGTCGTAGATCTTCTCGCCGCGCGGACCGCCGATCATGCCGACGGCGCGCGAGCTCAGTCTCGCTCGGATTGCGCAGCACGCTGCCGTCGGAGACGACGACCAGCGGCAGCTCGGCCGGCGTCGGCGAATAGCGCGCGATCAGGTCGGCGGCGTCGTGATCATCTGCGGGATCGAGCAGATGGTGCGGAAAGCCGTTGCGGGTGAGAAAGCTCTGCAGCCGCGCGATCGCCGCCGATTGCGGCGGGCCGATCATCACCGGGCCGCCGGCGCCGCCCTGGATCAGATTGACCCGGCGCAGGATCAGCGCGCGCATGATGCGCTCGCCAAGCTCGGCCTCGGCGATCAGGAGCGCACGCAGCCGCTCCGGCGGAATCAGGATGACCTCGACATCGCCCTCGGCATAGCCATCGACCAGCGCGACGCGGCCCGAGAGCTGGGCGATCTCGGCCAGAAACTGCCCCGGCCCCTGGTCGATGACCGGCGTGACATGGCCGAGGCCGTCGCGCTGGGTGATGGCGACGTGGCCCTTGAGAATCACGAACATGCCGGGCCCGGGCTTGCCAGTCTCGAACAGCAGCTCGCCGTCACGATAGGTCCGGATCTCGCCGAAGCCGCGCAGGCGCGTGATCTCCTGCGCGGTCAGTTCGGGAAAGGTCTGCTCGAAGCGGGCGAAACTCCTCGCCAGATCCGCGGGCTCTGCCGCCGCGTTCACCGTCGTCCCGTCATTCGCTGCCATCACGCTCCCCACTTCCACGCTGCTCAACGCGTCACATCATCCTGGTCGCCAGGCGCGACCTGGTCCGAGCTGGCATCGTCTGCCGCCACTTGGCTGCGCTCCCGGCTCTGCGCCTTGCGCCGCTTCAAATTCTCGCGCAGCGCCTGCTTCAGCCGCTCCTCGCGCGATGTCTTCGGCGCCGCCTTGCTGATCTGATCCGTCATCCCGCCTCCGGTCGCAAATACCGCTGCTCGCCACGCGCACAATTGATGCTGCGGGCGCGAAAGCCAAGGGGTGATGGCGACGCAGACGGTAGGTTCCGCCTTTTCCGGCGTCGCCTGCCCGGATGGGGAGGTGCCGGCACGTCCCATGGCCATTCCGGCGATTCTCGCCGCCAACGGTGCCGATCGCGGCCCGAACGACGATTTCGCCCCGATTCGGCGGTCCTTCGCTGCATTTTGCCCCCTCGGGCCGGCGTCTTTCCCCGAAAACCGGGCGAGCCGCGCTTGCGCAGGAGGGGACCTTGTGGCAAGAACCGCCCGCGTTCGGTCGCAGCCTTCGGGCCGGCCCCGCCAGTCCCTTTGCTGCCGTAGCTCAGTGGTAGAGCACTCCCTTGGTAAGGGAGAGGTCGACAGTTCAATCCTGTCCGGCAGCACCAGGGCATTCTCTCCGAAACCTTGCGACACCGTCCGCCGACACGCAAAGCCGCGCGTGCGCGATCGCAGATGTGCATCATCGGCCTCGCGGCGCTGATGCGTCCGAGCTTTGCGGAAGAATCGCCCTCTTCGAGATCAAGGGCGCAGGGAAGGCCGGGCGCTGGCCGCGCCCGTGGCCCGCCTGCAGAAAGAAATGCAGGCGGCAGGTACCACAGGTCTGGCCGAACACGCCCGGCCCTCCCTGCGCAATGGGCTTACGAATTATACGCGCTCTCCCTGGGGACCGGCTTGATTGCCCCCATCACCCGCGATGCGCGCGACGCGCACCAGCGAGCTTGACCTCGGCACCGGGAGGCCAGGACCACGCGACTTCTCCGTCCGCATCGAATTGTTCGTCCGCTCGCGAATGCGTAGCTTGCAACCCGATCCGGCCATCGCATCCCCCACCCAACGCTCGTGACGACTCGCGAACGCCCCTCTTCGATGAGCACGGGACGGCCGAAAATGTGCAGGTGATTTGCCCGACGGTGCAAGGGGAATTGTTGCGGCTAACTAGCACGACGGGCAGTTTGGGCATGGCGGGGATGCAACGGACGTTTGCGCATTCGCAGAGACATCGGAGGCCTCAGAATGGAGCTTCGCAAGCTGCTGTCGCCGAGCACCTTCGAACGCCGAAGGCACGCATCGCCAACACCGACCGGAATTCACCTCACTCCTGCGGATCATCGAAGCCATTCTATCCCGTTTTCGCAGAACCGATCCTGGCCAAGCCGAACAGAAGTGAGCCGCAGCCTGACGGCGACACGTTCACGCGATGCCCGTTCCGACGTATGGTTTAGACAATCGATTTTCTCATGGTTGCGGTCTTCATTGGTGCCCGGAGGGGTTCATGGCCAACCGACAGCTCGACGATCCCGCTGTCCACAAGGACGACGATGCGTTCAATCGCTGGCCATTCAGCCAGCGGCTGGCACACACGATCGCGACATTCGACGCGCGCGATGGCGCGCCTGTGATCGGCATTTACGGCAAATGGGGATCCGGCAAGACCTCGGTGCTCAACTTCCTGAAGGCGGCCCTGGAGCAGGAGCATGCCGATAAGGTCGTGCTGCATCCCTTCAATCCGTGGCTCTTCAAGGACAATGAGACGCTCCTGAAGCGGTTCTTCGAGGAACTCTTCTTCGTGATGGGCCGGAGCGGCCAGAGCACGCGTGAGCAGTTCGGCCGCATGCTGACCGAGTTCGGCGGTGTGCTCGGGTTCTTGACGAGCGGCGCCGGCACAGCCACCAAGGAGTTGGGCAAGGCCTTCCTCAAGACCATCGAGGAGGTTCGCGACGACGTCCGCGAGGCGATGCGGGCCGCCGACAAGAAGGTCGTCGTGCTGATCGATGATCTCGACCGACTCGATCGCGACGAAGTCCTGCAACTGCTCAAGATCGTGCGGCTCACCGCCAACTTTCCCAACGTGGTCTATCTACTCGCCTTTGACGACGACATGGTCGGCCGCGCCATCGCCCAGAAATACGGCAGCGATGGCGATGCCGGTCGTCAGTTCCTGGAGAAGATCGTCCAATATCCCTATTCGCTCCCCGCAGTTCCGCGCGAGCGGCTGATGGCCTTCGTCGAGCAGCAGGCGAGGACCGCCTGTGATCATGCCGCCATCACATTGCCAGACGAAGACTGGCAGTTGTTCCAGACGCTGGCCCGCGACGGCCTTGCCCGTCGCCTCACCACACCGCGGCAGGCGATCCGCTACGGCAATGCGCTGAGGTTCGCGCTGCCGATGCTGAAGGGAGAAGTCGATGTCGTCAACCAGATGGGCATTGAGGGCTTGCGGGTACTGTATCCGGAACTCTACGCCAGCGTCCGCGACAACAAGCACGTATTCGCGTTGGAGGACGATCCGGAAGGTTATCCAAGGCTCGATGCCGAGCCGACGCGCCGCTCGATGTACGACAAGGAGGCCATCGACGCACGGCTCGACGCGGTATTGCGCGACGCTGCAACCGACGAAGCCGACTGCGCACGTAGGCTGATTGCGTCGCTGTTCATAACATTCCCGGTGCGGCCGCAGGGGGCAGCGAGACCGCGGTACTTCGATCGATACTTCTCTTATGGACTCGCGGATCATGAGATCGGTGATCTCGATTTGGAGAAGCTGTTGCAGGTCTCCCTGGATGAAGCGGTCGGCTGGATTAAGGAGCTCTGCGCGCGCAGTCCGCGTGAGCTGCTGCGGCTTCTGCTGAAACGAGGCGACGGGGCCGACATGAAGACGCTGCTGACACTCGCCCAGGCGCTCATTGGCGCCAGCGCGCAACTGAAGGAGATGCCGGAGATCCGGCCGCAAGACCTTGCCTACACGATCGCCCAGTTGGTGTTATGGCCGAACGTCTGGGCACAATCCTGGACAGAAGACCACCCGGCCCGCAACGTCGAGATCTACGAGATCTCGCAGGTGGGCCAGGACCTGCCGCTGTCGCTCGCCTTGTATTTCCGGGAAGAGATCCACCGCGCCGCGGCCGAGCAGGAACGCGAACGAAGCCGCAGCCGGCGTTCAGCGACGTTGATTGGCGAGGGGAGCTGGCGCGCCTTGGATCAAACGCTTGCCACACGTCTCGCGGACCAAGCCGACGACGATTGGCGGGTCATGCTGAGCGAGCGGCCGAATGCATCACCGCTGGTTTCCGAATGGGGCCGGCTGAACCGGCCGGCGCAGCGCAATTGGCTGGCCGGTCTGCTGAAGGAACAGCCGGCCGCAGTAGCCCCGTTCCTGCGCGCGGCCAGCCCCGATGTCACCGCGCTGAATTTCTCGTTCGCGCGTGACGCGCTGGGATCGCTGATCGACGTCGCCAGCCTCGCGCAAGCCGCACGCAACGCCCTCCCTGCTGCGACTGATCGTGAGGATGTCGAAATCATTCGGACATTTCTGAACGGACACGACGAACGCAACGCTCAGGCCGCTGCGACCGGCGTGACTGATCCGAATGAGCTCCCATCGTTGTGACACACGACGCCTGCTGTCGCCCTGCGATCGAGCAGCCCGTGCACACACCGACTTCGCATCTTCACGAATGGGGCGCTATTTCGGTGCTATTTCGGCCATTTCGTTGACAGTGCACTTAATTATTACGGTGACAGTGCTGGACTGCACTAAACTTATGGAGCCCCACCGTTAAATGCACTGGTCACTAGTGAGTTTCACCGACTGCGGCTGTAAGTCCAGGGGGAGCTCGCATCAACACGATTTGCCTCTGCACCGTCTGGAAGACTCAACAACTCGGTCAATGAAGAATCAAGGTCGAAGAGATGCCCAATCCCCACAACGCGGCATTCAGAAGGCTCGTGGGAGGATCCACACAAGAATTGCCAAACTCCGCTTGTGTGATCCACCAGAAGAATTGGCCTCTGACGCAAAGCTACGTGAATGCAAACATAAGCTTTACCGTGGTAATCCTTGAGAGTTGCTTCTGTCATTTCCATCTCCATGGATTACGTAAGATACAGCACCGGCGTTATGTGCAACGTCACCGCGATCCGACATCCGACGCATCGACAGCCAGCGACTGCGGCAGACCGGCGACGAATCTCCTGACGTCGGCAGGCGAGCGCAGCGTGACGCCGTGCAGGCCCGGCGGCAGCTGGGCCATCAGCTTTGCCTGGCCGGGCCGGCGTGAGGGGTAGGTCCAGACCCAATTGCGGAAGAACGACCAGTCGAACCGCTCGGGATTGCCCTCACCGACGTCGGCGCGAGGGCGGCCGTAGCCGCGGAGAGTCCGCCACACCGCGCGCGGAAAACAGATCCGGCGCGGCAGGTCGAGCCAGATCACGATTTCGGCGCGCGGCAGCCGCAGGTCGAGCGAGCTGGAATAGTTGCCGTCCATCACCCAGGCAGCCGTCGCGACCTTGGCGCAGAAGCTCGCGTCGTCAGATGCCACCCAGCCAAGCATTACGGCGACTGTGCACTTAACTGCAATCTCGGCGCTGCGTACGGGACGACACCCCTTTATCACTTCGATGATTTCGCAACAATGTACAGAATTGTTGAGAACACGCGAGTCGTCCGCAGCGCGCCATTCTCACAAAGGGACGTCGGATTCGACAACAAAAACAGGATGAGACCTCCATCTTTTAAGAATTGCAACCTCGGACAAAACTGTACAAAGAAATGATAGAACATACTCGTCATCTATAATTGTATGCCCGATGCGGTTTGAAGCAGCTACGATGGGGCAAACCATGATGCGGTGGCTTCTTAGTCAATCCGTGCGAATTCAAGATCATGCCTCTTCAACGACAAGGCGGATAGGACGACGAGATCGGCTGAGGCCGGTTGGCTTGAGATCCAGCTCCTCTTCCAGAACCGTCTCGCAAGACGACCTTGATGTTCGCATCGAAAAATGGGTGTATTCGCGAGGACTGCAGTCACCGGGCTAGCTTTATCTGCACGACACCCGCCACGCCCACTTTGAAGCTAAGCGACCAGTGTGTCAGCTCGGTCCACTCGGCACTACCAGCTCGGCGCTACCAGCCGATCGCCTCAACGCCACTTCTGAAATACTTGCCCGTCGGCGTTAAGGTCCGGAGCGCAGAACGCTCCGGACCAATCGCATTGTCACAAGAAACGACTAATGCACCCGCATGGTCCCGTCTGCGTTGTAGTCACTCTTGGGATCGTAGCCAGAATCGCGGTGGCTTTTTGAATGTATGGCAGCATTGCTGCCACGGACCCCTGGAGTTTCGCTGTGAACCCGCATTGTTCCATTCGCGTTGTAGTCACTCTTGGATTTGTAGCCGGAATCGCGGTGATTTTTTGCATGTAGGGCAGCATCGCTGCCGGTAAGGCCCGGAGTTCCGGGATTGACACGCATATTGCCGTATTCATCGCGATCACTCTCGATCGACCCGGCCTGGGGAACCGCAGCGCCCTTGGCGTGGTGCGAACGATGTGCGGCCAAGGCCGCAGATGTAGAAACAGCAAGAATAACAAGACCGACAGCTATGCTTCTAGCCATAATCCACTCCCGATGTTGAAGCACGTGATGATGCAGGCCCCATTAGTTTTAGAATGGCACATGGATTGATAAGGGTCTTTGATACAACTCAAAGATTCACGTAAGTATTTCCATCCGTGTCATGCTCATCAGCAGCCTCGTCCAGTGATCATGATGACTGGACAGCCCCCCCTCATGAGACACGACAATTTCAAGCAGTGCCCTAAACTTGTGAGCGCCACGGCTCATGCGGGCGAGTCGCTCGACGGAAGTTTGGCGTGAGGGCATGCGGGACGACGAAGCTCAGTGATGGGCTTAGACTGCGTCAGGATCCGCTTGCCAGTACGACAACGAGAACGAGGGTCGGTACGTAGGCGAGCATGACGATCTCAGCTCGAATCGACTTTCGACGATATTCCTGTCCGAGCGCCGTATAGTCGGCCGGGTCTGTCTGGAATGCGAATTGGCGCCGGCCCAAGATGGCGTGCGGGCCGGGCACGCGATTGTTCAGCAGTTGAGCTGACAGGACCAAGTTCCACGTGACCAGGCAAAGCCCACGGACGATCCAACAGGCCACGCCGACATCGATAAGCAACCGCATTCCCGTCGCCTCCAAATGGAAATCGTGGACATCAATCAGGAAGACGATCAGCGACAAACAACCTTCTATGAAACTGCCCCCAGGCTGCTCTCGCCTGATGATCAGGTGCTGCACCCGAACCGATCACCGAGGACGCGGCAGGGCTATCGTATATGACGATCCATGCTTGAGTTCGGCTCACTCCACACCGTCATGGCCGGGCTCCGTCCCAGCCATCCACGTCGTTCGACATCCGGGGAATGACGTGGATGCCCGGGACAGGCCCAGGCTTGACGACGTGGAGGCAAGGCCCGGAGGAGCTGACACAAACATCAGCCATAACGATCATGTCCACGATCATCGTAAGCCCATGCCGCGCAGTCCAGCATCACCGCGACAGTGCACTAAGCTTATCGAGTGTGTTACCGCAATCCGACGCACCAACGACCAGCGACTGCGGCAACCCGGCGACGAATTTCCTGACGTCGGCGGGCGAGCGCAGCGTGATGCCGTGCAGGCCCGGCGGCAGCTGGGCCATCAGCTTCGCCTGGCCGGGCCGGCGCGAGGGATAGGTCCAGACCCAGTTGCGGAAGAACGACCAGTCGAACCGCTCGGGATTGCCTTCACCGACGTCGGCGCGGGGGCGGCCGTAGCCGCGGAGAGTCCACCACACCGCGCGCGGAAAATAGATCCGGCGCGGCAGGTCGAGCCAGATCACGACCTCGGCGCGCGGCAGCCGCAGGTCGAGCGAGCTGGAATAGTTGCCGTCCATCACCCAGGCATCGCCCGCGGCAGCCGTCGCGACCTTGGCGCGGAAGCTCGCGGCATCCGATGCTACCCAGCCGGGAGTCCAGTACAGCGCATCGAGGTGCACCACGGGCAAGCCGACGCGGCTGCCGATGGCACGTGAGAGCGTCGACTTTCCCGCGCCCGACGCGCCGAGAACGAGGATGCGGCTTGGTCCCGAGATCGGCGGCGGCTCCATCAGCCCTCGGACGTTGGCTCGCTGCGCATGGCCCGTCCGGACGGAGAGCTCCTTGGTCATCGTCGCGAACGAAAAACCATGCGAAGATAGAGCCAGCCGCAGCATCTTGGAAGACCCCGATGCCCCTGATCGATCGCCTGCTGCCGAACTACCAGTTCTCCGAACGGCACGAGGCGCGGGTGCGCTGTCCGCCCGGTGAGCTGCTCGACATGATCCAGGGCTGGGATCCGCGCGACCGCTTCGCCGACATCGCGATGGCGCTGCGGCAGACGCCGGCGCGGCTGATGCATGCGCTGGCGCCGGCGCGGCATGCGGCGCCGCAGCCGTTCGGCCTGAGGAGTTTCACGCCGCTCGGCCGCGACGGCGACCGCGCCATGGTCGCCGGATTGATCGGACAGTTCTGGCGCAACGATTTCGGCCTGGTGAAAATCGACGGGCCTGAGGCGTTCGTCGCCTTCGACACGCCGGGCACGCCGAAGCTCGTGCTCGGCTTCATGGCCGAGCCGGAGGGCGAGATGACGCGGCTCGTCACCGAGACGCGGGTATATTGTCCCGACCGCAAATCGTATCTGATGTTCCTGCCCTACTGGCTGCTGATACGGCCGGCGAGCGGCCTCATTCGCCGGCGCATGTTAGGTGCGATCAGCGCCGCCGTGGAGCAGCGCCCTTCATGACGCTCGCGATGATGCAGCAACGAAGGACAGCGGCCGCGGCCATCCTTGAAGCGCAGTGACGGGCGCGTTCTGTCGAGGAGATATTCCCGAGACGTCGCACGTGGCGCAATGCGCGTCCCGAAACGACGAAGCCCCGGACGGACCGGGGCTCCTCAAAGATTCGATCGGACCGGCGCGTCAGTTGGCGCCGAAGTGATAGTTGATGCCGACCTTGATCGTATCGACACGCAAGGATGCGTTGACCGGGTTCGCGCTCAACGCGCCCGGCGGCATCGTCACATCGTTGAAGCCGTAGTGCAGATATTCGAGCTTGGCGCTCCAGTTCCGCGCGAAGCCATACTCGACGCCGCCGCCCAGCGCCCAGCCCCAGCGGTCGCTGGTGAAGGACCCGGTGACGCCGACGACCGGAAGGCCGGCAGCGCCGGTGGTCGCCATGTAACGCGCGCTGGCGTAGCCCAGACCGCCGGTGGCATAGAGCAGGGTCGGCCCGGACGCCCAGCCGATCCGGCCGCGCAACGATGCCAGGGCCTGCGTCTCCGACCCGCAGTTGAAGCCGACGTTCGGGCAAGGCGCGCTGCCCTTGATGGAGGCCCAATCGCCGTCGGCCTCGATGCCGAACACCCACGGCGCAACCTGCCAGTTGTATCCGATCTGAGCGCCGGCGAGGCCGCCCGTCGCCGTGTGAGAGGTCGACGTCCTGATCACCGCATCAGTCGTGCTGGCGCCCGCCCAGCCGTAGCCGCCGTTGGCACCGACGTAGAAGCCGGACCATGAGAACGCCTCGGCCGCAGCCGGCGCCTTGACGTAAGGACGGGCTGCCGAGAGATCGGCCGCCGATGCATTTGCAGTTACGAGCAACAGCAGCAGCGCGCTCCCGCCAAACTTCCCCAGCCGCGTCATGTCCGCCCCATCATTTAGTTATAATGATGTTGTATGCGGCACTCGGACGCACCCGACAAGTTTGAAACATTTCCTAACAAATGATCGCATGATCATCGTGGCAGCGCCACAACACCACGCGTTCCGCGCGCTTCGTCAAAAGACAATCGACGGCTGTATAATCGACCCCGTCCCGTGCGACGGGGCATCGATGCTACGTAGACGAGTGAACGTCAGTTCGCCTCGAGAGCGCGTGCGCGCTCAGAACGCGCGATCGATGCCGCGGGACCAAGCCGGTGCTACGCGGCGCGCACCGAGCTCAGGAAGCGGCTGACCTCGTCGCGGAGGCGGCTGCTCTGGCCGGACAGCGACTTCGCGGCCGACAGCACCTGCGAGGACGCCGAGCCGGTCTCGTTGGCGCCCTGGCGGACATTGGCGATGTTCGCCGACACCTGCTGCGTGCCGTGGGCCGCCTGCTGGACGTTGCGCGAGATCTCGCGCGTCGCCGAGCTCTGCTGCTCGACCGCCGAGGCGATCGCCGACGCGATCTCGGACATCCGCGCGATGGTCTCGCCGATCTCCTTGATCGAGCCGACCGACTCCTGGGTCGCGGCCTGGATGCCGCCGATCTGCTGGCCGATCTCGCCGGTCGCCTTGGCGGTCTGCTCGGCGAGCGCCTTCACCTCGGAGGCGACCACCGCGAAGCCGCGGCCGGCCTCGCCGGCGCGCGCGGCCTCGATGGTGGCGTTGAGCGCCAGCAGATTGGTTTGTCCGGCGATCGCGTTGATCAGCTCGACGACGTCGCCGATCCGCGCCGCTGCCTTGGCGAGCTCGGCGACATTGTCGTTGGTCTTGCGCGCCTGCGCCAGCGCATCGCTGGCGATGCGCGCGGAGTCCTGCACCTGGCGGCTGATCTCGTTGACCGACGAGCTCATCTCCTCGGCGGCCGCGGCGACCGAATGCACGTTGGACGAGGCCTCTTCCGACGCCGAGGTGACGACGGTGGCGAGCTCCAGCGAACGGCCGGCGGTCGTCGTCAGCGAGCCGGCGGAGCGCTCCAGGTCGGCCGACGCCGACGACACGATGCCGACGACCTCGCCGATCGCCGCCTCGAACTCGCGCGTGAAACGCTCGACGCGCTGGCCGCGCTCGATCTTGGCCTGCGCTTCGGCCGCAGCCTCCTGCTCGGCGCGCTTCTTCTCCAGCAGCGCCTCCTTGAAGGTCCGCAGCGAGCCGGTCATCGCGGCGATCTCGTCGTCGCGGTCGACGGCGGGGATGGCGACGTCGTCGCGTCCCGCGGCCATCTCGCCGATCAGCCCGGTCAGGCTCACGATCGGATTGATGACGCGGCGGCGCAGCAGCATGGTGACGAAGACGAGAATGCCGGCGAGTGCGGCGACCACCAGCGTCGCCAGCGCGAGCATCACATAGGCCGCGTCGCGCGCCGCGACGGCGCGGTCGCGGGCCTCGGCGATCGCGGCATCGCGCACGACGAAGAATTTCTGCACGGCGGGGACCACGGCCTCGGCGAGCTGATCGGCGTTGATCGAATAACTGAGGTCGCCGAGTCCGGCTGTGATCTCCTTGTCCACGATCGGAACGGCGCGCGTGAAATAGGCATCCCTCGCCTCCTTGAACGCCGCGAGCAGGCGCTCCGGATTGCCGAGCTGATCGATGCCGGAGTCGAGGCGCTCGCGGTCGACTTCGGTGCGGCCGACGGCGCGGTCCATCGCCGCCTTCTCGGTCGGGGTCACGGCACGGCGGGCGCTGAGCGCGGGCGACAGCGCTGCGGCGCGGCCGCCGGCGGTCACGCGCAGATCCTGCGCGGTGCGGGCGACGTCGAGCAGCGTCGTCAGCGACGCGTCCGCATTGGCGATGCGGTTCTGCAGCCGGTTCAGGATCGGCTCGATCGCAAGCGCCGCCTGGGTCACGCCGGGGAGGAAGCTCTTGATTACGGCCTGGTCGCGCGCGCTCAAGGGCGTGCTCAGCGCGGGATCGACCTTGGCTAGGATCTCGGACAGTTTCGACGACGCCTGTTCCAGGCCGCGCGTGAGCGCCTCGCTGTCGGAGACGTTGGCCAGCTGCGCGCGCGCCTTGGCGAACGACGCCTCCGACGACTGCCTGATCTTGCGCACGCCTTCGAGCTGCGCCGGCGTCGCCTGGGTGTCCTGGAACAGCGGCGTGATGTAGGGCGCGCGATGGCCGACGACATCCTGCACGTAGAGCAGCACGGCGCCGAAGGCCTCGACGGTCCTGATGGCCTCGGCCTTGTCGTTGACCGCCCTGGCCTGCTCGATCACGACCTGTGCGGCGGGAAGCACGGCCAGGGCCGTCACTGAGAGCATGGAGATAGCGAAGAGGCGGCCGATCTTCATCATTGAATCCCGGGTTTGAACCCGGCGAACGTACTGTTTGATTGTTAAGGCTCTGCTTAGGATGTTTTCCGTAGATTTACGGCAATCCCTCAACGCAAGCGCTCGCGCGCGTCCTACAAATCGAAATTGGTCGGCATCATCACGACGTCGCGGATGGTCATGCCGCGCGGGCGCGTCAGCATGAACATGATGACATTGGCCACCTCCACCGGCTCCAGCAGGCTGCCGGATGCGCGCGCCTCTCGCAGCTTGTCCGCCGGCCAGTCGGCGATCAGCGCGGTCACCACCGGGCCCGGCGAGATCGCGCCGACGCGGATGCCGTGCTTGAAGACCTGGCGGCGCACCGTCTGCACGAAGCAGTCGATCGCCCATTTCGAGGACGCATAGACCGGTTCCCACGGCGTCGGATAATGCGCGGCGAGCGAGCTGGTGACGATGATGTCGCCGGCGCCGCGCTCGATCATGTGCGGCAGGACGTCGCGAACGTTCTTCATCACGACGTTGACGTTGAGGTTCAGCATGCGGTCGATCGCGTCGGTCGCGGCGTCGACCAGGTCGCCGCCGAGATAGCTGCCGGCATTGGCGTGGAAGATGTCGAGCCGGCCGGCCGCATCGATGACGCGCGGCAGCAGGGTGGCGCAATCGGCGGCATCGAGCAGATCGATGACCATGGGGATGGCGGCCTCGCCATGCCGCGCGCGCAAAGCCGCCAGTGCCGCGGCGTCGCGGTCGACCATCACCACGCGCGCGCCGGCCGCCAGCATGGCCTCGCTGCTGGCGAGACCGATGCCTGAGGCCGCGCCGGTGACGGCCGCCACCTTGCCCTCGAGTTCACCTGTCATCCTCGTCTCCTCGCCGGGTCCTTTGCGGATCAGCCTAGCAAAGCAAGCCCGCGATGTCGGGACCAATCCGCGGGGCCCGCGCGGTCGCCGCTGGCACACGCCTTGCCTCTCCCAAGCCAATTCGCGCATCGCAGGGGGGTCCCAATGAGCAGCTCGCATTTCGATTTCACACGCCGCAGCATCGTGCTCGGCAGCCTTGGCGCCGCCGGATTGACGCTGGCGCCGCGCATGGCGCTGGCACAGGGCCGCGCCGAGACGCTGCTGATGGTGCAGGAGCTCGGGCCGAACTCGCTGGACATGCAGGGCGTCGGCTCGAACCAGACCGTGAACGGCCTGTCCTGGAATTGCTACGACCGGCTGCTCAGCTATGCGGCGAAGACGCTGCCCGACGGCACCGTATCCTATGACCGCACGGTACTGGCGCCGGAGCTCGCCGAGACCTGGGAGGTCGCCGCCGACGGCATGTCCTGCACCTTCAAGCTGCGCAAGGACGCGACCTTCCACGACGGCACGCCGGTCACGGCGAAGGACGTCAAATGGTCGTTCGACCGCGCGGTGTCGGTGGGCGGCTTCCCGACCTTCCAGATGTCGGCGGGATCGCTGGAGAAGCCGGAGCAGTTCGTCGTCGTCGACGACCACACCTTCCGCATCGACTACATCCGCAAGGACAAGATGCTGCTGTTCAACGTCGCGGTGGTCGTGCCCTTCGTGATCAATTCGGAGCTCGCCAAGAAGAATGCGACGGCCGAAGACCCGTGGGCGCTGGCCTGGCTGAAGAACAACGAGGCCGGCGGCGGCGCCTACAAGGTCGAGAGCTGGAAGCCGGGCACCGAGACGATTCTAAGCCGGTTCGATAATTGGAAATGTGGTCCGCTGCCGAAGATCAAGCGCGTGATCGCGCGCGACATTCCCTCCGCGGGCACGCGGCGCGCCATGCTCGAGCGCGGCGATGCGGACCTCTCCTCAGGCTTTGCGCCGCGCGATTTCGATCAGCTGATCAAGGAAGGCAAGGTCAAGGTCACCGGCGTTCCAATTCCCAACGCGCTCTGGTACGTCGCGCTCAACACGGCGAAGCCGCCATTCGACAATGTGAAGCTGCGCCAGGCGATCGCCTGGGCGATGCCCTATGAGCAGATCCAGTCGAGCGCCTTCTTCGGCCGCGCCGTGCCGATGTATGGCGGCGCCTCTGACGTGACCAAGCCGGTCTGGCCGCAGCCGTTCCCCTACGTCACCGATCTCGACAAGGCCAAGGCGCTGATGAAGGAGGCCGGGTTGGAGGGCCTCGAGACGACCTTGTCGCTCGACGCAGGGACCGCGACGGTCGGCGAGCCGACCGCGATCCTGATCCAGGAGAACCTCGCGAAGATCGGCATCAAAGCGTCGATCGAGAAGATCCCCGGAGCCAACTGGCGCACGACGCTCAACAAGAAGGAGTTGCCGATGGCGCTGAACCGGTTCTCGGGCTGGCTCGATTATCCCGAATACTACTTCTATTGGAATTTCCACGGCCGCAATTCGATCTTCAACATCTCGTCCTACCAGAGCAAGGACATGGACGCGCTGATCGACAAGGCGCGCTTCACCACCGATGCGGCGGAGTACGAGGCGACGGTGAAGGACTTCATCGGCCTCTGCATGCGCGAGGTGCCGGTGGTGCCGCTCAACCAGCCGATCCACGACGTCGCCATGCAGAAGGCCGTCAGCGGCTACGAGTTCTGGTTCCACAGGGAGCCGGATTACCGGCAGTTTGCGAAGGGGTAGCTGTTAGCCGCGAGAGAATGATCACAGCGCTCGCCACGGCGAAGGTGCACCCTCTCCCCTTGTGGGAGAGGGTGGCATGATCGAGCGAAGCTCGGTCATGCCGGGTGAGGGGTCTCTCTCCACGTTTTCCCGTGCGGATGGAGACCCCTCACCCGCCTTCGATGCTTCGCATCGAAGCCACCCTCTCCCACAAGGGGAGAGGGTGCACCGTCGCTGTGGCTCGCTGAGCATCTTGATCGCTGTCGGACGACCTCACAGCCACCCGCGCCTTCGGAACTGCCAGTACAGCACGCTGCACACCGTGGCGATGAAGCCGAGCACGGCGTAGTAGCCGTATTGCCATTTCAGCTCCGGCATGTGCTCGAAATTCATGCCGTAGATGCCGGCGACCGCGGTGGGCACCGCGAGGATGGCCGCCCATGACGTCAGCCGGCGGGCGATGTCGGTCTGCTGCGCCTGGCCGGCCATCATGCTGGCTTCGAACACGAAGGCGAGGATTTCGCGCAGCGAATCCGCATCCTCCTCGGCGCGCTTGGCATGGTCGAGCACGTCGCGGAACAGCGGCGCCATCTCGGCGTCGATCGCGACATTGTCGACATGCTCGAGCCGCTTGCAGACGTCGACCACTGGGCCGACGGCGCGGCGCAGCCTGAGCAGATCGCGCCGCAGGCGATACAGACGGTCGACCTCGTGGCGCGCCAACGGACGCTGCAGCACCACCTCCTCCAACGTCTCGACCTCGGCCATGATGCTTTCGGTCACCGGTCGGTAGTTGTCGACGATGAAATCGAGGATCGCGTAGAGGATGTAGTCCTCACCCTTGGCGAGCGAGCCCGGGCAGCTCTCGCAGCGCTCGCGCACCGCGCCGTAGGATGTCGAGGCGCCGTGACGCACCGAGACGACGAAACCCGGGCCGACGAAGATATGAGTCTCGCCGAACACGATGTGGCCGTCGACCAGCTGCGCCGTCCGCGCCACGACGAACAGCGCATCGCCATAACGCTCGACCTTGGGCTGCTGATGCGCCTTGGACGCGTCCTCGATCGCGAGCTCGTGCAGGCCGAACTGATCGGCGACGCGCTGCAGCAGCTCCGCATCCGGCTCGTGCAACCCGATCCACACCACGTGGTCCGGCCGCTTGCTCCAGTCGCCGGCCTCTTCGATCGGGATGTCGGCGACGCGGCGGCCATTGGCATAGACGCCGGCCGCGACCACGCCGGGTTCGCGCGGTTCGCCGCGCGCCCGAACAGCCGGCACATCGGCTGTTGGCTGGGTCGTGACGTGACGCATGGCTCGTTCTCCGCTCTCCAGACCGACTTTCGACGCGAGGAGTCGCCGGGTCAAGCGTTGCATCAGGTTACGCCCGTGGGGCCGTCGAGCAATTGCCGGACACGCCGGACCAGGTCGGTGCGCCGGTACGGCTTGTTGATGATCTCGAACTCGCCGATGTTGGCGTCGGCGCGCTCGACCGCCGCATCGGAATAGCCGGTCGTCAGCAGCACCTTCAATTTCGGCTGGCGCTTGCGCGCCTCGCGCGCCAGCACGGTGCCGTTCATGCCGCCCGGCATCACCAGGTCAGTGAACAGCAGATCGAAGCGGACGGACAGGTCCAACTGCTCCAGCGCGGCGTGCGCGTTTTCGGCCACCTCGGTGCGATAGCCGAAATCCTCCAGGATCGAGCGCGCGAGCTCGGCCACTTCAGCACGATCCTCCACGATCAGGATGCGCTCGCTGCCGGTGCGATCCATCGCCATCTGCGGCCGCACCGACGGCAATGCGATCGCCTGCTCGGTCGCAGGAAACAACAGCTGCACGGTGGTGCCGAGTCCGACCTCGCTGTGGATGTAGGTGCTGCCGCCGGACTGCCGGGTAAAGCCATAGACCATCGCAAGCCCGAGCCCGGTGCCCTTGCCCTCCTCCTTCGTGGTGAAGAACGGCTCGGCGACGCGCGCGAGAATGTCGGGCGGGATGCCGACGCCGTCATCGGAGACCTTCAGCGCCACGTAGCGCCCACCCTTGGGCACGCCGAACCGCACGACGTCCTCCTCGGAGATCTCCTTGTTCTCGGTACGGATGGTGAGCGTGCCGCCGCGCGGCATGGCATCGCGCGCATTGACGAACAGGTTGAGCAGCGCGACCTCAGCCTGAGTCTGATCGACGCGGCTGTTCCACAGGCCGGGCTGCGCCTTGACGATGATGCGAACGTTCTCGCCGAGCGTATGCCGAGCCATCTGCACCAGCGTCTCGATCATGTTGTTGAGGTTGATCGGCCGGCTGTCGAGCCGCTGCTTGCGGGCGAACGACAACAGCTGCTGCGTCAGGGTCGCCGCGCGGTTGGCGGCGGAGCGGATGTTGTCGACGGCGCGGCGATGCCGCGGGGCGAGCTCGCTGACGGCGCCCTGCAGGGTCTCGGTATAGCCGATGATCACCTGCAGGATGTTGTTGAAGTCGTGCGCGATGCCGCCGGTGAGCTGGCCGATCGCCTCCATCTTCTGCGACTGCACCAGCGCACTTTCCGCATCGCGCCGGCGCGACACGTCGAGCTGCGAGGCGAAGAAGTAGACGAGCTCGCCGTCGCGGTTGTAGACCGGGCTGATGAACAGCGCGTTCCAGAACGCCGCGCCGTTCTTACGGTAGTTCAGGATCTCGACCGCAATGTCCTGCCGATTGGCGATCGCCGTCCTGACCGCGTCGATGGTTTCGCGGTCGGTGTCCGGCCCCTGCAGAAAGCGGCAGTTGGTTCCGACGATCTCGCCGATGCCATAGCCGGTCATTTCGAGGAAGGCGCGATTCGCGAACAGGATCGGATTGTCGTTCTGCCGCGGATCGGTGACGATCATCGGCATCCGCGTCGTCTCGACCGCGGCAAAGAAGATGTCGTGATGCTCGGTCGAGAGGTCGGATGCATCGCCGCTGTCGACGACCGCGCGATCGCGCTGCGGCTTGTGGTCTGACATCTTCCCTGCTCCGCCCTTCCAAAAGCGACACCATCGTCGCGCGGCGCCGCGCGTTCCAATCAGCGCACATCCGATATGCCGCTCGCCGGGATCGGGTTCCGCGAGGCAGGGTTGCGCGGCGGGAAGAGCGAACGACGATCACGAACATGCGAAGCCGAGTCGCGGAACCGTTTCGGTGATGACCATCGCGATAGCGGTCGAGGTCAGCTGCCGACGGCTCGACGCTGCCCGCGCAAACCGCTACATCGTCGATCCGCTTTTTGGAAAATGGGCAGGAGTCATCGTCATGGCTGGACAAAAGGTCGCGCTGGTCACCGCCGGAGGCAGCGGCATGGGCGCGGCTGCGGCACGCCGCCTCGTGGGTGACGGCTTTCACGTCGCGATCCTGTCCTCGTCCGGCAAGGGCGAGGCGCTGGCGGCCGAACTCGGCGGCCTCGGCGTCACCGGGTCGAACAAGTCCAACGACGATCTGAAGCGGCTGGTCGACGGCGCCATGAGCCGCTGGGGCCGCATCGACGTGCTGGTCAACAGTGCCGGCCACGGCCCGCGCGCGCCGATCCTGGAATTGACCGACGAGCAGTGGCACGCGGGCCTCGATACTTATCTCCTGAATGTCATCCGTCCTGCACGCCTGGTGGCGCCGATCATGCAGGCGCAGAAGGGCGGCGCGATCATCAACATCTCGACCGCCTGGACGTTCGAGCCGTCTTCGATGTTTCCGACCTCGGCGGTGTTCCGCGCCGGGCTGGCGTCGTTCACCAAGATCTTCACCGACACCTATGCGGCCGACAACATCCGGATGAACAACGTGCTGCCTGGCTGGATCGACAGCCTCCCCGCCACCGAGGAGCGCCGCAAGACCGTGCCGATGGGCCGCTACGGCAAGGCCGAGGAGATCGCCGCCACCATCGCCTTCCTGGCCTCCGACGGCGCCGCCTACATCACCGGCCAGAACATCCGAGTCGACGGCGGCCTGACGCGGAGTGTGTGAAGGATACGCTATTTCCTGACCAGCGTGTCCCAATCGGGGATCGCAACCCATGCATCGCGCCCGAGGATGTCGACATAGCGAATATCGAGCGTTGCGATGACTTCGAAGTCATCCTCATCCTGAAACAAGATGATCCGGTCTCCCGTTTTCAGGTCGAGCTCGTCGATTTGGGTAGCCAAATCGGTCTCGCGGAACTTGAGGAGCCAGCAGAGGTCCTCAGTCGTGCTGGCATTGAAATCAGTGTATATCCTGAACATGCTTCCGGGTCCGCAGCTGTCGCTATCGATCATGTCAGTGCTTCAGCCCTCTTCGCATATCAGAACATCTCGAAATATTCACGCTGCTCCCAGTCGGAGACCTCGGCATTGAAGCGCTCGATCTCGGCGTTCTTGATGAACGTGTAGTAGTCGATGAAGGTGGCGCCGAAGGCGTTGCGGAAGAACGCGTCGTCCTTCAGCGCATCGACCGCCTCGCGCAGCGATTTCGGCAGCAGGCTTGCTTTGGTCTCGTAGGGCACGTCGGCCGAGGGGCCCGGATCGAGCTTGCGGTCGATGCCGTCGAGGCCGGCTGCGACCTGCGAGGCCATGTAGAGATAGGGATTGGCGGCGGGCTCGCCGATGCGGTTTTCCAATCGCGTGGCGCGGTCGCGGGGCCCGCCGAGCACGCGGATCATGACGCCGCGGTTGTCACGGCCCCAGATGGCGCGGTCGGGCGCCAGCGAATAGGCGCGGTAGCGCCGGTAGCCGTTGATCGTGGGCGTCGAGAACAGCGCCGACGCGCGGGCGTGCGCGAGCAGGCCCGCCATGTAGTTGCGGCCGAGCTCGGAGAGGCCCTCCGTCTCGTCCGTCATGAACGCGTTGCTGCCGTCGCGCGCCACCAGCGACTGGTGCAGGTGCCAGCCCGACGACATCACGTTGGGAATGCGCGGCCGGCACATAAAGGTGGCGTGATAGCCATGGCGCTGGCAGATCTGCTTCACGGCGCTGCGGAACAGCACCATCGTATCCGCCGGTGCGAGGCCGATGCCCGGCTGCAGCACGAACTCGCATTGGCTCGGACCATATTCGAGCTCGATCGAGCGCAGCGGCAGGCCGAGCGCGACGAGATTGCTCCTGATGATCTCGAGCGCCGGCGCCATCTGATCGAAGCGCTGCTCGGTGAGATACTGATAGCCCTGCGTCAGCAGGCTGACCGTCGGCGGCACGCCGGGCTGTCCGGGCGCGCCGGCATCACCGGGCGCAAGCCTGGGATCCTCGACCTTGAAGATGTGGCACTCGACTTCGAGGCCCGCCATGAACTGATAGCCGCACGAATCGAGCGTCGCGAGCGTCGACCGCAACAGATTGCGTGTCGCGAACGGCACGGGCGCGCCATTGGAAAAATACAGATCGCACAGCACCCAGCCGGTGCCGGGCGCCCAGGGCAGCACGCGGAACGTCGTGGGATCAGCGATCATCAGCGCATCGCTGCCGCCCTGCATCTCCGTCATGCCGAAGCCGCCGCCGGCGGTGAACACCGGGAACACCGTCCGATGCGAGGTGTCCTTGGCGAGCAGCGTCGTGGTGATCGAGCAGCCGTCCTCGAGCGAGGACAGCGCGGCGTCGACCGTGAGCGCCTTGCCACGCAGGATGCCGTGCTGATCGGGGAAGGAGAAGCGGATGGTGGTGAGGCCGTGCTCCTCGGCAAGACGGCGCATGCGCGCTGCGGCGTCAGCCTGCTCGGCGGTCCACAGCTGATGCTTGGCGACGAAACTCAACGATGGCTCCTAATTAGGATGACTGATTACGCAATCGAGTCCGCAGCGTTGCGGCGGGCTCGGTCCCCGCCTCTCCCCGCCTGCGGGGAGAGGCCGGATTGCATCGTCAGATGCAATCCGGGTGAGGGGGGCCTCCGCACGGTCGGTGCCCGTGGCTGCCCCTCACCCCAGCCCTCTCCCCGTGAAGAACGGGGAGAGGGAGCGCACTGCGTTTGCCGTCCGCTCTTCTCTCACGATCGCCGATCGATGTCCCAACACGCCCAGCCTATTCCGCAGCGCTCAGATGCGGCGCGAGGCGGATGATATCAGCAGGCACCGGGGCGGCCCAGGGGGCGTTGCGGCGGCGGCGGACGTCGACGTCCATCCAGTAGGTCTCCCAGCCGCGGGTCGGGCCGATGCCGTCCATCGTCGCCGGGCCCTGCACGCTGCGCGCCGCTGACGCGTCGAGATGCAGCATCGGCGCCTCGCCGCGCGCCACCGTCTCGATCTGCTCGCGCAGCAGGCGGCGATACTGGATGATCGCCTTGTCGGACTGCCCCAGATGCTCGCGGGTGCGGTCCTGGATGCGGCCCATCGACTCCACCGCCCACTGGTCGTGCACGTTGATGTCGTTGCCCATGCCGGTGTAGGTCTCAGTCGCCTGCTCCCGCGGGTCGAAGCCGTAATCGTTGTTCTTGTTCTTGCGCGAGCGATAGTCCGGCAGCTCATAGAGCTCGAGCCGCTGCGCCCGCATCTTCGCACGGTCGACCGGCGCGCCATAGCTGGTGAAGATCGCATACCAGTAGCAGGTCTCGTCATCGACCGGCACGTGCCACTGCGTGATCGTCATCTCCGTGCTCATCGGGATCACGAAGGCATGCGGGAACAGCTGATTGGTGACGCGGACATGGGTGCGCTCGGCATCGATCTCGCGCAGGGCGATGATGCGCAGGCCGTACTCGGTGCGCTCGACATTGATGATCGGGCGATCATATTCGCGCAGCACCTTGGTCATCGGCAGCTCGCTATCGGCTGAGGCGCCGCGGAACTGCTTGCCATAGGCGGTCGAGGTGTCCTCGTCCTCGAAGAAGCGGTGCAGGAACGAGGCATGCGCCGGATCGATGCCGACCTCCAGCGCCTGCAGCCAGTTGCACTCGATCAGGCCCTTGAAGGCGAAGGTGTAGGTGTCGGGCGCGGTGAAGCAGTCGAGATCCGGAAACGCCGGGGCTGCGCCGTCGCCGAGCCAGGCCCACAGGATGCCGCCCTTCTCGACCACCGGATAGGAGCGCTGCTTGACGTTCTGGCACAGCGGCGAGCCGGCTGGTTCCGCAGGGGTCTCCAGGCACGCGCCGTCGACGTCGAACAGCCAGCCGTGGAACGCGCAGCGCAGGCCGCCGTTCTCGAGACGGCCGAAGGCGAGATCGGCGCCGCGATGCGGACAGTCGCGGTCGAGCAGTCCGTAACGGCCCTGCTCATCCTTGAAGAGCACGAAGTCCTGGCCGAGCAGCTTGACCGCGCGCACCGGGCGCTCACCCGCGAGTTCGTCTACCAAGGCGGCCGGTTGCCAGTACATCCTCATTAGTTTACCGGCAGGCGCGTTGAGTCCGATGCGCGTAATCAGGTCGTTCTGCTCCTTGCTCATCATGATGGCCGTCTCTCCTGTTCCGTCGCAAGTCGGGCGTTGTCGTCACGCGATCATCTAATAATGTTCGTTACACGAACACATGTTCGCCAAGATTAGATTCGCTTTAACTAGGGGGAAGCGCAAGTGAAAAAGCTACAACCGAAGCCGAGAGGCGAAGGGACAGCAGCTTCACTGCGGCCGAGAACAACAACAATGGATCGTGTCAGGCCGATGCCGAAACTAAAGCGGACTGAGGAGGAGAAGAAGCAAGCTCGGGGCGATGGTCCGGAGTTTGTGGAAGCGCTCGATCGCGGCTTGCGGGTGATCCAAGCCTTCAGCCGCGAGGGTCGGCCGATGACGTTGAGCAAGGCCGCCGAGCTCACAGGTCTCGCCCGCGCCACGGTGCGGCGCATCCTGCTGACGCTCAAGGCCTCCGGCCTGGTGCATGGCGACGACCGGCTGTTCTCGTTGACGCCGCGCGTGCTGCTGTTGGCATCGAGCTACCTCGCATCGAACCAGATCAACACCGTGATGCAGCCGCTGATGGACGCGACCGCGGCCGAGGCCCGCGAGGTCTGCTCGCTTGCCGTTCTCGACGGTGATCAGGTCGTGTTCATCGCGCGCGCATCAGCGACGCGGATGTTCTCCACGGGGCTCGACATCGGCTACCGGCTACCGGCCTACTGTACCTCGGTGGGTCGCGCGCTGCTCAGCCGAATGCCCGACGACCAGTTGCGCGAGGCGATCGAGCGCATGACGCTCACGGCGATGACGCCGCAGACCGTCA
Source organism: Bradyrhizobium sp. HKCCYLS20291 (assembly GCF_051167715.1). Lineage (NCBI taxonomy): Bacteria > Pseudomonadati > Pseudomonadota > Alphaproteobacteria > Hyphomicrobiales > Nitrobacteraceae > Bradyrhizobium > Bradyrhizobium sp. HKCCYLS20291. The sequence continues at coordinate 354,247 of NZ_JBNPTO010000003.1, read as the reverse complement.
CCGACAAGGCGGCGCTGATCGCAGCGATATCCGCCGTTCGCAGCGATGGCTACTCGCTGGTCGACGGCGAGGCCGAGGAGGGCTTCCGCTCGATCTCGGTGCCGGTCCGCCGCTACGACGGCGGCATCGTCGCCGCAGCCAATATCGGCGGGCATGTCGACCGCATCACGACCGACGAGATGAAGGAGCGCTTTCTCCCGCTCCTGAACAAGCTCGCCGCAGCCGCCCAGCCGCTGCTCGTTTGACGACATCGAAGGTGCCGGCTTCGCACGAAGCCGCACGGGACCAGCCGCAACCTTGCGCACCGAGATCGGCAGCGCCGGCGCACGAACGGCACCAGTCCGGCAGACCATCCTGACAGCACGGGCACACCGCCCACCATCGTCCAGCATCCTTCGGGCGCGCCCCGACGGAGGAGGTCGGTCGCACACCGGCGCGAATCCGGCAACCGACAGCGCGCGATGACGCCGGCATGCCCTGTCATCGTCGGATCTTCAGATGACCTCAGTCATCCAATATCGTACCGCCGCGCCATGAGCGCTTAAGTAGTTCGAATCCCGTCACGCTATCTATTAGTTGCAGATCGACATGTGGTCGAATCCTGGCGACGCCTTTCGACAGCCACAACTAATTAGCTTCGATGGCTGCTCGCTGCCCGTTCATACCGGCTGCCACGGACGTGATATTGTCGTGGCGCCAGGTTCCCACCGCCACGATTACTTGTAACCGGCTGGTAACATCACGCTACTTGCACGCGTCGCACGTTCCGACCGGTAGTAATCAGATGCGCCGCACCCGGCGCAAACGCTGGCGCCGCCATCAGATTGCCGCGAGCGCCGCAGCCGGCAGTCACCGTCGGCGCGCTTGAAGCCGGCGCCGCCGTCGGGGCACATCGTGCGGGCAAAGCCGTAGACGAGATCGTCGCTGCGGCGACGCAGCGCGAAGCGCAGGACTTCGTTGGACATCGGCAGCATCTCGCGCGTAAATAGCATGACGGGCGAGCAACACCCGCTTCGACATACGAAACGCCGTTCCAGGGGGAAGAGCCATGACTGATGCGCTGCCGCTCGTGCTGGTGCCCGGGCTGATATCGTCGCCCCGCATCTATGCGCCGGTGATCCCGGCGCTGTGGCGGCTCGGGCCTGTCATGGTGGCGAACCACATCCGCGATGACAGCATGGCCGGCATCGCCCGCCACATCCTGGCCGAGGCGCCGCCGCGCTTCGCGCTCGCGGGCCATTCGATGGGCGGCTACATCGCCTTCGAGATCATGCGCCAGGCGCCGGAGCGCGTCTCCAGGCTGGCGCTGATCAACACCCAGGCGCGGCCGGATACGCCGGAGGCGAGCGCACGCCGCCGCACCATGATCACGCGCGCGAAGGACGGCGACTATCACACCGTGGTCGACGAGCTGTTCGCAGGCTTCGTGCATCCCTCGCGCCAGGACGATCCGCGGCTGCGCCAGATGGTGCACGACATGGCCGAGGAGGTCGGCGTCCTCGGCTTCATCCGGCAGCTCACCGCGATCATGGGCCGCCCGGACTCGCGACCGACGCTGACCGCGATCCGCTGTCCGACGCTGGTACTGACCGGCGACACCGACAACACCATTCCCAACACCTTGTCAAAGGAGATGGCCGACGGCATCAGCGGCAGCTGGCTGGTCGTGCTCGACAATTGCGGCCACCTGCCGCAACCCGAGCAGCCGGAGGAAACGGCGCAGGCGCTGATGGAGTGGCTGCGAGGGTGACGCCCCGGGATGACGCGAGTGCAGGCCTGGTCAGGACAGGTCCGTGGCTCGTCCGCCATCCGGACGAGAAGCCGCGAGCAGCTTCGTCAGTATCAGTTCGACTGCACCGGATCCCCAAAGGCCGTCCCTAGGCAAGTCGCAGTCGGGATCGATCGGTCGTTCAAATTCGATCTTCCTTGGATCCGTATCCAGATAGCGGACGAGATAGGCGCGTGAGGTCAGCGGATCACGACGAACGAAATCGGGAAACGGCCAGTCCGAACGATTCCAGCTGGGGTGACCGCCCAGCACCGGCCACGAGCCGTCAATTGGTCGAAGATCTCCGCAGCGAGCAAACAAGATCGCGTCCCGAGCGGCGAGTTGCGCAAAGGATGCAGCTTCGCGAGAGATCAGCCGCGGTCCGAAGAAATAGCCGAGCAATATCTTGCGAGCCCGCAGCGGCGTGCGGGCCACAACGCCGCGCGCAAACCCGCCGTCTCTGAGCGGGACCAGGAAAACAGCGCCTTCACGATAGGTCTGCTTCACTGCCACTGAACCTGCCGCATAACGTTGGCTAAGAGCTTCCGTCAGTTGACGAAGCTGTCGCGCTGGGCTTCCCCACCTTCATCCCGTCCACGAACACATCCAGCAGCCGCAGCACGCTTTGTTGCCAGCCGGTCTGGTCGTGCATGTAGCACATGCCGATCAGGGCGCGGAGGACGTCGTCTGCGCTGATGTCGCTGCGGATCTCGCCGGCATCGACGGCGCGGACGAGCAGCGCGCCGATCGAGCGGGTGAGATGGCCCTGCGAATAGGCGATGAGTTCGGAATTGGCGTTCATCACGATCGCCAGCGCCGCGATCATGCCCTTCTTGGTCGCGACGAACTGCACCGTCGAGCGCAGCCAGCGCCTGAGCGCCTCGACCGGCGACGGCTCGGCCTTCAGCTCTTCGGCAAGCTCGGCGAGCTGCTCGACCTCGCGGCGATACACCGCTTCGAACAGGTCGTCGCGGGTGGGGAAATGGCGATACAGCGTGCCGATGCCGACGCCGGCCTGGCGTGCCACCGCCTCCAGGCTGGCCTCGGCGCCGCCGACGCTGAACACCGCCTTGGCCGCCTCCAGCACGCGCTCGCGGTTGCGCTGCGCGTCGGCGCGCGGCTTGCGATGGCGCTCTTGTGGTTTCGTCTCCATCTCACCAGCTCTTGATGACGGACCGTTCATGTCCCCTTGCTAAACGGAGGATGCCTCCGTATAACTAGACCTGCCACCCGGGACAGCCAACCTTGCTCAGCTCGTCGTCCCGCGGTCGCTGGATCTGGACGGACGACCGCCCGTAAGGCGGCGTTCGCTGCGATCCGATTAGGCCATCGCTTCGATCGGAACAACGCATGAATTGGACTGTCAGACTCACCGTCAACGGTGAGCCGCGAACCCTTGCGCTCGACGACCCCAGGGTCACGCTGCTCGACCTCCTGCGCGAGCGCCTCCACCTCACCGGCACCAAGAAGGGCTGCGACCGCGGCCAGTGCGGCGCCTGTACCGTCCTGGTCGACGGCCGCCGCATCAATTCCTGCCTGACGCTCGCCGTCAGTCTCGACGGCGCCGCCATCACCACCATCGAAGGCCTCGCGCAGGGTGATCAGCTGCATCCCGTGCAGGAGGCGTTCATCGCCCACGACGCCCTGCAATGCGGCTTCTGCACGCCGGGCCAGATCATGAGCGCGGTCGGCCTCATCCAAGAAGGCCACGCCGGCAATGATCCCGAGCGCGTGCGCGAGGGCATGAGCGGCAATCTGTGCCGCTGCAGCGCCTATGTCGGGATCGTCGAGGCGGTGCTCGACGCCCAGGCGACGCTCGCCAATGACAAGGAGCGCGCGGCATGAACCGGTTCGATTACGTCAAGCCGACAACGGTCGCAGACGCGATCGCGGCGGCCAGCGCGCCGGGCGCGGCCTATCTCGCCTCGGGAACCAATCTGCTCGACCTGATGAAGGGCAATGTCGTCAGGCCGGCGCGGCTGGTCGACATCACAGAGATCAAGGAGCTGACGCGGATCGAGACGTCAGGCAGCGGCGATCTCAGGATCGGCGCGCTGGTGCGTAATGCCGATCTCGCCCATGACGCAAGCTTTGCGCGCGATTATCCGGCGGTGGCGGAGGCGCTGCTGTCGGGCGCATCCGCGCAGCTGCGCAATGCTGCGACCGTCGGCGGCAATCTGCTGCAGCGGACGCGCTGCGCCTATTTCTACGACACGGCGTCGGCCTGCAACAAGCGCAACCCCGGCGCGGGCTGCGATGCCCGCGATGGCGACAACCACCAGCACGCCGTGCTCGGCTGGAGCGAGGCCTGCATCGCGACCAACCCGTCCGACTTCTGCGTGCCGCTCGCGGCGTTCGATTCCGTCGTCGAAATCGAAGGCGCGGCCGGTCGGCGCGAAGTCGCGCTGGACGCGCTGCATCTGTTGCCCGGCACCACGCCGGAGCATGAGACCGTGCTCGCGCCTGGCGAGATCATCGTCGCGATCCGCCTGCCCGCCGCCGCGCGCGCCTTCGCCAGGCATGCGCGCTATCTGAAGGTCCGCGAGCGCAATTCCTACGCGTTCGCCATCGTCTCCGCTGCGGCTGGCCTGGTGATCGAGGACGGCAGCATCAGGCAAGCGCGTCTCGCGCTCGGCGGCGTCGCGGCCAAGCCGTGGCGCGCGCACGAGGCGGAATCTCTGATCGCTGGACAGAAGGCCGATGCACGCGTGTTCGAGCAGGCTGCGGACGCTGCGCTCGGCGCGGCGAACGCCTCCGGCGACAACGCCTACAAGATCCCACTCGCACGCCAGCTGATCGTGCGCGCGCTGGCCGCTGCTGCCCAGGGCACGCCATCGCGCATGCCGGCGCTGCCGGCCTCTCCCTTCTCCTCCGTTCCAGGAGTGCTTCATGACGCCTGAGCTCAACCCGACCCGCGATCCCGCCCACATCCGCCACGGCTCCAACATCGGCCAGCCGCTGTCGCGCGTGGATGGTCTCGCCAAGGTCACTGGGCGCGCGACCTACGCCGCCGACAACAATCCGCCCGGCCTGCTCTATGCGGTGCTGGCCGTCTCCAGCATCGCGCGTGGCCGCGTTACCGCGCTGGACGTCGACGCGGCCAAGGCGCATCCGGGCGTGGTCGAGGTGATGACCTCGGCCAACCGTCCTGCTTTGGCTGCCGATCCCGACGGCAAGCCGAACCCGTTCGCGTTCCGATTCGAAGCGCTGCAGAACGACCGCGTACGCTACGCCAACCAGGTGATCGCGGTCGTGGTTGCCGAAAGCCTCGAAGCTGCGACCGAAGGGGCCGCACTGCTCGCCCCGCGCTATCAGGCCGAGCCGGCGCGCATCGGCCTCGATGCCAGCAAGGCCTATGTGCCGCCGGTCGTCGGCATGGGCTTTCCCGCCGAGAGCCACCATGGCGACGTCGAGGCCGCGCTCGCCGGCAGCGACAAGCAGGTCACGGCGACGTATGAGACGCCGCCGCATTATCACAACGCGATGGAGCCGCATGCCATCGTCGCGGAATGGCAGGGCGACAAGCTCGTCGTGGACACGCCGACCCAGGGCCTCGTGATGATGCGCGGCCGCCTTGCGGAGCTGTTCGGGATTGCCCCGGAGAACATCCTGATCCGCAGCCCGTTTCTCGGCGGCGGTTTTGGCGGCAAGGGCTTCATCGCCGGCCCGCAGATCCTCGGCATTCTCGCCGCGAAGATGACCGGGCGTCCGGTCAAGCTCGTCGTTCGCCGCGAGCAGCTCTACGGCCCGTTCGGCCACCGCTCGCCGACAAGGCAGACTTTGCGGCTCGGCGCCAGCGCCGCGGGGCAGCTCGCGGGCATTCATCATCACGCCCGGGTCGCGACCTCGAGCTTCGAGGACTTCTACGAGTCCGCGGCGCATCTCACGCACACGCTGTATGCCGCGCCAGCGATCGCCACGACGTACGACGCAGTCCGCATGGACACCGGCACGCCGCTGTTCGTGCGCGCGCCGGGCATCGCGCCGGGATCGATCGCGCTTGAGAGCGCGGTCGACGAGATGGCCGAGGCCTGCGGCCTCGATCCGCTGGCGTTCCGGGTGAAGAACTATGCCGAGGTCGAGCCCTCGACCGGCAAGCCGTTCTCCTCCAAGGCGCTGCGTGACTGCTACACCCAAGGCGCTGAACGTTTCGGCTGGGGGAAGCGGCCGCTGCAGCCGCGGATGATGCGCGACAAGGACGGCTTCCTGGTCGGCTGGGGCATGGGCACCGCGACGTTCCATGCGCTGATGTTCGCCGGCCAGGCGCGCGCCGTGATCCGGCGCGACGGCAGCGGCATCGTCGAGAGCGGCGCCCACGACATGGGCCAGGGCGCATGGACCGCGTTCGCGCAGATCGCAGCCGACTCGCTGGCGCTGGAGCGCGATCAGGTCACCTTCAAGGCCGGCACCTCCGATCTGCCCGATGCCGGCATCGCCGGCGGCTCGGCGCACACCGCAACCGTTGGAACCGCGATCCACAACGCCGGCGCGGCGGTCATCGCCAAGCTCGCCGAACTGGCCACCTCGGATCAGCGCTCGCCGCTGTTCGGCGCCGGCAATGCGGGCGTAATCGCGCGCCAGGGGCGGCTGCTGCGGCGTGACGACGAGGGTCGCGGCGAGAGCTATGCCGACATCCTCGCGCGCGCGGGCCTCGACCAAGTCGAGGGCTCGGGCAGCGGCGTGCCGGATCCGGCCGCCAACGAGCAATACGCGATGCATTCGCACGGCGCCGTCTTCGCAGAGGTGAAGGTCGACCCCGATCTCGGCCAGGTGCGGGTGACGCGCATGGTCGGCGCCTTCGCGGCGGGGCGGATCATCAATCCGAAGCTGGTGAACAGCCAACTGATCGGCGGCATGATCTGGGGCATCTCGCTGGCGCTGCACGAGGAGGCGGTCACCGACCGCCGCACCGGGCGGATCATGAACGCCAATCTCGGCGAGTATCATGTGCCGGTGAATGCCGACGTACCGGCGATCGAAGCGTTCACCGTCGCGGAGCACGATCCGTTCGTGAACCCGCTCGGCATCAAGGGCGTCGGCGAGATCGGCATCACCGGCTCGGCAGGCGCCGTCGCCAACGCGGTGGCGCATGCGACGGGCATTCGCGTCAGGCGCTTCCCGGTGCGGATCGCTGATCTGGTGAAGCGGTGAGCTGAACCCCGCGTCGCCTCTCCAAATGACAAAAGGCGCGCTCACCCGGAGCGCGCCTTCCGCTCGTCATCGTAACATCACGCCGCCTGCCGCGCGAAGGTCCGCCTGAACCACGACAGGAACGCCTCGCGGTTCTGGCCCGGCTCGAACTCGACATGCAGCGCGTCCTTGTCGCGACCACGGACCTCATAGGCCACACTGCCGTCGAAGCCGCTGAATTCCATGACGCCGCGATCGCCGATGCTCCCCTCGGGCTGGAAGCGGAACCAGGCGCCGCCTTCGGAGATATCCACCAGATCGGCTTTTACGGGGCCCTTGCGATCGTCGACGACCTTGATCGGCAGGCTCGATCTGAGCCGCGGCGACTGCCGGCGATCCGCCTCCGTCGTGGTGGTCCTGACCACCTTCACCAGCGTGGCCTTCAGCGCCGTCAGGCTGGAGGCCACATTGCCGATCGCGCCGCGCACCTCGGCGGCGCGATCGTTGACCATCCCGGCGTCCTTGCCGACATTGCCGATCTTCGCCGAGACATCGCGCGCGGCATCGGCCGAGGAGTGAACCGACCGGCTGATTTCCTGGGTCGCCGCGTGCTGCTCCTCCATCGCGGCGGCGATCGAGGCCGCCACCTCGTCGATCTCGGCAATTTGGCTGCCGATGCCTTCGACCACGTCGATGGTCGCCTGCGTGGTGGTCTGCACCTCGCCGATCAGGCGCGAGATCTCCTCCGTCGACTTGGCGGTCTGATCGGACAGCGACTTGACCTCCGCCGCAACCACTGCGAAGCCGCGCCCAGCATCGCCGGCACGGGCCGCCTCGATGGTGGCGTTGAGCGCCAGCAGATTGGTCTGCTCGGCGATGCCGCCGATCAGGTTCGAGACCTCGGCGATCTTGTCGACCGCCTTGGTCAGCGACATCATCGTCGACTTCGCCTTCTCACGTCCGGTGACGGCCGATTTGGTGATGGTGCTGGCGCGCGCAACCTGGCTCGAGATTTCACGGATCGCCGAGCTGAGCTGCTCGGACGCCGCCGACACGGTTTGGGCATTGGCGAGCGACTGCTCGGAGGCCGCCGCGACGGACTGCGCGTCCGACGATAGTTCATGGGCGAGGTCCGAAAGACCGCTGGCGACCGCCTCGACCTGGCGCGACGCCCCCGCTGCCGCCTCGACCGACGTGCCGGTCTCGCGCTCGATCACCTCGGCCATGTCGAGCATGGCCCTCTTCTTCACCTGCTCCGCCTCGGTGCGATCACGCTCCTGCTTGTCGCGCAACTCGCCGTTCTCCAGCGCGTTGTTCTTGAAAATGCTGAGCGCGCGCGCCATCGCCCCGATCTCGTCGCCACGCTGCGAATAGGGAATGTCGGCCGACAGCTCTCCGGTCGCGATCCGCCGCATCAGGCCGGTCATGCGCGACAGCGGACGGACCACGCCCATCACCAGGCCCGTCATGCCGCCGACCACCAGCGCCAGGACGATGCCGGCGACGGTCCAGACCACGACAGAGATGCTGCGATCCTGGTCCGCGGCCTGGGCTTCGATGTCCGAATTCAGCTTGTTGGCCTTTTCGACCAGCACGTCGATGAAGGCGCGATGTGCGGCGTATGCGCCGCTCAGCCGGGCATAGGCCGCATCGGCCTTCGTCATGTCGCCGGCGCGCAGCGCCGGGACGAGCTCGCCTTCGGCGGCCTGCCAGAACTTGCGGACCTCGGCATCGGATCGGTCGACCAGCAGCGTCTTCAGATCGGGCTCGAGCGCCGAGCCGGCCCAGAACGTCTTGCGATCCTCATAGTCCTTCTTGAGCTGCGCCAGCTTCTTGACGTGCTCATCCGCGTTCTTGGGATTGCGCAGCGCCAGCGTCGCTTCGAGATAGGCTTCCAGCACATATTCCGGCGGCGGCAGAATGTCGGCCACCAGATCGTTGCCCAGCTTGATCTTGCTGTAGAGCGGCCCGCCGACCTTCAGCTCGCGCAGCGCATAGGCGCTGGTCAGGACCACGGCACCGAAGCCGAGCGCGAGCACGAGGCCAAACACCGCGATGATCGCGGAAATCGAGAGGCGCGTCTTCATGGCGAACAAATCATTCCCGGTTGGACCCCGTGATCGGGGTTAAAGGTAAGCCAGCCCCGTCTCCATTGACGAGATCACGGCTGGGAATGCCGGCGTCGAATTCAACCGCGTCAGGATGAACAGGTCGTGTTCAAGTTGTGTAAATTTTCTCCTCCGTAGAATTGCGGTCTCGGCGCTGCGCGCGCCCCCGGTGGCTACATCTGCGCGCTTCGCTCGCCGGCCCCTGACCTGGCGCAAGGCGGCCGGCTCGCGCTTGGGCAAGGATGCGGCTCTTGCCCTCCAAGGAGCCATCATGCCGAAACCGATTCCCGACAAGGCCGAGATCGCGCTGGAATATCCCGACAAGTTCTATGCCGGCACGTTCGAGCACTCGTCCCGCTTCGAAGCCCGTCTCGAAACCACCGGACTGGCCTTGACCCTGGAGAGGCCGGGGCCCGAGGAAATCCGCAAATCAATTCACATGCATCTGAACTACGGACTACTGGCCGCGATTCTGAACGAGATGGCCGCAAGCATCACGTCGCTGCCGAAGGATGACGTGATTCATCGCGAGCAGCTGCGCGAGGCCGTCGCCACCCTGCACCAAGCTCTTAACGCCCCTTAACCAGTTGTGCCGCGACGGCACAGCTGCAGGCTTCGCTCGTGCCGGACTCTGATCTCGTTAGGACCTTGCTAACTATGAGAAGACGTTTGGTCCTGGTCCGGTTGGGTTCGAGACCGGTGTGCTGCGCCGGTGACAGCATTTTACGCGAAAGCGATCTATCTCCGATCCATCGACGGCGCGCGATGCGCGAGCCTTGTTAGTTGAGTGTTGGAGACACGCCATGAAGAAGATCCTGTTCGCAACCGTTGCCCTTGCCGCGCTCGCCTCGGCCCAGTCCGCTGTTGCCGCCGATCTCGGCGCCCGGACCTATCCCTACGCCGCCAAGGCGCCGGCCTACGTGGCCCCGATCTACAACTGGACCGGCTTCTATCTCGGCGCCCATCTCGGCGGCGCATTCTCCAGCGACAACAATTTCTCCGGCCTTGCCACCGGCAACAACTCGAACGGCCGCTTCCTGGGCGGCGTCCAGGTCGGCGCCGACTGGCAGTTCGCACCGACCTGGGTGATCGGTGCCGAAGGCCAGTACAGCTGGGTCGGCGGCAGCGTCGGCGCGGCGTTCCCCGGCGGCTACGTCTATACCAACAGCCAGCGCGGCCTCGGCTCGATCACCGGCCGCTTCGGCTACACCTGGGGCCCGGGCCTGGTCTACGTGAAGGGCGGCTACGCCTATTCGGACAACAACGAGAAGGTAACGCTCGCCGGCGTCCCGGTCGCCTTCGCGACGTCGGGCGACCACCGCAACGGCTGGACCGTCGGCGGCGGCGTCGAATACATGTTCGCGCCGAGCTGGTCGGCCAAGGCCGAATATCAGTACTACAATTTCGGCAGCGCCGCCTTCGTAGCGCCCGCCGCGCTGGTCCCGACCGGCAGCTTCACCACCGACGATCACACCTTCAAGGCCGGCGTGAACTATCGCTTCAATTGGGGCGCGCCAGTCGCCGCTCGCTACTGATCAACAGGCGTCTGACAACAACAAACGACACGAAGGCCGGCAGCGATGCCGGCCTTCGTTGTTTGCTCGTGACCATGATTGCGCAATCACGGCGCGGACCCGCGAATCATGATCAAAGCGTTAAACTCCGCGTGGTGAAAAGCTGATTTGTGAGAAAGATCAGCCCCCGCTACGGTATTTTCCTCCATTTGTTAACTCGCTCCCGCGATACTGCCCGCAAAGTTTCAGCGTCAAGTCGCGTGCGTTCGGGGGAACAAGGATGGCAATTCGGTTCGGGATCGGCAGAGCAATCGGAGTCCTGCGACCCAAATGGGGTGTCCGCGGCAGCTTGTTCGCGGCCTTTGCGGTGATTGCCGGCATGGCGATCGCGATCAGCGTCGCCGCCGGGCTGATGCTGCGGCAGATCGGCGGGACCATGGTCGAGCTGTCGGGCCGCGACATTCCCCGCCTCACTGCCAGCCTGCAGCTGCTGGCGCAGAGCTCGAGCCTTGCAAGCCTCGGCCCGGCGCTGCTGGGATCGCAGAACGAGGACGCCCTCAACGACCGCCTGAAGAAGATGCAGGAGATCCAGAAGGTCACGCAGGAGCGGCTCGCGGAGATCATCGCGCTCGGCGCCGAGAAGAGCATCTTGGCGCCGCTCGGTGAGACGATCAAGAACATCAACGAGGCCAATCAGAGCCTGGTGTCGGCGGCCCGCGAGCGGCTGGCCGTCGCAGCTACGCACAACCAGCAGTATGGCGCGCTGCGCAAGGCGCAGGAGGAGTTCACCAAGGCGGCGAACGAGCCGATGCTGGACGCCCAGACCCAGCTCAACGCCGTGCTAGGTGCCGCCGAGGTGTCGGCTGATGATGCGACCGCGGCGGCGCGGTTCGTCGAGCAGCTCGGCAATGTGACGGCCTCCGGCAATCTGATCGTGGCGCAGATGGCAGCCGCGCTGTCCGCCAATGACGGCGACACGCTCGACACGATCGAGCGGCAGTTCAAGGACGCGCTGGCTCAGTTGAAATCCAATCTCGAACTGCTGCCATCCGGCCGCGGCACCAAGGCCATCCAGGATGCCGCGATGAAGCTCGCCGCGCTCGGCGAGGGCAAGGGTCGCGTGTTCAAGACCCGTGAGAAGGAGCTCGACGCCAACGATTACGGCCAGACCGTGCTGGAGGAGACGCGCAAGCTCAATGTCGGCCTCGACATCAGCGTCCAGCAGCTGGTCGAGGGCGTGCGCAAGTCGACCGAAGGCGCGACCACCACGGCCGGACGCCAGATCGAGCTCGGGACGCTGGGCATGGTCGGCGCGGGCGCCGCCACCCTGCTCGGCTCGGTGCTGTTCGTCTGGCTCTATGTCGGCGGCAACATCCTGCGCCGCATCAAGCGGCTGCAGCAGGCGATGCAGACGCTGTCGAGCGGCGACCTCGACAGCGAGATCGCCACCTCGAAACATCGCGACGAGATCGGCGCCATGGTCGACACCCTGCAGGTGTTCCGCGACAACATGATCCAGGCCCGCACGCTCGCCGCCGAGCAGGACCGCGAGAATGCCGCCAAGGCGCAGCGCGCCAGTCGCATGGAGGCTCGGATCGCCGAGTTCGAAGCGACGGTGCAGAGTGCACTCGGCAATCTGCAAAGCTCCGCCTCGGCGATGCAGACGACCGCGCAGAGCATGTCGCAGACCGCCGATCAGTCCAATTCGCTGGTCAACGCCGTCGCCGCCGCTGCCGAGCAGACGTCGGTCAACGTGCAGACCGTCTCGGCCGGCACCGAGGAGCTGTCGTCCTCGATCGCGGAGATCGGCCGCCAGGTCGTGACCTCGGCGCAGATCGCCAAGAAGGCGGTCGAAGAGGCCGGCGCCACCGACTCCACGATGCAGGGCCTCGCCGACAATGCGAGCCGTGTCAGCGTGGTCGTCGATCTGATCCAGGCGATCGCCTCGCAGACCAATCTGCTCGCGCTCAACGCCACCATCGAGGCGGCGCGCGCCGGCGAGGCCGGCCGTGGCTTCGCCGTGGTCGCCCAGGAGGTGAAGAGCCTCGCCAGCCAGACCGCCAAGGCCACCGACGAGATCCGCACCCAGATCGCCAGCATGCAGCAGGTGGCCTCGTCGGCGGTGACGGCCATCCGCAACATCGGCGGCACCATCGCCGAGATCGACAACGTCACGACCGCGATCGCCGCCGCCGTCGAGCAGCAGGGCACCGCGACGCACGAGATCGCCCGCAACATTCAGCAGGCGGCCTCAGGCACCAGCGAGGTCTCCGACAACATCACCGGCGTGTCCAGCGCCTCGGCTCAGGCCGGCACCTCCGCCAACGAGGTGCTGAGCGCCTCGGAGGCGCTGCGCCGCGAGGCCGACACCTTGCGCGCCGAGGTCGACGCGTTCCTGAGAAACATCAGGGCGGCGTAGTTGCGATCCGGGCCTCGCCCTTCGAGACGCCCGCCTGCGGCGGGCTCCTCAGGGCGAGGAGGTGAAGGCCGCTCTGCGGCCGGCGAGCCACGGATTGAAGCTCAAACTCTCGGTCCCCATGCACACTCTCACCCCTCATGGTGAGGAGCGCCGCCCTTGCGGCGCGTCTCGAACCATGAGGCCCCTGCCTGCCGCACCCCGGAATGACAGGCAGGCATGCCACGTCCGCCGTGTTTTTCGGCTGGCGCTTGCCCGCGGCGGCCGTTAATCGATGGGGCATGACCAAGACAGACACCGCCATCTCCTCCGCCGAAGCCCTGCGCTATCCCTGGGAGCAGCATCCCGGTGAGGACCAGGTGGTGGAGGTCGCCCCCGGCGTGCTGTGGCTACGGCTGAAGCTGCCATTCCGGCTCAACCATGTGAACATCTACCTGCTCGCGGACGGCGATGGCTTCGTCGCGGTGGATTCCGGCTTCGGCAACGAGGAGTCGATCGCCGCCTGGACGCGGCTGCTCGAAGGCCCGCTGAAGCATGTGAAGATCAGCCGGCTGATCGTCACCCATTCGCATCCCGATCACGTCGGCCTCGCCGGCTGGATCGTCGAGCGCTTCGATTGCCCGCTGGTGATGTCGCAGGTCGAGTATCTGCAATCGGTCTATCACCAGAATCGCGGAACCGAGGAGCGCCGCAATGCGCAGCGGCTGTTCTTCCGCCGCCACGGCATGGACGAGACGCTGACCGACAAGCTGCTCGGCCGCGGCCAGGAATATCTGCAGCGCGTGTCGGTGCTGCCGGCGTCCTACCGCCGCATCTCCCATGGCGACGAGATCGAGATCGGCAGCCGGCGCTTCAAGGTCATCACCGGCGGCGGCCACGCGCTCGACCAGGTCATGCTGTATTGCGCCGCCGACAAGCTGTTCCTGTCGGCCGACCAGGTGCTGAGCAAGATCTCGCCCAATGTGAGCGTCTGGGCGGTCGAGCCGCATCAGAACTCGCTCGGCGAATATCTGGCCTCGCTGGCGAGCCTGACCACCACCCTGCCCTACGACGTGCTGGTGCTGCCCGGCCATGGCGTGCCGTTCTACGGCCTGAAGACCCGGATCAAGCAGCTCGCCGACCATCACGAGGAGCGCTGCCGGATGATCGCGGATGCCTGCCGCGACGAGACCAGAACGTCGGCGCAGCTCGTGCCGGTGGTGTTCCACAAGCACGTGCTCGACCCGCACCAGATGGGCTTCGCCGCCGGCGAGCTGATCGCCCACGTCAACTACATGCTGGTCGAAGGCCGCCTGACCGCCCGCGACGTCGACGGCGTGCTGCATTATCGCACCACCTGAGGCTGCCGCAGCGCCGCCGCGATGCGACCGCGGATCCGTCCAGATTGGGCTATCCATGGACAAAACGCCCAGGTCCTGCCGTGGGATTCCGGCTCGACAGCCGATCTGGAAACGCTCTAAGAAGGCTGTGAACCCCGCCACTTAGAGGGTCCGCTCCAGGCGCTGCATTGCAGCGCAGCACGTCAGGTTCCGTGATGGACTACAGCCAGTACTTCAGTGCCGCCCTCGGTCGTCTGCATGATGAGCGTCGCTACCGGGTTTTCGCCGATCTCGAACGCATCGCCGGCCGGTTCCCGCACGCGACCTGGCATTCCCCGAACGGTCCGCGCAACGTCGTGATCTGGTGCTCCAACGACTATCTCGGCATGGGCCAGCACCCGAAGGTGGTCGGCGCCATGGTCGAGACCGCGACCCGCGTCGGCACCGGCGCCGGCGGCACCCGCAACATCGCTGGAACGCATCATCCGCTGGTGCAGCTCGAAGCCGAGCTCGCCGACCTGCACGGCAAGGAAGCGGCGCTGCTGTTCACCTCCGGCTACGTCTCCAACCAGACCGGCATCGCCACGCTCGCCAAGCTGATCCCGGACTGCCTGATCCTGTCGGACGCGCTCAACCACAATTCGATGATCGAGGGCGTGCGCCAGTCCGGCTGCGAGCGCCAGATCTGGCGCCACAACGATCTCGGCCACCTCGAGCAGCTCTTGATCGCGGCCGGCCCGAACCGGCCGAAGCTGATCGCCTGCGAGAGCCTGTATTCGATGGACGGCGACGTCGCGCCGCTCTCTGCGATCTGCGATCTCGCCGAGCGCTACAATGCGATGACCTATGTCGACGAGGTGCACGCGGTCGGCATGTACGGCCCGCGCGGCGGCGGCATCGCCGAGCGCGACGGCGTCATGCACCGCATCGACATTCTCGAAGGCACGCTGGCCAAGGCGTTCGGCTGCCTCGGCGGCTACATCGCCGCCAAGGGCGAGATCATCGACGCCGTGCGCTCCTACGCGCCGGGCTTCATCTTCACGACCGCGCTGCCACCGCCGATCTGCTCGGCCGCGACCGCTGCGATCAAGCATCTGAAGTCGTCGAGCTGGGAGCGCGAGCGCCACCAGGACCGCGCCGCGCGCGTCAAGGCGATCCTCACCGCCGCCGGCCTGCCGGTGATGGAGAACGACACCCACATCGTGCCGCTGTTCGTCGGCGATCCCGAGAAGTGCAAGCAGGCCTCCGACCTGCTGCTGGAACAGCACGGCATCTACATCCAGCCGATCAACTACCCCACAGTCGCCAAGGGCACCGAACGCCTGCGCATCACACCCTCGCCCTACCACGACGACGGCCTGATCGACCGCCTCGCCGAGGCCCTGCTGCAGGTCTGGGAACGGCTGGGTCTGGCGCTGCACAAGAAGCCGCTGGCGGCGGAGTAACTCCCCTCTCTCCGTCATTCCGGGGCGTGCGAAGCACGAACCCGGAATCCATCGGACCGCAGAGCATGAGGCAAAATGGATTCCGGGCTCGCCCTACGGGCGCCCCGGAATGACGGCGGAGAATGGGGCCGGTTTCCCTCCTAGATGACCCAAGGTTCGCGCTGTCCCGACAAGATCGCTGTCGCACCGCCCCCCGCAAACGGCTAGATTTCCAGGGCAACGGGGCCGTCCCGGAGCCTCAAGGAGACGGCGGGAGACACGCGATACCATGCTGCACGATTGGGGCGTGATCGCAGCCGCGTTCGGCTACATCGGCTTCCTGTTCCTGGTCGCCAGCCGCGGCAACCGGGCCGGGGGGCGGCGGCCGTCGCGGCTGTCCGGCCTGATCTACCCGCTGTCGCTGGCGATCTACTGCACCTCGTGGACGTTCTTCGGCTCGGTCGGCTTCGCCTCGCGCAACAGCGTCGATTTCCTGGCGATCTATCTCGGCCCGATCCTGATGGTCGGCGCCTGCACGCCGCTGCTGCGCCGGGTCATCCATCTCGCCAAGTCGCAGAACATCACCTCAGTCGCCGACCTCATCGGCGCGCGCTACGGCAAGAGCCAGGCGGTGGCGGCGACCGTGGCGCTGATCGCGATCATCGGCTCGGTGCCCTATATCGCGCTGCAGCTCAAGGCGGTGGCGTCGTCGCTCGAAACCATTCTGATCGACGACCGCGCCTTCGCGCACATCCCGTTCGTCGGCGACATGGCGCTGATGGTGACCCTGGCGATGGCGATGTTCGCGGTGCTGTTCGGCACCCGGCAGACCGACGCCACCGAGCACCAGCACGGCCTGATGCTGGCGGTGGCGACCGAGTCGATCATCAAGCTGGTCGCGTTCATCGCCGCCGGCGCCTTCGTCACCTTCGTGATGTTCTCGCCGGTCGAGCTGATCGAGCGCGCCATGAAATCGCCGGAGGCCGAGCGCGCACTCGAATACGTGCCGGGCATCGGCAGCTTCCTGACCATGACCTTGCTGTCGTTCTGCGCCGCGATGCTGCTGCCGCGCCAGTTCCACGTCAGCGTGGTCGAGAACGCCGACGATGCCGAGGTGTCGCGCGCGCGCTGGCTGTTCCCGCTCTATCTGGTCGCGATCAACCTGTTCGTGATACCGATCGCGCTCGCCGGCCTCATCACCTTCCCGTTCGGCGCTGTTGACAGCGACATGTATGTGCTGGCGCTGCCGATCGAGGCCAACTCGCAATGGCTGTCGATCCTGGTCTTCGTCGGCGGTCTGTCGGCGGCGACCGCGATGGTGATCGTGGAATGCGTCGCGCTGTCGATCATGGTGTGCAACGACATCGTGGTGCCGCTGGTGCTGCAGCGCCAGGAGCAGCGCGAGATCGGCCGCGACTTCGCGGCCTTCCTGCTCGGCACCCGCCGCATCGCGATCTTCGCCATCATGGTGATGGCCTATTTCTACTATCGCGCGCTCGGCAACACCCAGCTCGCCGCGATCGGCCTGCTGTCGTTCGCGGCCATCGCGCAGCTCGCGCCGAGCTTCTTCGGCGGCCTGTTCTGGCGGCGCGCCACCGCGCGCGGCGCGATGGGCGGCATGCTGGTCGGCTTCGCGGTTTGGCTCTATACCCTGTTCATCCCGAGCTTCCTCGACACATCGACCTCAGGCATCCTGTTTCTCCAGCACGGCCCGTTCGGGCTCGAAGCGCTGCGGCCGCAGGCGCTGCTCGGCACCGACCTGCCGCCGCTGCTGCACGGCGTGCTGTGGAGCCTGTCGCTCAATCTCCTGACCTACATCGTGCTGTCGCTGGCGCGGCAGCCGTCGTCGATCGAGCTGCTGCAGGCCGATCTGTTCGTGCCGGCCGAACTGACGCCGAGCGCGCCGAGCTTCCGGCGCTGGCGCTCCACCGTGACCGTGCAGGACATCCAGAGCACGGTCGGCCAGTATCTCGGCCCCGACCGCGCCCGCGCCTCGTTCGAAGCCTTCGCCGCCCAGCGCGGCATCCCGCTCGATCCGGCGGCGCCGGCCGATTTCGAGCTGCTGCGCCACGCCGAGCACCTGATCGCCTCCTCGATCGGCGCCGCGTCGTCACGCCTCGTGATGTCGCTGCTGCTGCGCAAGCGCACGGTGTCGGCCAAGGCCGCGCTGAAGCTGCTCGACGATTCCCACGCCGCGCTGCATTTCAACCGCGAGATCCTGCAGACCGCGCTCAACCATGTGCGCCAGGGCATCGCGGTGTTCGATGCCGATCTGCAGTTGATCTGCTCCAACGGCCAGTTCGTCGACCTGCTCGGCCTGCCGCCGCATCTGGTGCAGATCGGCAGCCCGTTGCGCGAGATCCTCGAATTCATCGGCACGATCAGCGCACTCAGCGAGGAGAACGACGAGCTGCTGCTGGCACGACGCCTCGCCGCCTATACCACCGAGGGCCAGTCCTATCTGGAGCGCCTCGCCGACCGCCACATGGTGATCGAGGTCCGCTCCAACCGCATGCCCGATGGCGGCCTCGTCATCACCTTCACCGACGTGACGCCGTCGTTCGAGGCCGCCGAGGCGCTGGAACGCGCCAATGCGACGCTGGAGAAGCGCGTGCGCGACCGCACCGAGGAACTGACCCGGCTGAACTCGGAGCTCGCGGTCGCCAAGAGCGCCGCCGAGGACGCCAACATCTCCAAGACGCGCTTCCTGGCAGCGGCGAGCCACGACATCCTGCAGCCGCTGAACGCGGCGCGGCTCTATGTCACGAGCCTGGTCGAACGGCAGACCGCCGGCGAGGATTCGCGCCTCGTCGAGAACATCGACGACTCGCTTGAGGCGATCGAGGAGATCCTCGGCGCGCTGCTCGACATCTCCCGGCTCGATGCCGGCGCGATGACACCGTCGGTGTCGAGCTTCAAGATGGCCGACCTGATGCGCTCGCTGGAGATCGAGTTCGCGCCGGCCGCGCGCGCCAAGGGTCTCGATCTCGTCTTCGTGCCGTGCTCGCTGCCGGTCGAGTCCGACCGCCTGCTGCTGCGCCGGCTGCTGCAGAACTTCATCTCCAACGCCATCAAATACACGCCGCAGGGCCGCGTGCTGGTCGGCTGCCGCCGCCGCGGCCAATCGCTGCAGATCGGCGTCTACGACACCGGCGTCGGCATTCCACCGGTGAAGCGCGGCGAGATCTTCAAGGAATTCCACCGCCTCGAACAGGGCGCGCGCATCGCCCGCGGCCTCGGCTTGGGGCTGTCGATCGTCGAGCGCATCGCGCGCGTGCTCGACCATGGCATCGCCTTGGACTCGCAGCCCGGCCGCGGCTCGGTGTTTTCGGTCACGGTGCCGATCGCGAAAGCAATCAACCACACCGCCGCCGTCACCAGCGCCACGCCGCTGGCGACGACGCCGATCGCGGGCGCGCTGATCGTCTGCATCGAGAACGATCCCGCCATTCTCGACGGCATGAAGACGCTGCTGACGGCGTGGGACGCCGAGGTGATCGCCGTCTCAGATCCGGAATCCGCCGAAGAAGCGATCGCGGCGCGCAACGGTGCTGTCACGGGCCTGCTCGTCGACTATCACCTCGACCGCGGCAACGGCATCGCCGCGATCCGCGACATCCGCCGCCGCTTCAACGAGGCGCTGCCCGCGATCCTGATCACCGCCGACCGCAGCCCCCACGTCCGCGCCGCCGCCCGCGACGACAACATCGCCGTCCTCAACAAGCCGCTGAAGCCGGCCTCGCTGCGCGCGCTGCTCGGGCAGTGGCGCATCCAGCAGATGGTGGCGGCGGAGTAGAATCAGGATCCAACCTCGCCGCCGCCGACCTTGCCGGCGAGCTCCCGCGGCGAAAGTCCCGACATCCGGCTGAACACACGCGAGAACGCTGCGGCGCTGTCGTAACCCACCTGAGCGGCGACGCTCTTCACCGGCTTGCCCTTGGCGAGCAACTGCCGCGCCAGCGTCATGCGCCAGGCCGTCAGATAGTCGATCGGCGTGCGGCCGACGCGCGTCCGGAACAGTTCGGCGAAGCGTGTGCGCGACATGCCGGCGAGGTCGGCCAGATCCTCCAGCGTCCACGGCTTGGCCGGCGCATCGTGGATCGCGGTCAGTGCCTTGGCGAGGCGCGGATCGGCGAGTCCCGCGAGCACGCCGCTCTCGACGCCGCCGCTAGAGACGACATCGCGCACGATCAGGATCAGCAGATAGTCGAACAACCGGTCCAGCGCCGCCTGCCGACCGCCACCGTCGGCGAAGCCTTCGGCCATGAGCAGGTCGCAGACCGGCGCGAGCGTCGGATGCCCGGCGAGCGGCATCACCACGAGCTCGGGCAGGCCCTCGCCGATCGGATTGCCCTCGGCGCCGCCGAGCTCGACGGTTGCGCAGACGAGGTCGGCGCCACGCTCGGGGTCGACGACGAAGCGGTGCGTCCGCCCGCGCGGGAAGAACAGCAGCGTCGGCTCGTGCAGGGCGAGGTGGGCAGCGCCCGGCTGGGTCAGCGTCAGGACGCCGCCCTTGAACAGGTGCAGATGGCCGACCTCGGGGAAATCCACGCTGTTGCAGAGGTTGCCGGCGAAGAAGGTCCGGGCCCGTGGCGTGACGTGGGCGAACAGCGCGGCAAACGGATCCATGGGACGATCTGCAATGTTTCTGGCACCTGATGCCACCCATAGTCCGGCATAGAGGGGGCGTGCAACCCCGCATCACTCAGAAAAGGATCTCCTCCATGCCCCGTCTCGCTGTTGTCGATACCGCCCGCGCCGATGCTGGCGTCCTCGCCACCCTTGCTGCCGTCAAGGCCAAGATCGGCATGACGCCGAACCTGTTCTCGACCTTCGCCCAGTCCCCCGCCGCGCTGAACGGCTATGTCGCCTTCTCGGATGCGCTCGCCAAGGGCGCGCTCAGCGCCAGGCAGCGCGAGATCGTTGCCCTCACGGTCGCGCAGGCCAATGGCTGCGAGTACTGCCTCGCGGCGCACTCGCTGATGGGCAAGGGCGCGGGCCTCACCCCGGACGGCCTGCGCAAGGCGCGCCAGGGCACGGCTGACGACGCCACCGACGCCGCCATCGCCCGCTTCGCGCGCCGCGTCCTCGAAGCCAAGGGGCAGGTGGCGGATGCCGATATCACGGCCGCCCGTTCCGCAGGTCTCGACGAGGGCCGCCTGATCGAGATCATCGCCAACGTCGCGATCAACGTCCTCACCAACTACACCAACAACGTGGCGCAGACCGTCATCGACTTCCCGAAGGTCGATCTCGCCTTGCAGCCGGTCTGACAACGACGACACGCAGGTCGCCCGCCGGGGACTCTCCCAACCTGGCGGGCGGCACGCCGCGAACCCTGCCCCCTAACTCACTCTCCGCTCGCTCATCCGCTCCACCAGATAGTCCACGAACACCCGCACCCGTGCCGGCGTGTTGGCTCCGCCGACGAAGACGGCGTGGAAGACCTCGCGGTCGCCGGGATTGAACGCGTCGAGCAGCCGCACCAGCCGCCCGTCGGCGATGGCGTTGCCGAGACGCCGACGCCATCGAGCGCGAGCTCGGTCAGCGTGTCGCCGCTGTTGGCTTCGATGGCGCCGCGCAGCTTCAGCGCATAGTCGACGCCGTCGCGCCGGAACGGCCACACCGGCTCGGCGCGGCGGAAGCTGAAGTTCAGGCAGTTGTGGTTGTGCAGATCCTCGGGCGTCTCCGGCATGCCCCAGCGCGCGAGATAGTCGGGCGAGGCGACGATGCTGCGGCCGTTCTCGCTGAGGCGGCGCGCGGTCAACGCGCTGTCTGCGAGCGGGCCGCCGCGGATCGCCACGTCCGCCTGCCCCGCCGCCACGTCAACGAGCTGGTCGCCGAGATTGATGTCGACCAGGATGTTCGGATAGCGCCGGACGAATTCTCCGAGCAGCGGCACGATGCAGAGACGGCCGTGCGAGAGCGCGGCGCTGACCCGGATGCGGCCGCGCGGCGCACCCTGGTCGGCGATCGCCTGCTCGGCCTCGTCGAGATCGGCGAGGATGCGGCGGGCAGCGGCGAGATAGGATTGCCCCTCGGCCGTCAACGTGAGCGCGCGCGTGCTCCGGAGCAGCAGCAGCGCGCCGAGCCTGATCTCGATGCGGTCGAGCGTGCGGCTGACGGCTGAGGGCGTCAGCCCGAGACCGCGCCCCGCCGCCGAGAAGCTGCCGCTGTCGGCGACGGCGCAGAACACTTCGAGATCCCGGGCGCGGTCTGCGCTGGCCAACATCATCTTTGCGTCCAGATCAAAAATCTTTCGCGTGACTACCCTCTAATACCGCGATCCGCCCCGGTCTAGCTTTGCGTGCATCGACAACCCAGAGGACACCGCGATGACCCTGCCCCACTTGCTGCGACAGACCGCCCTCGCCGCGACCGCGCTGACCGCCCTCGCCAGCGCCGCGCTCGCCGATGCGACCGAGGCGCCGGGCAACTTTCCGGCCAGCTTCCGCACCCAGGAGGTCCCGACCAACGGCACGACGATCCATGTCCGGGTCGGCGGCTCCGGACCGGCCGTCGTGCTGCTGCACGGCTATGGCGACACCGGCGACATGTGGGTGCCGCTGGCCGCAAAGCTGGCCGCGAACCACACCGTGATCGTGCCCGATTTGCGCGGGCTCGGCCTGTCCGCCCGCGCCGACAAGGGCTTTGAGAAGGCCAACCAGGCCGAGGACATCACCGGCGTGATGGACGCGCTCGGCGCCCGCACCGCCGACGTCGTCGCGCACGACATCGGCAACATGGTTGCCTATGCGCTGGCTGCCCGGCACTCCGACCGCGTCACCAAGCTGGTGCTGATGGATGCGCCGGTGCCGGGCATCGGCCCGTGGGAGGAGATCCTGAAGAACCCGCTGCTGTGGCACTTCCGCTTCGGCGGGCCGGACATGGAGCGTCTGGTCGAAGGCCGCGAGCGCATCTATCTCGACCGCTTCTGGAACGAGTTCTCGGCCAATCCGAAGAACTTCCCGGAAGCCGCGCGGGTGCACTACGCGCAGCTCTACGCCGGGCCGGGGCGGATGCATGCGGGCTTCAGCCAGTTCGCCGCGTTCGATCAGGATGCGATCGACAACCGCGCATGGCTCGCGGCGCATGGCAAGCTGCCGATGCCGGTGCTGGCCGTCGGAGGCGCGTCATCCTTCGGCGCTACAATGGCGACAGTGGCGCGCGCCGGCGCAACCAACGTGCAGGGGCAGGTCATCGACGGTTCCGGCCACTGGCTGATGGAGGAGCAGCCGGCTGCGACGGTCGCGGCGATCGATGCCTTCCTCAACTCACCGCCGGCCGCCGCGCCGTCGCCGCGCTGATACCAAGGGCAGCGGATGGCCGGTCCGGAGTTCAGCGCACGGAACAAAGCAGCCGAGGGCCGCGTTCGGGCTTTCGGGCGCCGTGGAACGGCGTCCTGAGATTCAGCCTGGGAGAACACCGACATGGACAAGAAGACAGCCGCACTGCTCGGAGCCGCAGCCGCGGCGATCACCGCCGGTGGCGCACAGGCCAATACATTACCGAGCGCGAACGCGTCCGTCATCCCGCAGGCATCGTCCTACGCGGAGTTGCTCGCTCCACTTCCCAATGCTCTGGCATTGCTGCAGGCCGACGACGCCGCACGCGCCCAGGCAAAGACGAACGAGGCCAGCGCGGACGAGGTCAAGCTGGCGGAAACCGTGATCATCCGCAGAGGCCGCCGGCACTACCACGATCACCATCATCATCACCACCACCGCACGGTCATCGGCATTCCCGGCGTCGGCGGCGTCAGCATCGGACGGGGTCACCATCATCACCATCATCATCACGGCTACTACGATCGCTGAGGATAGATGCAGGCGTCGTTCGTAGCTTGATCCGCTGCAGGCGCGGCGAGATCGAGCAGGCGGCGGCGCTAGGACCGCTCGCCGGCGGCGATCCCGATCGCTGCCGGGCGCACGTTTGTCCCTTGCTCATCGGCGACCGATTACCTGGTCGTGTACTGCTCCAGGATGCGCACGATCTGCAGCCGCTGCTCCTTGGCGGCGGGCGACCCTGATCCGCTCTTTCCCGTGTTCATGCCGGCCAATTGCATCGGCGTCGATCCTCTCTTGTTGGGCAGACGCGGATCGGCGCCAGCCTTGATCAAGGCCATCACCGCGTTCGCACAACGATTGCGTACGGCGCGGTGAAGCGGCGCGACGCCGCTGTTGTCGAGCGCGTTCGGGTCCGCACCGGCGCGCACCAGCGCGGCGATGATCTTCACCTGCGCCTCGGGATTCCAGGCTGGTGAACCCGGCCCGCCATCGGCAGCGTAGTGCAGCGGTTGCGCACCGCGCCTGTTGCGGGCATGGACGTCGGCTCCCCGCGAGATCAGTTCGCTGATGATCCGGGACTGCTGGGCCGCTGCGGCCATGTGCACGGCAGAGTCGCCCGCGTAGATATAGTGCCCGATACAATCGAAGAAATTCGCCCGTGCCCCCTGCCGTGACGCACCTCGCATGCAGCACTCCGTCGCGAGCTGAGGATGAGCATCGAGCAGGTCGACAGCCCGTGCGATGTCTCCAGCGACGACGATCTCCACGAACGATCTGAAGTCGGCTCTATTGTCGGCAGCCTTCATGAGGTGGCCTCCACGTTCCCGCCATGCTGCTCAGCCTTTGAAACATCTCCCGCGGACAGGCGTAGCGGACCTGACTGTCATCGGCAACGACCAAGATTTCAGTTCCGCCAAGTGCCTCATTTCGCCAGCGATCGCAACTTTTCGAGTCGCCCGCGCACCTCCGTCCCACCGAGATTCAAGATGGGTCCGGCGGATCCCGTCACGAAGGTGACGTAGGAAACTTGATCCTGAAAGAAGAAGATGTAGTCGGCACCCGCCAGCAGCGGCAAAGTGCAATTGCCGTATCCCAACGGCAGGCTCTTGACCTTCGCCTCGGCGGGCGGCTGTCCCTTGATCACCTCGATCGTCTGGATCGAAGCCTCGAGGATCTGCGGGTACACTTTCTTGACGTCGTCAGGCGCGGCGATCTCTGCGACCGACGTCACATGCGCGACGAACACCGAAGTCGCCTTTGCGAACAACTGCTCCTCGGACGGCGGCCCGTTCAGGGACGAGCATGCGGCCGCCGGCGAGACGTGCGCGACGAACATCGCGATCAAGGTGGCGGCCAGAATGGAGCGGCGTGTCATCGAGGCATCGTAGGTGATCGGTCATCACTTGCGCAACCGGCTCGATCAAGACAGATCGTCGATCTTCAGCCGCCGCCTCTATCGCAACTCGCTCGCCGCTCTGCGCCGAACCGGCCGACGACGCGGTCACACTTCGAGCGCCGTGATCATCTCCACGCGCGTCGCATGCCGACCACCCTCGAACGACGCGGCCAGGAACGCGTCGACGATGTCCAGCGCCAGGCCTTCACCGACGACCCGCGCGCCGATCGACAGCATGTTGGCGTCGTTGTGCTGGCGGATCATGCGCGCCGAGAACGTGTCGGCGCAGACGCCGCAACGGATGCCCCTGACCTTGTTCGCCGCCATCATGATGCCCTGGCCGGTGCCGCACAGGATGATGCCGAACCGGCAATCCCCGGAGGCGACCAGCCGCGCGGCGGCTTCACCCTGCTTGGGATAGTGGATGCTGTCCGGCTTGTCGGGTCCGAGATCGATCACCTCCCAGTCGTGCCGTGCGAGGTGGACGGCGATCGCTTGTCGCAGTTGAATCGCGGCGTGATCGCTGGAGAGCACGACACGCTTGCTGGTGGTCATGGCAAGGATATCCTTGGTCTGGGGAGAACCGGCAACTCAGCTGAGCGAGGTGGCATTCGCCTGTTCGGCCAGCTCATCCGCCCTGAGCATACATCTATCGCATATGGAGATTGGAGCTTTACGTTCGTCTGTCTCCACATCGTCATGGCCGGGCTTGTACCGGCCATCCACGTCGGTCGGCATTCTGGGAACGGCGTGGATGCCCGGGCCTTCGCCGCGCCGAAGCGGCTTCGGCCGCACAGGCGGGACGAGCCCGGGCATGACGGAGTCACTAGTCTAACTGGCAGGTTGCTCGTCGCGATGACTCGAAATCGGCATATGCGACAGCCCAGCCCTGAGCAGATCGTGATCGTCAGCGTTCCACCGTGCGCACTCTAGCTCGCCGCGGCGACGATCCCCAACGCAGTGGCCGGATTCATGGCGTCCACCATGGCCGTCGGCATCAGAATGGTCGCGCCGCGTTCCTTGGTGGTTTCGTAGATGATGTTCATAGCGCGCAGCTGCAGCGCCGCCGGGCTGCGGGCGTAGGTGTCCGCGGCCTCGACGAACTTCTGCGCGACCTCCTGCTCGGCTTGACCAAGCAGCACGCGAGCGAGCCGCTCGCGCTCGGCCTGCGCCTGGCGGCTCATCGCGTCCTGCAGCGCCGGCGGCACGCCGATGTCGCGGATCTCGACCGACAGCACCGAAACACCCCAATCCGCCGTCTTGCGGCCGATCTCCTCGCGCAGCAACTGGTCGCCCTGCTTGCGCTCGGACAGCAATGTCGAGAGCAGGGACGAGCCGACCATCTCGCGCAGCGAGGTCTGCGCCACGCGCGTGATCGCCTGCCGGTAGTCGATGATCTCCAGGGCGACGCGTTCGGGATCATGGATCTGCCAGAACACCACGGCGTCGATGTTGACCGGAACGGTGTCCTTGCTCAACGCCTGCTCGGCATTGATCTCGGTGGTCTGGATGCGCTGGTCGAGCCACACGGCGACCTGGTCGACGAACGGCACGATGACGAACAGGCCAGGGCCGCGAACGCCCACGAGCCGCCCCAGCCGGAGCACGACGGCCCGCTCCCACTGGTCGGCGATCATGATGGCAAGCGGGATCAGGATCGCGGTGACGATCAGCACCGCGCCAATCACGTTGGGAACGATCGAATGGGCTTCGCGCCAGGACCAGGCGATCCATAGGCCGAGCACGAGCGTCATGAGGGCAAGCACAATCGCGAATGGGCTGGTTCCCTTGGGACCGTAATAGCTAGTCATTCGACGCCTCCTGTTTGACGAGTGCGATCATTCGTTCCGCCACCGCGACCGGATCGACGCCGGCGGCGGCGGCCGTCGCCAGCATCTGCTTGGCAAGGCCGTCGACCTGCTGGGCCAGCGCCCGCGCATTCGGAGGCCGCGGCGGCTGCGCGACAAAACTCCCGCGCCCTCTGACGAGCGTGATCGCGCCGATCCGCTCCAGCTCGTCATAGGCGTGCCGGACCGTGTTGAGATCGACCTTCAGGGCCACCGCCATCTCGCGCATCGTCGGCATCCGGTCGCCAGGACGCAGAAGCCCCGCGCCGAGGCTCCGCAGCATCTGGTCGCGAAGCTGGACGTAGATCGGAATGCCGGAGCTCTCCAGCCGCAGCGATTTCATCAACTCTGTATTCATTATCTAGTACAATATACTTTTCACACACGGCGTCAATGGCCGTTTTGAAGGCCATTGCGACCATATCCGTGGCGCCTGCATAAGCTGGACTGCGGTGGCACCTGCCGTGATGACCGAATGGCGCAGCAAGATCTCGCCCACCGCGCTTCGGAATTCCGGCAGATTGCCTATTTCTTTTTCCCAGAAATCATGCTACCCCTTGAGTCGTTCCGTGCCCGTCATGAGGGGCGCTCGCGATCGTCACGAACGTGGGGCGCGGAATGCGGTGGGCGCGTCGGGTCGCAGCGGGTTTGTCCTGCGGACGAACGATCCGGCGCGCACGGTCAAGCCGTGTGGTCCTGGCATCCCGGTGCTGATGCCAAGTCGGTGACGACGATGTTGCTGACGACGGGGGCAAGAACGCCGGTCCCCGGGGAGAGCACGGAGCAGCCGTCAAAACCATCGCGCAGGGAGGGCCGGGTGTGTTCGGCCAGACCTGTGGTGACTGCCGCCTGCTTTTTTTCTGCAGGCGGGCCACGGGCGCGGCCAGCGCCCGGCCTTCCCTGCGCCCTCATTGTTCAAGAGGGCGGATGATCAGCAAAGCTCGGACGCCGATGGCGCCGCGAGGCTGAGAAGGTGTGTCGCGATGGATCGACCAAATGACATGGATTTCCCGCTCAGCGCCGGTCTTGTGCTCTCGCGCCGACGATGGCGCTCCTCACCCCGAGGGGCAAAAGCCGAGGGCACTGCACACCGACCATGAACACGTTGGCCGCTTGCTTGTGGAGAGCAACCTTTTGAAGAAGCGGGTGAACAATCGACCTCGCCGCGGGCGCGACGGCCGTGACTGCGCCCTCGCCCCCAAGGCGAAGCAAAAGCTTCGCCAGGGTGGGAGAGGGCATGTAGGACAGAGCAGCAAACGCGGTTGGGTGAGGGGTTTCTCTCAACGAATTGCGCTCGCGGAGAGAACCCCTCACCCAACCGAGTCTGCGGATCGGCCGGCGCTGCCCTCTCCCACAAGGGGCGAGGGCACTGCATCGCGCAGCATTGCGGAGGTTGCGGGCTGGTTCGAACGAGATCATCAAAGGACCAGAGGTCGAGAAGCGGATGAGAGTCCGGCGCCGACACCGGAACTGCACATCCTCCATGGGCGGCGTGTTCATGGAGAGGGTTTGGCACCGAGACCGGAGCTGCACATTGGCCATGCGCAGCGTGCTCATAAAGAAGATCAGCCCGTCACTTCCCCGTCGGCACGTCCTGCCGCCAAGCCGAGCCCGCGATCTTGGCCGCGGCGATCACCGCTTGCGTCCGGCTTTCGACGCCGAGTTTTTGCAGGATGGCCGAGACATGCGCCTTGATGGTCGCCTCGGAGACGCCGAGCTCATAGGCGATCTGCTTGTTGAGCAGGCCCTGCGACAGCATCATCAACACGCGCACCTGCTGCGGCGTGAGCGTGACCAGGCGGTCGCGCAGCCTGGTCATTTCCGGATCGGCGCCGGCGGCGAGATCGGTGTCGGCCGGCACCCACACCTCGCCGTCCATGACCTTTTTAATGGCGTCGCGCAGGGTATCGACGCCGAACCGCTTCGGGATGAAGCCGGAGGCGCCGAAATCGAGCGAGCGGCGGATCGTCGCGCCGTCGTCGCTGGCCGACACGATCACCACCGGAATCGCCGGGTATTGCGCGCGCAGATAGATCAGCCCGGAAAAGCCGGAGATGCCGGGCATGGTGAGGTCGAGCAGGACGAGATCGACCTCGGAATCCTTTTCCAGGAGCGCGGTGAGGTCCTCGAACGAACCGGCCTCATCGACCACGGCCTCCGCGAGCACGCTCGCGACCGCCTGCCGCAACGCATTGCGGAACAGCGGATGATCATCGGCGATGACGAGATGGGTGGTGGCAGACGCCATGAAACTTGACTTAAATCCTGACTTGAAAACAGACTTGACCTTGCAACACCGGCAACGCGCGCATCGCTCGGACTTCCGAAAATACTCGCCCGCCGGCTGGTTGCATGCAAGCGTGCAATTCCGCTTGCAGGCCGAGCGGTTAATCCGCGCCTTGTGCGACGCAGCATCGATAGCGCGCCGACCGGTCCGCGAACTTGATCCGCCGCAATGTCCCCACCTTTCCCGCGCGCGCCGGCCGGCAGGGCCGAAAGTCGTATTGGGGCGAGTTTCACTGCAATGTTACTGAAGTCCCAAGGCCTCCGCGACCACAGCCGTCCAAGTCCGGCATGCGGAGACGAAGCCATCATCACAACGATCTTGGGGAGCGAATGCCAATGTCAACAATGGTCGCCACGCAAGCGAGATCGGGAGGCATGACGAAGGACGAACGCTTCGTCATTCTGGCCTCCTCTCTCGGCACCGTCTTCGAGTGGTACGACTTCTACCTGTACGGGTCCCTGGCCTCGATCATCGGCGCGCAGTTCTTCTCCGCCTATCCGCCGGCCACCCGCGACATCTTCGCCCTGCTCGCCTTCGCCGCCGGCTTCCTGGTTCGCCCGTTCGGCGCCATCGTGTTCGGCCGCATCGGCGACATCGTCGGCCGCAAATACACCTTCCTGGTCACGATCCTGATCATGGGTCTGTCGACGTTCATCGTCGGCCTGCTGCCGAGCGCCGAGACGATCGGCTTCGCAGCGCCAGTGATCCTGATCTCGCTGCGCCTGCTGCAGGGCCTTGCGCTCGGCGGCGAGTATGGCGGTGCCGCGACCTACGTCGCCGAGCACGCGCCGAACGGCAAGCGCGGCTACTACACCTCCTTCATCCAGACCACCGCGACGCTCGGCCTGTTCCTGTCGCTGCTCGTGATCCTGTTCACCCGCACCATCATCGGCGAGGCCGACTTCGCCAAGTGGGGCTGGCGCGTTCCGTTCCTGGTCTCGGTGCTGCTGCTCGGCGTCTCGCTCTGGATCCGCCTGCGCCTCAACGAATCGCCGGTCTTCCAGAAGATGAAGGAAGAGGGCAAGAGCTCGAAGGCGCCGCTGACGGAAGCGTTCGGCAACTGGAGCAACGCCAAGATCGTGCTGCTCGCCCTGATCGGCGGCACCATGGGCCAGGGCGTGGTCTGGTACACCGGCCAGTTCTACGCGCTGTTCTTCCTGCAATCGATCCTGAAGGTCGACGGCTACACCGCCAACCTCCTGATCGCCTGGTCGCTGCTGCTCGGCACCGGCTTCTTCGTGGTCTTCGGCGTGCTCTCCGACAAGATCGGCCGCAAGCCGATCATCATGGGCGGCTGCCTGATCGCGGCGCTGACCTTCTTCCCGATCTTCAAGATGATCACCAGCAACGCCAACCCGGCGTTGGAGAAGGCGATCGAGACCGTGAAGGTGGAAGTGGTGGCCGATCCCGCCGGCTGCGGCGACCTGTTCAACCCGGTCGGCACCCGCGTCTTCACCCAGCCCTGCGACACCGCCCGCGCCTACCTGTCCGGGCAGTCGGTGAAGTACTCGACAACCTCGGGTCCGGCCGGGTCCGGCGTGAAGGTGACCGTCAACGGCCAGGACGTGCCCTATGCCGACGCCAAGGCCGGCAACCCCGCGGTCCTTGCCGCCGTCCAGGCCGCCGGCTATCCGAAGGCGGGCGACGCCGCGATCGTGAAGATGGCGCATCCGTTCGACATCTTCCGTCCGCAGGTCGCCGCGATCGTCGGCCTGCTGTTCATCCTGGTGATCTTCGTCACCATGGTGTACGGCCCGATCGCCGCGATGCTGGTCGAACTGTTCCCGACCAAGATCCGCTACACCTCGATGTCGCTGCCCTACCACATCGGCAACGGCTGGTTCGGCGGCCTGCTGCCAGCCACCGCGTTCGCGATCGTGGCCTCGACCGGCGACATCTATGCCGGCCTGTGGTACCCGATCACGTTCGCCGTGATCACGGCGATCGTCGGCTTCATCTTCCTGCCGGAGACGAAGGACGTGAACATCCAGGACCATTGAGGTCTCTGGTCCCAATGCGAGCGGCACCCCCGCTCGCATCCTCTTCGAACGAACGGCCGCGGATCGCTCCGCGGCCGTTCGGCGTTTCAAGCCAAGGGTTTTACTTTTTATGGCCTCACGTCGCGCCGATGAACTGCAACACCACCTCGCGCCGATGCGGTCGCGCGCGATGCTCGATCAGATAGATCGCCTGCCAGGTCCCCAGCAGCATGCGGCCGTGCTGCACCGGCACCTGCAGCGAGACCGCGCTCAGCATGGTCTTGATGTGGGCCGGCATGTCATCGGGCCCCTCGGTGTCGTGCACCCAGCCCGCGTTCTCGGGCGCCAGCCGCGCCAGCGCCGTGGTGAGATCGCGCAGCACGGTGGGATCGGCGTTTTCCTGGATCGTCAGCGACGCCGAGGTGTGGCGGATGAAGGCGGTCACGACACCTTCGCGCGCAGCAACCTCACGCAGGAAAGCCTCGACGTCGCGCGTGAGGTCGGTGAAGCCGCGGCCCGGCGTCGGGACGGTCAGCGTGGCGGTCACCACCGTGCTGACGGTCACCGCCGAGGGCGCGCCACGCGACGTCGATGTTGCGGCCATGCCGCCGGCCTCCTGCGTCCGGTCTCAGATCTTGCCCGAGACGTCCTTCTGCACCCGGCTCGCCATGTCGAGCAGCCGGCGCCAGGCCTGCTCGAGGAAGCCCATCATGCGCTCCATGTCCTGGTCGCTCGGCAGCGGGATCTCCAGCTTGCGCGTGCCATCAGCGGATTTCGAATCAGGCTTCGAGTCGAGCTTGGGATCGGACTTCTTCAATTGATCGGCCTTCGGCAGCGCCTGGTCCTTCGGCAGCGGCTCATCGATCTTGCCGGAGATGCTTTGGTCGCGCGAGGCGAGTTGGGCCTTGAGCTTCTCGTTCTCCGCCTGCAGCCGGCCAATCTCGGCGTCCAGGGCTGCGCGCTCATCGGGGACGGCGTAGCACGCCCAGCCGGAACCGGAGTTGTTGTTGCAGGTCGCGACCGCACCGGTCCTGCTATCGAGCCGGACCACGCCGTCCGGCGTCGTCGACATCGTATAGCGGCCCTTGTCGCCGCCCTCGGGCGCAACTTCCTCGGTCGCCAACGCTTCGCCACCGAGACAGCTCAACGCCAGGAGCGCGACCAGGGGCCGTCGACATGGCTTCGTGAGACTCATGGCTCGCTCTCCTGGACGCGTTCGCGACGGCCGTCATGCACGCCCACATTGTGTCGTCGCCATGGCGTCGCCCGTGGTGCGGCCAGCTGCCACGGCGCGCACCTAAGGTTCGCACGTATAGGCGGACCGGCCGGATTTCAACGCATCGGCCAGCAACTCGAGCCGGTCCTGGCCCCAGAAGATTTCGCCATCCAGCACATAGGCCGGCGAGCCGAACACGTCGGCGGCGATTGCATCCTGCCGGTTCTGCTCATAGGCCGCCCCCACGGCATCGGCGGCCGCGCGCGTCACGAGGTCGCGGCCCGGCAATCCCGCCGCATCCGCGAGGCCCGCGATCACCTCGGCATCTCCGAGATTCAGCTGCTGCTCCCAGATCGCCGGGAATGCCCGCGCGAGGTACGGCTCCGGATCATGCCCCGCCTGCAGCGCCGCAATGACGACGCCGTCGGCGAGCCGGGCATTGAACGGCCAGTTCTTCGGCTGGATATGGAAATCGAGCCCGCGTCGATCGCGCCAGCGCTTCAGCTCGACGATGCGGTAGCGCTGCCGCGCCGGATGGCGCTTGGCGAGCGGCAGGCCGCCGGTCTCGGCGAACAGATCGAGCAGCATCACGGGCTTGAGGTTGACGGCGGCGCCGTGGCTGGCCGCGATGTCGCGAAACAGCCGGTGGCCGATATAGGCCCATGGCGATTGCAGGGAGAAATAATAGTCGATCTGGCGCGGCATGCGGGTTCCCGTGCTGTCTCGAGGGGCCGACGGCATCGGATCAGACGGCTTCTGTAGGTGCAAGATCGCAACTGCACACAACCCTGTTGATGCGGCGC
The DNA here is from genome assembly GCF_051167715.1 of Bradyrhizobium sp. HKCCYLS20291. NCBI lineage: Bacteria > Pseudomonadati > Pseudomonadota > Alphaproteobacteria > Hyphomicrobiales > Nitrobacteraceae > Bradyrhizobium > Bradyrhizobium sp. HKCCYLS20291. The sequence continues at coordinate 321,253 of NZ_JBNPTO010000003.1, read as the reverse complement.
AGTGACAGCCACGACCGATCTGACGAAAAAGCCGAGAAAACGAGCAGAATCAGGCATCTAACAGTTCAACACGCAATCTTGACTTGGGGGGATGCGGTCAGTATGGTCCGCGCGGCTTTAAAGGGCGATGGGGCGCTATTTCCTGCAACTCGCAGCATCGGGTCGGGTCTCCACACGTGGCGATGGCACATGGCGGATGACACGAACGAGAGCGGCGGACACGGAGATCGCGACAAGTCGCCCGATGAGGTTGCGCTTTCCGCAAGGCTCGGAAGTCTCGACCAACGGTTGTCCGAAATTCGCGACGGCCGAAAGATCGGGGCTGATCAACCTGGAAACGGCAGCGGTGACACTGCAGCCCGGGCTTCGGCCATGGCGCGTGGCCTGCGACTGTCCTCCGAGTTGATCGCCGGTGTCCTCGTCGGCGCGGTGCTTGGCTGGGGCTTCGACCGTTTGCTGTCGACATCGCCCTTTGGATTCATCGTGTTTTTCCTGCTCGGCTTCGCCGCCGGCGTGTTGAACGTGGTGAGATCCGCAGGCATAGCTCCCGACAGGCCCCGCCAGTGAGACCTGCGTCAAAGACCGCAACGCTGAAGGCCAGCGAGCTGAATTGCAAAGCGCCGGCGTGGCCGGTGAACAACTGAGACGCCACGCGGATGATCGATCCGATCCACCAATTCCACCTCAACAAGATCTTCACGATCGGCCACATCGGCAATCAGGAGATCGCCTTCACCAATTCGTCCGCGTACATGCTGCTCGCGGTCGTTCTCATCACCGTCATGATGATGGCCGCCGGGCGCGCGCTCGTGCCGGGCCGCTTCCAGTCGATGGTGGAGCTGTCCTACGAATTCGTTGCCAACACCATCAGAACGAGCGCCGGTTCGCACGGCATGACGTTCTTCCCGCTGGTGTTCTCGCTGTTCATGTTCATCTTCGTCTCGAACATCGTCGGCATCATTCCCTACACCTTCACCATCGCCAGCCACATCATCGTCACCTTCTCGCTGGCGCTCCTGGTGTTCCTGACGGTCATCATCTACGGGTTCTACAAGAACGGCCTGAAGTTCTTTAAGCTGTTCGTGCCATCCGGCATCCCCGCGGTGATCCTGCCGCTGGTGGTCGTGATCGAAATCATCTCCTTCTTCTCCCGCCCGATCTCCCACAGCGTCCGTCTGTTCGCCAACATGCTGGCCGGCCACGTGACGTTGAAGGTGTTCGCGAGCTTCGTGACCATGCTCGGCGCGCTCGGCTTCGTCGGCAAGGTCGGCGCGCTGCTGCCGCTCGGCCTTACGGTCGCGCTGACCGGCCTCGAGCTGATGGTCGCGTTCCTCCAGGCCTACGTCTTCACGATCCTCACCTGCATCTATCTCAACGATGCTATCCATCCGGGCCACTGATCCGGCCCTTTCTACCAAACCTCTCAAAGGAGTTCGTCATGGATCCGGTTGCAGCGAAGTACATTGGCGCGGGCATTGCCTGCATCGGCATGGGTGGCGCGGGTGCCGGCATCGGCATCATCTTCGGCAACTACCTGTCGGCCGCTCTGCGCAATCCGTCGGCCGCCCAGGGCCAGTTCGGTAACCTGATTTTCGGCTTCGCGGTGACCGAAGCGCTCGGCATCTTCTCGCTGCTGATCGCCCTGCTCCTGCTGTACGCCGTCTAAGACGGCCTGAGCCGGACAGGAGAAGCCCGTGGCTGAAAGTCATGGCGAAGCCAAGGGCGGCGAGGCCAAGGGCACCGCAAGCGCCCATACGGAGGCCGATGGCGGGCATGGTTTCCCTCCCTTCTCGAAGGAAACCTTTCCCTCCCAGATCGTCTCGCTGGTGATCGCCTTCGTGGCGCTGTACGTGATCGTCTCGCGTGTGGCGCTGCCGAAGGTCGGGGCCGTCATTGACGCCCGCCAGAAGTCGATCGACGGCGACCTGGCCGATGCGCAGCGGCTGAAGGATGAATCCGAAGCCGCGATGAAGGCATATGAGAGCGAGCTGGCGACGGCCCGCGCGCGCGCCCAGGCGATCGGCGCCGAGACCCGCGAGAAGCTCGCGGCCACCTCGGAGACCGAGCGCAAGGCGCTGGAAGACAGCCTCGCGGCCAAGCTCGCGGCGGCCGAAACCTCCATCGCCACCACGCGGGCGACCGCAATGAGCAATGTCCGCGGCATCGCCGCTGACGCGGCCAGCGCGATCGTGCAGCAGCTCACCGGCAAGGCCCCTGCGGCCAAGACGGTTGAGGCTGCGGTCGATGCATCGTTGAAGGGAACAGCCTGATGCATTTGCTCGCTGATCCGGAAACCTGGGTTGCGATAGCTTTCGTGATCCTGATGGGCCTGTTCGCCTATCTCGGTGTCCACCGCATGGTTCTGACGGCGCTCGACCATCGTGGCGAGCGCATCAGGAACGAGCTGGCGGAGGCCAAGCGGCTCAAGGACGAGGCGGCCAAGGTGCTCGCCGAGTACAAGACCCGCCGCGCCAGCGCCGAGCGTGAGGCCGAGGAGATCGTCACCAGCGCCAAGGCGGAAGCCGAGCGTATCGCGGCGGAAGCCAAGGCCAAGATGGAAGACTTCGTCGCCCGTCGCACCAAGGCCGCCGAGAGCAAGATCGCCATGGCCGAAGCCCAGGCGCTGGCCGATGTCAGGGCCGCCGCGGCGGACGCCGCCGTCCAGGCTGCCGCGACCGTGCTGTCGCAGTCGGTCAAGGGCGGTCTCGGCGAAGACCTCGTCGCCAAGGGCATCGCAGAAGTCGGCCGCAAGCTGAACTGAGCGGCCCTCCGTCATCGACCCACCATCTTCAAAAGGCCGGTGCGCTTCGCTCGCACCGGCCTTTTGCTTTGAAGCTCCGTCCCCTCACTTCTTCGCCTTCTTGGCGCGCGGCCGCTCCGGGCCCAGGGCTTGCGGATCGAAGCCGATGTAGAAGACGTAATTGTCGGCATTGGCGCCCGGCGGAGGCACCGGATAGACCATGTCCTCGGCCACGATCGTGAACGGCACGCTGCCCTCCTCGGTCATCTGCACCGTGGTGCGATAGGATTTGGTCGCGATCACCTTCTCGCCGACGCCGCCCTGAACCACGGCGATGCGCATCGGAATGTCGATGCTGGCCGGCGCGCCCGCAGGGCCGACGACGACCCGCCCCTGAATGCCGACCTTGGCGACGATCTCGGCGCCGTTCAGATTGCATTCCCGCGCCGTCCTGGTGATCGAGGCCTGAAACCGCACGTCGTTGCCGACCGCCTGCTTGCCCGGGGTGGCGACGGCATAGGTGGAGGCTCCCGCCCGGATGTTGACCGGCGGACAGGTCAGGCCCTCCGTCGGATCGACCGGCGGCCCGCCATTGGCGGGCAGATTCTGTTGCCCCTTGTCGTCGGAGCCGCCCCCGAACAGGTTCTTAAAGCGGTCGGTCAGGGATTGAGCCGCCGCAGGCGGAGCCGCTCCGGCCACACTCATGGCCACCAGCACGGCCGCCAACGTTCCAACCCTGATCACGCTCGTCTGTCGCATCGTCTGATATCCCCGGCAACTCGGTCGTCCAGCCTCGGCGTCTATACCCATTTCAGAGCCCGGAACCAGTCCCGATCGGCCTCTCCCGCCCCCGGCCCGATCACTAATGCTAACCCCGGAAGTCTTCATGCAGCAGGCCGTAGAGGTAGTGGTCCTGCCAGACCCCGTTGATGCAGAGGTAGCGGCGCGCCAGCCCTTCGCGGGTGAAGCCGCACTTCTCCAGAACCCGGATCGACGGCGTGTTGGTCGGGATGCAGGCCGCCTCGACCCGGTGCAGATTGAGCTCGCCGAACAGGGTCGGCAGCAGCAGCCGCAGTGCGGCGGTCATGTAGCCATGATGCGCGTGCGGCTGGCCCATCCAGTAGCCGATGGTGCCGGCCTGGACGATGCCGCGGCGGACATTGGCGAGCGTGATGCCGCCGAGCATCGCGCCATCGGATTCGCGGAACACGATGAACGGATAGGAACGGTCAGCTGAGATGTCCTCGGCGTAGCGGCGGAGGCGACGGCGGAAGCCGGAGCGGGTCAGGTCGTCGGACGGCCAGATCGGCTCCCACGGCGTCAGATAATCCCGGCTGATCTCGCGCAGCCGCGCCCATTGCGCATAGTCCGCCATCTGCGGCGCGCGCAGCATCAGGCCTTGACCGCGCGGAGCGAGCGCGGCCGGACCGTTGGATGGTAAGCGAAACAGGGCCATCGGTGATGCTCCCCCTGCTCTTTCCGTTTCGGAGCTCGGCTCCTGGCAATCCCTGAACTCTGCCCGACCATTCCGACGCAATTCGGGAGCGCGATACGCGCCGGCCTGCGGCGCGCCTTCGCCGCTCAGTGTAGCTGGGCCTTCGGTTTCGAACCGGTCAGACCTTCGGCGAAAGTCACCGCCGTGTCCAGACCCCTGCCGCTGCCGAGCGCGACCACCGCCGGCTTGCTGCGCGCCATCAACGCCCGCGCCGCATCGCGCGTGCTGTCGACGCTGACGGCCTCGATCTTGGCGATCATCTCCTGCAGGGTCTGCGGCCGGCCGTAGGCCAGGATGTGACGCGCCAGCTGCTCGGCGCGCGCGCTGCAGCTCTCCAGCGCCATCAACAATCCCGCCTTCATCTGCGCCTTGGCGCGCGCGACCTCGGCCTCGCTCAACGTCTCCACGGCGTTGCCGATGATGTCGACCACGACCTCCATCATCTCCGGCGCGTCGGCGGGATCGGTGCCGGTGTAGAGGCCGAAGAACCCGGTGTCGCTGTAGGGCGCATGGAACGTGTAGACGGAGTAGCAGAGGCCGCGGTTCTCGCGCACTTCCTGGAACAGCCGGGACGACATGCCGCCGCCGAGGATGTTGGTGAACACCTGCAGCGAGAACAGCGACGGATCCGCCTGCGGCACGCCCTCGAGCGCCAAGGTCAGATGCGCCTGCTCGAGGTCGCGATGCACCACGCGGGAGCCGCCCTTGCCGAACGCCGCCGGCAGCGGCGTCGGCGCCGGCCCGCCGTTGAAGCTGGCGAATCGCTTGGTGACGTCCTCAACCACGCGCTGATGATCGACGGCGCCGGCCGCGGCGACCACCATGTCGGGCCCGCGATAATGCGTCGAGAGATAGCCGTGCAGCTTGTCGCGGTCGAACGCCTCCAGCGTCTTGGCGGTGCCGAGCAGTGAGCGCCCCATCGGCTGGTCCGGAAAGCACAGCTCGTTGAGATGCTCGAACACGACGTCGTCGGGCGTATCCTGCGCCGCGCCGATCTCCTGCACGATGACGTTCTTCTCGCGCTCCAGCTCCTCCGGCACGAAGGACGGATTGGCGAGGATGTCGGAGAGCACGTCGAGCGCCAGCGGCACGTCGGCCTTCAGCACGCGGGCATAATAAGCCGTCGTTTCGGTCGAGGTGCCGGCATTGAGGTCGCCGCCGACCGCCTCGATCGCCTCGACGATCTCGCGCGCGCTGCGTGTCGTCGTGCCCTTGAACGCCATGTGCTCCAGCAGATGCGAAATGCCATGCTCGTCCGGCTTCTCGTCGCGGCCGCCGACGCCGGCCCAGACCCCGAGCGCGGCTGTCTCCAGATGCGGCATCGTGTCGGTAACGACCGTCAGCCCCGTCGGCAGCTTGGTGACTTCCACGCCCATCATGCAATTCCCTGCTTGGCGGCCCGGCTGACCGAGCGGATGAATGTCTCCACCTCGGCCTGGTCGTTCCGCATGATCCTGATGTCCTCGCGCTTGCTCATCAGCCCTTCCAGCCAGACCGGCAGCTGCGGCCGCTGTCCGCAGGCCGCCTCGACCGCGTCGGGGAATTTGGCGGGGTGCGCCGTCGACAACACGATGTTCGGCACCGAGGTATCGGTACCGTCGCGGTCGGCCACCGCCAGCGCCACCGCCGTGTGCGGGTCGACGAGATCGCCGGCCTCGCGGAAGGCGGCGCGAATCGCGGCCGCGGTCTCGATCTCGTCGGCGCGGCCGGCCTCGAAATCGGCGCGGATCGCCGCCAGCATCGCATCCGGCAGCACGAAGCGGCCAGACTGCTTCAGGCCGTCCATCAGCCGCCGCACCGTGCCGGCGTCGCGGCCGCCGGCCTCGAACAAGAGCCGCTCGAAATTCGACGACACCTGGATGTCCATCGACGGCGACGCCGACGCATGCACCTCGCGCACCTCGTAGATGCCGGTGGCCAGCGTGCGGGCGAGAATGTCGTTGACGTTGGTGGCGACGCGCAAGGTGCGTACCGGCAGGCCCATGCGCTTGGCGACATAGCCGGCGAAGATGTCGCCGAAATTGCCGGTCGGTACGGTGAAGTCGACGGCGCGGTGCGGCGCGCCGACCGCCACCGCCGAGGTGAAGTAGTAGACGACCTGGGCGACGATGCGCGCCCAGTTGATCGAGTTGACGCCGGACAGTGCCACCGAATCGCGGAAGGCGTGATGGTTGAACAGGCCCTTCACGATCGCCTGGCAGTCGTCGAAATGGCCTTCGATCGCCAGCGCATGCACGTTCGCCGCGCCCGACGTCGTCATCATGCGCCGCTGCACCTCGGAGATGCGGCCATGCGGGAACAGCACGATCAGGTCGGCATTGTCGCGGCCGGCAAAGGCGTCGACAGCGGCGCCGCCGGTGTCGCCGGAGGTCGCAACCACGATCGTGGTGCGCTCACCGCGCTTCGCCAGCACATGGTCCATCAGCCGCGAGATCAGCTGCATGGCGACGTCCTTGAACGCCAGGGTCGGGCCGTGGAACAGCTCGAGCACGAACTGATGCGGCGCGCTCTGGTCGAGCGGCACCACCGCCGGATGGCGGAACGTGGCATAGGCCTCGTTGGCCATGCGGCCGAGCTCGGCATCGGAGATCTCGCCGGCGACGAACGGCTTGATGACCTCGACGGCGACCTCCCAATAGGGCCGGCCGAAGAACGAGGCGATGGTCGCGGGCGCCAGCTGCGGCCAGGTCTCGGGCACGTAGAGGCCGCCGTCCCGGGCGAGCCCGGTCAGCATCACATCGCAGAAGGTGAGCGCGGGGGCTTCCCCGCGGGTCGAAACATAGCGCGTCAAACCGCTCTCCTGACCTGCGTCACCAGGCCATAACCCGTTGATTGAACTCGAAATCGGAACCGCCCGGCGGCAACATGGTCCGGCACCATAATGGTTTTGCCCCGCCCGCGAAACCGGTTGTTGCCGGTGGGATGGTCGCGGGGGTGGGTTACGGCGGGGTTACGGTGAGTGTGTCGGCAAGGGTGGAGGCGCGCGGGTCCAAATGGGCCGGGCGGACCGCCCCCACCCACGGCTGTCGTCGCCCGCGCAGGCGGCCCCAATTTCAGACTGCTCGTAGAAAGCACCAGCCGTTCCTCCGTCATTGCGAGCGAAGCGAAGCAATCCAGGGTGGTGGGCGGGACTCTGGATTGCGTCGTCGCTGCGCCTCGCAATGACGTGGAGGGAGCCGACTGCCTCACAGAGTGCGCCTGCACGGGAACGTTTTCAGCTCGCGAAAAGCGCAACTTCACCTTCTCGCGGCGCGATTGGCGCCCGAGCTTTGCGGAAATTCCTCCCTCCTTGAACGGAGGGCGCAGGGAAGACCGGATGCCGGCTGGCACCCGCGGCCCCCGTGCGAACAAGAATGCACGGGGCAGGAACCACAGGTTCAGCCAGAGCGACCCGGCCTTCCCTGCGCGATGGGTTACGGCTTATACGCGCTCTCCTCGGTGCACCGGGCTTTCTGGCCACCGTGAGCGACAGCGCCTGAGCGCTCCCGCAAGACACCAGCGTCGGGGTGTCAGGACCACGCGACTTCGCCGTCCGTGCCGGCCGCACTCGTCAGTTGCTGCCACCACGTCCATCGCATCCCACCCCAACGTCCGTGACGACGCGTACGCCCCTCGCTATCCGAGGCGGGACGGGGAGAGACAATCATGGTTTCGGAAAAAATGAAAGATGAATTTTCGAGCGGATCGGGCTGGACGGCTTGATCGCCTTGGATCTGCTGACAAAAAGAAATGTTCAGCGCAGCCAGATTTGTTAGTTCGCGACGCCTGCGCGAACCAGTGCCGACAGCCCGTCGGGCAACTCAAGTCCGAAGATGAGACGATGGCATGCGATGAGGACTGACACGGCCTCCCTAACCCCCGCTGTCGTCCCGGGCAAGTCCGACGACGCGCAAGCGTTGGCGGACGCCGACCCGGGACCCATAACCACCATCCTCCGTGTGAGGCACGCTGTCGCTCCAGCCTGCCGCCTCACAACCAATCGGTGTTATGGGTCCCGGGTCGGCGCACGCCGGCGCTATCGCGCCGTCGCGCTTGCCCGGGACGACAGCGGAGTTTAGGGGCCGCATGATCTCCAGAGGAAACGATGCATCGCTCGTGGCACGTGGACCGTGGCCCCTGGCTCGCTTGAACCGGAACACCGGCTCCGTTGTCAAATCGAGCGTCGGCCGTGCTGGCCGGCAGGAGATGGAGCCTTCCATGATCGTCGTGACGACTGAAAACGTGACCGGCTACCGCACGGTGCGCATGCTGGGACAGTGCTTCGGCGTGGTGGTGCGCAGCCGCGGCATCGGCGGCAACTTCATGGCCAGCCTGCGCTCGATCGTCGGTGGCGAGATCCACGAATACACGCAGATGCTCGAGGAGGCGCGGCGGCACGCACTCGACCGGCTCGTCCAGAACGCCACGTCGATGGGCGCCAACGCGATCGTGATGATGCGCTTCGACAGCGCCGAGATCGGCCAGACCATGAGCGAGATCGTCGCCTACGGCACCGCGGCGGTCATCGAACCCGCGCGATGATCGCCCTCGTGCTCTGGCTCGCGGTCATCGCAGCCGTCGTGCTGGTGTGGTTCTTCTTCCGCCAGGGCGGCTACAAGCGCGACGCGCTCTCGGCGCCGCCCGGGCCGGGCTGGGTCAAGACCGAGGAGCGTTTCGTCGACCCGACCAGCGGCGAGACGCTCGACGTGTGGTTCGATCCGAAGACCGGCGAGCGGGCGTATGTGAGGGCGGGACGATGAGACTTAGAAAGAACCGCTGAGCATCAGGGCAAGCACGGGGGCCTGTCCACAGCCGATCCGACGATGATTCACGAAGGCCGTACCTTCGAGGAGCGCCTGATAGTGCTCCGGACAGCGCCGCTGCAGACCAGCGGCGTCGTCAATCCGCAAGACCAGCACCTCACCCTCCGCTACGGTAGTGGCGCTCATGCCGCTGTCGGGATCATCGACATAGGTCATGCAATCGATCCAGGCATTCATGTTGCAGCCGTAGAAGTCTGGAAAGCCGAGGATCTCCTGAAACACACGATGAAAACTGTCCCAGTCGTGAATGCGCTGGCTCGGAATGTTGACGATCGTCGTCTGGGTCATGAAAAGAGCTTTACGGAGGCCCGGCGTGGGTCGCAGGGGAACATCCAGCGTCAATGTGATAGGATAAAGGTTCTTCGCAACAAGGCATCGGAGCGAACGTGCCTAGGTACTTTCCAATCGATGCGGGCGTGAGCTTTGCCTGCGATGACAGTGACCTTGTCGCTGTGAACTGGCACCGCGACAGTCTTTCAGCAGATTTCATCCTTCCGGGCCTCGAGACATGCGTCCTTCGCGTTCACTTCAACGACGCCACCATCGTCCGTCTTGTGGACGAGTTTCCGCTAAGTACCGAGCAGGATACCGAGTCGAGCGGACTGGTCTCACGTCATTTCGCCTACCGGGTGGAAGGGGCAGTGTTTGCGGAGACGCAATCGGAAGTCTGGAAGATCAATTTCCATCCTGCCAATCACTATCGATTCATCACTGGATGGGGATGCATGGACGTGCTTTCCAATGCCTGCCCCTCCTTTGAAATCGTCACAGCAGAGACCAAGATGATCATCCAGCACATCGCAGCCTTCACCGACGGCTCACGCGGCGGCAACCCGGCGGGCGTCGTGATCTGCCAAGCACTGCCGGATGCGGCCGTGATGCAGGCGATGGCGGCTGACATCGGCTACTCCGAGACGGCGTTCGCGGCTCCGCTCGGCGACACATGGCGGGTGCGCTATTTCGCGCCGCAGGCCGAGGTCGATTTCTGCGGACACGCGACCATTGCGCTCGGCGCCGCGCTGGCCAGGCACAAGAGCTCCGGCTCCTTTGCCTTGCAGCTCAATCACGCCGACATCACCGTCGACGGGCACTCTTCGGCAACGGATTGGAGCGCCGCGTTTCGCTCGCCGCCGACGCGGACGCGCGCTCTGCCGGCCGCGGCGCTCGAGGAGATCCTCGCGCTGTTCGGGCTGTCGCATGGCGATCTCGACGGGCGCATTCCGCCGGTCGTTGCCCATGCCGGGATGGATCATCCGGTGATCGCGCTGCGCGACCGCGGCCGGCTCGCGGCGATCGCCTACGACTTTGGCCGCGGCCAGGAGCTGGCGCAGCGCGAACGCTTCTGCACCTTCGCGCTCGTTCACGCCGAAACGCCGCAGCTGTTTCACGCCCGCAATCCGTTCCCGTTCGGCGGCGTCTACGAGGATCCGGCGACCGGCGCCGCCGCGGCGGCGCTCGCCGGCTATCTGCGCGAACTCGGCTGGCCGGCCGAGGGGCCGATCGTGATCCGTCAGGGCGAGGACATGGGCGTGCCGTGCGGCCTGCACGTCGATCTCGATGGAGCAGCTGGCGCGCCGGTCCGGGTGTCCGGGAGCGTCCGGTCGATTCGCGCGTAAATTGATCTGAAGATTGGGGGCGAGCAACCGCCAGACTGCCCGCGCAGCACGAACGAGCGCGCTGCTTTGAGCGCAAGGAGCGCCGTGACGATGCCGAACGACCATCCATGGGCCTGCAGAGCAATCATCGTTCTGATCAGCGGCAGCCTGCGTGCCCGCTCGGCCTCGAGTGCAGCTATCCTCGCCGCGGCTGAACTGGCCCCGGACCACGTCACGCCGACGATCTATGCCGGGTTGAGCGAGTTGCCGCACTTCAATCCCGACCACGATTGCGATCCGTTGCCCGAGCCGGTCGCGCGCTTGCGCATGCTGCTTGGCAAAGCCCATGCGGTGATGTTGTCGACGCCGGAATATGCCGGCTCGCTGCCGGGCAGTTTCAAGAACATGATCGACTGGACGGTCGGCGGCGCCAGCCTCTACCAGCGCCCGATTGGCTGGATCAACCCCTCGGCCCACGGCGGCGCGCAGGAGACCTACAAGGACCTTCGCACGGTGCTGGAGCGGGCGGGCGCTGTGATCGTGGAAGAGGCCTGCGTCGCCGTACCGGTGCCACCGACGGCCCTGACGGCGGATGGTCACATTGCTGCTCCCGACATACGAGCCACCATCGCCGACGCGATGGCAGCCCTGGTCCGGGCCGCGTCCGCACACGACGAGAACGCGCCTCCGTCGTCATAGGCTCCATTGCGGCCGACAGCGGTTTCACGCCGTCCCGGCCTTCGCATCGGCCTCGGCGAACACCGCCTTCGCTGCGAACAGTCCATTGAGCGCCGCGGGGAAGCCGGCATAGACCGCCATCTGCATGATCACCTCAGTGATCTCCTCGCGGCTGAGGCCGACATTGAGGCCGGCATGGAGATGCACCTTCAGCTGCGGGCTGGCATTGCCGAGCGCGGTTAGCGCCGCGATGGTTGCGATCTCGCGGCTGCGCAGATCGAGACCGGGACGCGAATAGATGTCGCCGAACGGAAACTCGATCACGTAGGTCGCAAAGTCGGGCGCGATGTCGGCGAGCGCCGCGATCACGTTGTGACCGGCCTCGCCGTCGATGCTATCGAGCGCGCGCCGACCGCGGGCCAGCCGATCCGGATCGGTGCCGGCGCCCGCCGGCATCGTGCTCATCGTGGTGGATCGGCTCGGGATGGATTGCGTCATGGTCATTCGTCCTCTCGCTGCCGGCATAGCCGGCGATCTCGTTGCCGGCATAGCCGGCGATCTTGCCGTCGAGAACGAGAAGGCAATCCTGCAACGTGGCAACCCGGGCGCGGACGGCTTCACGATGCCGCTCCAGCAATTGGCGCCGCTGCGGCTCCGTGGCGGCGCCGCCGGCGCGCAGCTCCGCATAGCGGAGCATGTCCCGGATCGGCATTCCCGTGGCCTTGAGACGGCCGAGGAATTCGATCCAGGTCAGGATCGATGCGTCATAGTCCCGCTGGCGCCCATGATCGCGATCAGCTCTGGGCAGCAGTCCGATCCGCTCATAGTAACGGATCGTGTGGGCCGTCAGCCCCGACTGCCTGGCCAGCTCGCCGATCTTCATGCGCGCCTCATCTCCATTCACGACGCCAGGCAGGCTACGGGTTCGAGCGCGCTCTAAGTCAAGCGCCGTTTTGCGGGAACATCGCCCGCGTCAGTCATCATTGCTTTGCCGGCCTACGTCCCCTCGCCCACACTGCGAACGCGACCAGCAGCGCCGCGGCCAGCGAGAACCAGGTGATGGCGTATTGCATGTGCTCGTCGCGCAGATGCGGCGACAGCGGGCCGGGCTTGGGGATGCCGTTGTCGGGCACCGGCGTTTCCAGGTCGATGTAGAACGGCGCGACCTCACCCCAGCCGAGCGCCTTGGCCATGGCGAGGTGGTCGCGGGTGAACCACAGACGCTTGTCGCGATTCTCGGCTGCGGTGAGCAGGCCGGCGGATTCGGGGAAACGCAGATAACCGGTCAGCGTCACCGGCTCGCCGGTGACGAGCTTGCCGATTTGGCGGTCCTGGATGCTGCGTTCCTGCATGGTGTTGGCGACGAAGCCGGCGTCGATGACGATCGTCTCGCCCGACGCGAGGCGTGCGGGGAGAAACGCCCAGGTGCCGGGGCCCGAGACATCCTCGCGCACGGCGGAGCCGGCGCTGTAGACCATCGCGTCGGGCAGCCTGGCGTAGGTGGCGGTCAAGCCGACGCGGCGGAATTCATCGCGCTCCGGCGTCAGCGTGCGCCATTCGCTTTGCGGCGGCAGTGGCACGGGAGCCGCGGCGACGCGATCGGTGAGTGCGTCGATCAGCGCATGCTTCGCCGCGCGGCGCTGCAACTGCCAGACGCCGAGGCCGATGAACAGCGCGACCATCAGGACGGTGAAGGCGGCAAAGCCGCGGGAGGAGGTTTGCGAGCGGGTGAAGGTCATGTGCTGATTGGGCCGGTCGATTTGCGCGGTCTTTTTTGTCTTGGTTGAAGGACGATGGCGCAGCGGGCTCGGTCCTCACCTCGCCCCGCTTGCGGGGGCGCGACGAGCTTCGCTCGCGCTGAGAGCTCGGATTGCATCGTCAGATGCAATCCGGGTGAGGGGGTACAGGTCTCGCCACACACACTCCTCGTGCGGCTGCCCCTCACCCCAACCCTCTCCCCGTGAAGAACGGGGCGAGGGAGCGCACCGCCGATGCCGCGCCGGTCCGCAACTCAAAGAGCAGGCCGAACCTCATCGCGGCGTCTTGTCCACCAGGCGGCCGGGGGCGGCCTTGTGGTGGAATTGCAGGGCGATCAGCAGCGACTTCATGGCGCGCAGCGGCAGCAATGTCGTCACCAGGATCAGCGGGCCCCACAGCGCCGCGTGGACCCAGAACGGCGGCTGGTACTTGACCTCGACGATCAGCGCGGCGCCGACGACGATGGCGCCGGCGAGCATCATGATGAAGATCGCCGGACCGTCGCCGGTGTCGATGAAGGCGTAGTCGAGATCGCAGGCCTCGCAGCGCTTGCGCAGGTTGAGGAAGCCCTCGAACAGCTTGCCCTGGCCGCAGCGCGGGCAGCGGCAGGCGAGGCCGCGCAGGATGGTCTGCGTCAGGGTGACGGGTTGGGTCGAGAGGGTCATGTCTGCCTGCCTTCGAAGTCGCGATGGGCGCGGCCCTGCCGCGCAGTGGGCCGGATGCCGGGATGCGCCGACATCTGTCATGTTGCCGACGGTCGGGCCGAAGCTCGGCTGCAGCGAGCACCATGCCTGGGCTCAACAAAAAGGGCGGCCGTTCGGCCGCCCCCTTGTAACATGTTTCGCACGCGGCGTGACGGCCTCAATGGGCGCCGTGCGCCATCGCCTCGGCGCCGTGGCCCCAGACGTAGATGCAGATGAACAGGAACAGCCAGACCACGTCGACGAAGTGCCAGTACCAGGCGGCGAACTCGAAGCCGAGGTGCTGCTTCGGGGTGAAATGACCGGCATAGGCGCGCACCAGGCAGACCAGCAGGAAGATGGTGCCGACCAGCACGTGGAAGCCGTGGAAGCCGGTCGCCATGAAGAAGGTCGAGCCGTAGATGTGGCCGGCGAACGAGAACGTCGCGTGGCCGTACTCATAGGCCTGGACGCAGGTGAAGGTGGCGCCGAGCAGCACGGTGAGGATCAGACCGTATTTCAGGCCCTTGCGGTCGCCTTCGAGCAAAGCGTGGTGCGCCCAGGTGACGGTCGTGCCCGAGGTCAGCAGGATCAGCGTGTTGAGCAGCGGCAGATGCCAGGGATCGAAGGTCTCGATGCCCTTGGGCGGCCAGACGCCGCCGAACAGCGCGTCGCGGGTGGCCTGCACCTCGTAGCCCGGATAGAGCGCCGAATTGAAATACGCCCAGAACCAGGCGACGAAGAACATCACCTCGGAGGCGATGAACAGGATCATGCCGTAGCGGTGATGCAGCTGCACCACGCGGGTGTGATCGCCCTTGTACTGGGCTTCCTTGATGACGTCGCCCCACCAGCTCGCCATCGTGTAGAGCACGCCGACGAAGCCGACGCCGAACACGATCGGCGCGGCGCCGAACATCTTGTGCATCCAGCCGATCGCGCCGAACGCCATGATGAAGGCCGAGACCGAGCCGACGAACGGCCAGGGGCTCGGGTCGACGAGGTGGTAGTCGTGTTGCTTGGCGTGCGCCTCAGCCATGTCTAGTCTCTCCCCAGATCGATGCCGGTCGTGCCGGCATGTAGTCGTTCAACAGCGATGGTCCCGCAATCCGGACATCCGCGGCATCAGAGATTGCCCCGCGGCTTGTCCGGCTCGCCTGCGGCGACGGGCTTGGGCGCGGCGTCGCGGACCGGATAGAAGGTGTAGGACAGCGTGATCGTCTTCAGACCGTCGTTCTCGTGATCGGCGGTGATCGCCGGATCGACATAGAACACGACCGGCATCTCGCGGGTCTCGCCCGGCGCCATGGTCTGCTCGGTGAAGCAGAAGCAGTTGATCTTCTGGAAATAGGCGCCCGAGGTCAGCGGCGTCACGTTGTAGGCGGCCTGCGCCATGGTGGTGCGCGCCGACTGGTTGGTCACGGTGTAGTAGACCGTCACCACCTCGCCGATCGCGACCTCGATCTCGGTCTTCTCGGGCTGGAACTTCCACGGCAGCCCGCCGGCGACGTTGGAGTCGAACCTGACGGCGATGCGGCGCGCCAGCGGCGCCGATGACGGAGCCGACGTCGCGACCTGGGTGGTGCCATTAAAGCCGGTGGCGCGGCAGAACCAGTTGTAGAACGGCACGGCGGCATAGGACGCCCCGACCATCAGCACCACGACAGCGCCGCAGATGCCGCCAACCAGCGCATCGCGGCCGACGCCGCGGCGCGGCGCGGCCTGCGCTGATGTCCGAGGGGTCTGCTCGGGGGTCTGGTCGTCGCTCGCCATCGTCCCGCTCTGCTTCACACCGTCCTGCATCGTCGTCCTACATCGGCCGCTTCAGCACGATCGGGCCCTTCACCATCGTCACCGCGAAGAACAGCACCACGAGCACGCCGAGCGCGAGCGCAATCGCGATCGAGCGGCGGCGGCGGCTGCGCAGCTGCGCCTCGGTGAGGACGATGCCCTCCGACTCGTTCGGATCTGTCATCGCGGTTGCCATGCCTTCCTGCCCCGCGCTCCCTTACCAGATCAGCGGCGCGATCATGCGCGCGACAGCCTCGAGCCCGAGCGTCGCGAACAGCGCGAAAAGATACAGGATCGAGAAGCCGAACAGCTTGCGGTTGGCGCGCAGCGAGGGGATGCGCTCACGCTTGCGGAACACCTCGATGGCAAGCCACAGCATGCCGGCGCCGAGCACGAGCGAGACCACGCCATAGAGCGCGTCGAAATAGCCGAGCGGCCAGGGCGCCAGCGCGACTGCCACCAGGACGATCGTGTAGAGCAGGATCTGCAGCCGGGTCGCATCGGGACCCGCGACGACCGGCAGCATCGGCACGCCGGCGCGCGCGTAGTCGTCGGTGCGGAACAGCGCCAGGGCCCAGAAATGCGGCGGGGTCCAGAAGAAGATGATCAGGAACAGCCACAGCGGCTCCGGCGCCAGCGATCCGGTGGCCGCGGCCCAGGCCACGACCGGCGGCAGGGCGCCGGCGGCGCCGCCGATGACGATGTTCTGCGCGGTCCAGCGCTTCAGCCACAGCGTGTAGATCACGACATAGAAGAAGATCGTGAAGGCGAGCAGCGCGCCGGCGAACCAGTTGACGAGGATGCCGAGCGTCACCACCGAGAAGAACGACAGGATGATGCCGAAGGCGAGCGCCTCCTGCCGGGTGACGCGTCCCCGCGGGATCGGACGGTTGGCGGTGCGCGACATCAGCGAGTCGATGTCGCCCTCGAGCGCCATGTTCAGCGCGCCGGAGGCGCCGGCGCCGACGGCGATGCACAGCAGCGAGGTGATGGCGAGCACCGGGTGGAAATGGCCGGGAGCGATCAGCAGGCCGATCAGCGCCGTAAAGATCACGAGCGACATCACCCGCGGCTTCAAGAGCGCGAGATAGTCGCCGACATCGGCCTCGGAGATCCGCGGGCCGACCGCAATGGCATTTTGATCAATGACCGACACGACGATTCCAGACTTCAATTCAAAGCTTTTCAGAAGCGGTCTGCTTCACCGCGGAGCGGCGCGCAACGACGCGCGCCGGCCGGTAGACGCCGACGCGGCACCGGATGATGCCGCGTCGGGAGAGCCGGGATCACTGCACCTTCGGCAGGACCTCGAACTGGTGGAACGGCGGCGGCGACGACAGGGTCCATTCCAGGGTGGTCGCGCCCGGTCCCCACGGATTGTTCGCCGCCTGCTGCTTGCGCATGAAGGCCTCGATCACACCGTAGATGAAGATCACCACGCCGAACGCCGAGATGTAGGAGCCGATCGATGACACCAGGTTCCAGCCGGCATAGGCATCCGGATAGTCGATGTAGCGGCGCGGCATGCCCGACAGACCGAGGAAGTGCTGCGGGAAGAACACCAGGTTCACGCCGATGAAGGTCACCCAGAAGTGCGCCTTGGCGACGCCCTCGTTGTACATGTAACCGAACATCTTCGGGAACCAGTAGTACCAGCCGGCGAAGATCGCGAACACCGCGCCGAGCGACAGCACGTAGTGGAAGTGCGCGACGACGTAGTAGGTGTCCTGCAGCACGCGGTCGACGCCGGCATTCGCCAGCACGACGCCGGTGACGCCGCCGACCGTGAACAGGAAGATGAAGCCCACGGCCCACAGCATCGGCGCGCGGAACTCGATCGAGCCGCCCCACATCGTGGCGATCCAGGAGAAGATCTTCACGCCCGTGGGCACCGCGATCACCATGGTGGCGGCGACGAAATAGGCCTGCGTCGCCGACGACATGCCGACCGTGTACATGTGGTGCGCCCAGACGATGAAGCCGATGCCGCCGATCGCGACCATGGCGTAGGCCATGCCGAGATAGCCGAACACGGGCTTGCGCGAGAAGGTCGAGACGATCTGGCTGATCATGCCGAAGCCGGGCAGGATCAGGATGTACACTTCCGGATGGCCGAAGAACCAGAACAGATGCTGGAACAGCAGCGGGTCACCGCCGCCCTCGGGGGCGAAGAAGGTGGTGCCGAAATTGCGGTCCGTCAGCATCATCGTGATCGCGCCGGCGAGCACCGGCAGCGACAGCAAGAGCAGGAACACCGTCACCAGGATCGACCACACGAACAGCGGCATCTTGTGCAGGGTCATGCCCGGCGCGCGCATGTTGAAGATCGTGGTGATGAAGTTGATCGAGCCGAGGATCGACGACGCACCGGCGAGATGCAGCGACAGGATCGCGAAGTCCACCGCCGGTCCCGGATGGCCCGAGGTCGACAGCGGCACATACATCGTCCAGCCGGCGCCGACGCCGTTGGCGCCGGGCTCGCCCTCGACGAAGGTCGAGGTCAGGAGCAGCGCGAACGAGGCGGGCAGCAGCCAGAACGAGATGTTGTTCATGCGCGGGAACGCCATGTCCGGCGCGCCGATCATCAGCGGCACCATCCAGTTGCCGAAGCCGCCGATCATCGCCGGCATGACCATGAAGAAGATCATGATCAGGCCGTGCGAGGTCACGAACACGTTGTAGGTGTGGTTCTCGTGGAAGAGCTGCACGCCCGGATACATCAGCTCGATGCGGATCGCGACCGACATCACGAGGCCGATGATGCCGGCGCACACCGCGAAGATCAGGTACATCGTGCCGATGTCTTTGTGGTTGGTCGAATAGATCCAGCGCCGCCATCCGGTCGGATGGTCGTGCGCGTGATCGTCATGGCCGGTATGGGTCGCTACGTTCGTCGCCATTGTCCAATCCTCAGTGTCCCCGTGGGCCGCGCGACGCGGCCCTGCAATCTCGCGTTCGTCCCCGCCGGTCTACTGCGACACGCCCGCAGCCGACGCGTAGGTGCTCGTCGGCGCGCTGGCGTATTTCTTCTTCGCGTCCTCGATCCAGGCCGCGAAGTCCTGATCGCTGACGACGCGGACGGCGATCGGCATGTAGGCGTGATCCTTGCCGCACAGCTCGGAGCACTGGCCGTAATACATGCCGACCTTGGTCGCCTTGAACCAGGTCTCGTTGAGACGGCCGGGAATGGCGTCGATCTTGATGCCGAAGGACGGCACGGCGAACGAGTGGATCACGTCGGCGCCGGTGGTCTGCACCCGGATCACCTTGTTGACCGGCACCACCATCTCGTTGTCGACCGCGAGCAGGCGCGGCTGCTTGTCCTGGGCCATCAGCGAGTCGAACTCGAACTTGCCGTTGTCCGGATAGGCGTAGCTCCAGTACCACTGCTTGCCGGTCGCCTTGATGGTGAGATCGGCGTTCGGCACGTCGAGCTCGAGGAACAGCAGGCGGAACGACGGCACCGCGATGGTGACGAGGATCAGCACCGGGATCAGCGTCCACGCCACTTCCAACAGCGTGTGGTGCGTGGTGCGCGACGGCACCGGATTGGCGCGCGCGTTGAACTTCACCACCACCGCCACGAGCAGCGCCAGCACGAACAGCGTGATGATCGTGATGATCGTCAGCAGCAGCCCGTGGAACCAGGTGATGTTCTCCATCACCGGCGTCGCGGCTTCCTGCAGCTTGTATTCCCACGGTGCCGGCTGCCCCATTTCAGCAGACGCCGATCCACTCCCAACGAGCGTCATGCCCGCCACGGCCAAGCCCAGCAAGCAGGCACTCAATTGGCCTTTCGACATCTTCATGTCGTCGCGCTCCCTTCAGATCTTTCCCCCGCGGCGCGCAGTTCTCTCCGAGAGGCGCGCCGTGCGATCCGCTCTCCTGACAAATGGCCTTCGGGCGGATGCATAGAAAAGCACCTAGGCCAGTTCACTGGAATGACGAAATCTTTCTTCTCAAATCATAATTCTTGATCTATCGCAATGCAGTCTTAAGCCGGATTTCGCCGGGGGCACGATCCGCAACAACGGGCGAATTTTCCGAGAACTTGCCACGTCGCGCAGTTTCGCGGACAACGAGCGCTTGACAGGCCGTGTGTCCGATGTAGGCAACGGAACATCGCGGTTTGCGACGCCGATTCGGCAGACTGCGGCGGCAGGTCGCCGGACGAAGCCTTATTTCGTAACTTTTCGCGCCGTAGGCTGACGACGCTGTCCTCATGACGCCATCATTGCCGTATCATGGCGTCGGGCACGCAGGTCACCCACAGGAAATTGTCATGGCACTGACCCGAACCAGGGTTTCAACGGACAGGACAGCTGACATGTCGACCCCAGCTGCGAATGACTCGCGCCGTTTGTGCCGATTCAGTGCGGCTCGCGCGCGACTCACCGCCAGCGCCGCTGCCCTCTCTGCCGCGGCTGCGATCGTGGTGACGATGGCGGCGACCATCGGCCTGCCGGACACGGCTCACGCGCAGGGCGCGGTGCGCTCCGTGCATGGCGACTGGCAGATCCGCTGCGACACGCCGCCGGGCGCGCAGGCCGAGCAGTGCGCGCTGATCCAGAGCGTGGTGGCCGAGGACCGCTCGAATGCCGGCCTCACCGTCATCATGCTCAAGACCGCCGACCAGAAGAGCCGGCTGATGCGCGTGGTCGCGCCGCTCGGCGTGCTGCTGCCGTCCGGCCTCGGCCTCAAGCTCGACAACCAGGACGTCGGCCGCGCCGGCTTCGTGCGCTGCCTGCCGAACGGCTGCGTCGCCGAGGTCGTGCTGGAAGACAAGCTGCTCAACCAGCTCAAGACCGCGAAGACCGCGACCTTCATCATCTTCGAGACACCGGAGGAAGGCATCGGCTTCCCGCTCAGCCTGAACGGGCTCGCCGACGGCTTTGACAAGCTGCCCTGACCGGCTGATCGCTCGGGATGGAGCCGCGTGCGTTCCAGATGATCGACGGCGGCGTCGAGCTTTTTTCACACCGTTATGCCCTCGCGGCCGGACGCCCCCTCCTGCCGCGCTGTCGTCGCGCACGTGTAGTAGCAATGCCGCAGACCCGTGGAGCCCCGCCGCACCCGCCACGGAAGGCGATGCGGCCCGGCCGCTGCAACCCATAGCGAGTTGGCTGCATGCCTTTGCACCACGCCGGCAGCACGACTATCGAACGGAAACCCGCATCCAAGCGGCTACGTTGATCGCGAAATTGAGATGCGCCGGTGCGCGGGCGGATGCGCGCGTTTGACGCGGCCAGGCTTGGGCGGGGAACCGCAGCCTGGCCGCACTTGGATCAGTTTCTGGTGAACGCGCCTCGGTACCTGCGCACCCAATCCTCGAATGCGAGAGGAGTGATCGGCAATACCTCGAGCGACGCCCGGTGGTCGACTTTGGACGTCATGATCTCGGGATGGGCGAAGACATTCGAGTAATGCCGCACGATCGGCTCAGGGTCCATCTCCGGAGGAAACGTCCCAGCAAATTCCTGGGGTGGCATCGCGCGAAATGTGATCTCGCGGCCCAGCGCCTTGCCGAAACTTTTGGCGATCTCCGGACCGGTAAGGTCCTCGGGACCGCTGACGTCGATCACCATGCTCTCGTTGTCGGCGCGCCGGAAGGCCGCGACGGTGTAGGCAGCCGCATCCTGGTGGCTGATCCATTGGGTATGAGCGACAGCTGGCATTGGATAGGCAAGCACGCCGGTCTCGGCGACCTCCCTCGCGATCGCCGGGTTGAGGAAGTTCTCCATGTAAACCGTTGGCTGAAGGACGGTGAACGGAACACCACTGGCCTTGAGGTCCGCCATGATCAGTCGCCACTTGTCGATTGCAGGATTACCGATGTCCTGCTCCTGCACCCGGCCTGCGACGTTCCAGACGATGCGCTTGATGCCCTTCTTTGCAGCCGCCTGAATGACGCTTTTCGCCTGCGCGTGGGTCCCGGTGAAGAACGCGACCGTGAGGAAAACTCCCTCCTGCCCTTCGACGGCGGCTGCGACTTCGGCTGCGTCGTCGAGGTTGCCCGCGACGACCTCCGCACCCATACTCGCCAGGCTTCCTGCCTTGGCTGGGTCGCGCGCCAGGACGCGGACCCTGAAGCCGGCGGCGAGAAGTTGCTCGGCAACCGCGTGGCCCTGAGGGCCAGTCGCTCCAATAACCAGGATTTTCTTCATCTCGTTCACTCCTTGAGGGGGAATGAGCGTTATGTATTGAATTGCCCCAACAAACGGTAGTACGCATAACTTTGCGTTATACTATGGAAAATCATACCAAGGAGATTCAGGGTGAAAGACGACCCGTCACTGGACTGCACTCCAGACAGCTTGAACTGCCCAGTCGTGCGCGCCGTCGGTGCCCTCGGCGGCAAGTGGAAGCTGCACATCGTTTACCACCTCATGGGAGGGGTGATGCGCTTCGGCGAGCTCCATCGTGCCATCGCGGGCGTCACGCAACAGATGCTGACTGCGCAGCTTCGGGAGTTGGAGGCGGACGGTATCGTCCTTCGGACCGTCTACCCGCAGGTCCCGCCCAAAGTGGAATACTCCCTCACGGCGACGGGGAAAGAGCTGGAGCCGCTGATCGATGCGCTCGTGATCTGGGGGCAGAAACTGCCGCGCATGCCGGGTGGTGTGGAAGGCGGCGCAGACGTCGACCGGGCTTCAGAAAAGCGACCTTCGAGCGTTTCGCGCTGACGACAGCTTTCCATCCGAACGGACGCTCATGGCGTTCGCTGCAGGTTGAAAGCCCCCCAAAACCACGCGTCAGCGCGCGCCATCGAGCGCCAGGGCCATCACCAGCAGCGTCTTGTCGGAGCCGTCATTGCCGGCCTCGCGCGGCTGCACCGCCTTGAGCAGGAAACCGGCCTTCTGATACAGCCGGATCGCGTCGGCATTGCCGCGGTAGACCGTAAGCTCGACGCGCGAGAAGCCAGTCCGGCGCGCCGCCTCGAGCGCCGCGACCATCATCCGGGTTCCGATGCCCTGTTGCCGAAACTGCGGCATGAGGCCCATGCCGAGCACCCCAATTCGAGCATCGATCGGCCCTGATTTGGGCGTTACGTCGCACCAGCCGACCACCTCGCCGGCCGACAGCGCAACGAATTGCGGATAACCTTGCTCGATATTGTTCAGAATGAAGGCACGCGTGGACTCCAGCGGCGGCGCCTGCACGAAGGACAGGTAGCGCCGTTCACGCGCGACGAAATCGAGCGTGCGGTGAAAGCTCTCGATGTGAGCGGCCGTGATGGGTACGATCTCAACCATGTCAATTCGGTAATCATTCAGCCCCTCGCGCCCCAACGTCAAAACAACTATCTTGGAATGAACGCTCCGACAACGGATTGACCCATGACGAATCCCGCCACCACCTCCCTGCTCGACCGCGCCAATCTCGATCGCGACGCGGTCCGCAGCGAGATCGCGCGCGGCCTGACCGGCGCCGACGACGGCGAGCTTTATCTCGAATACAGTCAGACCGAGGCGCTGACCTTCGACAATGGCCGCCTGAAGCAGGCGACCTACGACACCAGCCAGGGATTCGGCCTGCGTGCGGTCAAGGACGACGCGGTCGGCTATGCGCACTCCTCCGACGTGTCGCTGCCCGCCCTGATGCGCGCCGCGGACGCGGTCAGCGCCGTGCGCGGTGGCTATTCCGGCAACTTCGCCAGCCCGCCGCCGCACACCAATGTGAGGCTCTATGGCGACGACAATCCGCTGGATGCGCCGGGCTTCGAGAGCAAGGTCAAGCTGCTCGGCGAGATTAACGCCTATCTGCGCGACAAGGATCCGCGGGTGCGGCAGGTGACGGTCAGCCTAGGCGCGACGTGGCAAGTCGTCGAGATCACCCGGCCCGACGGCGAGAGCTATCGCGACATCAGGCCGCTGGTGCGCGTCAACGTGTCAGTGGTCGCGGGCCAGGGTGACCGGCAGGAAAGCGGCAGCAAGGGCTATGGCGGCCGCGAGGCCTATGCGCGCTTCATCGAGACCAAGGCCTGGCGCGAGGCCGCCGACGGCGCGCTGCGCGAGGCGCTGGTCAATCTCGAATCCGTGCCCGCTCCCGCCGGCGAGATGGACGTCGTGCTTGGCGCCGGCTGGCCGGGCGTGATGCTGCACGAGGCGGTCGGTCACGGTCTCGAAGGCGATTTCAACCGCAAGAAGACCTCGGCCTTCGCTGGGCTGATGGGCAAGCCGGTCGCCGCCAAGGGCGTCACGGTGGTCGATGACGGCACGATGTCGTCGCGCCGCGGCTCGCTGTCGATCGACGACGAGGGCACGCCGACCAGCCGCACCATGCTGATCGAGGACGGCATTCTCGTCGGCTACATGCAGGACCGCCAGAACGCACGCCTGATGAACATGGCGCCGACCGGCAACGGCCGCCGCCAGGGCTATGCACATGTGCCGATGCCGCGCATGACCAACACCTACATGCTGCCCGGCGAGCGCGATCCGGCCGAGATCATCGCCTCGGTGAAGAACGGCATCTACGCGGTCAATTTCGGCGGCGGCCAGGTCGACATCACCTCGGGCAAATACGTCTTCCAGTGCACCGAGGCCTACAAGATCGAGAACGGCAAGGTCGGCGCGCCGGTCAAGGGCGCGATGCTGATCGGCAACGGGCCGACCGATCTCAATCGCATCAGCATGATCGGCAACGACCTTTCGCTCGACACCGGCATCGGCACCTGCGGCAAGAACGGCCAGGGCGTGCCGGTTGGCGTCGGTCAGCCGACGCTTCGCATGGATCGCATCACGGTTGGAGGCACGGGCCGATGAGCCTCGAGAAGACGTCTTCGGACAAGCCCGTCACCAGGGCCGCGCGCAAGGACACGACGACCTGGGGTGGCCAGCTGGCGCAGCTCGCCGCCGTCGTCATGGTCGTGTTCGTCGCCAAGGGCGCGATCGCCGAGCCGTTCTACGTTCCCTCGGGCTCGATGGAGCCGACCTTGCTGATCGGCGACGCGCTGCTGGCGTCGAAATTCCCCTACGGCTACGGCACCTCGTCACTGCCGATGCAGATCACCCTGCCGGAGACGGGCCGGCTGTTCGGCGAAACCCCGAAGCGCGGCGACGTCGTCGTGTTCCGCTGGCCGGGAGACACCTCGCAGGCCTGGGTCAAGCGCGTCGTCGGCCTGCCCGGCGATCGCATCCAGATGCGCCAGGGCCAGCTCTACATCAACGGCCAGGCGGCCGGGCTGAAGGCGGACGGCATCGGCGATGCCGAGGACGACAGCGGCCGCAACGAGCCGGCCTATCGCTACGTTGAGACGCTGCCGAACGGCGTGTCGCATCTGATCTTCAAGATGCGCGACAACGGCCGGCTCGACAACACGCCGGAGGTGACCGTGCCGCCCGGCAAGCTGTTCGTGCTCGGTGACAACAGAGACAACTCTGCCGACAGCCGCGTCTCACTGCGCGACGGCGGCGTCGGCCTGTTGCCGATCGACAATCTGGTCGGCCGCGCCGACGCGGTGGTCGGCTCCTGGGATCTCGGCTTCAAGAACCAGCCGGTCTGGGCCTGGCTGTCGGGCTTCCGGCTGGATCGCTTCTTCACGGCCGTGCGCTGAGCGACGGCACCCGTGACCTTCGACGATGTCAGGGCTTTTGCGCTGGCATGGCCGGAGGTCAAGGATGGTACGTCCTATGGCACGCCGGCGCTGAAGGTGCGCAAGAAGATGCTGGCGCGGCTGAAGGAGGACGGCGACAGCCTCGTTCTGCCGGGCGTGCCCCAAGACGAACGCGCGATGCTGGTCGAGACCCGGCCAAAACTGTTCTATTTCACCGATCACTACCGGGATTATCCGATCGTGCTGATGCGCCTCTCCGAAGCGCGGGGCGCGGATGTCGAGCCGCTGCTGCGCAGGCAGTGGCGCGCATTGGCATCTAAGAGAGCGCTTGCCGCAGAAGAGCGCGGCTGAACGCGCTGCTTTCCACATTCGTCTGCATTCCCTTGCAGTGATGTCCCCATGAACGAACGGTATTTTCGTGCTATCCACGGACATGACCGAGGACGACTTCGTCACGTCATCGCTGTGCAATCCCGTCAACGCGATGCTCATCGGCGTGCTGCGCGAAATGGCTTTGCCGGATGCGTGGCTCGTCGCAGGCTGCTTGACCCAGACCGTCTGGAACGTGCGCACTAGGCGCTCCGTCGGTCACGGCATCAACGACTACGACATTTTCTACTTTGATCCCGACACCTCGTGGGATGCCGAGGATGTAGTGATCCGGCGGATCGCATCCCGTCTCGACCACGTCGATGCCAAGGTCGAAGTCCGCAACCAGGCTCGCGTGCATCTTTGGTACCCCGCCAAGCACGGCCGCCCCTACCCTGCCGTGACGCGCTCCACCGACGGCATCGACCGCTTCCTAACGGTCAACACCCAGGTCGGCCTTCGCCCTCAGGCAGACGGATACGAGCTTTACGCGCCGAAAGGTCTCGACGACATCGCGAAGATGATCGTGCGGCCGAACTATACGGCCAATTTCTCGGTGGCGAACTACGCGGCCAAGGCGGCGCGCTGGAAGTCGCTGTGGCCCGAGATCACGGTGATGGCCGCGGAGGAATAGTCGCGTTGCAAGGAGCCGCAGCTCTCTCCACTCGTCATTCCGGGGCGCGCGGAGCGCGAGCCCGGAATCCATACTCACGATCGTGGTTATGGATTCCGGGCTCGTGCCGCTGCGCGCCACGCCCCGGAATGACAGCGAGTGTGTTGCGCTGCCGGCGCATCCCACTGGCTAGATCGACGTGGTGAGCTCCGTCAGCCACGCCGGCGAATTCTCGACCAGCCAAGCTTCCAGCTGCTTGTCCACGCCGCTGAGGATCGCCACCGCGACGACCGCGAAGGCGGCTCCCATCAGCATCTTGCCGAGCTTGCCGGCGGACATCAGCCGCGCCCGCAGGCGCGTCATGGTCGTCCGCGACACCAACCCGAGCACCACCAGCGGCAGCCCTGCGCCCAAGCCGAACGCGAACATCGTCAGAGTCACGCCGAGGAGGTCGCGGCCTTGTGAGGCCAGCAGCGATGCTGCGCCCAGGGTCGGACCGACGCACGGCGACCAGACCGCGCCGAGCAGCAGCCCGATGATGAACTGCCCGCCGGCCCCGGACGCGGCGAAGCCTTGCGAGTGCCGGTCGGCCCAGCGCTGTACCGGCCCGCCCGCGACAGCGAGTTGCGCCTGCCAGGACGGCACCAGCAGCACGACACCGATCGCGAGCATGATGGCCGCCGCGACGAGGCGAAACGCGCCGGCATCGAGGCCGAGGCCGCTGCCGGCGAGCGCGATGAACAGTCCGATCCCGGTGAACGACAGCGCGAGGCCGGCCGCGAGCGCCAGCGCGCCGCGCGGATGCGCTGATGCCGCGGCGCCGAGGACGATCGGCACCAGCGGCAGCACGCAGGGCGACAGGATCGAGAGCAGGCCGGCCGCGAAGGCCAGCGCCAGCGCGACCATGGCGTACTACAGGCTCTTGTCGAGGAGCGCTGCGATCGAGGCTTCCTTGGTGTCGCCGACGGAGCGTCCGGTTTCGGTCGTCCCCTTGAAGGTGATCAGGGTCGACTGCATCTGTGCGCCAAACCCTTTCACGACCGGCTTCTGGTCGTCGAAATCGACGCGGAAGATCTTCAGATCCTTGAATTTGGGCTCGGCCGCGAGCTTGTCGATGATCGGTTTCTGCGCCTTGCAGGTCGGGCACCAGCCGGCATGGATCTCGATCAGGATCGGCTGCCCGGCGCTCTGCGCTGCCTTGAAGGCGGCGTCCGAATAGGGGGTGGTCTCGATGGCCCAAGCCGTCCCGAGCCCTACGGCGACGACTGTCGCAGCAAGCGCTGCGGTGGCGAACAACCTACGCGAAAACGTCATGGCAAACCCCGATCTGCGTTGCGACAGGCAGCGGCGGCGAGAGCCGCGGTGCCATCGATCAATTCGAGCGGGACAGGTGAAAAGTTACGCGACCGCGGACAGGAATTTTCTGGCACATCAGCGGCCGAGGCGTCAGCGGACGACACCCGACGTAAATCCGGCGCGGCGGCGCGGCGGCTTGATTTCCTTCTTCAGGAAACAGTGCGCCTCCTTGCCGGCATAGCCGGGGCGGGCGAAGGTCCAGGCACGGCATTTGTTGTCGCCGGTGCAGGCCGCCTTGCAGATCTCCTCGGCATCGGCGGCCTTCTCGTCCTTCTTGTCCGCGGCCTTGTCGCTGCCCTTGTCACCGCTCTTGTCGGGAGACTTGTCGGCCTTGTCGTTGGCCTTCAGATCGGTGGTCTTGATGTCGAAGCTGCGATAGTCGCCGCCGGGGCGGTCGATCGAGGTCTCGACGGCATCGTTGCGGATCTCGACGACCCCTGCCCCACGCACACCGGAGACGCAGCAATTGTCGGGCACCCGCGCCGGCACGCTGTTCTTCAGCCAGCACACGGCGCCGGCCTCCATCACCGTCGGATAGTTGAAGCTCCAGGCCCGGCAGCGCCGGTCGTGCTCGCATAGCAGGGCACAATCGGCCGGATCACCCGAGGCGATCGGCGCGCTCATGTAGTCGCCGCCGGGACGGTCGGAATAGGTCTGGGCCGACGCTTGTGTCAGGCAGGCAGCCGCGAGCAGGCACGCGCAGACGCGCAGCCATGCCCCGATCAGGCGCCCCAGGCGCCGCCGCTGAACCATTGGACCCATTGTTAACGTTCGTATTTTCTAAGCTGTTTTGGGCGGCCATTTGATCGCCACGAACCTGTACGGCGCATGAACGGAGCCAGACACGTTCAGACACACGGACCGAGCAGTTCTGGGCCTCGTCGCTGTCAATTCAGGGAGTGTATCGTCAGCGGGCGCCCGAGGAGGACGATTGCACCCTCGCGTGGCCAACACCTTCGCACGCCTCCCTGAACAGGCGACGGACGTCGACGACCTCACCCCGTTCGACCCGCTTGGAGATCGAGGTCACCGGAAACACGATAATCGTTGTTCCCTGGTCATGGAGCGCCGGATCACGGCCGTATTGATCCTCGACCGCCACCCACCGCAGCCCCAGCTCCTGAGCCAGGGCATCGCCAAAGGTGACGCCGAGGCTCTGGAGCTTCCACGTCTCGTTCCCATCCACCCAGTTCTTGCGCAGGATCGTGTCCAGGAGAGCGAGCTTTCCTTCCAACGTCTCGTAGCGGTCCCTCGCGCCGGGATCGTAGTGATCGCGAACCCAGCCTCTCTGCTTCTGAAGCTGCGACGTCTCCTGGTCGGACAACGCCTCGATCTTCTGGTCCACGTTAACCCGCTCCTTCGCCATCAGGCGAGCCGCGCCCAGCCCGCTCAGGACTGCCAGCGCCAACAGAGGTGCGGCCCAGAAACGCAGCGCGCTAGAACGCATATTCGTCATAGGCCGGCTCGACCGAGCCGTGCCAAGGGCCGTTGAACTTCTCCAGCATCTCCTCGGCGGGCGAGCGGCCGCAATCGATGATGTGATCGAGCGGCTCCAAATAGCGGCTCTCGTCGCGGCCGGACTGATCGACGCGGTTGCGGCGGCGCAGGCCGTGATGCGCGAGCGTCAGGCAGTCCTTGGCGACCTCGAACAAATAGCGATTGCGGATCCGCGCCTTGAAGCCGAGACGCGGGACGTCGTCGCGCAGGTTCTGGCGCTCGGACGCGGTCCAGTCCTTGACCAGCTCCCACGCCGCATCGAGGCTGGCGTCGTCATAGAGCAGGCCGACCCAGAACGCCGGCAGCGCCGGCAGCCGGCCCCACGGCACGCCGTCGGCGCCGCGCATTTCCAGATAGCGCTTCAGCCGCACCTCGGGAAACGCGGTCGAGAGATGGTTGGCCCAGTCCGACAGGGTCGGACGCTCGCCCGGCATCGCCGGGTTCTTGCCGTCGAAGAAATCGCGGAACGAGGTGCCGGAGACGTCGATATAGGTCTCCTCGCGCTTGACGAAGTACATGGGCACGTCGAGCGCGTAGTCGACCCAGCGCTCGAAACCCATGCCGTCCTCGAACGCCCAGGGGATCATGCCCGCGCGCTGATTGTCGGTGTCGCGCCAGATCTCGGAGCGGAACGACAGATAGCCGTTCGGCTTGCCCTCGGTGAACGGCGAATTGGCGAACAGCGCGGTGGCGATCGGCTGCAGCGCCACCGAGACGCGCAGCTTCTTCACCATGTCGGCTTCCGAGGAGAAGTCGAGATTGGTCTGCACGGTGCAGGTCCGGAACATCATGTCGAGGCCGTAGCTGCCGACCTTCGGCATGTAGCCTCGCATGATCTTGTAGCGGCCTTTCGGCATCACCGGGATTTCGTCGCGCGACCAGGACGGCGTCATGCCGAGGCCGAGAAAGCCGATGCCGAGCGGGGTCGCGATCTCGCGCACCTGCGCCAGATGCGCCATCAGCTCCGAATGCGTCTGGTGCACGGTCTCGACCGGCGCGCCGGACAGCTCGAACTGGCCGCCCGGCTCGAGCGAAATCGCGCCGCCGCCGGTGACGTCATAGAGCCCGATGATGTTGCCGCGCTCCATGATCGGCTCCCAGCCGAGCAGCAGCTTCATGCCCTCCAGCAGCGCGCCGATGCCGCGCGCGCCCTCGTAGGGAACGGGACGGTGGCCGTCGAGCGTGAACGGGGTCTTCTCGTGCTCGGTGCCGATGCGGAAGGCGGAGGGCGGTTTCACGCCGGCCGCAAGCCACGCCACGAGCTCGTCGCGCGACTGCAGCGGGGTCATATCGATCTGGTCACGCGCCATGGGAGTTCCGGTGGAAGAGCGCTTCGATGGTCGCGCAGGGTACGAGGGATGTCCGCGGACCCGGCGGGACCGCGGATGTGAATGAACTGAAGTGGGTCATCGGGTCGAGGCGCCCTCTCCGGCAGACAGGGGAGCGGCCTGACCGCACGAGCAGCCCAAGCGGTCCAGCAGCGAGCACAGCTTGGCGGCGTCGGTATCCGACAGCTTGGAGCCGACATGCTTCTCGATCGCGGCCGAATAGGCAGACCACATCCGCTTCTGCAGGTCGCGCCCGGCCTCGGTGATCTCGACGAACTGGCCGCGCTTGTCGATCTTGCATTCGCGCCTGACGACCAGACCTTCGTCGACGAGACGGTCGATCAGGCGGGAGGTGGAATATTGCGGGATCAGCATCTGCCGCTCGAGCTCGACCGGCCGCAGCTCGCCCGACGGCGCCCGGGACAGCTCGAGCAGAGCATCATACCAGGCGAGCGGCGGGAAACCGGCCTTCTTCAGCTCCTGCTCGACGCAGTCCAGCACCCGGCTCTGGACCCGCATCAGGCGGATCCAGGCGGCGGTCGCCTCGGTCGATGGTTTGCGTTTCATGGGCCGGCTCGTATCCTCTGGTCGCCGTTCTAGCGCATTCGATGCAGCTGCATCAATCTTGACTATTCCATGCAATTGCATTTAAGGCCGGGTGTGACACCCCGACCGGTTCCACGGCCAACAACGGTCTCACGGAGGAAATACACAATGAAGCTTTATTATTCACCCGGCGCCTGCTCGCTCTCGCCCCATATCGCCCTGCTCGAGGCGGGCCTGCCTTACGATCTCGTCAAGGTCGATCTGCGCGCCAAGACCCTGGAAAATGGCGACGATTACCTCAAGGTCAATCCGAAGGGCCAGGTGCCGGCCCTGGGGCTGCCGAGCGGCGAAATCGTGACCGAAGGCCCGGTCATCGTCCAGATGATCGCCGACCAGGCCGCCGACAAGAAGCTGGCGCCGGCCCGCGACAGCGGCGAGCGCTACAAGCTGCTGGAGTGGCTGAACTTCATCACGTCCGAGCTGCACAAGAATTTCGGCCCGATGTTCTCGCCGGTGCTGGCCGACGAGGCCAAGGCGTTCTTCAAGGACCGCGTGATGGCCAAGTTCAAATACATCGACAGCCAGCTCGCCGGCCGCGACTACCTGATGGGCAAAGATTTCACCGTCGCCGACGGCTATCTTTTCACCGTGCTGACCTGGGCCGACCGTATGAAGTTCGACCTCTCGGGCATGCCGAACCTGGTCGCCTACAAGAACCGCGTCGCCGCCCGGCCGAAAGTGCAGGAGGCGCTGACGAAGGAAGGGCTGATGAAGGCGGGGTAAGGGTTTTCCCGCTGATCTTCGAAATGTGAGGTTTGCAGCCTCAACACAACAGATGTCATCCCGGCGAACGCCGGGATCCATAACCACAGGATCAAGTGTGGCGCGAGATGGTCGTGACGCCAAACATCTGCTGCGACGTGGGTCCCGGATCGGCGCCCGGCAACGCTGACGCGTTGCCGAGCTTGTCCGGGACGACAGCGGGGTTGAGGCGACGCCTTACGATGTCCGATTTCGCCAGACCTTTGGGTCGCGGCTCGTGTGAAAGACGGCGACCACGTAGACGGCCGCTGGCGGTTTCACTGAAGATCAGCAGGTAGGGAAAATGCCGAAGCAGCGCCCGCCGGGTCTTGTGCGAGGAGGCGGGAAACTGCTTGGGGTTCTCGCCTAGCCTTTTGACTGCCACTCGCAGCACCTCACGAAATCGCGGAACGATCTCGGGTGCATGCGCCTCGTACCATGACAGGGCGTCTTCGAGATCGCCACGCGCCGCATCCGTGAAGAAAACGCGCGGCATCCTCAGTCACCGCTTATCGAGATTGGCCTCAATCTCGTCCCAGGACACAGCTCGCTGCGCATCAACGTCGAAAGTGGCCATGCGCCTAGCCAGCTCGGCCTCCTGAGCCGGAGTCAGACTCACGTCTTCGGGCGCCAAACTGTCCCACAGCTCGCCAATCAGAGCGAGCCGTTCTTTTTTCGTCAGCTTGGCAATGTCGAATGTGTCCGCCATAGTCGCACTATAAGCGCGAAAGACCGGAAAAGACGACTCAAGGGCGCAGCGACCGCAACGCCGGGGGCGAACTCCCGGAAACGCCTGAGCGCTCCGGGAGCCCGCAAACGTAGGGGCTTACGCCGCGGCCTTCTTCGGCGGGAAGCGGCCGTAGAAGGTTTCGCCCTTGGCGGCCATCTCCTCCAGCAGCTTCGGCGGGGCGAAGCGCGAGCCGTACTTCGCCGTGTAGGCGTGGCACAGCTCGACGAATTTCTTCGTCCCCATGAAGTCGATGTAGGACAGCGTGCCGCCGGTGAACGGCGCGAAGCCGAAGCCGAGGATGGAGCCGACATCGGCCTCGCGCACGTCGGTGATGACGTGGTCCTCGACGGTGCGCGCGGCTTCCACCGCCTGTACCACCAGGAAGCGCTGCTTCAGCTCCTCGACGTCGAGCGTATCGGGATCGAGCTGCTTCGGCTGCAGCTTGGCCAGATCCGGCCACAGGCTCTTCTGACCCTTGCCCTTCTCGGGATAGTCATAGAAGCCCTTGGCGTTCTTGCGGCCGAAGCGGCCCTGCTTCTCGACCAGCTCGACCATCAGCTTCTTGTGGTCCTGGTTGATCGCGTTGGGGCCGAGATCGTGCTCGGTCGCCTTCATGATCTTCAGGCCGAGGTCGAGCGCGACCTCGTCCGACAGCGACAGCGGGCCGACCGGCATGCCGGCCATCTTGGCGGCATTCTCGATCATCGCCGGCGGCACGCCTTCGAGGAACATCTCGTTGCCCTCGGCGATGTAGCGCATCACGCAACGATTGGCGAAGAAGCCGCGCGAGTCGTTGACCACGATCGGCGTCTTGCCGATGGTGCGGACATAGTCCAGTGCCGTCGCCAGCGCGACGTCGTTGGTGGCCTTGCCCATGATAATCTCGACCAGCATCATCTTCTCGACCGGCGAGAAGAAGTGGATGCCGATGAAGCGGCCCTGATCCTTGAACTCCTCGGCGAGCGAGGTGATCGGCAGGGTCGAAGTATTGGAGGCGAAGATCGCGCCGTCCTTGAGATAGGCTTGCGCCTTGGCATAGGTCTCGGCCTTGACCTTGCGGTCCTCGAACACGGCCTCGATGACGAGGTCGCAATCCTTCAGCACTGCGTAGTCGGCGGTCGCGGTGATGCGGCCCATGATCGCCTCGGCCTCGCCCGGCTTGGTGCGGCCCTTCTTGACCAGGCCATCGACCACGCCCTGCGCATGCGCCTTGCCCTTGTCGGCGCTCTCCTGGTCGCGGTCGATCAGCACCACTTCAAGGCCGCCGCGTGCCGAGACGTAGCCGACGGATGCGCCCATGAAGCCGGCGCCGATCACGGCGATCTTCTTCAGCTTGGTCGCAGGCACATCGGCCGGACGGCGCGCGCCCTTGTTCAATTCCTGCATCGACAGGAACAGGCTGCGGATCATCGCCGCCGCTTCCTTCGAGCGCAGGATCTTGGTGAAGTAGCGCGACTCGACGCGCAGCGCGGCGTCGATCGGCAGCTGCAGGCCTTCATACACGCAGCTCATGATGGCGCGTGCGGCCGGATAGTTGTCGTAGGTCTCGCGGCGGTAGATGGCGTTGCCCGCCGGGAACATCATCATGCCGTTCTTGGAGAACACCGGGCCGCCGGGCAGCTTGAAGCCCTTCTCGTCCCACGGCTGCACCGCCTTGCCGCCGCCCTTGATCCAGTCCTTGGCGGCCTTGATGAGATCGGCGGCCGGCACGATCGCATCGACCAGCTTCAGCGCCTTGGCCTTGTCGAGGGTGAGCGCCTCGCCCTTCAACAGCAGGTTCATCGCGTCCTGCGGCTGCACGATGCGCGGCACGCGCTGGGTGCCGCCGGCGCCGGGGAACAGGCCGACCTTGATCTCGGGCAGGCCGAGGCGGGTCTTCGGATTCTCGGCCGCGACGCGGTAGTGGCACGACAGCGTCACCTCGAAGCCACCGCCGAGCGCGAGACCGTTGATCGCGGCGACCCACGGCTTGCCCGAGGTCTCCATCGACCGGTTGATCTGCGAGAAGCGCCGGCTGGTGTCGAACAGCATCTGGTTGGCGGCTTCCTCGCCCTTGCTCTTCAGCACGTCCGCATAGATGCGGTTCATGCCTTCGAGCATGGACAGATCGGCGCCGGCGCAGAACGCCTCCTTGGCCGAGGTGATGACGACGCCCTTGATGGCGGCGTCGGCGGTGGTCTGCTTGACCAGGGCCTCGAGCTCGTTGGTCGAGGTCTCGTCCAGCACGTTCATCGAACGGCCCGGTATGTCCCAGGTGATCAGCGCAATGCCGTCGGCATCGGTTTCGAGTTTGAAGTTCTTGAAGGCCATGTGGTGCTCCCTCGGTGCCAGCAGCCGGTCGGCGCGGCGTTGTCCGGAATTCGTAGGGTGGGCAAAGGCGCCCTTGCGCCGTGCCCACCGACGGTGTCGATGACGAAAGACGGTGGGCACGCTTCGCTTTGCCCACCCTACGTCCTGAGGTCGATCACACCCGCTCGATGATGGTCGCGGTGCCCATGCCGCCGCCGATGCACAGCGTGACCAGGGCGGTGGCCTTGCCGGTGCGCTCCAATTCGTCGAGCACGGTGCCCAGGATCATCGCGCCGGTGGCGCCCAAGGGATGGCCGAGCGCGATGGCGCCGCCATTGACGTTGATCTTGTCCTTGTCGATCTCGAACGCCTGCATGTAGCGCAGCACGACCGAGGCGAAGGCCTCGTTGAGCTCGAACAGATCGATGTCCGAGGTCTTCATGCCGGAGCGCGCGAACAGCTTCTCGGTGACGTCGACCGGGCCGGTCAGCATCATCGCCGGCTCCGAGCCGATATTGGCGAAGGCGCGGATTTTCGCCCGCGGCTTCATGCCGTATTTCGCGCCCGCCTCCTTGCTGCCGAGCAGCACAGCACCGGCACCGTCGACGATGCCAGAAGAGTTGCCGGCGTGATGCACGTAGTTGACGCGCTCGATCTCGGGATGCGACTGGATCGCCACCGCATCGAAGCCGCCCATCTGCGCCATCTGCACGAACGACGGCTGCAGCTGCGCCAGCGACTGCATCGTCGTCGACGGCCGCATGTGCTCGTCCTTGGCGAGGATGGTCAGGCCGTTGATGTCCTTGACCGGCACCACCGACTTGTTGAAGCGGCCTTCTTCCCACGACTTCGCCGCGCGCTGCTGGCTCTGCACGGCGTAGGCATCAACGTCGTCGCGCGAGAAGCCGTATTTGGTCGCGATCAGGTCCGCCGAGATGCCCTGCGGCATGAAGTAGGCCGGCACGGCCATCGAGGGATCCATCGGCCAAGCGCCGCCGGAGGCGCCGATGCCGACGCGGCTCATCGACTCAGCGCCGCCGCCGATCACCAGTTCATGCTGGCCGCTCATGATCTGCGCTGCGGCGAAGTTCACGGCGTCGAGACCGGAGGCGCAGAAGCGGCTGATCTGGATGCCGGGGACGGCCTCGCCGAGGCCTGCGTTCAGCGCGGCAAAGCGCGCGATATCCGAGCCGGCCTCGCCGACCGGATCGACGACGCCGAGCACGACGTCGTCGACGGCGTCCTCAGGGATGTTGTTGCGGTCCTTGAGCGCCTTCAGCGGCACGGTGGCGAGCGCGAGGGCGGTCACCTCATGCAGGGAACCGTCGGCTTTGCCGCGGCCGCGGGGAGTCCGTACGTGGTCGTAGATAAAGGCCTCAGGCATCACGCCCTCCTCATCTGGTTCTATTTGTTGTTGTCAGCATGGGACGAAGGCCGGCACGCGGTGCGCACCGGCCTTCGTTCCGAAATCAGAAGGCTTCCGCCGGCAGTTCCATCACGGTCGCGCAGCCGGCCTGCAGGCGGGCGAGATGCGCCGCCGTCTCCGGCAGCACGCGCTCCATGAAGAAGCGGCCCGTGACCAGCTTGGTGGTGAGATAGGTCGAGCTGTCGCCGGCCGCAATCTTGTCCTGCGCCACCTTGGCCATCTTCGCCCACATGTAGCCGAAGGTGACCAGCGCGAAGAGATGCATGTAGTCCGTCGCCGCCGCGCCGGCATTGTCCGGCTTGGTCATCGCATTCTGCATCAGCCATGTCGTGGCCTGCTGCAGATGGCCGAGCGCAGTCGATAGCGGCGCGATGAACGGCTTCATCGCATCGTTGCCGCCGTGCTCCTTGGCGAACGAGCCGACCTCGGCGAAGAACGCCATCACGGCGCGGCCGCCATCACGCGGCAGCTTGCGGCCTACCAGGTCCAGCGCCTGGATGCCGTTGGCGCCCTCGTAGATCATCGCGATGCGGGCATCGCGCACGAACTGCTCCATGCCCCACTCGGCGATGTAGCCATGGCCGCCATACATCTGCTGCGCCTGGACCGCATTGGCAAAGCCCATGTCGGTCATGTAGCCCTTCATGACCGGGGTCATCAGGCCCATGTGATCGTCGGCGGCCTGGCGGTCCTTCGGATCCTGCGAGCGATGCGCGACATCGCTCTTCAGCGAGGTCCACACCACCATGGCGCGGGCGGCCTCGTTGAAGGCGCGGATCGACAAGAGCGTGCGGCGCACGTCGGGATGCACGATGATCGGATCGGCCGCCTTGTCGGGCGCCTTTGCGCCGGTCAGCGAACGGCCCTGGATGCGCTCGCGCGCATAGGCGACCGCGTTCTGATAGGCGACCTCGGACTGCGCAAGACCTTGCACGGCGACGCCGAGCCGGGCCTCGTTCATCATCACGAACATGCCCTGCATGCCCTTGTTCTCTTCGCCGATCAGCCAACCGGTGGCGTTGTCGTAGTTCATCACACAGGTCGAGTTGCCGTGGATGCCCATCTTGTGCTCGATCGAGCCGCAGCTGACGCCGTTGCGCGCACCGAGCGAGCCGTCGGCGTTGACCATGATTTTCGGCACCACGAACAGCGACACGCCCTTGATGCCGGCTGGCGCGCCCTCGATGCGGGCGAGCACCAGGTGAATGATGTTGTCCGACATGTCGTGCTCGCCGGCCGAGATGAAGATCTTGGTGCCGGAGATCTTGAAGCTGCCGTCGGCCTGGCGCACCGCCTTGGTGCGCAGCAGGCCGAGGTCGGTGCCGCAATGCGGCTCGGTGAGGTTCATGGTGCCGGTCCATTCGCCGGCCACCATCTTCGGCACGTAGGTCTTCTTCTGCTCCTCGTTGCCGTGCACGATGAGTGCTGCGGTCGCGCCCATGGTCAGGCCGCCATACATCGCGAACGCCATGTTGGCCGAGCACTGGAATTCGTTGACCGTCTGGGTGAGCGTGACCGGCAGCCCCTGACCGCCATATTCGGTCGGCGCCGACAGGCCGAGCCAGCCGCCTTCGACGATCTGCTTGTAGGCGTCCTTGAAGCCCTTCGGCGTAGTTACGCTGCCGTCGTCATGGCGCTTGCAGCCTTCGAGATCGCCGACGCGATTGAGCGGCTGCAGCACCTCTTCGGCGAGCTTGGCCGCTTCACCGATGATCGCTTCGCGGACGTCGGCCGAGGCATCGGAGAAGCCCGGCAGATTGTCGTAGCGGTCGATCTGGAACACGTCGTTGAGCAGGAAGGTCACATCTTCCACGGGGGCTTTGTAGATCGGCATCGGCGTCTCCGGCAGGAAGGCTGAGGTTCAGACTGAACTTTTGCGGACGCGGCACACAATGCAGGCCGCGGACTGTAGCGATTTCTCTGGACTTGCGGCAGCCGTGTGATTGCGGCCGGTGGTCACGTCAGGACGGCTTGGTCACTTGCGAGCTCATGGCAGCCAGCTGTTCGCCCATCAGGCGATGCAGCAGGTTGATCGCCTTGAGCGGGCGAACCATGACCTTGAAATGCGTAATCAGGCCGGCATCGTCGAAGGTGATGATATCGACGCCGTTGAGATTGATGCCCTCGATCTCGTTCTCGAATTCGAGCACCGCGCCCGTGGCGTTACGCCACTCCCCGACATACTTGAATCCGGGACCGCCTAAGACTTTCTCAGCACTCGCGAGATATTTGAAGGTGATGTCGCGGCCGCGCTGCGGCGTGTGCACGACGGGGCTTTCGAACACGGCATCGGGATGCAGCAGCTCCCGCAAAGCGCCGAGATCGTGAGACCTCATATAGCCGTACCATCCGTCGAGGCCGGTCTTTGTCATTGGGCGTCTCCTCGGGGCGGAACAGGCCAGCACCACAACCACCCCATATGCACATTGACGCATATGCGTCAATGTGCATAATGTCAAGCGTGGAACGGGGCAGACAACGATCAGAAAAACGGGAGCAATTTCCGGCCATGGCCCTCGGCGACGCCATCCTCGCCTGCCTCACCGAACATCCGATGACGGGCTACGAACTCGCCAAGACGTTCGATTCCTCGATCGGCTTCTTCTGGAAGACCGACCATCAGCAGATCTATCGGGAGCTCTCCCGGCTGCGCGACCGCGGCTACATCCAGGGTCGCGAGGTGGTGCAGACCGGCAAGCCGAACAAGCTCGTCTACACATTGACGCCCGAGGGCCGCGCCGCGTTCCGCAGCTGGGCGGCGCGGCCGAGCACGCCGGCCTCGGTCAAG
Source organism: Bradyrhizobium sp. HKCCYLS20291 (assembly GCF_051167715.1). Classification (NCBI taxonomy): domain Bacteria; kingdom Pseudomonadati; phylum Pseudomonadota; class Alphaproteobacteria; order Hyphomicrobiales; family Nitrobacteraceae; genus Bradyrhizobium; species Bradyrhizobium sp. HKCCYLS20291. The sequence goes on along the minus strand of NZ_JBNPTO010000003.1, from coordinate 282,415 downwards.
GACGACCTCCTGGTCCGGCTCTATGCGTTGGGCGCCGCCGACATCGCGCCGATCCGGGCCGACCTGATGGCGCGGCTCGAACATCATCGCGACCGCGCCGAGCGCTACGATCGCATTCTCAAGAAGCACTATGCCGACGGCAATGTCGCGCCGGCCGACATGGGCAAGCTGCTCAATCTCCGCCTCGGACTGCGCCACGAGCGCATGGTGGCCGAATGGTGCGAGGAAGCGATCACCGCATTGTCGGTGATATCAGGAACAAGCAGCGTGCGGCCGCTCGATACGACCTCGCGAGAAAGCGCCGGCTGACGCGTCCAGTTCGATAGCCGCAAAACTTCTGACCGCGCTGGCGGTAAATTTAACGCGTTATTTACCGTAAAAGTCAAATGTCGGGACCTGGAGCAGACGATCTGCGCGGTTCCGTTCATGTTCAAGTCCGGGACGCGTGGGGAGGCTGGAGGCGCTTGGTGGAGCGCTGGAAGCGGAACCGGACGAGACATGAATTCGCGCGTACCGTGGAGTAATGAAGGCATCGACCCGTCCGTCCGCGAAAGGGCCGAGGCCGCGGCGCAACGCGCCGGAATGACGCTGAACGACTGGATCAATTCCACGCTCGGCGCCTCTGCACCGCCGGAATTCCGCAGCGGCCATCCGCTGCGCAGCACGCCGCCTGCCAACCGCGACGCGCGCGAGGTCGCCGACATTCACCAGCGGCTCGATTCGATCGCCCGCCAGATCGAGCAGATGTCGCGCCCCGGCGCCCGCAAGGACGCGCCCCGCGACGAGCAGGGCGTCGCCCGCCAGCTCAATGATGCCATTTCCCGCCTCGATGCCCGGCTGTCGCAAATCTCGACGCCGATGCGCAAGCCCGCCGGTGAGGACCGCCCGCGCGGTTCCGACGGCGTCGAGCGCGCCGCTGCCCAGATCTATCGGCCTGCACAGCCGCTGAGCGTCGGCTCGTTCGACATTGCCGTCGCCGAGATCAGCGCCCGTCAGAGCGAGCTCGACGCGGCGCGTCCGCTGCCGCCGTATCAGGCGCCGCCGACCGCGCCCGCAATGGCGCATGCCGCAGCGCCTTTGATGACGCCGCTACCGGCGGCTGCACCGGGCCCGGATTTTTCGCTGCTCGAACGGCACCTGCAGAAGATCACCAGCCAGATCGAGGCGCTGCAGCGGCCCGATGACGGCGTCGAACAGTCGATCGCCGGCTTCCGCACCGAGCTCGCCGAGATCCGCCTGGCCATCACCGAGGCCATGCCGCGGCGTGCGATCGAGTCGATCGAGAACGAGATCCGCTCGCTGTCGCGCCGCATCGACGAGAATCGCGAGAGTGGCGTCGACAGCCAGGCCCTCGCCGGCATCGAACGGGCGCTGACGGACATCCGCGAGGTCGTCGGCTCGCTGAAGCCGGCCGAGCAGCTCGCCATCTACGACGAAGCCATTCGCAATCTCGGCGCCAAGCTGGACCTGATCCTGCGCGCCAACGACGACCCCGGCACGGTCCAGCAGCTCGAACACGCCATTTCCGCGTTGCGGGCGATCGTGTCCAACGTCGCCTCCAACGATGCGCTGGAGCGGTTGTCGGACGATCTGCGGCAGCTGTCCTCGAAGGTGGATCAGCTCGCACAAGCGCGCGACACGCACGACTCCTTCCACGATTCCTTCGCCGCACTCGAGCAGCGCATCGCCGCGCTGACCTCGACGCTGGAAAGCCGCGAGCCGCCGGCTCCCGCCCCCGACAACACGGCCCAGATCGAAGACGCGCTGCGCGGCCTGTCCGATCGCATCGACCGGCTGCAGGTCGGCAATGACGGCTCGTCCGCCATCGCTCATCTCGAGCAGCGGATCAGCTATCTCCTGGAGCGGCTGGAAGCGGCCAACGATCCGCGCGGCGGCAACATGAGCCGCGTCGAGGGCGGGCTGCAGGACATCCTGCGCTACCTGGAACGGCAGCAGGCGACGTTCGCCGCGCTCGCGGAGAGCCGGTCGCAGCGCGAATCCGCGCAGGACAGCGGCATGATCGACATGGTCAAGCGCGAGCTGTCCGACATCCGCTTCAGCCAGACCGAGACCGATCGCAACACTCAGGATTCGCTGGAAGCGGTTCACAACACGCTCGGCCACGTCGTCGATCGCCTCGCCATGATCGAAGGCGATCTGCGCAACGTGCGCGCCAGCTCGAGCCACCCGGCCGCAGCGCTGGCCCCGGTGCTCGAGCCGCCGATGCCGGCCCCGCGCGCGCCTGCGCCGCAGAGCTACACCGAACCCGTCAAGCCCGAGCCCGCCTACCGGCCCGAACTGCCGAACCCTGCGGCCGAGCAGCCCGCTGCGCAGATCGTCAATCCGCCCACCAGCCATGCCGGTTTTGCCGCCGCGCCGCGCGAATTCCACGCCGCTGCTGCTCCGCCGGCCGCGCCGCCGCCGCTGGTGCCGCCCAAGGCGATCGCCGACATCCTCGAACCCCATGCGGCCCAGGCCGCCCGGCCGACCACGATCGTGCCCGAACTGCCGCCGGATCATCCGCTGGAGCCCGGCACGCGGCCGCTCGGACGGACCGCATCGCCCGCGGAACGGATCGCCGCCTCCGAGGACGCTCTGACCGAGCTCCCGGCCGGCAAGCGCGAGCCGGTCTCGACCTCGAGCTTCATCGCCGCCGCCCGCCGCGCGGCGCAGGCTGCGGCCGCAGCGCAGCCGGTCGACGCCAAGAAGGCCGACAAGGCCAAGAAGGAGAAGCCGAAGGCCAAGGACGTCGTGAAGGAAGCTGCGCCGAAAGAGGCTCCCAAGCCGAAGGCCAAGGACAAGCCGACGGTCGCGCTCACCGCCGAGGGCGACGAGGAGGTCTCCACGATCGGATCGAAGATCCGCTCGCTGCTGGTCGGCGCCAGCGTCGTGGTGATCGTGCTGGGCACCTTCAAGTTCGCGATGTCGCTGCTCGACAGCGGCAGCACGCCGCCGCCAATCGCTCCGATGGAGACCCAAAGCGAGGCGCCGCACGCGCAGATGCCGTCCGCCACGCCCAGCCTGTTGCCGCGCCCGGCCACGCCGGATCAGAGCGGTCCATCGCTGACCTCGCCCACCCCGATCGATCGCCAGTCCTACAACAAGGCGATGCCGTCGGAGGCCGAGACGATTGCGATGCTCGCAATCCCGCAGGACACCGAGAAGCAGGCAGCGAGCGACATCACCGGAACGATTCCGACCGCTGCCAACGGCCAGAAGCTCGGCCTGGTTTCGGTGCCCAGCTCGGAGAAGCTGCCCGACGCCGTCGGCGGGATGGCGCTGCGCAATGCCGCCCTCAAGGGCGATCCGACCGCCGCCTACGAGGTCGGCGTCCGCCTTGCCGAGGGCAAGGGCATCGCTGCGAACTACGAGGAAGCCGCCAAATGGTATGACCGCGCGGCGCAGGCCGGGCTCATTCCCGCGGTGTTCCGGCTCGGCACCTTCTACGAGAAGGGCCTGGGCGTGAAGAAGGACGCGGACATCGCCCGCCGCTACTACGTCGTCGCCGCCGAGCGCGGCAACGCCAAGGCAATGCACAATCTGGCCGTGCTCGATGCCGACGGTGGCGGCAAGGGCGCGAACTACAAGAGCGCGTCGCAATGGTTCCGCAAGGCCGCCGAGCGCGGCGTTGCCGACAGCCAGTTCAACCTCGGCATCCTCTATGCCCGCGGCATCGGCGTCGAACAGAACCTCGCCGAGTCCTACAAATGGTTCAGCCTCGCCGCTTCCCAGGGTGATGCCGATGCCGGCCGCAAGCGCGACGACGTCGCCAAGCGGCTCGATGTCCAGTCGCTCGCGGCTGCCAAGCTCGCGATCCAGACCTTCACGGTCGAGCCGCAGCCGGACGATGCGATCAATGTCCCAGCGCCGGCCGGTGGTTGGGACGGCAACCAGGCGATCGCCAAGGCGGCTGCGGCCAAGGCCGCGCTGGCCAAGCGGACGGCTGCGGCGGCTCCGCGCTGAGGTTTGCGGGTTTTGCTGCCGGCCCGCGCCGGCGGCACGGCAGATTCCCGAACAACGATTCTCGCGCGCCATAGTCTCGCGCCGCCGAACGGTATAGGACTGCACAGCGGCCATGGTGGACGCCGCGCAGGAGTGCCGGCCCGTGTCAGTCGAGAATGAACCGCAGGATGGCGCGCGCTTCCGGCAGTCACCGACCGGCCCTCGCGTGATCCCGAAGCCCATTGCGAACGGCCCGGCCACGCCGCCACCTCCGCCGGTTGTGCAGGAGATCACGAACGGCCTTCCGGCCGCCTTTCGCTCGGGGCGCATCGCGTCGGTGATCGTCGTCACCCTTCTACTCACCGCAGGCATTCGCACCTATCGCGACCTGTCCCGCCCGGACGCCTGGTCGTTCTGGAGGGATCAGTTCATCTCGCCGAGCCTCTCCTCCACGCTGCTCGCCAATGCCGCCATGGGCGGCCTGGGCGAACCACGTGCCGTGCTCGCGGTGAGCGGCGAGATCGGGCCGGCTGCCGCGATCTGGCTGCGGGCGCGGATCGACGACGCCCATCTCAAGCCCGGCGACGTGGTTCTGTTGTCCTCGCCCGGGGGCAGCCTCGATCAGGGCGTTCTGATGGGCGAGATCATCCGCGCCCACGGCCTCGCCACCGCCGTCGGCGTAGCCGACAATGGCGGTCGTGTCCGGCCTGGCTCCTGCGCCAGCGCCTGCGTGTTCGCATTCGCCGGCGGGCAGATCCGCTACGGCCTCGGCGGCTCGGCGCTGGGCGTCCACCGCTTCACCTCGGCCGCGCAAGGCGCGGATGCCGTCGCCGACACCCAGCGCGTCACCGGTGCAATCCTCGGCTACATGACGCGGATGGGCGTCTCGTCCGAGGTCATCGAGGCGATGTCGCGGACCCGCGACATCCGCTGGCTGGACAACAACGAGGCCGAGGCGATGAAGCTCGTGACCACCCCGCTCAAGACGCTGTGACGGGCCCCCCCGCAGCGTGGCCGCGCCGGATGTCGCACCGCACGATCTCGGGCCGGAATCTCTGATCCTTTCGGCGGCATTTTCGGTTATGCAAGACCTTGGCACCTGCTTCGCATGCGCGGGCTGCTTGGGTTGAACGCTCGCAGGACCGCGCGGATGCAGATCTACCTCCCCATCGCCGACATCCCGGTCAACATCTTCCTGCTGCTGGCCATGGGGGCGGCGGTCGGCTTCGTGTCCGGCATGTTCGGCATCGGCGGCGGCTTCCTGATGACGCCGCTGCTGATCTTCGTCGGCATCACGCCGGCGGTCGCCGTCGCCTCGGTGTCCAGCCACATCGCCGCATCGTCGTTCTCCGGCGCCCTGTCCTATTGGCGAAGGCGGGCCATCGATCCGTCGCTGGCGCTGGTGCTGATGATCGGCGGCACGCTGGGCACCGCGCTCGGCGTCTCCACCTTCACCCTGCTGCGCTCGCTCGGCCAGCTCGATTTGATGATCGCGCTGTCCTATGTCGCGCTGCTGACCAGCGTCGGCGGCATGATGTTCTGGGAAGGCCTGCGCGCGATGCTGCGGGCGCGCCACGGCGCCGCCGCCACGGTGCGCCGGCCCGGCAGTCATGTCTGGATCCATGGCCTGCCGCTGAAGATGCGGTTCAAGCGCTCCAAGATCTACGTCTCCGTCATCCCCGTCATCGGCATCGGCCTCCTGATCGGCTTCCTCGGCGCCGTCATGGGCATCGGCGGCGGCTTCATCCTGGTGCCTCTGCTGATCTACCTGCTGCGCGTGCCGACCTCGACCGTGATCGGCACCTCGATGGTGCTGACGCTGGCCACCATGATGATCGCGACCATGCTGCACGCCATGAGCAACCATCTGGTCGACGCCGTGCTGGCGCTGATCCTGATGGTCGGCGGCGTCACCGGCGCGCAGTTCGGCGCCCGCGCCGGACAGATGATCCGCGGCGAGCAGCTGCGGCTGCTGCTCGGGCTGCTGATCCTCGCCGTCGGCATCCGCTTCGCGTTCGAGCTGGTGATCCGGCCCGCCGACCTGTTCACGATCCGCGAGACCGAGATGAGCCAATGACGCCGCTGCGTTTCATCAGCACGACATTGCTGCTGCTGATGCTCACCGCAGCCGCGCCGGCACGCGCCGAGCGCCTGATCGCCTCCGTCTCCAACCACCGCGTCACGGTGACGCCGAACTATTCCGGCGAGGAGCTGGTGCTGTTCGGCTCGGTCGAGAAGGACGCGCAGACCCCGCCGGGCCGCACCGCATACGATCTCGTCGTCACCGTGCGAGGACCCCGCGCCGACATGGTGACGCGGCGCAAGGAGCGCAAATTCGGCATCTGGATCAACACCGACTCGCGGCAATTCCTGAAGGTGCCGGGCTATCTGGCGCTGTTCGCCAACCGGCCATTCGATGCGATGGCCGCGCCCGAGGTGCAGCGGCGGCAGCAGCTCGGCCTGACCAACGTGCTGCTGACCCAGCGCGTCGGCCCCGACTATGCCGACGTCGTCCCCAACGATGTCTTCCGCAGCGCCTTCGTGCGGCTGCAGTCGCAGCACGGCCTGTACCGCGAGGACACGTCCGCGGTGACGTTCCTCACCCCGACGCTGTTCCGCACCGGCATCCCGCTGCCCGCGGCGGTTCCGATCGGCACCTATGAGATCGAGATCAAGCTGCTGGCGGACGGCGCGCTCGTCACCAAGACCGAGACTGCGTTCGAGATCGTCAAGGTCGGCTTCGAGCAGTTCGTGGCGAGCTCGGCGCGTCAGAACGGCTTCGTCTATGGCCTCGTCACGACGGTGATGGCGCTGATGACCGGATGGATGGCGTCGATCGTGTTCCGAAGGGATTAGCGCGCTCGTCGAGGACACACTCATGGCGCGACCTCCGCCGTCGTCGCCGGCGCACGCGTCACCAGATAGATGCCGATCGCAACCGGAATCACGCCGAGCAGATCCTGCAGCGCGACCTGCTCGCCGAGCACCAGGAAGGCGAAGATCATCGCCAGCGGCGGCATCACGAAGTGATAGGCGCTGGCGGCGGTGGCGCCGCAGACCTTCAGCAGGTGGAACCAGAGCACATAGGCCAGGATCGAGCCGCCGAGCACCAGGAAGGCGAAGGCGCCGATCAGCTGCGTATTCGGCACGACGTCGCCGACGCTGGAGATGCCGAGCGCGACCGGCCACAGCACCAATCCAGCGGACAGGTTCTGGATGCCATTGCCGATCCACAGGCTGCCCTTCGGCGCGAGCTGCTTGAACAGGATGGTGCCGGTGACCATCGAGGCCAGCGCCGCCAGCGTATAGAGGATGCCTTCGAGATGATCGGTGCCGACCGCCATGCGGTGCCAGACGATCATGGCGACGCCGATGATGCCGAGCGCGAGCCCCGCGACCTTGCGCAAGGTCAAGGGTTCGCCGAGCAGCAGCGCGGCGAACACCGCCGTGAACACCGGATTGGCCGAGACGATCAGGCCACCGAGCCCGGCCGACACCGTCTGCAGGCCCGTATAGCCCAGGCCGAGATAGAGCGCATTGTTGGCGATGCCGATGATGGCGAACACGGCCGCATCGCGCCAGCTCATGCGCAGCTCGCCCCGGATCGCGGGAATGATCAGGATGAGGAGGCCTGCGAGCGAGAACCGCGCCGCCAGCAGCAGCAGCGGCGGGCAATAGGTCACGCCGATCTTGCCGGCGACGAAGGCGAAGCTCCACAAGAGGCAGAACACGCCGATCTCGAGCGGCAGCAGGTTCGGCGTGACGCGGGACATAACCACCTGCCTGCTGCTCGTAACGAGGCCCCGCAACTAATAACACCTCGCCGCAGCGATGCTGTGCAGCCTGGTGTCGCCCAGCACGTGGGCGATGAAGGCGCGCTTCGGGAACAGTTTTGCGAACGCCGCGTCGCGCACGCTCAGGCCGCCGGCATAGGCGCCGAACGCCGGCATCACGGCGCGTTCGCCGTCGGAGACGAAGCAGCGCCGCTCCAGCGTACGTGCCCGCGTCGCCACCCGCGCCTTGGGATGCAGATGGCCGGCGATCTCGCCGCGCGCGCCGGTCGGCTCGTGGCGGAACGTCACCGTGCCGATCACGACTTCGTCGGCGACCTCGCCGCCGATGCCATGCGGCGCCGGATCGTGATTGCCGGTAATCCACACCCAGTCGCGGCCGACCTGCAGATTGGCGATCGCAGCGCGGTCATCTCCGGTGAGACGGGTATGCGCGTCACGATCATGGAAGCTGTCACCGAGCGCGATCACGATGCGCGGCCGGTAATGCGCGATGACCTCGGCCAGGCGGCGCAAGGTCGCCACCGTGTCGAAAGGCGGCAGCAAGGTGCCGCGCGCAGCGTAGCTCGAGCCCTTCTCGAGATGCAGGTCGGAGACGACGAGCAGGCGCTGCTCGTCCCACACCAGCGCGCCCGAGAGATCGACGCGCAGCGCAGTGCCGGCGACGGTCATCAGGTCCGATGCGCAAAGTGTCCCCTGCAAAGTCCGCCTCGCCCTTTCCAGCCTACCCCATCGCCTCCTTGACGAGTTCCTCGGCGGCTTCGGCCAGGAGCTCGTCGGCGGCCTCGCCATAGACGGATTCGCGGCCGATTTCCAGCATCACCGGCACCGCCAAGGGCGAGACGCGATCGAGCGGGCGATGGGTGATTCGGCCCGCGATCCGCGTGAGCATATCACCGAGGCGCCGCAGATCGAGCAGGCCGGTGGCAGCGTCGGCGCGCGCGGCGCGCAACAGCATGTGATCCGGCTGGTGCCGGCGCAGCACGTCGTAGACGAGATCGGTCGAGAACAGCACCTGGCGCCGCGTCTTTTCCTCCGTGGTCGAACGCCGCGCGATCAGGCCGGAAATGATCGCGCAGGAGCGAAACGTGCGTTTCATCAGCGCCGACTCTGCCAGCCACGCCTCGAGATCGTCGCCGAGCATGTCCGGATCGAACAAAGCGGCGAGATCGAGACGCCCCTGTTTGACCATCAGCGACATGTCGCCGAGCCCCCACACCGCGAGCGCATATTCGTTGGCGACGAAGCCGAGCGGCCGGGCGCGCGCCCGCTCCAGCCGGCGCGTCAGCAGCATGCCGAGCGTCTGATGCGCGAGCCGGCCCTCGAACGGATAGCAGACGAGATAATGCTTGTTGGAGCGCGGGAAGGTTTCCACCAGCAGCTCGCGGCGCGCCGGGATGCGCGAGACGTCCTTCTGCAGCGCCAGCCAGTCGCGCACCTGCACGGGCAGTTGCGACCAGGCGCTGTTGTTGTCGAGCAAACCGCGGACGCGCTCGGCGAGATAGGTCGACAGCGGGAATTTGCCGCCCATGTAGGACGGCACCTTGGGATCGCTGTCGTTGGCCCGCGACACATAGACCTGATCCTCCGCGAGCGTCTCGTAGCGCACGATCTCGCCGCCGAACACGAAGGTGTCGCCCGGCGTCAGTCCCTCGATGAAGTACTCCTCGATCTCGCCGAGCAGCCGGCCGCCGCGCGCGATCGCGCCCGTCGACCCGGTGCCGCCAGCGCGCGAGCGCACCAGCCGCACCTTCAGCATCGCCTCTTCGACGATGGTGCCGACGTTCAGGCGATAGCTCTGCCGCACCTTGGGGTTGGTGACCCGCCAGCGACCCTTCGCGTCCTGCTTAATGCGGGCGAAACGCTCATAGGTCTTCAGCGCGTAGCCGCCCGACGCGACGAAATCGACGACGTCGTCGAAATCCGCGCGCGTCAGCGTCGCATAGGGCGCAGCGGTGATCACCTCGGCATAGAGGTCGTCACTCAGGAACGGCTCGCCACAAGCGCAACCGAGCACATGCTGCGCCAGCACGTCGAGCGCGCCGGTGCGCAACGGTGGCGTATCCTGCGCATTGTCGGCGATGGCGTCGATCGCGACCGAGCATTCCAGCACCTCGAAGCGATTGGCCGGCACCAGCACCGCGCGCGACGCCTCGTCGAGCCGGTGATTGGCGCGGCCGATGCGCTGCATCAGCCGTGAGCAGCCTTTGGGTGCGCCGACATTGATGACGAGATCGACGTCGCCCCAGTCGACGCCGAGATCGAGCGAGGACGTGCAGACCACGCCGCGCAACCGGCCCGCCGACATCGCGTCCTCGACCTTGCGGCGCTGCGCGACATCGAGCGAGCCGTGATGCAGGGCGATGGCGAGGTTGTCGTCGTTGATGCGCCAGAACTCCTGGAACAGCATCTCGGCCTGGCTGCGGGTGTTGACGAACACCAGCGTGGTCTTGTTCGCCTTGATCAGCTCGTACATCTCGGCGAGCGCATGGCGCGCGGTGTGGCCGGCCCAGGGCAGCCGCTCGCGCGTGTCCAGCATCTCGACCACCGGCTGCGCGGCGCCGCCGGCGACGACCAGATCGGCGCTGGCGGTCGCACCGCCCGGCTGTGGCACCAGAAAGCGCGCGATCTGCTCCGGCTCGGCGACCGTGGCCGACAGACCAATCATGCGCATCTCAGGCGCAAGCCGCCACAGCCGCGCCAGCGCCAGCGACAGCAGATCGCCGCGCTTGGAGGTGACGAGCGCATGCAGCTCGTCGAGCACCACGCGTTTCAGCGACGAAAACAGGAATGGCGCGTCGTCGGACGACAGCAGCAGGGCCAGCTGTTCGGGCGTCGTCAGCAGGATGTCCGGCGGATAGCGGCGCTGGCGCTGCTTGCGGGACGCCGGCGTATCGCCGGTGCGGGTCTCGACCTTGATCGGCAGCGCCATCTCGGAGATCGGCGCCTCGAGATTGCGCGCGATGTCGACCGCGAGCGCCTTCAGCGGCGAGATGTAGAGCGTGTGCAGCCCGGCAGGACGGGCGACGGATCTCGCCGATGGCTTTTGTCCGAGCTCCACGAGAGTCGGCAGGAACCCGGCCAGGGTCTTGCCGGCGCCGGTCGGCGCAATCAGCAGCGCCGAGCGTTGCGCCCGCGCCTTCTCCAGCAGCGCCAACTGATGCGACCGCGGCACCCAGCCGCGCGCCGCGAACCATTTGGTGAAATGGTCAGGGAGCGCGGAGGAGTCGTCGGACGGGACTGGTCGGATGCGGGGCGGCACCGGGGGAAGGTAGGCAGTCATGCGGGGTTCGTCGAGGGAGGACGCAGCCGCAGCAGCGAGACCTCACGTTTTGGCGCATTCATCGGGCGCACCACCGCGTCATCAACTTTCGCCGTCGTCCCGGCGAACGCCGGGACCCATACCCCAGGGAGCGGTTTGAGGCACGCTGGCGATTGGCTTTTTGCCCACCACATCCGCCGCGGCGTATGGATCCCGGGTCGGCGCCACGATCACGCTGTCGCGTGCTCGTGGCTTGCCCGGGACGACATCGAGTTTGATCACCGCGGGTGGTCGTTTCATCCGCATATCTCAACAGCCTGAACAAGCATCCACGATCTCGCGGCTGATAACGCCCGAGTGATGCATCGGCATGCCCCTCCAAATTGCAGAGGGCGCAGGGAAGGCCAGGCGTCGGCTGACGCCTGCGGCCCGCCTGCGAAAAAAATGCAGGCGGCAGAACCACAGGTGCAGCCGGGCACGCCCGGCCTTCCCTGCGCGGTGGTCTTCACGCTTCTTTCGTGCTCTCCCCGGGGACCGGCTGATTGACCCCGTCGCCGATGCAGCACATCCGCGCTGACATCCACTTGACCTCGGCACCGGGAGGCCAGGACCACACGACTTCGCGTCCGCCGCACACCGTTCGTCCGCGCAAGCCTTCGCTCACGCTACGGCATCTCGGCGGCCACCGCTCCCCGCCCCGCGTGTCGTGACGATCGCGCGCTACGCCCCTCGGCTTGGAACGGGATGGCGGGATACAATCATGATTTCTGCTAAAGCGCAAGAAGTTTATTTTTTTCCGAAGATACCGGAAATTGGGCGGACGTCGTCCCAACATACTCCGCTGTCGTCCCGGCCTTGAGCCGGGACCCATACCGCGGAATCCATCAGTGAAGCGCAACTTCCAGTCATCGTCCCACCGAAGCCGGTGGTTATGGGTCCCGGCTCAAGGCCGGGACGACAGCGGAGAATGACGCGACGCTCTGGCCGCATCGTCATTGCGAGCCGCGCTCTCAATGACGATGTTGAACCAGCTCAGCCGCCCCCCTACTCCGTCATCGGCTTCTCGGAGATGCTCCAGTCCTTGCCGTCGAAGATCGAGATGTAGAGCGTCTTCATCGGCGTGTAGTCGTCGGGCGTGTAGGCGAAGTTGACGCCGTCGAGGAAGAATGGCGAGTGGAAGCCGGCCAGCGTCGTGGCGTTCTTGAGCACGTTCTCGCGGGTCAGCGTGTCGCCGCAGCGGCGCAGGATCTCGCCCATCGACACCGCCTGGCCATAGCCGGCATAGGCGATGGTGTTGTCGGGATCGATGTTGGGCAGGTACTTGGCGCGCAAGGCCTCGAAGCCCTTGACGTCCGGATCGTCCTTCCATTGCGGCACGCCGGCATCCTTGGAGTATCGGATCGCGACGATGTCCTTGGCGTTCTCGAGTCCCGCGGCCGACAGGATCGAGCGGCCGGTCGAGCCGGCCGACAGCAGCTGCAGCGGCTTCCAGCCGAGCTCGGCGACCTTCCGGATCGACTGCGACGACGCCTTGCCGGTCGAGATGTTGTAGAACACGTCGGCGCCCGACTTCGACAGATTGATCAGCTGCGAATCGACCGTCGGCTCGGTGAGATCATAGGTCTGCTCCATGATCACCTGGGCCTTGCCGCCGGCATCCGCCAGCACCTTCTTGAAGGGACCCAGGAAGTCGCGGCCGAAATCATCATTCTGATAGAGGATGCCGACCTTGGCCTCCGGCTTCACGCTCAGCACATGCTTGGCGAGAATGCGCGCCTCCGTCGGATACAGCGGCAGGCCGGCCATGGTCCATTTGTAGTTCTTCGGATCATTCCATTTCGAGGCGCCGGTGTTGAGCATGAGCTGCGGCACGCCCTTGGAATTGAGATATTTGTGCACGGCGGTCTGCGGCGCGGTGCCGAGCGAGCCGTACAGCGCCAGCACCTCGTCCTGCTCGACCAGCCGCCGCGTCGCCTCGACGCATTTCGGCGCGCTGTAGGCGTCGTCCATGGTCAGGAACTTGACCTTGCGGCCGTTGATGCCGCCCTGCTCGTTGAGCATCTGGAAATAGGCTTCGCCGACGCGGCCGAGCACGCCATAGAGCGAGCCGGGACCGGAATGCGGGATGGTCTGGCCGATCTTGATCTCGGTGTCGCTGGCGCCGGCGTCGTACTTCTTCTCCGCCGCCCAGACGTAGGGCGACGCGATGGTCGACGCACCCAAGGTCGCGAGCGCGGTGGCGCAGAAATCGCGCCGGGTCAGATTGTTTTTCATTCGTTGTTCCTCCCTGGATCGACGCATTTTTTGGCATCGGGAGGCGCGCGGCAAGAGCGAAGTTGCCGCATTGCGCGCGCGTGCAGCGCATTCAATAGCGTGTAGACTCAAGTCCGGGCGGCGACCACGGCCAGCCCGCGCACCGGCTGCTGTTCTTCGGTGCGCGGCGAGGCCGGCGCGAGATGCAAAGACTTCAAGCCGGCATCGGCCAGGACGCGACGGATATATTCCGCGCCATGGGCATAACGCAGACCCTTGCCCATGATCACACCGTCGCCATCATGCGTCTCGACGGTAAATGTCAGCAGGCCGCCTGATGTCAGCACGCGCGACGCCTCGCGCAGCACCGGGGCGAGATCGCCGACATAGACCATCGCATCCGCGGCGAGAACGAGATCGGCCGAGGCATCGCCCTGGCGGCGCAGCCCTGCCGTCATGTCGTCGACCTCGAGCTCGGCATAGAGGCCCGTGGCGCGCGCTTGCGCGATCATGCCCTCCGACAGATCGATGCCGGTGAAGCTGTCGACGTTCGCAGCGAACGCCGCGGCGCCAAGGCCGGTGCCGCAGCCGAGATCGATGCCGCGCTTGAAATAGGCCGGCTGCTTCTCGCTAGCACGCACCGCCAGCACGGCCTTGAACAGGATCGCCGGCGCCCGGTAGCTGAGCCGCTCGATCAGCTCCGCCTCGAAGCGCGGCGCATATTGGTCGAACAGCGACTGCACATAGGCCTTGGGCATATCCGAGAGCGGCGCCGCGCCGAGCTGCATCAGCCGCACGCCGGCGCCGTGGCGGTCATCCGGATCGGCGGCAACGGCGTTCTGGAAGGCGGCGATGGCCTTGTCGGTTTCGCCGAGCGCGATCCTGATCTGGCCGAGCTCGAACCACGCCGAGGCGAATGTGGGCGCGACCTCGATCGCCTGCTCCATCACCTCGGCGGCAGCGGCCAGATCGCCCTTCAATTGCAGGTCGCGGGCGAACTCGTAGCGGCGGTCGGCGATCAGGTCGCCGGAGGAGAGGAACAGGCGGTGGGGCATCTTGGAACCACGGGGTCGTCATGGCCGGGCTTGACCCGGCCATCCATCATCGAACGAGTCATTCCAGCAGATGGATGCGCGGGTCAAGCCCGCGCATGACGGGCCGGGAATGGGACAGACTGAATTTTCGTCCGATGAGACCTATATGAGCTGCATGCGTCCGCAAGACATCCTGATGCCCGTTCCCTCCGGCCTGTGCTGCAAGGCCGGCGGTTTCCACATCGATCCCGTGCGCCCGGTCGAGCGGGCGCTGATCACCCATGGCCATTCCGACCATGCCCGCGCCGGCCACGGCGCGGTGCTTGCGACGCAGGAGACGCTCGACATCATGCGGCTGCGCTATGGCGAGAACTTTGCCGGCTCGACGCAGGCGATCGGCTATGGCGAGGCGATCAAGCTCGGCGACGTCACCGTCAGCTTTCACCCGGCCGGGCACGTGCTCGGCTCGGCGCAGATCAAGGTGTCCTGCGGGGGCACCTGCATCGTGGCGTCCGGCGACTACAAGGATGCGCGCGATCCGACCTGCGCGCCGTTCGAGCTGGTGCCATGCGACGTCTTCATCACCGAGGCGACGTTCGGCCTGCCGGTGTTCCGGCATGGCGATGCTTCCCACGAGGTCGACAAGCTGCTCGCTTCGGTCGCGATGTTTCCCGAGCGCGCGCATCTGGTCGGTGCGTATTCGCTCGGCAAGGCGCAGCGCGTGATCGCGCTGATCCGCGAGGCCGGCTATGACGCGCCGATCTACCTGCATGGCGCGATGGAGAAGATCACGCGCTACTACCAGGACAAGGGCATCGCGCTCGGCGAGCTCCGGCCGGTCAAGGGCGTCAAGAAGGCCGAGCTCGCCGGCACCATCACCTTGGCGCCGCCGAGCGCGACCTCCGACCTGTGGACGCGGCGCTTTCCTGATCCGGTCACCGCCTTCGCGTCGGGATGGATGCGGGTGCGCGCCCGCGCGCGGCAGCGCGGCGTCGAGCTGCCGCTGGTCATCTCCGATCACGCCGACTGGGACGGGCTCACCGCGACCATCGCGGCGACCGGCGCCGGCGAGATCTGGGTCACCCACGGCCAGGAGGACGCGCTGGTGCATTGGTGCCAGAGCAAGGGGCTCGCGGCGCGGCCGCTCGATCTCGTCGGCTATGGCGACGAGGAGGAGAGCGAGGTGGTGGCCGTGGAGGATGCCGAGGCATGAACCGCTTCGCCGAGCTGCTCGACCGGCTCGCCTACGAGCCCGGCCGCAACAACAAGCTGCGCCTGCTGACGTCGTATTTTCGCGAGGTCGCCGACCCCGATCGCGGCTACGCGCTATCAGCGCTGACCGGCGCGCTGTCGTTCAAGCACGCCAAGCCGGCGCTGATCCGCGACCTGATCGCCGCGCGCACCGATCCGGTTCTGTTCGCGCTGTCGTATGATTATGTCGGAGATCTCTCCGAGACCGTCGCGCTGATGTGGCCAAAGGCGGCGCCCCCTGCATCCGGCCACAACAACCCGCCGCCACCCACGCTGACCGATGTCGTCACCAGGCTGCGCACGCTCGGCAAGACCGAGATGCCCAAGCAGTTGGCGCAATGGCTGGACGAGCTCGACGAGACCGGGCGCTGGGCGCTGTTGAAGCTCGTCACCGGCGCCATGCGCATCGGCATCTCGGCGCGACTGGCCAAGACCGCGGCCGCTGCGCTAGGCGAGAAGGACCCACACGAGGTCGAGCTGGTCTGGCCGGGCCTGTCGCCGCCCTATCTCGATCTGTTCGCCTGGCTCGAAGGCCGCGGCGACAAGCCGGTCAATCGCGATCCCGCGCCGTTCCGCCCGGTCATGCTCGCGCATGCCGTCGAGGACAGCGACTTCGCGAGCATGGATGCGGCCAACTATATCGCCGAATGGAAATGGGACGGCATCCGCGTGCAGGCGGTGAGCGGGCGCGAGGCCGGCGGCCGCGTCGTGACGCGGCTGTATTCGCGCAGCGGCGAGGACATCACCGGGAGCTTTCCGGACCTGCTGCCGTCGCTGCATCTGCCGGGCGCGCTCGACGGCGAGCTGCTGGTGGTGCGGGACAAGCGCGTGCAGAGCTTCAACGTGCTGCAGCAGCGGCTGAACCGCAAGACGGTGTCGCCGAAGCTGATGAAGGACTATTCGATCCATCTGCGCGCCTATGACCTGCTCGGTGACGAGGACAACGATCTGCGCGAACTGCCGTTTGCCGAGCGGCGCGTGAGGCTGGAAGGGTTCATCAAGCGGCTGGATGATCCGCGCGTCGATCTGTCGCCCACGATCGCCTTCTCCAGCTGGGACGAGTTGAAGGCGGCGCGCGCCAATCCCGCCTCGGCCGGCGCCGGCGACGATGCCGAAGCGGTCGAGGGCGTGATGCTGAAGCGGCGCGACGCGCTGTATCTGCCGGGCCGCCCGAAGGGACAATGGTGGAAGTGGAAGCACGATCCGCACATCATCGACGCCGTTCTGATGTACGCACAGCGCGGCCACGGCAAGCGCTCGTCCTACTACTCCGACTACACGTTCGGTGTGTGGACGGCGGGCGAGGCCGGCGACCAGCTCGTGCCGGTCGGCAAGGCCTATTTCGGTTTCACCGACGAGGAGCTCTTGCAGATCGACCGTTTCGTCCGCCGCAACACGACCGAGAAGTTCGGTCCCGTCAGGCATGTCGTGCACGAGCCCGAGCAGGGCCTGGTGCTGGAGGTCGCCTTCGAGGGGCTGCAGCGCTCGCCACGGCACAAATCCGGTATCGCGATGCGCTTCCCGCGCATCAGCCGCCTCCGCTGGGACAAACCGCCCCGCGACGCCGACCGGCTGGAGACGCTGGAGCGCATGTTGAGGAGCGAGACGGCGGGGTGAGGATGACTCTCAGTTCTCGACACAAATGGGGGTGACGATTTGTGACTCGTCATGCCCGGGCTTGACCCGGGCATCCATCCCCTCTCGCGAGATGGATGGCCGGGTCAAGCCCGGCCATGACGATGTTTGGCATTACGGCGCAACGGTGAAAGCGGAAGGCGAGCCGCAGCGGGGAACATTAAATGCCAGTAACCAGCTTGCGCCGCCGAGGCGGGTTCCCCACCTGCCCTGCCGTGCTTTATAGTCGGGCTTGCGAATCCGACGAACCCGCCTGGAGACGATGACATGTCGAACGACATAAGGGACTATCCGGCCCGCGCCCGCAGCTCGGATGGCCTGTATCGCTTTCTTGGCGGCTCGCCGGTCGCGGTGGCGTTCCGGCTGATCCTGCTGTCGATCCTGGTCGGCGTGGTGCTGTCGGCGATCGGCTTCGATCCGCTGAATATCCTGCACAGCATCCGGCTCCTGTTCATCCGGCTCTACGAGCTCGGCTTCGACGCCTTCAACTGGCTGTGGCGCTACTTCCTGCTCGGCGCCGTGATCGTGATCCCGATCTGGTTCCTGTCGCGGCTGTTTGCTCCGCGCGGCCGCTAGCGGACCCGGCCGATGCAGCTCCGCTTCGTCGGCTGCGGTGACGCGTTCGGCTCGGGCGGCCGGGTCAACACCTGCTTTCATCTCACGGGCGAGCGCACCAATCTGCTGATCGACTGCGGTGCCTCGTCGCTGCCGGCGCTGAAGCGCCTCGGCATCGCCTGCAATGACGTCGCGCTGATCCTGATCACGCATTTCCATGGCGATCACTTCGCCGGCCTGCCGTTCCTGCTGCTCGACGCCCAGTTCTCGCGGCGGACGCAGCCGCTGGTCATCGCCGGGCCCGCGGGCATCGCGGCGCGGCTGGCGCAGGTGATGGAGGCGCTGTTCGAGCATTCCCCGGCGACGCCGCGCAAGTTCGAGCTCTCGGTCGTCGAACTGCAGGCAGAGACGACGACGCATTTCGGCGAGATCGCGGTGACGCCTTACGCGGTCGTGCACGGCAATTCCGGCGGGCCGTTTCTCGGCTACCGGATCGCGGCCGAGGGGCGCGTGGTCGCCTATACGGCCGACACCGAATGGACCGACAGCCTGATCCCGCTCGGCCGCGACGCCGACCTGTTCATCGCCGAAGCCTATACCTTCGACAAGCCGGTGAAGAACCATCTCAGCCTCGCGGCGCTCGAGGCCCATCTCGCCGACATCCGGCCGAAGCGGCTCGTGCTCACCCATATGAGCGACGACATGCTGCGGCGTCGCGACCAGATCGCTCACATGACCGCGCATGACGGCATGAGCGTCGAGATCTAGCTCGCCAGCATGGAAGCCGGCTAAGAACGTCGACGCGCGGCCACCGCGCGCATGCCACGGGCCGCCCTTGACCGCTTCAGCCAAAGTCACGTCAGCGCAGGTGTTCGACATCGCGGGTCCCGCGATGATCGCCAATCTGACGACCCCGCTGATCGGCATCGTCTCGACCACGGCGATCGGCCGGCTCGGCGAGGCTGCCATGCTCGGCGGCGTCGCGATGGCCTCGGTGATCTTCGACTGCCTGTTCTGGCTGTTCGCCTTCCTGCGCGCCAGCACGCTGGCCTTCACCGCCCAGTCGCTCGGCGCCGGCGAAAGCGACGAGATCCTGAGGGTGCTGATCCGCGGTCTCGGGCTGGCGGCGCTGATCGGCATCGCCCTGATCGCGCTGCAGGCGCCGCTGGCCGCGATCATCTTCGAGCTGATGGGCGGCAGCGATGCAGTGCTCGGCGCTGCCCGCAGCTATTTCGTGATCCGGATCTGGGCGGCGCCGCTGGCGCTCGCCAACTACGTGCTGCTCGGCTGGCTGGTCGGACTGGCGCGCGCACGATTGGCGCTTGCGGTCCAGGTCGCGATCAACCTGATCAACATGGCTGCCACCGTTCTGCTGGTGCAGGTGCTCGACGCCGGCATTGCGGGTGCCGCGATCGCCGCGCTGCTCGCGGAGGCCGTGGGCGTGGTGATCGGCTTGATGCTGGCGCGCCGGCTGGTCAAGACGACAGACGGCCTGTCGCTGCCGCTGCTGTTCGACCGCGCCAAGCTGATGCACATGATGGCGGTCAACCGCGACATCATGATCCGCACCGCGGCGATGATCGTCGCCTTCCTGTTCTTCACCTCGCAGGGTGCGCGCGCCGGCGACACCACGCTCGCGGCCAACGCGGTGCTGAACAACTTCCTGCTGGTGGCGGCGTTCTTCCTCGACGGGCTCGCCAATGCCGCCGAGCAGCTCTGCGGCTACGCTTTTGGCGCTCGCAACAGAGATGCCTTCGCCGGTGCCACAAGGCTGGTGCTGATCTGGGGGTTCGGCTTCGCGCTGGCCGTCGCCGTCGTATTCGTGTTGCTCGGGCCTGTTCTGATCGACGTGATGACGTCGAGCGCCGCCGTGCGCGGCGCCGCGCGCGACTATCTGCCGTTCGTGGTGGCCTCGCCGCTGCTGTCGGTGTTCGCCTTCGCGTTCGACGGCGTCTATATCGGTGCGACCTGGGCGCGCGACATGCGCAATCTGATGATCGCCGCGCTGATCGTGTTCCTCGGCACCTGGTTCGCGCTGCGCGGCTTCGGCAATGCCGGCCTGTGGATCGCGATGCTCAGCTTCTACGCCGCCCGCGGCGGCTTCCAGGCCCTACGCTATCCGGCGCTGCTGAGGATGTCGTTTGAGACGTAGAGAGTTTCGACCAAAGAATCATCACCGCAGCGCTCTATGTAGCGGAAAATGTCGCGGTGTCCGTGATTGCGCCCTCTCCCCTTGTGGGAGAGGGCATGTAGGGCAGAGCGGCAAACTCGGTTGGGTGAGCAACTGTGTTGTTTTTCCCCGGGCTGTGTGTCCCGATCGGTGTGCAGGCTGCCAGCGTTCTCGGGACCGTCAATGACGCGTGGCGCCGCCTGCGGCGGTGGCCTTCGGCCATCATTGACGGTCCCTGCGAGCGCCGGCGTTAGCGGCGGCAGGTCGGGACGGAGGGATGGCCGCCGTCCGATCGAACAAAGGGATGCCCAAGAGGTCAGGCGGCCTTCGCCTGTCGCCAGTCCTGCCCGTCGCGCAGCATGGCGTTGAGGATGACCAGGAGCTTGCGCATGCAGGCGACGATGATGACCTTCGGCTTCTTTCCGCTCATTCGTCCCGCGAACTCGGCAATCGCCGGATTGTACCGTTTGGCTGACAGCGCCGCCATGTACAGGACCTCACGTACGGCTTCGCGGCCTCCCTTGATGTGGCGCTCGCCACTTCTCTTGCCGCTGTCATCGTCGAACGGGGCAACCCCCACCAGGCTGGCAATCGCCCGCCGCGACAGCCTGCCGAGTTCGGGCAACAGCGCGATCAGCGTCTGGGCCAGCACCGGGCCTACACCCGGCACCGTGCGCATCCGCCGTGCCAACTCGCTCCAGTCGGCATGCTCGGCGACGAGCTCGGCCAGCTTTGCGTCATGGGCGGTCAGTTCGGTCTGCAACCTCTTGCGTTGTGCCTCGACTTTCCGGCGCAGCTTGGCATCCCGCAGATGCTCGAGCTGGTTGGTACAGTCGTCGATGCCCTTGCGCAGGTGGCGACGGAACAGCAGGTGCTCGCTCAACGTATCCAGCTCGCGTCGTCGCTTCGGAGCAGGAGCTTCGATCATCACCGCAGTGAACTGCGCGATGATCAACGCGTCGACACGGTCGTTCTTTGCAAGCCGGCCCTTGGCCTGCGCGAAGCGACGCACCCGCAGCGGATTGAGCAACGCAACCTCGAAGCCCTCCGCTTCCAGCGCATCGACGACCTCGCGCTCATACCCGCCCGAGGCCTCCAAGCCGACCCGCGATACTCGCCGTTCTCGAAGCCATGCGACGAGATCCTTCAAGCCTGCCTCATCCCGGGCAACCTGCAAAGGCTCGTCCCGCTCCGGCCAAAGCTCCACGTCAAGGCATTCTTTGCTGACATCGATCCCGGCAGATCGTACAATTTGTGCCATCTTCCGATCCCTTCCTTGCACATCCGGTCTTGGTGACCTTGCAACTGTTCGGGTTGTGAAGAATGGAGGGAAGGCACCTTGCTCACCCACGGTCTTGTGCCAAGGGGCATACGGGCTCTCCCCTCCAGGGCCGACGCGGCGGCTACCGCGTCGGCCCCTGCCGTTTCTGGCACATTTTCAAGATACAAGGGGTATCTCTCCGCGAATGTCACTCGCTGAGACATACCCCTCACCCAACCGAGTTCGTGGATGGGCCGTACATGCCCTCTCCCACAAGGGGAGAGGGCGCTGTATTGCACAGCGCGCTTTGCGATCCCGTTCGCTCCAGATTTTTCGAGGACGCAACGCGCCTAAACCGGCCAGTCCTCGGCGGTGATCGTGGCGGCATCGGCGCCGACGATCTCGGACAGCGAGTCCCGCCCCGTCCGCAGCAGGGTCGAGGTCAAATCGGACTTGATGCTCTCGACCAGGCCGAGGCCCTTATAGACCAGCGAGGAATACAGCTGGATCAGGCTGGCGCCGGCGCGGATCTTGGTCAGCGCGGCCCCGCCGGTGTCGATGCCGCCGACGCCGATCAGCGGGAACGCGCCTTCGACGCGGACGAAGGTCTCGGCGACCATGCGCGTCGACAGCCGGAACAGCGGCCGGCCGGAAAGCCCGCCCTGCTCCTTGGCGCGCAGCTGCTCGCGCAGACTGTTGGGACGGGCGAGCGTGGTGTTCGACACGATCATGCCGTCGACGCCGCGCGAGCGCGCGACATGGACGACGTCGTCGAGCTCGGCGAGGCTGAGGTCGGGCGCGATCTTGAGCAGCACCGGCGTATCGCCCGCCTTGCGGCGGACGCGGTCGCGCGCCTCCAGCACCTTCGACAGCAGCTCGTCGAGCTGCGCGGCCTGCTGCAGGTTGCGCAGGCCCGGCGTATTCGGCGAGGAGATGTTGACGGTGAAATAGCTCGCCACCGGCGCGAAGGTCTCGATCAGCCGGACGTAGTCGGCGACGCGATCGGCGGAATCCTTGTTGGCCCCGACATTGACGCCGACGATGCCGCCCTGATTGGCGCGGCCGGCGAGCCGGCGCAGCACGATCTCGGCGCCGTCATTGTTGAAGCCCATGCGGTTGATGACCGCCTCGTCGCGCTCCAGGCGGAACAGCCGGGGACGCGGATTGCCGCTCTGCGGCCTGGGGGTGACCGAGCCGATCTCGACGAAGCCGAAGCCGAGCCGCAGCAGCGCGTCCGGCACCTCGGCGTTCTTGTCGAAGCCGGCGGCCATGCCGACCGGATTGGGGAAGTTGAGCCCGAAGGCGCGCACCGCCAGCTTGGCGTCGTCCTGCCGCGGCTTGACGGCCGGCAACAGCTTCAGGCCCTGGATGGCGAGCCGGTGCGCATCCTCGGCATCGAGCCAGCGGAGCAGCGGCAGCGAGAGCTGGTCGAAGGCGCGGATCACGGCACGAGCCCCGGAATCTCGTGCCCGCCATCGGCACGGTTGTGCATCTGGTGAACGGCCGTCACCGCGCCGAGATCGAGCTCGCCATAGAGATGCGGAAACAGCTCGTCATTGCGCGAGCGCTCCCAGCGCAGCTGATCGCCCAGCGCGTCCGCCTCGACCTCGACCAGGAACAGCGCGCTCTGGCCGAAAAAGTGCTTCCGCGCGGTTTCCGGCACCTGGGCGGCGGTCGAGAAATGGATGAAGCCGTCGCGCAGATCGTCGGCGCTGCCGCGGTAGACGCCCTGCCGCTCCGCCTCGCGCCAGGCCGAAGCTGAGCAGATTTTGTAGATTTTGGGCACCTTGGCGCGGTCCTGGCTGGAGCTTGAGTTTGCTGATGTCTGGGGATGCGGCCGACCGTATCGGCAGGGGGCGTCGAACTCAAGCCTCGCGTGCCCGGCAGCGCCACATGCCAGCGCTCAGCAGGAGCATCCGTGACGCGCCGCGCGACTGCCTGCGCCACGTTCGATTTTGGAGATTGTCATGGACCGCCGCCACGTCTTGAAGGCCCTTGCGGGCCTCGCGCTCTGCCCCGTCTGCGCGACGCCGGGCTTCGCCGCCGAAGGTGCGCCGCATTGGAGCTATGAGGGCGCGACCGGGCCGGCCAGATGGGGCGACCTCGACGCCGCCAACAAGGTCTGCAGCATCGGCAGCCAGCAATCGCCGATCGACATCGAGAATCCGACCCGCACCCGGCTGCCCGACTTCAAGCTCTCCTGGGGGCCGACCGCCGACACCATCGTCAACAATGGCCACACCATCCAGCTCAACTTCGCCGACGGCAGCGGCACGCTCAGGCTCGGCGAGACCAACTACAAGCTGCTGCAGGTGCACTTCCATCGGCCGAGCGAGCATCAGATCGGCGGCAAGAACTTTCCGATGGAGGCGCATTTCGTCCACCGCGCCGCCTCCGGCGGCGTTGCCGTGCTCGGTGTGCTGATGACCACCGGCCGGCCCAATCCCGCCTTCAGCCAGATCGTGATGACGATGCCGGACAAGGAAGGCCAGGCGGTCAAGGCCGATCCGCGCATCGATCCGAGCATGTTGCTGCCGGCGCGCCGCTCCTATTATCGCTATGCCGGCTCGTTGACGACGCCGCCCTGCTTGGAGGTGGTCGAATGGCTGCTCCTGGCCGACCCGATTCAGGTCGCGGAGGTCGACGTTGCCAAGTTCGCCAGACTCTATCCGATGAACGCCCGCCCGGTACAGAAGCTCGACCGCCGCTTCGTGCTGCAGGGGATGTAGAACGCAGTCCGTTTTGGACGAGGACCGCCACCAAGCACTCCGCTGTCGTCCCGGCCTCCGAGCCGGGACCCATACCGCGGAATCCCAGTTGTTTTAGAAGGTGGCGGAGAGCCTCCGCCAAACTGTGGCCGGTGGCTATGGGTCCCGGCTCGGAGGCCGGGACGACATCAGTTGTGAGGTGACCGGCTCGGGCATTACGCCGAGCGCGCCAGCGCCCCGTCGATCATCGCGACCGCGTTGTTGACGCCGTACACCGCGACGAAGGAGCCGAAGCGCGGGCCCTTCTCCTGTCCCAGCAGCACCTGGTAGAGCATGTTGAACCAGTCGAGCGACACGCCGGGCCGGCCGTCCTTGCCCTTCTTGACGTGATCGAGGAACGGCTCGCGGCGGCCGATCTCGTAGACGACGTTCTGGATGTCCTCGGCCGAGGCGTCCGCAGGCAGGTTCGACAGCGCATCGCGCAGGTCCTGCAGCGCCACGCGCTCGACGTCCGTCGGCTCGCGGAACGTCTTGGTCGGCGCGACGAAGTCGCGATAGTAGTTGATGGCGTAGCCGACCATCGCGTCGAGCTTGGGATGGGTCTGCGGCGTCACGCCCGGCCGGTAGCGACCGATGAAGCCCCACAACGTCCCAGCATTTTCGGCATTCGACGACGACACCAGCGTGAGCAGCAGCTGGAACGTCACGGGCATGTCCGCCTTGGGCGGCTTACCGGAATGGATGTGCCAGACGGGATTGCCGAGCTGCTGCTTGGCATCCTGCTTCGAAAACCCTTCCAGGAACTGCTGATAGTCGTCGACGTTGCGCGGGATGACGTCGAAATACAGCCGCTTCGCCGCCTTGGGCTCGCGGTACATGAACAGCGACAACGATTCCGGCGAGGCGTAGCGCAGCCACTCGTCGATGGTCAGGCCGTTGCCCTTCGACTTCGAGATCTTCTGGCCCTGCTCGTCGAGGAACAGCTCGTAGTTGAAGCCCTCCGGCGGCGTGCCGCCGAGCGCTGCGCAGATCTTGCCCGACAGCTTCACCGAGTCGATCAGGTCCTTGCCGGCCATTTCATAGTCGACGCCGAGCGCCGTCCAGCGCATCGCCCAATCCGGCTTCCATTGCAGCTTGCAATGGCCGCCGGTCACCGGAACGGTCATCCGCTCCTTGGTCTCCGGGTCATCATAGGAGATCGTGCCGGCCTTGGCGTCGTGCTCGACGATCGGCACGTACAGCACCAGGCCAGTGCGCGGGCAGATCGGCAGGAACGGCGAGTAGCTGGCCGCGCGCTCCTCGCGGAGCGACGGCAGCATGATCGCCATCACCTTCTCCAGCCGCTCCAGCATGCGCAGCAATGCCGCGTCGAACCGGCCGGAGGTGTAGTACTCGGTCGAGGAGGCGAACTCGTACTCGAAGCCGAACTTGTCCAGGAAGGCGCGCAGCCGAGCATTGTTGTGGGCGGCGAACGACGGATATTCGTTGGAGAACGGATCGGGGATGCGCGACAGCGGCTTGCCGAGATGGGTGGCCAGCATCTCCTTGTTCGGCACGTTGTCCGGCACCTTGCGCAGGCCGTCCATGTCGTCGGAGAAGGCGATGAGGCGCGTCTTGATCTTGTCCTCGGTCAGCACGCGGAAGGCGTGGCGCACCATCGTGGTGCGCGCGACCTCGCCGAAGGTGCCGATATGCGGCAGGCCGGACGGACCGTAGCCGGTCTCGAACAGTACCTCGTCCTTGGGCGTCTTCTTCAGCCGGTTGACGATCGCCTTCGCCTGCTCGAACGGCCAGGCATTGGAATTTTCGGCAAGCGCGCGCAGGTCGCTCGGGCTGGTCGGGACGAGATCGATCGTGGACATTGTGAAGTACCGGTTGTTCGATATGCGTAGGGTGGGCAAAACGAAGCGTGCCCACCGCGATGGTGGTGAGCACGGCGCTGCGCGCCTTTGCCCACCCTACGGGTGAATCGTTCAGAACGGGCTGATCGAGAAATAGCGCAGCCACAGGTCGGTGTAGCGGCCTTTTTCCCAGACCCGGAACAGCGCCCAGTTCAGGGCCTGGCGCAGGAGGTCGTTGCCCTTGCGGACCCCGATCCCGACGCCCTCGCCGAAATAGCGGCTTTCGACGAAAGGTCCACCGGAAAAGGCGCAGCAATCGCCGGAATCCGTGCCGTTGACCCAGAACGCCAGCGAGATGCCGTCGCCGAAGATCAGGTCGACCTCGGAGCGGCGCAGCGCCTGCCGTAGCGCTTCGTCGTTCGGATAGGTCTTGATCTCGGCGTCGGTGAACATCGCCTTGAGGTAGGCCTCATGGGCGGTGCCGGTGACGGCGCCGATCTTCTTGCCCTCGAGAAACTCGGGGCGGATCTCGGTCATGACCGCGTCGCGGCGCGACACGAAGCGGGCCGGCGCGCGGTAGTACGGGTCGGAGAAGTCGAGTCGTGCCCGCATCTGCGGTGTCACCGCCATCGAGGCGATGATGGCATCGCCGCGGTTGGAGGACAGCGCATCCAGCAGGGTCTCGAAGCGGCGCATCTGGATGGTGCAGGTGACCTTGATCTCGTCGCAGAGCGCCCGCGCCAGGTCGACGTTGAAGCCGGCGGGGTTGCCGTCCGGACCGGTGAAGTTGAACGGGGGATAATCGGTCTCAGTCAGGAAGCGGATCACCGTGAGGCGCGACAGATCGGGGCGCTCGGGGCGCCGCCGCGGATCCCAGAAGCCGGGCACGGCCTGCGGCGCTGCCTCGACCGGCGGCTTGACCGGGGCCTGGGCGCGGACGTCCGGAGCCGCACCGGCCAGACCCAGACACAGCAGCGCCGCCGCCATCGCCACGCGAGCCGGATTCATGGGTCTGAAGGTCGGTGACAAGACGGTCGGCATCAGCGGTCCCGATGGTCAGCGCGCCTTATAGACCATCCCGGCGCAATTTCGAGGCTGGATTCGGCTCGGGCTGGCCGCCTGCGAGCTGAACGTTAATGCCCTCAAAGGTATTTCTTCAGATCCGCCGCGGCTTCCTCAGGCGTCCGTTTGAGATTGAACGGCGCAACGAACCGGCCGTTGCGATCCATCAGGTAGACCAGCGCGGTGTGGTCCATGGTGTAATCGCCGTCCTTGAGCGGGACCTTCTTGGCGTAGACCCGGTATTCGGTCAGCACCTTGGCCAGCACCTCGGGATCGCCGGTCAGGCCCTTGAGGTGGGGATCGAAGCTGGACAGGTAGTCCTTCATCGTCGCCGGATTGTCGCGCTCGGGATCGACCGAGACGAAATAGGCGTTGACCGCATCGGCATCCTTGCCCATCGCCCGCAGCACCTCGGAGATCTCGAACAGCGAGGTCGGACAAACGTCCGGGCAATGGGTGAAGCCGAAGAAGATCAGGGTCGGCCGGCCCTGCAGGCTCTTCTCGGTGACCGCTTCGCCGCTCTGGTCGGTCAGCTGGAACGGACCGCCGATCGCGGCCGGCGCGGCGATGTTGCGGCCGCCGCCCATGAGGACGAACATCAGCGACAGCCCGACCACCAGGCTGGCGGCGAAGGCTCCGATGATCACCAACGGGCGGGTGGCATTGGCCGGCATGCCGAATTCCTCACTCTTGTCTCAGAAGCAAGCCTGAACGCCTGCAGCGATCATCTCGAAGAACACTGCGGTCCCGTAATGGGCCCACAGCGCCACGGCGCCGCCCAGCAGCGCAACCGCCGCCACTGCAGCCGCTATCGCCGGCGCGGACGCCAGACGAGAGCCTGACCGGCTGGACGGTATCTCTTGCGGCGCAGAAAGAGGCTGCATGATGACGTGCTCATCTGGCGGATCGCTGGCCAGACATGGCTGACCAGATCTGGCACGAGCCGCGACCCGCCTCTTAGGCTTTGAGATAGGCCCAGCGAGCCGATGAGGCAAGCGTGACCGGCTCCCGGCCGATCACAGGCGGCGGAGCCAGCCGGTCAGTGCGACGCTGAGGCCTTGGCAGCGGCCGGCGACATCGCCGGCGCATTCGGCGCGACCTGCGGGGAGGCCGGCGACGACGCCTGCGCATCCATGTAGCAGGGCTTGTACAGCGCCTGCAGTTCCCTGCCCTTCAGGAAGATCATCCGCGGCGTCAGTCCGCCGCGCTGGGTGATCCAGCGGCGGATCGGCGACGGGTACATCGAGTACAGCATCTGGGTCGCCTCGGGATTGGTCACGGCCCGGCCGTTGGCGCCGAAGTCCCAGGCGGCATGAAAGCCGAGATTGGCATGCGAGGTGACACAGATCTTGTCGTGGGGAAGGGCGCCGAGGACGATGGTGCAAGCCGAGGCGCACAGCCCGTCGATGATCACATATTCGCCGGACGATCGCAGGCCCTGATACTTGTCGACATAGGTGCCGATCCGGCCGCCGCGGTCATCGGCGATCCGGACCACGGCCTGGCTCGCACCGACCCCCGACAGCAACAGAACAACCGCGAGCAACCCCGTCCAGAATTTCATGTCGAGCCCCAGTTCAACCCGGCGAAACCGATCTGACCGACTTTGATACACGTCGAGTGATGCGCTTCTTGTGATGCATGGACTGCGGCGGACCTTGAAATCACGAGCCCTCCCCAGAACCGGAACGCGAAAGCCAAATCCAAATCGCAAATGCAGCGTGTTGCGAGATCGTGTTTTTGTCCAGGACGGCGCAGCGGTGCGAACCAAATTCAGGTCAAGTGTTGCAAGCTCGCTGCACCACACGGTTGCTGACGCGAAAATATCGCCTCACCCTGGTTCCTCGCATGGCGAACGCGCCACGTGCGCGGCAACAGCCCGGCCTGATTCGTTTTGTGACGCGACTTCGGGGTCACGGGTGCACGAGAGGCTTCCCGTGAAATTGCGGGGCTGGCAACAGGCGGGTGACACTGCTGCCTCTCGCGAATCCGGTCGCGGCGGCGCTGACGAGGCGATCACATTGCACTGCAGCTTACGCACCGGCCGGCGCCGATGCCGATCTGCCGTTGGGCTGTCCAAGCCGGCGCGGCCACCTTCATCGCGGCGGCGGCGTCGCAACTCCGAGTTGATGATGGCCTCCCGATCCGAGGGCCGCGACGAGGTCGCCAGGGCCTCCGATCGGCGTCGACGGCCCCACGCGAGCTAATCCGGCAGGCGAATGCTGGCGCCGAACGTCACGATCGGCGCATCGGCGGCACCGAGCTGGATCTGGCGCTCCGGCACTTCCTGATAGCTGCCGTCTTCAGTCTTTCTTAACGCATATTGCCAGACCGTTAACGTCTCGCCGCGCTCCAGCGCATCGCGGATGCGGGACGCGCCCCGGCCGGGCAGCTTGATCAGATCGTCGCGCATCATTCCGATCATCGCCGGGTTGTCGCCCCGATGCAGCTCGAAGAACACCATGCGATTGGGCTTGTCGTGCGGCTTGAGCACCGTGTCCGCGGTGAACAGCACGAGACAGATGGCGACCGCGATCAGCTTCCAGGTATCGGACAACATGCAATGCATCCCCGCTCCGACCCTGCGCTGGTAAGCGTCGCGCAGGACATCGGCAACTTACAGTTTGGTCATGCCAAATGAGATGACGTCCGACGTAATCGATTCGACGCGCGATCGGCGCGATCATCGGCTCCTCATCGTTCACAACATGGAGAGCACCGATGACCGACCTCGCCACGATTGCCGACAGCTACATCTCGCTGTGGAACGAACGCGCTCCCGCGCAGCGGCGCGCGCTGCTCACGCGGCATTGGACGGCCGATGCGAGCTATGTCGATCCGCTGATGCGGAGCGATGGCCATGACGGCATCGACGCCCTCGTCGCCGGCGTGCAGCAGCGTTTTCCGGACTACAGCTTCCGATTGATCGGGGCGGCCAGCGGCCATGGCGACTACGTCCGCTTCCGCTGGTCGCTCGGCCCGAGCGGCGAGAGCAGTCCGATCGAGGGCAGCGACGTCGCTGAGCTGAAGGACGGCCGCATCCATCGCATCATCGGCTTCCTCGACAAGGTCCCCGAAGCCGCCTGAACGGCGGCGAGCGGACGGAGCGAGAGCGCGTGGCTCAGCCAGCACATGTCGTGAAGCGACATCGCTGCTGCGCCTGGCCGCGCGCGCGTCTGCGCGAAACAGTTCGAGGAGATCGATGTGGAGCGGCGCTTGGCTCTGTCGCGCCAGGCTGACCGAAATCACTGCAATGCAGCCGGCAAGCCGAAAACTGGAGCGGGCGAAGGGAATCGAACCCTCGTATGCAGCTTGGGAAGCTGCCGTTCTACCATTGAACTACGCCCGCGCTGGCCCATGATTAGCCGAGACGCTGCGTTTCGCCAAGCGGCTTGTTGACACGGACCTTCGCACCCACGCCGGTGCGAAGCGGACCAGCCGCCGGTCGCCCGATCGTGATCGGCGGCGCCGGCGTGGCGCGGAACGGATGGTGGACTTGCAGCTTCTGCCCAACGAAGGCGCCGCCCTTCACCGCAGGCGGCCTGGCCCAGGAGCAGACGTCATGCAGAGCCACGGAATCGCAAACGCGACGTCGCGCGCGGCGGCGTTCATGTCACGTCCGACGGCGCTCGATCTCTACACGCTGGCGGGAGGGCTGTTCCTGTTCGGCTCGCCCTGGCTGTTCGGCTTTGTGCGCACCGCTGGCCGGATCGATGCGGAGATCGTCGGCGCAGCCGTCGTCGCGTTGTCGCTCGCGGGCCTGATGGCGTTCGCCGATTGGGAGGAATGGCTGAAGGTTGCGCTGGGCGTGTGGCTGATCGTGGCGCCCTGGCTGCTCGACTTCGTCCATACGCCGGCGATGCATGTCAGCATCACCATCGGCATCGCCGTCACGTTCCTGGGCCTGCTCGAACTGTGGCTTGCGCATGATCCGGATTTCGCCAGCGACGGTCCGCCACTGGTAAGCGGGCGGTAGGCGAAGCGAGGATCGCGGCTTCGATCCGTGCTGC
The DNA here is from genome assembly GCF_051167715.1 of Bradyrhizobium sp. HKCCYLS20291. Classification (NCBI taxonomy): domain Bacteria; kingdom Pseudomonadati; phylum Pseudomonadota; class Alphaproteobacteria; order Hyphomicrobiales; family Nitrobacteraceae; genus Bradyrhizobium; species Bradyrhizobium sp. HKCCYLS20291. Next base: position 251,640 of record NZ_JBNPTO010000003.1, on the reverse strand, counting down.
GCCGCATGCCAACATTGCGATACCAATCGGCTGTGATCACACCAGCACACTTGACAACCCCGACCCAAATCAGGGCAAACCCCGCCCCGGTCGCGCCGTGCTGTTAACAAATTGTTAACAAAATTGATGCGGGCGACCGTGACGGTGATATGGTTGCGGCGTGGGGTTGAGGTGGCGTCATGGGGCGTGGGTATACGATGTTCGATACGGCCCTCGGCCGTTGCGGCGTCGCGTGGAGCGATGCCGGCATCACCGGCGTGCAGCTGCCGGAGGCGCGGGAAATCGAGACGCGCGGGCGATTGTTCCGGCAGTTTCCGGAAGCCCGGGAACAACGCCCCTGTTCAAACACTGAACTCGCGATCAAGGGCATCAGCGCCATGCTGCGCGGGCAGGATGTCGACTTCACCGATGTCGTGCTCGATCTCGACGGCGTGTCGCCGTTCAATCGTCGCGTCTACGATTGCATCCGCGCGATCCCGCGCGGCGCAACGCGCAGCGCCGACGAACTCGCAGACGAGCTGCACGTGCCGAAGGCGCTCCACTCCATCGCGCAGGCCCTGACGAAGAACAGTTTCGTCCTGATCGTGCCATGTCACCGCGTCCGCGACATCGGCAGCGGCCTGGACAAGCCGTCCACCAACAGCGGCCTGATCTCCAAACGCCGGCTGCTGTCACTGGAAGGCACGCGGCCGCAGGCCGGCCTGACCTTGTTCGACGCCCTGCTCACGGTCGATCGGCGGCGCGCGTCGTAAACCAAGGCGATGCGGAATTCTCGCGCAGGGGGCTCTCCCCTTTTGCGCGCGATGCTCTAGATTTGCAGGATGACCGCCACCCTGCTGTTCGAGAGCCGAGACGTGACCGTGTCCGAATTCCGCTGTGCGGCGGTTCCGGGCGAGCGTCCCTACACCGAGCAGTTTGCCGGCTATTCGTTGTCCTATGTGCGCAAGGGCAGCTTCGGCTGTCATCACCGCGGCCGCCTGTTCGAGCTGGTCACCGGCTCGCTGCTGGTCGGATATCCCGGCGACGAGTTCATGTGCACGCATGACCATGTCTGCGGCGATGAATGTCTGTCGTTCTTCTTCGATGCCGAGGTCATCGACGAGATCGGCGGCGACGCGCAGGCCTGGCAGGCCGGCGCCGTGCCGCCGCTGCCGCAGCTGATCGTGCTCGGCGAGCTCGCGCAGTCGGTGGCCGCGCGGGAGCGTAGCCTCGGCCTCGACGAGGTCGGGCATCTCGTGGCCAGCCGCTTCGTCGCCGCCGTGTCAGGCGAGGTCGAACGGCCGGCGAAGCCGAGCCCGCGGGATCGCCGGCGCGCGATCGAGAGCGCGTTGTGGATTGACGACAATGCGGAGCGCGCCATCGATCTTGCGGATACGGCGCGCGAAGCCGGCGTCAGCCCGTTCCATTTCCTGCGGCTGTTCACCGCCACGCTCGGCGTGAGCCCGCATCAATATCTGATCCGCGCACGCCTGCGCCGCGCCGCGCGACGCCTGAGCGACGAGGACACGCCGGTCACCGAGATCGCCTATGATTCGGGCTTTGCCGATCTGTCCAATTTCACCCGCACCTTCACGCGCGCTGCCGGCGTATCGCCGGCAAAGTTTCGCAAGGCGTCGCGCGGCGACCGCAAGATTCTCCAAGACCGTCTGAGCCGCCATTGATTGGATGATCTCAAGCGCGTGCGGCAGCCGCATGCGAAGCTTGGAGATCATCGATGTACGATCATATCGGCCTCAGGGTCGGCAATCTCGACGCCAGCGTCCGCTTCTACACGGCCGCGCTCGCGCCGCTCGGCCACATCCTCTGTTCGAAGGACGAGACCTCGGCGGGCATCGGCCCGAAGGGCGAGCCGGCGCTGTGGCTGTATCTCGACAAGGGCGTGCATAAGGGCGCCGCGCACATTGCGTTTCGCGCCGCCGATCATGCCGCCATCGCCAGATTCCACAGCGAGGGGCTGAAAGCCGGCGGCAGCGACAATGGCGGCGCCGGTCCGCGCGCGGACTACAGCCCGACCTATTATGCCGCGTTCCTCATCGATCCCGACGGCAACAACATCGAAGCCGTGTGTCCGTGAGGTCAGCGCCATGGCATCGATTCAGAAGGACATTCCGATCGCAGCCCCGGCGGCTGCCGTGTGGGACGCAGTGCGCGATTTCGGCGCTGTTCATACCAGGGTGGCGCCGGGCTTCGTCATCGACACCAAGCTCGATGGCGACGTCCGCATCGTCAGCTTCGCCAACGGCAGCGTGGTGCGCGAGCAACTGGTCGACTGCAACAATGAACGCCGGCGCCTCGTCTATGCCATCAAGAATGAGCGCATCACCCAGCACAGCGCCTCGTTCCAGATTGTCCCGGACGGCGAAGAGCGTTGCCGGGTGATCTGGACGACCGACGTGCTGCCGCACGAGATCGCGCCCCATATCGAGCAGCAGATGGAGCTCGGCGCGCGGGCGATGCAGGACACGTTGAGCAGGACACGTTGAGCAGGCCCGCGCGTAGCGGCTCAGCCGATGCGCTGCGGCGGTTGCGAACCAGAGCTGCGGCCGGCCGCCAACACGGCCGGGCGCAGCCCGGTCACGGCCGCCTTCGATCCCCATGGGGTGAGCATGACGCTGGCCAGCGTCAGCACGCCGAGCAGCACCATCGAGGCCGCCGCGAGCATGAAGAAGTCGCCTTCCGTCGCCGCATGCTGCAGCAGATAGAAGCCGCCTCCGGCAATGAAGACGAGCCGCACCGTCTGCGCCAGCACCGGCCCGATGACGCGGGCCGCCCCCTGTGAGGAGAAGTACATCGAGATCGCGAGGCCGATGAACGCGTACATCGGCGCGGCGATCTGCAGGTAGTGACGGCCCGCGCTGCGTGCGCTCTCGTCCTGGGTGAAGATGTCGACCCACACTTGCGGGACGATCGCGATCAGTGTCGACAACGCCCCGACCGAGACGAACGAGACCATTCCGGCCGTCCAGGCGACCCGGCGGGCGCGCGCGATTTTCTCGGCGCCGATCGCCATGCCGACCATCGGTACCGAGGCCATGCCGATGGAGAACGCCACCGTCGTCATCATGAATTCCAGGCGCGCGCCGATGCCGTAGCCGGCGAGCACGGCGGTGCCGAACCCGGCCAGCATGTGCGTGAAGATGGTGATCGACAGCACCGACTGCAGCGGCGAGAAGCAGGCGACCGCGCCGACCTTGAGGATGTCGGCGAACATGGCGCGACTGATCGTGAGACCGCGGACCTTCGGCCTGACCCGGGCGCGGCCGGAGAACAGGTACCAGCCCATCACCGAGATGCTGACGCTGAAGGCGAGCAGCGCGCCGGCGGCGACGCCGCGCATGCCGAGCCCCAGCACGAGACTGAGCGTGCCGCCGAGCACGATCTGCAGCATCGCCGAGCACAGGATCATGAGCGAGGGCAGCTTCATGCTGCCGGTGCCGCGCAGGATACCAGCCATGGAATTCATCAGCCAGGGCAGCATGACGCCGCCGAAGAAGATCTGCAGATAGGCCACCGCGTGCTCCAGCACCGCGCCGCGGCCACCGAGCAATTCCAGCAGAGCGGGACCGAACAGGAGCATGCCGACCATGAAGGTCGCGCCGAACGACAGCGCGATCAAAAGCGCATGCGACGCCAGCGTCGAGGCGCGCTCGGTGTCGCCGGCGCCGAGCGCCCGCGCGATCGCCGATGCGACGCCGCCGCCCATGGCGCCGCCGGACATCGTCATGGTCAGGATCACCAGCGGGAACACCAGCGCCATCGCCGCCAGCGCCTCGATGCCGAGCCGGCCGATATAGGAGGTCTCGGCGATGACGACGCAGACGCCGGCCGAATTCGCGATGATATTGGGCCAGGCGAGCGACAGCAGCGTGCGCAGGATCGGGCCGTCGACCAGTGCATTGCGCACCGGCGGTCTGACGGGCGGCAGGGATCGTGCTTCGTCGATCGGACTATCGGCCAAGCCGATCTCGGACATGTTCGCTCCCCGCTCGACCGCGCGCGCAGCGCGGCGCCCCTTGTCGTTGGAACTGTCCTAGCACACCGCCGGAGAGCGCCCCGTGCGGTGGACGCATTGCGGGTGCGCGCGCGGCGCGCAGCCGTTCCTAGAGGCGGAAATGCTTGGAGAGCTTCAGGCCTTGCGCCTGGTAGTTGGAGCCGATGCGGCTGCCATACATCGCGTTCGGCCGCGCCAGCATCTTCTCATAGACGAGGCGGCCGACAATCTGGCCGTGTTCGAGGATGAACGGCACCTCGCGCGAGCGCACTTCGAGCACCGCGCGCGAGCCGTGCCCGCCGGCGCCGGCATAGCCGAAGCCGGGATCGAAGAAGCCGGCATAGTGGACGCGGAATTCGCCGACCAAGGGATCGAACGGCACCATTTCGGCGGCGTAGTCCGGCGGCACCTGCACGGCTTCCTTGGAGGCCAGGATGTAGAACTCGCCGGGATCGAGAATGAGGCTGCCGTCGGGCCGCGCCTTGATCGGCTCCCAGAACTCCTCGATTGGATAGCCGGCGCGGCGGTCGACGTCGACCACGCCGGTGTGGCGCTTGGCGCGGTAGCCAACATAGCCATTGGCGTTTGCGCCGGACAGATCGACGGACAACGCGACGCCGCCGGCGAGATCCGCATCGTCGCGATCGACCAGCCGCTCGGCCTGATGCAGCGCGACCAGTTCACCCTCGGACAACACGGCGTCGCGGTAGCGGAAGCGGACCTGCGACAGCCGCGAGCCCTCGCGCAACAGCACCGGGAACGTCTTCGGGCTGATCTCGGCGTAAAGCGGCCCGTGATAGCCGGCGCCGATCATGTCGAAGCGGCGGGTGCCGTCGGCGATGACGCGGGTGAACACGTCGAGCCGCCCAGTCGAGCTCTTCGGATTGGCCGCCGCGACGATATCCTTCGGCAGCGCCAGGCTCTCCAGCAGCGGCACGATGTAGACGCAGTTGGTCTCCAGCACCGCGCCGTCGGCGAGCGCGAATTCGTGCAGCTTCAATTCGTCGATCCGCTCGGCGACGGTCGATCCCGGCCCGGGCAGGAAGCTCGCCCGCACCCGGTAGGCGATGTCGCCGAGCCGCAAATCCAGGCTCGCCGGCTGGATCTGGCTCTCGACGAAATCATATTCGGGAATGATCAGGCCAGCCTCGGCCATCGCCACGATCATGCGATCGGGCAGGATGCCGTGGGCGTCGGGGCTAAGCGAGAACGGCAAGACCTGGTCCTTTGCAGGCGCCGGAACGGCGGCTTGTGAGCCAATATAGCGTCTTTCGACCGGTTATCCGATGGCCACCTTGACGGAAAGGCCGGTTGCGACTATGAGCACGACTTATCCCGTGGTGATTTGAGCCGGCCGGCTTGCAGCCACGTTAAATAAGTCGCTAAACAGGCCGGGGACGAATGTGATCCCGGCCGTGAGGAGTTTTCCCAGGCCGGTTTTTTTGTGCCCATCGCGCCGAGCGCGGTGGCCACGATGGAGGTCACATGTCCAATTCTCCTGCGTCGAAGTCCCCCGGGAAGACCCCGGCGTCGTTCGCCCAGTATCGCCCCGAAACCCGCCTGGTGCATTCCGGCGGCCTGCGCTCCGAATTCGGCGAGACGGCCGAGGCGCTCTACCTCACCCAAGGGTTCGTCTACGCCACCGCCGAGGAGTGCGAAGCGCGCTTCAAGGGCGAGGATCCCGGCTTCATCTATTCGCGCTTCTCCAACCCGACCACGGCGATGTTCGAGCGCCGCATGATCGAACTCGAAGGCGCCGAGGCCTGCCGCTCCGCGGCGACCGGCATGGCCGCCGTCACCACCGCGATCCTCGCGCCGCTGCGTGCCGGCGATCACGTCGTCGCGGCGAAGGCGCTGTTCGGCTCGTGCCGCTACGTCGTCGAGGACCTGCTGCCGCGCTACGGCATCGAATCCACTCTGATCGACGGGCTCGATCTCGATCAGTGGCAGAAGGCGGTGAGGCCGAACACCAAGTCGTTCTTCCTGGAGAGCCCGACCAATCCGACGCTCGACGTGCTCGACATTCCCGCCATCGCCGAGATCGCTCATGCCGCCGGGGCGCGGCTGATCGTCGACAACGTGTTTGCCACGCCGATCTGGCAGAGCCCGCTGGCGCTCGGCGCCGACGTCGTCGTGTACTCCGCGACCAAGCACATCGACGGCCAGGGCCGCTGCCTCGGCGGCGTCATCCTGTCGTCGGAGGCGTTCATCGCCGAGCACATCCACAACTTCATGCGCCAGACCGGCCCGTCGATCTCGCCGTTCAACGCCTGGGTCCTGCTCAAGGGCCTCGAGACCTTGGCGGTGCGCGTGCGCGCGCAGACCGAGACCGCGGGCAAGGTCGCCGACTTCCTCGCCGCGCATCCGAAGATCTCGCGGCTGATCTATCCGGGCCGCGAGGACCATCCGCAGGCGGCGACGGTGAGGAAGCAGATGCGCGCCGGCTCGACCCTGGTCGGGTTCGAGGTCAAGGGCGGCAAGGCCGCCGCGTTCCGCACCCTCAACGGCTTGTCGCTCGCGCGCATCTCCAACAATCTCGGCGACGCCAAGACGCTGGTCACGCATCCCGCGACGACGACACATCAGCGGCTGTCGCCGGACGCGCGCGCCGAGCTCGGCATCAGCGAGGGCTTCATCCGCTTCTCCGCCGGCCTCGAGCATGCCGATGATCTGATCGCGGATCTCGACGCGGCCCTCGGGGCCGCGTAGCGAATGGCGGTTTAAGCGAATGGCGAATAGGGAGTAGCGAATAGTAAGCCCTCATCCCCTATTCGCTACTCGCTATTCCCTATTCGCGCCCTCGTCACATCGGCCGATACGTCAACACGTCGGCCGGCGCGTTGACGCCGAGCTTCACCTGGCCGACCGAGCGGATGATGTCGTCGCCAAGCAGCTGGGCGAAGCAGGCATAGCCCCAATCGCTCATGTGCAGACCGTCGGCGATGACGAACTCGTTGATCGGGATCGCCTGGCGCTCGTGCCAGTCGCGCATCACCTCGAAGCGCGGGAAGATGCCGGCGTGATGCAGCTCGGCGATGCGGCCGAGCAGCTTGTTCATGCGGCTGGCGTTCTCCGACCGCTCATTGACGCGCGGCGAATATTGCAGGTCGACCAGCACGACGTCCGAGGCCGCCGCCTGGATCTTGGCGACGCCGTCGTCGACCAGCTTGGCGGTTTCGGCCGGGTCGAGATCGCGCAGCACGGCGTTGGTGCCGACCTGCCAGATCACGAGATCCGGATGACGGTCGATCACCGACGTCTCCAGCCGCTTCATCATTTCCGGCGCATCCTCGCCGCCGACGCCGGCATTGATGACGCTGATGTCGGCCATCGGATATTGCCGGCGCAGCTGCGCCGCGAGCCGGTTGGGGTAGTTGTAGTCCGGCGTGGTTGCGCCGTAGCCCTGCGTCGATGACGAGCCGAACGCGACGATCACGATCGGCAGGCCCGAGGCCAGCTTGTTGGCGACGTGCGGCAGCGAGATGAAGTTCTTCTTTGCCACGCCCTTCGGCGGCAGGCAAGGCACGCGGTTGAAGATGTCGGAAGCCGATTTGGCGACCTGCTTGACCTTGTCGATGGCCCGCTCGGTGATGCTCCGCGACGGCGGCTGCACCGCCGCGACCGGCTGCGCAGTTGCGGCGGGTGCGCTCGCCTCCGGCGTGGCCGGCTGGATCGGCGTGGCCGGCGGATTGCTGGCCGCAGGGCGCACGGCGGCGATCTGACCGGGCGACTGGCTGCCGGCCTGGGCAACCACGATATGACCGATGCTCGGCCGGAGGAGCTCGCTGATCGAGGCGTGATCGGCGTCCTGCGCTTCAGCCGCCGGCGCTGCGCTCTGCGCATGCGCCATCGGCGCGCCGATCGCGACGGCGAGCACGACGGCAGCAATCGCGGACAGCCTCTCCCTTGTCCTGGATACGCGGTGACGACAGTTGGTAGTCATGAACGAGACGGATCCTAGTTCTGCTGCGCCGGCCCGAGATGCGCTGCGTCGATGATGAACTTCGACAGCGCCCGGCCGAGACAATCGTGAACCTGCTTGGCCAGCTCGATCCCGTGCGTCGGATTGAACAGGTCGAAATCGCCCTGCTCGTTCCATTGCCGCATGATGGCAAAGCGGTCGAACAACGGGACGTCGCGCTGCTGCGCGACCACCCGCATGTTGTCGATGTAGGGCGGCACGGAGATCAGCGTCTCCGTCCGCGGGCTGTATTGCAGGTTCACCAAGACGACATCAGCCCCCGCATCCTGCAGCGTCGCGACACCGTCATTGACTGCCTGACGGAACTCATCAGGGTCGATGGACCGCATCGCGTCGACCGTACCGGTTTGCCAGATGACCAAATTAGGCCTTTTTCCTTCCACCAGTTTAACAAGATTGCCCGAGATTTCCTCGGCCGTCTTCTTCGGTTGCAGCTCGACGCTGAGGTTGACCGTCAGTGTCGGCAGCTTGTCCTTCAATGCGGCCTGCAGCCGGGCCGGATAGGCATTGGCGTCGGACGCGCTGACGATCACCGACGAACGGCTTCCGATCACGAGAATATCGAGCGTACGGCCGTTCTTGACGGCTTCTGCAACCTTCGGGAGCGGGCTCTCGGTGGTCAGCAGGTAGGCCGGCACCTCGCAGCTCTGCGGCGCGTCTTCGGCGCGCGCGGCCACCGCCAGCGAAGCCGCCAGCGCCGCGATACCAAACCTTAACCACGAGACGGACTTCATCAGCCCCCTCCCGCCATATCGGCGTTGCTCCGCGTCACCTTTCGCGCTGCACCCTTGTCGGCCTCACGCTTGTACCACGAAATCAGCGAGGCAACTCCCCACATGGCGAGGATGCCGCACAGGCTGATCATCGCGTGCATCATGGCGCCGCCAGACACTTCGGCAAGTACGAAGTGGCCCGCGAACGCCAGAAACACGCCCAGACAGAAGATCTCCAGCGAGTGTTGCCCGCAAACAATCAACGGGCGCAGCCAGCGCGACTTCAGCGGCGGCCAATCCTTGGGCAGATAGTGCACGGTGAGTGCTGCGAGTGCGAGGAAATGGGCGAAGCGCAACACGTCAAGGTCGGTCTTGTCGATCGGATACATCCATTGCTCGATTTGCCGCGGCATCAGATGGCCGAGTTGCGGGATGTACCAGGTCAAGGTGACGCAGAACGCCGCCACCAGATAGGCCACGCAGAGGCCGAGCGTGATCGGCGAGTTCAGGATGCGCGACATGCGACGGGCGCCGCCAAGCGCGCACCAGGCGCCGAAAACGAACAAGAGCTGCCAGGCAAACGGATTGAAGGCCCAGAAACCGTTCGGATAGGCCGACAGATAAAGATCGAATTCCCAGGTGACCGCGTAGAGAACGACCGACAGCGCCAGCGTCAGGTCCGCGCGCCAGCGCATCAGCGCCAGGATCAGCGGCAGGAACAGCATCAGCACGATGTAGAGCGGCAGCACGTCCATGTTGACGGGCCGGAAGCGCAGGATCAGCGCCTGCACGATGGTCACGTCCGGCTGCTTCAGGAAATCCATGATCCCCATCTCTTCGGTGTAGAGCGGGTTCTCGAAGCTGGTCGCGACGTAGGAGATCTCGGCGAGGAAGATCGTGAACAGGAAGACGTGGGCGACGTAGATCTGCCAGACGCGGCGCAGGATGCGCGCGGTAGCGATCATGAAGCCGGCGTCCTGCATCGCCCGTCCATAGACGAACGCCGCCGTGTAGCCTGAGATGAAGATGAAGATCTCGGTGGCGTCGGAGAAGCCGTAGTTGCGGATCGTGAACCAGGTCAGCAGGTTGGGCGGCAGGTGATCGATGAAGATCAGCCACAGCGCCAATCCGCGAAACAGGTCGAGCCGGAGCTCACGCTCGCCGACGGCCGGGAAGGTGATCGCGGGCGTCGCGGTGATGGCCGGAGCAGAGGCGACGGCCGGCGCAGCGGCAATGGCAGGCGCGGCGACGCTCGCGGCCACAGCGCTGTCCGCAGCCGGTGCGGCAGTGGCTCCGGGGACCGATGGTCCGGCAAGGCGATCGGCAATCGACGTCATCGGGCACCACGTCAAGGCTGCCAGCCCGCAGGCCCGGCAGGAGAAATGTAGGGCTGCGCAGTTTTTGCGCAAGCGATGAAGGACTTGTCAGCTGGGTCGCGCCCAGTTTTTCGGCGTTGGCGGACGGCTGGGAGCGATCGCGTGACGCAAGACGGATCGACGGCTCCCGGAACGCTGCCGGCCCGACCGGCGAACCTCGCCTCGCACCATGGCAACGGCTCGCGCTGACGGACGGACGACAGAGTCCGCGATTCTGGTGCCATAATCTGGAACTGTGTTGAAAGCACGATGGCGTTACGATTGGTTCCCGTCCGGCTTTCCGCTACAATGCCTCCATGTACCGCGCCGTGACTCGCCACATCGAAGTGACCGTCGAACCGAACTTCCTGCCTGAGAAGTCGTCGGTCGCGGATGGCCGCTGGTTCTGGTCCTATACGATCGTCATCACCAACACCGGCAACGAGACGGTGCAGCTGCGCAGCCGCCATTGGATCATCACCGATGGGGTCGGCCGCCAGCAGGAAGTGCGCGGCGAAGGCGTGGTCGGCGAGCAGCCGGTGCTCGCCCCTGGCGAGCGCTTCGAATACACCTCCGGCGTGCCGCTGACCACCTCCTCCGGTTTCATGTCGGGCTCCTACCAGATGCAGAGCGCCAGCGGCGAACAGTTCGACATCGCCGTGCCGGCGTTCTCGCTCGACAGCCCGGATGGCGGCAAGCGGGTGCTGAACTAGCGGGGCGAGGATTTTGTGCGAATGATGCGCGGTCGTGCGTGCAGCTCGTTGAATGCCGCTCTCGTCTTTCACTCTTTCGGCCCGCCGCGCCTGTCGATGACCTCCACCGCTGTCGTCCCGGGCAAGCATCCGGCAACGCGCCAGCGTTGGCGGATGCGCCGACCCGGGACCCATAGCCACAGGATCCCGTTTGGCGATGGCTGGAGCGGCGATCTTGTCTCACCACAGCCGCCTGTGGTTATGGGTCCCGGCTCAAGGCCGGGACGACACCATTTTTGCTGAGGCAGCTTGAGTCGCACGACCCTCTCCTACTGACGTCACAGCTTCGCGTTCTCGCGACGCATCCCGCGCCCGAGCCATGTCCGTTCGTCCGCCCTCTCGATCATGAGGGCGCAGGGAAGGCCGGGCCTCGGCTGAGGCCCGTGGCCCGCCTGCAGAAAAAAATGCAGGCGGCAGGTACCACAGGTCCAGCCGGACAGACCCGGCCCTCCCTGCGCAACGGTTTTAACGGCTGCTTCGCGTTCTCCCTGGTGCGCCGGGCTTGTTGGCCACCATCACGAGCGCGACACCCAAGGGCATCGACACCCGCTTGATATCAGCGTCGGGATATCAGGACCGCGCGACTTGACCGTGCGTGCATCGATCGTTCGTCGGCGCGGACTAAACCACGCTGCGTCGACACACGCCCATCGCATCCCACTGCCAACGTCTCGTGACGGTCGCGACACGCCCCTCATGCGGCAACAGGACGCGCGGAAATGTGCCAGTGATTTGCCCGACGGCACAAGCGATTTGTTGCTGCGACAGATTAGCGCGACGGGCAAGGCGGTCGGGCGCGGCAACGGCTCTCAGATCAACTAATAGCGATGGCGCCGGAAACCGTAGGGTGGGCAAAGGCGCCTGGAAGGTCGCACCCAGACACGAGATGTACAGCGCCGTGCCCACCGCCCGCAACCACTGCTCGCCATGGTGGGCACGCGACGCCCTGCGCCCTGCGGGCGCACGTCATCGCTTTGCCCACCCTACGGACTGAGGACCTTGCAGCGATAGCTAATGACGACGACAGTTTTTCGCTCATGATGCATTAGCGCGCAATGCCAGTGATTGCGCCCTCTCCCCTTGTGGGAGAGGGCATGTAGGACAGCGCAGCAAACGCGGTCCGGTGAGGGGTTGCTTCCACGAGCACCTTTCCTGGAGAGACAACCCCTCACCCAATCGAACTCGCGGAGAGGCCGGAGATGCCCTCTCCCACAGGGGGAGAGGGCGCTGTATCGAACAGCGCAGCTGGCTGAACCAACTTAGTCTGCCATGCTTGGAGCCTGCAAAGCTCGCGCCGAAGCTCAGTTCTCCGTCACGCCTGCCTCGTGCGGGGTGAACTGATAGACCGAAGAGCAGAACTCACAAGTCACGACGACCTTGTCGTCCTTGACCATGTCGGCGCGGTCCTGAGACGAGAAGCTCTTCAGCATGTTGGCGACGGCGTCGCGCGAGCAGGAGCAGCGCGCCTGCAGCGGGACGAGGTCGAAGACGCGGACGCCGCGTTCGTGGAACAGGCGATACAGCAGCCGCTCGCCCGACAGCGCCGGATCGATCAGTTCGATATCCTCGATGGTGGCGACCAGCGACTGGCCCTCGACCCAGGCTTCGTCCTCCTCGACCTCGTGCAGCTCGGTGCCCTCCGGCGCATCGCCGGGATGCAGGTCGGCCTGGCGCAGGCGCTCCGGCGCCTGCGGCAGGAATTGCGCCAGCAGGCCGCCGGCGCGCCAGCGGTGCTTGCCGCCGCTCCACTCCTCGCCGACGGCGAGACGGACGCGGGTCGGGATCTGCTCGGAGCGCAGGAAGTATTCGTGCGCCGCCTCCTCCAGGCTGCCGCCAGTGAGCGCCACCAGACCCTGGTAGCGGCTCATGTCCTGGCCCTGGTCGATGGTCATCGCGAGATGGCCCTTGCCGAGCAGGGCACCGGAGTCCTTGGCCTCGCCGAGACGCGCCTCGTCGTAGCGCGCATAGGCGCGCAGCCGGTCGGGCGCCTGGAAGTCGACCACCAGGAACGACACCGGACCGTCGGTCTGGGTCTGCAGGATGAAGCGGCCGTCGAACTTCAGCGACGAGCCGAGCAAGGTCGTCAGCACGATCGCCTCGCCGAGCAGCTTGCCCACGGGCGCGGGATAAGCGTGCTTGGTGAGAATGTCGTCGAGCGCCGGTCCCATGCGGGTGAGCCGCCCGCGCAGATCGAGCGCCGCGACCTCGAACGGCAGCACGGCATCGTCGACCGGCACGGCCGACGGCGCGCGGCTGGTGTCGAGGTTGATGTTGGTGTCGGGGGGATTGGCTGTCATGGGGCGTATTTGGGGTCTATTGGGACGAATGGAAGGGCATCCCCCGGCTGTCGTCCCGGCCTTGAGCCGGGACCCATACCGCGGATGCTATCAAGGGACGTTGGTGGTCGTCGCTCGTCTGATATCCGACGCTAAGCCGCACCGACGAACCACGATCTTCCAACTAAGCAGAGCAACAGTCACCGCTGCAAATCAGTTCGATCACGCGGTATGGGTCCCGGCTCAAGGCCGGGACGACACCGACGAGGTGGCGCCACCGAGTCCTACGCCCGCTCCCCGAAGCACCACGCCAGGATGCCCTTCTGGGCGTGCAGGCGGTTTTCGGCTTCGTCGAAGACGACGGACTGCGGGCCGTCGATGACGTCGTCGGTGACCTCCTCGCCGCGGTGGGCGGGGAGGCAGTGCATGAAGAGGGCTTCCGGCTTCGCCAAGGACATCAGCTTGGCATTGACCTGATAGGGCTTGAGCAAATTGTGGCGGTGCTCGCCGTCCTTGTCGCCCATCGAGACCCAGGTGTCGGTGACAACGCAGTCGGCGTTGGCGACGGCGACCTCGGGGTCGTGGCTCAGATGGATGTCGGCCTTGGTGGCGCGGATGAAGTCCTTCATCGGCTTGCCCGGCGACAGCTGCGGCGGCGTCGCCACGTTCAGCCTGAACTTGAAGCGCTCGGCGGCATGCGCCCAGGACGCCAGCACGTTGTTGTCGTCGCCGGTCCAGGCCACGGTGCGGCCCTCGATCGAGCCGCGATGCTCCTCGAAGGTCATCACGTCGGCCATCACCTGGCAGGGATGCGAACGGCGCGTCAGGCCGTTGATGACCGGCACGGTGGCGTGCGCGGCGAGCTCCAGCAGCGCCTCGTGGCTGAGGATGCGGATCATGATCGCATCGACGTAGCGCGACAGCACGCGCGCGGTGTCGGCGATGGTCTCGCCGCGGCCGAGCTGCATCTCGGTGCCGGTCAGCATGATCGCCTCGCCGCCGAGCTGGCGCATGCCGACGTCGAACGACACGCGGGTGCGCGTCGACGGCTTGTCGAAGATCATCGCCAGCACCTTGCCCTCGAGCGGCTTTCTCGCGGGCTCGTTGGACTTCAGCGTCTTCTTCATCCTGCTGGACAGCGCCAGCATGTTGCGCAGCTCCTCGACCGGCATCTCGGTGAGATCGAGGAAGTGACGCGGCGTGTTGGCCATGGTCTTGCTCATGATGCGGCCGCCTGCTTCGCAGAACTCGACAGCGCCGTGCAGGCGCGCTCGAGCATCTCGACCGACTGTTCGATTTCGGATTCATTGACGATCAGCGGCGGCAGGAAGCGCACCACGTTGTCGCCGGCGCCGACCGTCAGGAGCTTCTGATCGCGCAGCGTCGCCACCAGGTCGCCCGACGGCACCACCGCCTTGATGCCGACCAGCAGGCCCTCGCCGCGCACCTCGGAGATGATGTCGGGATGACGGTCTACGACGGAGGCGAGCTTCTGCTTGAGCAGCAGCGACATCTTGCGGACGTGATCGAAGAAGCCTGGCGCCAGCATCACGTCGAGCACGGCGTTGGCCGCGGATACCGCGAGCGGATTGCCGCCGAAGGTCGAGCCGTGTGAGCCCGGGGTCATGCCCGAAGCCGCCTCTGCCGTCGCGAGCACTGCGCCGATCGGAAAGCCGCCGCCCAGCGCCTTGGCGAGCGACATGACATCAGGTGTCACACCGAGCCAGCGATGCGCGAACAGATCGCCGGTGCGGCCCATGCCGGTCTGCACCTCGTCGATAACGAGCAAGAGGCCGTTGTCGTCGCAGAGCTGCCGCAGCGCCTTGTAGAACGGGAGCGGAGCGGTGCGCACACCGCCCTCGCCTTGCACCGGCTCGACCAGGATGCCGGCGGTGTGCGGACCGATCGCCTTCTTCACCGCCTCGATGTCGCCGAACGGAACCTGGTCGAAGCCGTCCATCGGCGGCCCGAAGCCGTCGAGATATTTGGCGGAACCGGTCGCGGCGAGCGTCGCCAGCGTGCGGCCATGGAACGCGCCTTCGAACGTGATGATACGGTAGCGTTCCGGATGGCCCTTGGCGGCGTGATATTTGCGCGTGATCTTGATCGCGCCTTCCATCGCCTCGGCGCCGGAGTTGGCGAAGAACACGTAGTCGGCAAAGCTCTGATCACACAGCCTGGTGGCCAGACGTTCACCGTCCGGACTCTTGAACAGGTTCGACATGTGCCACAGCTTGGTCGCCTGCTCCTGCAGCGCCTTGACCAGATGCGGATGCGCATGGCCGAGCGAATTGACCGCGACGCCGGAGGTGAAGTCGAGATAACGATCGCCATTGGTCGCGATCAGCCATGCGCCCTCGCCGCGCTCGAACGCCAGATCGACCCGGGCGAATACGGGGAGGAGATGCGTAGCGGCAACAGTGGTCATGGCGATCACATCAGCTGACGGGCTGGCCGAGACACGCGCCTTCAGGCGCCATCGCGCATCAGGAACCCCACCCTGGAAAACAAAATGTGCCGCCTTTTCAAGGCGGCACGTGCACCTATTGTATGCGGGCGGCGCTCGGAGTCAACTACGCGTCGACTGATCGGCGACCGCGCCGGCCGTGGGATTGCGGACATCCGACACGGCTCAGATGCGGAACACGGAACCCCGGAATGTGTGGACGGTGGTTACCGACTCTTGCGCGAGAGTCACGCCATATTGTAGCGTTTTCAGCGTCGAGTACGACATCTCGTGCGGCAGTTCTGATCCCTCTTTGAGTTTCCTCGTTCGCGTTAACGTCCGGGCGCTTCACGCGCGCCCGGCGAGGGATAAGGGATTCTGCCGTCAGGGATATTCTTGAGACAAAGATCGCAGCGCCGTCCCAGAATTGGCCGGCGCAACGCGAAGGGAAAGGTTCGATGACGGTATTGACCTGGTCCGACGATCGCGTCGAGCAACTGAAAAAACTCTGGGAAGCCGGTCTCTCGGCCAGCCAGATCGCCGCGGAACTCGGAAACGTGACGCGCAACGCCGTGATCGGCAAGGTGCACCGGCTGGGACTGTCCGGCCGCGCCAAGAGCCCGGCGACCGCAGCACCTCGCCAGCGCAAGGCGGCCCGCCCTGTCCAGCCGATGATGCGGGTGGCGCGCCCGGTGGCGCGCGGCAACACCGCGCTCGCACAGGTTTTCGAAGTCGAGGCGGAGCCCGATCCAGTTGCATTCGACAACGTCGTGCCGATGAACCAGCGGCTGTCGCTGCTGGAGCTCAACGAGGCGACCTGCCATTGGCCGGTGGGCGATCCCTCCAGCCCGGACTTCTTCTTCTGCGGCGGCAAGGCGCTCGCCGGCCTGCCCTATTGCGCGCAGCATTCGCGCGTCGCCTATCAGCCCGCGGCCGACCGTCGCCGCCAGCCGGCGAAGTCGCCGACGCGCTGAGCGCGCGGCCGCGAGGCCATGAGCGAGGCCTTAAGAATGGCTCGCACATCAACTCACAACTGACGAGGATGGCCCGGCCTGCGCCGGGCCTTTTGCGTGGTGCCGTCAGGATCAGCGCGCCGTTCGCGCCTGCGGGAAGCAGGCGGTGAACGCCGCGCCGTTGCGCGGCACGCTCTCGATCAGGAGCCGGCCGCGATGGCGGTTGAGGATGTGCTTGACCAGCGACAGGCCGAGCCCGGTGCCGCCCTGTGCGCGGCTGTCACCGACATCGACACGATAGAAGCGCTCGGTGAGGCGCGGCAGATGTTCGGGCGCGATGCCCGGGCCGAAATCGCGCACCTTGACGCGGACCTCTGGCGTGCCCTCGCCCGAGATGGCCTGCTCCAGCGACACCAGCACGCGGCCGCCCGAGGCGCCGTATTTCAGCGCGTTCTCGATCAGGTTCTCGAACACGCGCAAGAGCTCCTCGCGATCGCCGGCGATCGCGACCTGCGCCTCCGGCAGGCTGGTCTCGATCACCACCTGGCGCTCGCGCGCCAACGCCTCCAGGCCATCGGTGACCTGACGGATGATGGCGACGACATCGACCATGGTGTGGGGCTGCACATGCGCCGACAGCTCGACCCGCGACAGCGACAGCAGGTCGTCGATCAGCCGCGCCATCCGCGTCGCCTGGGCGTGCATGATGCCGAGGAAGCGCTCGCGCGCCTTGGCGTCGTCCTTGGCCGGGCCCTGCAGCGTGTCGATGAAGCCGGACAGCGCCGCCAGCGGCGTGCGCAACTCATGGCTGGCATTGGCGACGAAGTCGGCGCGCATCTCCTCGGCCCGGCGCAGCGGCGTCAGGTCGTGGAAGGTCATCAGCATGCACTTGTCGGCGCCGCCGAAGGCGGTCGGCACCGGCACCGGGGTGACGATGAGCTCGGTCCAGCGATCGACCGGGACGTGATCGTGATAGGTCGCGCGCCTGATGTCAGTCGAGGCGATCGCCTCGCGCAGCGCGGTGATGATCTCCGGCGTGCGCAGCGCGAACTGGGCGAGTTCGCCCTTGCGCAGCGCGGGCGCGAGCTGCGCCGCCGCGGCGTTGAGATGGATCACACGCCCGGCGCGGTCGAGCAGCACGGCGGGAACGGGAATGCCGGCGACCACGGCGCTGACCGCGGGGGCTTCGACCGGATTGGCGTGGCGCTCCTCCTCGCGCTTGGTGACGGCGCTGTGCAGCCGCCAGGGCACCAGGGCCGCCCCCGCGATGCACAGAAAGACCGCGAGCGCCCGCATCGGCAGCAGCTCGTCGAGCAGCACCAGGCCGCCGAGCGCGATGGCTGCGGCCAGCAGGATGATCGCAGCGTGGCGCAGCCGGTCCGGCCAGGGGGTGAAGATGGTCGGGGAAGAATGGGAGGGAGCGTCGAGAGCCATCGCGTCCTTATTCGTCTCCCATGGCGTCAGGCACCGGAATCGCTGCGCTTTCTCACATAAGCGGCCTCGGGCGGAGGGCTCGGGTCGAGGCTGAGCGCCGCCTGGCGCAGCCGTTTCGACCTGGCGCTGATGATGACCTCCCGAAACGTCAGCAGGATTACAGAAATGAGGAACGGCGCCAAATAATACAGCATCCGGAACAGCAGCATTCCGGCCAGCAGCTCCTCGCGGTCCATCTGCCAGAGACCGACCAGCATGGCGGCATCGAACACGCCGAGCCCGCCGGGGGAATGGCTGGCGAAGCCAAGCAAGGTCGCCGAAACGAAGATCACGGCGACCACGACGAAGCCGAGATTGGGCTCGTCCGGCACCAGCACGTACATCGCGAGCGCGCAGAAGCCGAGATCGACGATGCCGATCGCGATCTGCAGCAGGGTCAGCGGGCCGCCCGGCAACACCACGGTCCACGGCCCGCGGCCGACCATGCGCGGCTTGGTCCAGACCCATGCGACATAGCCCATCAGCCCGACCAGAAGCGCGATCGCGGCCATGCGGTTGACCCAGGGCGGCAACTGGTCGATCGCGGCGGCGGCCTCCGGGTGATAGCTGATGCCGAGGCCGAGCACGGCGGCGTTGCCGAGCCAGAACGTCAGGCCGGCGAGGAAGCAGATCTTGGCGACGTCGATCGCGTTCAGCCCATGTGCCGAATAGATCCGGTAGCGCACGGCGCCGCCGGTGAAGACGCTGGCGCCGACATTATGGCCGATCGAATAGCTGGTGAACGCCGCCAGCGCGTTGATGCGATACGGCACATGGTCGTGGCCGATCGTGCGAACGGCGAACAGATCGTAGAACGTCAGCGTGAAATAGCCGGCAGTGACGAACAGCGCCGCGAGCGCGATCTGGTGCGGCTCGGTGCTCTTGATCGCCTCGAGCACCTCGTAGGTGTCGATGCCACGCAGCATGTGATAGAGGACGTAGCAGGCGATCGCGATGACAGCGATGCTGATCAGCACGCCGAGCTTGTGCAGGACTTGCTTCTCGCGCAGGAACGTGGCCGCTCTGCGTATGGCTTCAAGCATCTACACCTCTACCCGTGACGACAACACGATGACCGGGCTCGGCACGGCGCCCCGGAGGCCGCCGCACATCGTCTGCACATACAACGCCCTGGTAGCGCGTTTCGGTGCATTGGGAAACACGGGCCGTGTGAACAGAACCAACCACCGGGCTATACTTAACAGGCTTCGCGAAAATGCGATGCACCGTTTTGCCGCATATCGGGCAATCCTGCGGCGCCGGCCACACTGCGGATCCCGGGTTAAACTTCGGTGAGGAGCGCCGGTCGCCCGGCCTGCGGCGGCGATGATGGGCCATGGCTCAACGATAATTGCGCTCTGCCGCTTTGACAGGCTCGCCGCTCGTCAAACCTTCGTGTCTCCGCACGGAGTCGAGGGCGGCCATGGTGCGGCGCAGCGAGCAGTCCGGATCGTGCCGGGGCTCAGGCGGCCGACTTCATCCGCATGCTGCGGATCACGACCAGGGCCCGCAACCAGGTGCCGATGGCGCAGCCGACCAGATAGGGCACGAACAGGATCAGCAGCAACTCGAGCCAGTAGCCGGCGCGGCCGGGGATCAGGCAGGCGATGGCCAGCCCGACGAGGGTGGCGGCGAGCGCGGCCAGCAGCAGCATCACCAGGCGCGACACCCCGGGAGCGCGATGCACCACGGCGACCCAGCCCATGCCGAGCCCGATGCCGAAGGCGCCGGCCAGCCAGCCCCAATGGAAGGCAACCAGATAGGCCATTCCGTTACCTCACCACGAATTCGATGCGCCGGTTCTGCGCGCGGCCGTCGCCGGTATCGTTCGATGCGATCGGCTGGGTGCTGCCGTAACCGATCGCGGAAAAGCGGTCCGCCGGCAGCCCGGCCTTGGTCAGATAGTCCACCACCGCCTGGGCGCGCTTCTGCGACAGCACCTGGTTGGCGGCAGAGTCGCCCTCGGCGTCGGTGTGGCCGATGATCTCGACATTGGCCGCCGGACAGCGGAAGGCGATCTCGACCAGACGATCGAGCAGCCCGGTGGAATCCCGGTCGAGGTCGCTGCGCCCGGTCTCGAAGCGGATCTTGGCCTTGCCGAGCAGTTCGGCGAACAGCTGCTGGCAGACGGTCGGATCGACCGGAGCAGCGGCCGGCTTGACCGTGATGTCGGCCTTCACCTGCCAGCCCTGCGGCACGTCCTTGCTGAGCCCGGTGCGGATCTGCTGGGCGGCGGCGTCATACAGGGCGTCGCCGGAAATCTTGATGTCGCGATCGGAGACCACGAGCGTGCCCGTCGACAGGCGCGACAAAGCGCCGAGCGCCGGCACCACCGCGTTGACGAAGTTCGACGGCGCGCCGATGCTGTTCTTGAGGTTGTCGACGACCTTCTCGCTGAAGAATTTGCGCGACGACGAGCCAACCACGACGGCATGGATGTTCTCGTCGGGGACGTTGCCCGACAAGGTCACGGTGACCGCGACCGGGTCCTTGTAGGCCTGGAAGACGTAAGGCGGCGCCTTGACCTCGTTGCTGGCAACCTTGAATCCCTCGGGCAGTTTGGCGAGCGCCACGGCGACGGCTTCGCGCCCGCCAAGCTCGCGGGCCATGCCCGAAAGCGACACGTCGCTGTCGGAGATCGTGAACTTGCCGTCCTTCAGCTTGCCGATCTGGCCGATCAGCAGCAGCGCCGCGTCCTCGAACCGCGGCGGCGCGCCGCGCGCCAGACCCATCTGGTCCGCAACCTCGACGCCCTGCAGCGCCGCGCGCGTCGCCTCCACGAGCTTGCCCTTGAGCGCCGGCAGCGGCGCGTTGCCGCCCAACGTCACGCGCACGACATCGCGCTCGGCGGACCACACGAATGGCTTTGCCTCGGGCACCAGCCGGGTCTCGTCGTTGACCAGACGCACGCCGGGGACGGCGTCGACCGCAGCCACCGCGTCACGCCGCCCGGTCTCGGAGAAGGCATTGGCGCGCAGATAGACGTCGCGGCCGTCGACCGTGACGCTGGTCCTGTCGAGCACGGCGGCCTTGAGCGCCGCCGAACTGCGGCTGGCGAGGTCACTTTCCAAGGGAACGGTGCTGGTCCAGGCCGCGAAGCCCCAAAGCACGACGAGCGGGATGACGCCGGGCCACCATTTTCCGCTCCACCTGAAAAGTCCGCGCATTCGTCATCCGTCGCATCGAGGAAGCAGAGAGAAAACAAACCCTTGCATGCCTGTCAAACCGGAAATGCGACGCGCTTTCCGGTATCCTGCGACGTCCGGGCTAAGGTTTTCTTCAGCGATTTGTCGGTAATCTTGTCCCGACACTCACCGGGCCGCATAGTTCAGATGAGGCGATTTCGCAAAACCTTTATTCGGGCCGGCCTGGAAGCGCTGTATTTGAGCGGCGCGCATGTCTGGCTGCGCCCGATCTTCTCGGGCGTCGGCGCCATCTATACCCTGCACCACGTCCGGCCGCGTTCGAGCGCCGAATTCCAACCCAATTGTCATCTCGAGGTCACGCCGGAGTTTCTGCGCGAGATGCTGTCGCATCTGCGCGACCATGACATCGAGATCGTCACCCTCGACGAAATGCACCGGCGGCTGGTGGCGCGCGACTTCTCGCGCCGCTTCGCCTGCTTCACCTTCGATGACGGCTATCGCAACAATCGCGACTTTGCACTGCCGGTGATGCGCGAGTTCGATGCGCCGTTCACGATCTACGTCACCAGCGACTTCGCCGCAGGCCAGGGACGGCTGTGGTGGGTCACGCTGGAGAGGGTCGTGGCAAAGGCTGACATCATCGAGGTCGCGATCGGCGGCCTCGCGTTGCGGCTCGACGCGTCGACGCCCACCGCCAAATGCGTGGCGTTCCAGCGCCTGCACGACTGGTTGCGCTCGCTGCCGGGCGAGCACGACATCCGGCGGGAGATCACCGCGCTGTGTACCCGGCACGGTGTCGACGAGGAGGCGATCTGTCGCGAGCTCTGCATGAGCTGGGATGAGTTGCGGGCGCTGTCGGCGGAGCCGCTGATCACGATCGGCGCGCATTCGATCAGCCACTGCAATCTCGCCAAGCAGACCGAGGAGACGGCCCGCGTCGAGATCACCGAAAGCCGCACGCGGATCGAGACCGAGTTGCAGCGGCCGGTGCTGCACATGGCCTATCCCTATGGCGACCGCGCCGCCGCATCCCAGCGCGAATTCGTGCTGGCCGCCGCGAGCGGCTACAAGACGGCGGTCACCACCCGCCCCGGCATGGTGTTCGCCGAAAGCGCCGATCATCTCACCGCCTTGTCGCGGGTCTCGCTGAACGGGCACTACCAGGACGCCCGCGTGCTGCCGGTGCTGACGTCCGGCGCCGCCACCGCCATGTGGAACGGCTTCCGCCGCATCGACGCGGCATAGCCAAGCCAGCATCTCCCCCGGACGGATTGCGGCAAATTCGTGCGACTGCGTCTCACTTGACAGTGCCGACCCGTCCCGCCCACAAGCGCAGCCAACAAGCAAAGGGAGGCATCATGCTCAAGAATCTGTTCTCGCTCGACGGCCGCATCGCGCTGGTCACCGGCGGCTCGCGCGGCATCGGCAGGATGATCGCGTCCGGCCTGCTCGCGCAGGGCGCGGCGCGGGTCTACATCACCGCGCGCAAGGCTGGGCCTTGCGAGGAGACCGCCAAGGCCCTGACCGCGGAATATGGCGGCGAGTGCATCGCGCTGCCGATCGACATCTCGACGATGGCCGGCATCGACATGCTGGCGGCCGAGATCAAGAAGCGCGAGCCGAAGCTCGACATCCTCGTCAACAATGCCGGCGCGGCGTGGGGCGCCGAGTTCGATGAATTTCCGGAGAGCGGCTGGGACAAGGTGATGAACCTCAACCTCAAGACGCCGTTCTTCCTGACCAAGGCGCTGGCCACGCCGCTGCGCGCGGCGGCGAGCGCCGTTCGTCCGGCGAAGGTGATCAACATCGCCTCGATCGACGGCATCTTCGTCAATCCGCTCGAGACCTATTCTTATGCGGCCAGCAAATCGGGGCTGATCCACCTGACGCGGCGGATGGCGGCGAAGCTGATCAAGGACCACATCGTCGTCACCGCGATCGCGCCGGGGCCGTTCAAGTCCGACATGAACAAGGCCGCCCGCGACAACGCCGACGAGGTCGCCGCACGCGTGCCGGCAGGTCGCGTCGGCACGGATGAGGACATGGCGGGCACGGCGATCTTCCTGGCCTCGCGTGCCGGCGACTACGTGGTCGGCAACACGATCGCGGTGGACGGCGGCATCGTCTACGCGAACCCCGGCATTCCGGGCGCAGGCTGGGATAGCTGAGGCAGCGGATTCACAACACGAACGGTGCGCTCCCTCTCCCCGTTCTTCACGGGGAGAGGGTTGGGGTGAGGGGCAGCCACACGGGAGATGCCTCTGATCTGCAGCGTAGCCGTCAGAGCTCAGCTGCTCGCGTTGAGCGACGCCGTCGTGCCCGTCCGATGTATTTGAGGCCTGAGCCGCGTATGTGCCATGCCCCTCACCCGGATTGCTGCGCAATCCGACCTCTCCCCGCGAAGGGCGGGGAGAGGTTTGGAGAGGCCGGCGCTTGGAGCTGACTTATGGCGAATAGCGAGTAGCGAATAGCGAATAGCGAATAGCGAATAGCGAATAGCGAATAGCGAATAGCGAATAGCGAATAGCGAATAGCGAATAGGCTGCCAGCCTATTCGCTACTCGCAACTCCCTATTCGCCTCTCATCAAGTCTCGATCTTCACGTATTCGAAGTCGCCCGGCTTGTTGTCGATGCCGACCTTCGGGGGCGCGATCCAGGAGGCGTATTCGCCGATTTCGGTGACGGGCTTCATCAGCGAGGCGATATAGGCGCCGTCATCGGTCGAGGGCAGCCAGTCGCCCTTGCGCTTCTGCCACGTGGCCTCGTCGATCAGGATGCCGTCCGGCGTGGCCTGGACATCCTTGAACTCGCCGATGGCGCGGTGGAAGGCCGTGTGCGGCAGCTTGAGCTGGAACTCGTAGCCGGCCGTGCTGATGATCTTGTTCCAGCGCAGCAGGCCCTTGATGCAATCCTGCGAGTAGTCGTCGCGCAGGCGCATGTTGAGCGCGGTCAGCGCCGGCTCGTCGACCCGCTTGATCTCGCCGTCGACCAGCTTGAGCACCGGATAGGTCGAATTCTTGAGCTGGTGGTCGTCCTGAATCTGGGTCTCGTGATAGCGGCCCTTGATGCCGGCGTTGAAGGCGTTCGCCGCGTTGGTCGAGACTTCCGAGCCGAACAGATCGAGCGACAGCGTGTAGTGCAGGTTCAGCTTTTTCTGGATGGTCGGCAGATCGATCACGCCGAGCGCGCGCACCTTGGCGATATCCGTGGGATCGTCGATGCCGGCTTCACGCATCGCATCGACCGTGCGCTGGATGACGCGGCCGACGCCGGTCTCGCCGACGAACATGTGGTGCGCCTCTTCGGTCAGCATGAAGCGGCAGGTGCGCGACAGCGGATCGAAGCCGGACTGCGCCAGCGAGTGCAGCTGCATCTTGCCGTCGCGGTCGGTGAAGTAGGTGAACATGAAGAACGACAGCCAGTCCGGCGTCTTCTCGTTGAACGCGCCGAGCATGCGCGGGGAATCCGCATCGCCCGAACGGCGGCGCAACAACTCGTCGGCCTCCTCGCGGCCGTCGCGGCCGAAATATTTCTGCAGCAGATAGACCATCGCCCAGAGGTGACGGCCCTCCTCGACATTGACCTGGAACAGGTTGCGCATGTCGTAGAGCGACGGCGCGGTCTTGCCGAGGTGGCGCTGCTGTTCGACCGAGGCCGGCTCGGTATCGCCCTGGATCACGATCAGGCGGCGCATCAGCGCGCGGTATTCACCGGGGACCTCCTGCCACGCCGGCTCGCCGTAGTGCTCGCCGAACGGGATCTTGCGGTCTTCTTCCTGCGGAGCAAGGAGAATGCCCCAGCGATAGTCCGGCATCTTCACGTAGTCGAACTTGGCCCAGCCGCGCGGATCGACCGAATAGGCCGTGCGCAGATACACCAGCGACTGCTGGAAGCCCTCCGGGCCCATGTCGTTCCACCAGTCGACATAGCCGGGATGCCAGCCTTCCAGCGCCTTCAGGACCTGGCGGTCCTCGGCGAGATTCACGTTGTTGGGAATCTTGGTCGAGTAGTCGACGTTCATGATGTTCATGTTCATGGAGACCTCCCGGGGGCTTCTATCCGTTGGAGGCGAGTAGCGAATGGCGAGTAGCGAATAGGGATCGTGACGTCCTCCTATTCGCTATTCGCCACTCGCTATTCGCTCCCTTACACTCTCGTCATGTCGTATTGCGGCCGCTCGCCGGTGCCGTAGCGCCGGAGTGCGCCTTCCTCGCCGACCGCGTTGGGGCGCTGGAAGATCCAGTTCTGCCAGGCGGTGAGGCGGGCGAAGATCTTCGATTCCATCGTCTCGGGACCGGCGAAGCGCAGATTAGCCTCTAAGCCGGTGAGGCTGTCGGGAGAGAAGCTGGCGCGCTCCTCGAGGAAGACGCGGATCTCGTCCTCCCAGTCGATGTCGTCCAGCGCGAAGGTGACCAGGCCGAGCTCCTCGGCTTCATCGGCCTCGAGCCGCTTGCCGACCTGCTCGTGCACGCGCTCCAGGCCGTTGGGATCGTCGAGGAAGCGCGACTGCAGCCGGGTCAGGCCGTGGCTCATCGGATAGGGACCGAAGTTCATCGCCGACAATTCGATCGCCGGCGCGGGACGGTTGTCGCCCTGGATGGTGCCGATCAGCATGTAGGAGCGGTCCGAGGCGAACACGAGTTCGGCCAAGGTGCCGGCGAAGCAGGAGCCGGGCTCGACCAGGGTCACCAGCGTGCGCGATGTCACGTCGATGCGCTTGAGCACGCGCTTCCAATAATGCCTGATCTCGTTGACCAGCCAGTGCGCCTTGTTGGCTTCGAGGAAGGCGTCGTAGGCCAGGACCTGGGAGTTCTCGCCCTGCGACTTGAACACGAGCATCGCGATGCCGAGCTCGTTGATGCGCAGATGCAGGATGGCATCATCCAGCTCGCGCGCGACCTGCAGCGGCCAGAACGCGGCGCCCTGCCCGATCATGCCGTCGATGTCGGCCGGCGGCGCGGCTTCTGGCGCCGAGATCGTCAGCGTGGCGATGCGGGCGGCGCGGTCGATGTCGACATTGACGAAGCCGTAGCGCACGCTCGACGCATCGATCACGCGCTTGAGCGGCGTGAGTGCTACGCCCTTGCCGCTGCCGTTGCGCTTGGACGCCGCGGCGAACTCCTTGGCGCGCTCGGCGACCTTGGCATCGACCTTGGAGTTCGGCGCGATCTCGTCGACCAGCCGCCACTGCACCGCGCGCTTGCCCTTGACGCCCTCCTCCGTCGTGCAGAACGCATCCGCACGGTCGCGGCGCACCTTGCGCTTGTCGACGACGCGGGTGAGACCGCCGGTGCCCGGCAGCACCGCCAGCAGCGGCACCTCCGGCAGCGACACCGAGGACGAGCCGTCATCGGCGAGGATGATGTGGTCGGTGGCGAGTGCGAGCTCATAGCCACCGCCGGCGGCGGTGCCGTTCACGACCGTGATGAAGCGCTGGCCGGAATTCTCGGACGAATCCTCGAAGCCGTTGCGGGTCTCGTTGGTGAACTTGCAGAAGTTCACCTTGTGGGCATGGGTGGCGCCCGCCAGCATGCGGATGTTGGCGCCGGCGCAGAACACGCGCGGCTTGGCCGAGCGCAGCACCACGACCCTGACCTCGGGGTGCTCGAAGCGCAGCCGCTGCACGGCATCCGCGAGCTCGATGTCGACGCCGAGATCATAGGAATTGAGCTTGAGCTGGTAGCCCTCGAACAGGCCGCCATTCTCGTCGACGTCCATGGCGAGCGTCGCCACGTCGCCGTCGATCGAAAGCTTCCAATGCTTGTAGCGGGAGGGATCGGTCTGAAAATCGATGAACGTCTTGCCTCCCGCGAGTACGCGGTCTTCCCCGGCCATGAGTCACCCTTCGTTGGAGTGCTTATCGTTGAGATGTAAAATAATGCATGTTCTGGCTGACGTCTACGGTAAAAAGCCGAAACATGCATTTTATTTCATGTTTGTGATGCCGGGCTCGGCAAAGTGGCCGCCGCGAACTCGGCGATGACGCGCAAGGTGGCCTCGGGCGCCTCGCGATGCGGCGAATGGCCGGTCCTGGGCAGCATCGTCACCTCGACCGGGCAGTAGCACTCCTCCTGGATGATCTCGACTTGGCGGACGGTGCCGTACTGGTCGTCGACGCCCTGGATGACAGTGACGGGAACGCGGATGTAGGCGAGTTCGCCGGTGATGTCCCAGGCCCGGAACGCCGGATCGAGCCAGGCGCCGTTCCAGCCATGGAACGCGTTGTCGACGTCCTTGTGCCAGCGCGACAGCTTGGCGCGCAGGTCGGTGGTCTCGTACGCGGTCTTGATCGCTGCGATCGACGTGACCGAAACGTCCTCGACGATGACGTGCGGCGCGATCAGCACGATGCCGTCGAGGCGGTGATCGGCATGGCTGCCGGCATAGATCGCCGCGATCGAGGCGCCATCAGAATGGCCGACGAGGAGACCGCGTTGGAAGCCGATTTGATCGAGCAGTTTCGGCAGCACATCGCGCGCCTCGCGCTGCATGTAGTCGAGCGGGCGCGGCAGAGCGACGGGGCTGGAGGCGCCGTAGCCAGCACGCGAATAGACGAACACCGATGCGCCGGTCGCGGCCTGGAGCTTGTCGGCGAAATCGCCCCATAGCCCGACCGAGCCGAGGCCTTCATGCAGCAGCACGATGCACGGAGCGCGAGAGGGCTGCGGACCGATGAGGCGATATTCGAGTTCGGAGGAGTCGATGGTGAGGAAGCCGTTCGATGAAAGCTGCACGGGTCACTCTCTCCTTCGTCATGCCCGGGCTTGACCCGGGCATCCACGTCTTTCTACGTCGCAGCGGGATGGATGGCGGGGTCAAGCCCGGCCATGACGAACATTGTCAGTTGGGCCAACGACTAAGGGGAAGGCCAACGACTAATTAGCCCCCTCGCGCAGCTTGAAGCGCTGGATCTTGCCGGTTGCGGTTTTCGGCAGGCTGTCCACCACCTCGATCCAGCGCGGGTATTTCCACGGGCCGATCTTCTGCTTGACGTGCTCCTTCAGCTGATCGTGCAGGGTCGAACGGTCGACGCTCGGACGCAGCACGACATAGGCCTTGGGCTTCAACAACCCTTCGGGATCGGCGTCGGGCACGACGGCGGCTTCCAGCACCGAAGGATGCGTGATCAGCGCGCTTTCGACTTCGAACGGCGACACCCAGATGCCGGAGACCTTGAACATGTCGTCGGAGCGGCCGCAGAAGGTGTAGCGTCCGTCGGCATCGCGGACGTATTTGTCGCCGGTGCGCGTCCAATAACCCTCGAAAGTGGTGCGGGTCTTGTGGCGCTGATTCCAGTAACCCTCGCCGGCCGACGGCGCGTGCACCAGCATCTCGCCGACCTCGCCGTCCGGCACGTCCTGCCCGGCATCGTTGACGAGGCGCACCTGATAGCCCGGCACCGGGCGGCCCGAGGAGCCGTATTTGATGTCGCCGGGCGCATTCGACAGAAAGATGTGCAAGAGTTCGGTCGAACCGACGCCGTCGAGAATGTCGACGCCGAAGCGCGCCTTCCAGGCATTGCCGACGGATTCCGGCAGCGCCTCGCCGGCCGAAGTGCAGATGCGCAAGGCGGAGCCCGCCTTTTCGTGGCGCAGCGATTCGTCGTGCAGCATTGCGGCGAACAAGGTCGGCACGCCGTAGAAGATGGTCGGGTTGTAGCGGTTGAGCAGCTTGAACATCAGAGACGGTGTCGGCCGCTCGGAATTGAGGATCGTGGTGGCGCCGACCGAGAGCGGGAAGGTCAGCGCGTTGCCGAGGCCATAGGCGAAGAACAGTTTTGCCGCGGACAGGCAGACGTCGCTTTCGCGGATGCCGAGCACCTGGCTCGCATAGGTCTCGGCGGTCGCGGCGAGATTGCCGTGCAGATGGCGCACGCCCTTGGGCATGCCGGTCGAGCCCGACGAATACAGCCAGAACGCCGGCTCGTCCTCGTGAGTCGCGACCGTGTCGAACTGATCGCTCTCGCCCGCAAGTTCTTCCGACAGCAGCTTGTGGCCGAACGCATTGGCGCCGGAGACGACGACGCAGTCGAGATCGGGCATCCGCCCGACGATGTCCTTCACAGCGGGATACAGCGCCTCGGAGACGAACAGCACGCGGGCGCGGCAGTCGGCCAGCACATAGGCGTATTGCTCCGAGGTCAGCAGCGTGTTGAGCGGCACCGGGACGATGCCGGCGCGCATGGCGCCGAGGAACACCGCCGGGAAATCCACCGTGTCGAGCATGATCATCGCCACGCGCTCCTCGCGGCGGACGCCGAGGCGGCGCAGCATGTTGGCGACGCGACAGGACTGCTGTTGCAGGCCACGATAGGTCAGCTCGGAGACAGTGTCCGTGTAGGCGAGCTTGTCGCCGCGGCCCGCTTCGACATTGCGGTCGAGCAGCCACGACACCGCATTGTACGACTTCACGGCATTCCTCCCCGGATTTTTGAATTATAATTCATAGATGGCCACCAACATCGCTTGCTGTCAATCCTCCCCGGCATTATGTTTCCGCTTCAAGAGAAGTCAGAGGGACATGGCGCTCAACAGCGACGCTGCCAGGGACGATGCCGGCCAATCCGCGGCCGAGACCGATTTCCTCGACCAGCTGGGCCAGCGGGTGCGGCGGATGCGCGGTCTCGCCGGCATGTCACGCAAGGTGCTGGCCGAGGTCTCCGGCATTTCCGAGCGCTACATCGCCCAGCTCGAAAGCGGCAAGGGCAACGTCTCGATCGTGCTGCTGCGCCGCATCGCCAACGCCATCAACGCCCCGCTCGACGACATCATACCCGGCGGCGAGCCACCGCCGGACTGGCCGGTCATCCGCGACCTGCTGAAGAAGGCGAGCCCGAGCCAGATCGCGCAAGTGAAAGAGCTGCTCGCCGGCGGCCCGTCAGCGCCGCTGCGGCGCGCGTTCTCCGGCATCGCCCTGATCGGCCTGCGCGGCGCCGGCAAATCGACGCTGGGCCGGATGCTCGCCGAGCGGATCGGCTGGAGCTTCGTCGAGCTCAACAAGGAGATCGAGCGGCAGAACGGGCTGTCGGTCGCCGAGATCATCGCGCTCTATGGCCAGGAAGGTTTTCGCCGCATGGAGCAGGCCGCGCTGGTGCAGCTGCTGGCGCGCAAGGAGCTGATGGTGCTGGCGACCGGCGGCGGCATCGTCTCCGAGCCCGTGACCTTCGACCTCATCCTCAACGCGTTCTACACGATCTGGCTCAAGGCCGAGCCCGAAGAGCACATGGGCCGCGTGCGCAAGCAGGGCGACCTCCGCCCGATGGCCGACGACCGCTCGGCGATGGTCGAGCTGCGCAACATTCTGGCGAGCCGCGAGCCGCTGTATGCGCGGGCGAATGCGGTGGTCGATACGGCGGGGCTGTCGGTCGATGCTGCGGCCGCACGGCTCGGCGACGCGGTGAAGCCGGTGATCGCCAACGAGGCGCGGATGTTCGCGCGGGGGTGAAACCGCCCGCGTGACGGCCGCGACACCACAAGCCCCCACATTAACCACTGCCGTCATTTTAGTACCGCCGACGGTGGCCACACACCCTCTGATTGCTTAATAAAGCGTTAAGTGATCGGAGGACGTATCATGGAAGAACGCCGTCGCGAGGCCCGCCAGCGCGTCTATTATGGCGGGGTTCTCACCTTCAATTCCGGCTGCTCGACGCTCGCTTGCGTCGTGCGCAACTTCAGCGACCGCGGCGTCAGGCTCGAGGTCGACGGGTCCGCGCTGCTGCCTGATCGCGTCGATCTGGCGATCGAGCGGCGCGGCTGGTCACGGCCGGCCCGCATGGTCTGGCGCGACAGCGAGGGTGCCGGCCTCGTCTTCGACGCGCCGGACCGCGACGTGATTCCGCTGGAATGGGCGCGCGCGCAGCGCCTGCGCGATCGCACCAACAAGCAGCTCAAATCGCGTCTCGAGCAGATGCTGTCGGGCCATTGAGCTGATGTCCGAGACCTCACCCGAGAACGATGAGCTGATGCTCCCATTGCCCGCCCCGCTTGCGCGGCACGCGGCGTTCGCTGCCGGACGTACTCAGCGCAGGTCCTGGCTGGGGCGCCTCGCGCTGCTGCTCGTCGCGCAATATGTGATCGTGCTGCTGATCGGCGTAGCGGCGGCATCGACCGTGCGCGCGGTCGTGCTGCCAGAAGTCGTAGGCCGCTTCGAGGCGCTGGCAGCGGCGCTCAAGCGAACGCCGCTGCCTTGAGATCATTCGATCTCGCGCAGCTCCGCATAGGTCAGCGGCGTCAGGCCGGCGCCGTCGAAATAGATGAAGCGCAGGCGGCGGCGGCGCGAGATGAAATTCGACGGCAGCGGATCGTAGCGGAAGGTGCCGCCGCCGAGATGCGGCGTCAGGCTGCCGACGTCGGTGAGCGCGTCGATCTCGACGCGGAGTAGCTTCAGGCTCTCGCCCTCCCGCAAGATCTCGAACGGGATGCGCGCAAGCCGCAGGAAGCTGGTCGGATCGGGCGCAGCGATGAAGCCGTCGACGAAGGCGGCTTCGACCTTGTCGAGATCGGGCTCGACCACCGCCGCCGGCTTGGCGCCCTCCGGCTGATGCGGCGTCTGCCATTGCACCGGGGAGCGATGGCCGTGCGGGTGGTTATGACCCGGGCCATGTGGCGGATGATCGTGATCATGGTGGTGATCATGGTGGTGATCATGATCATGCTGGTGGCCATGGTCGTGATGATGATGGCCGTGATGGTGGTGATGATGGCGCATCGCGGACCTCAGAAGCTGACCGGCTTGTTGATGATGTGCTTGTGGCTGCCGAGCTTGCCATGGGCGACCATCGAGCCGAGCGCCTCGACGACGACGCGGACGCCGATCAGCGCGGTGATGTCCGAGGTGTCGTAGGGCGGCGAGACCTCGACGACCTCGAGCCCGCACAAGCCTTCAGCCGCGACGAGGCCGAGCAGCTTCAACGCCTCGCGCGGCAGGAAGCCACCTGGCTCCGGCCAGCCGGTGCCGGGCACGAAGCCGCAATCGATGGAGTCGACGTCGAACGAGATGTAGACGGCGTCGGCATCCTTCCAGGCCAGCTCCAGCGCGATCTCGGCGGTCTTCTCCAGGCCGATCTTCTCGATGTCGGCGATGGTCAGCACGTTGGTGTTGCGCTTGCGCGCGACCTCGACGCCCTCGCGCGGCACCTGCCAGCCGCCGATGCCGAGCTGCACCAGATTGGTCGGCGAGACGTTCGGCAGATTGGTCGCCCAGTACCAGGGCGTGGTGTGCATGCGCTCGTCGAGATCCTTCTCCTGGATGTCGATGTGACGATCGAAATGGATGATGCCGATGCGCTTGTCGGTGCACTGCGCGATGCCGCGCACGCAAGGGAAGCCGATCGAATGGTCGCCGCCGAGCATGATCGGCAGCGCGCCGGACGAGGCCACATGCGCCACGCCGCGGCTGATCTGGTCGAAGCTCTTTTCCAGGTTCGCCGGAATGGTGAAGACGTCGCCGGCGTCGCACAACGTCATCTGCTCGCGCAGGTCGACGCCGAGCTCGTAGTTGTAGGGCGTGTAGAGCGCGGAGATGCGGCGGATGCCCTGCGGCCCGAAGCGGGTGCCGGGACGATAGGTGGTGCCGGAATCAAACGGGATGCCGATCACGGCCGCGTCGTATTTGCCGACGTCGCGGACGTTCTCGACATAGGGCGCCTTCATGAAGGTGTTGATGCCCGCGAAATGCGGCAGCTCACCACGCGCGAAGGTCGGGATCTCGCGATCGGTCAGGCTGTCGGAGCCGGGCAGGCCCATGTCGAGCGCCCATTGCTTCTCCCTGCGCCAGCCATTGCTCGGCAGCTTGCCTTCCGCCTCCAGCGCCTGCCAGCCCTGGGTGGCCATCTTGTCGAAGTCCGGATGATGGCGGCGCAGGCTGGTGCGCTGCGGATGCAGGCCGGCACGGCGGGTGCGCCGCATGGCTCGGAATGACATGGAAAGTCTCCTTCTTCGTTTCTTCTGGGTGTTGTTATTGCGCCGCCTGCACGTTGGCGCGGATGAAGCCGAGCACGGGCACGGGGCTGTCGCGGGTGAGATCGAGGTCGTAGGTGATGCGCGCGCCGAACCGCTCCGGCGCCTGCGGATCCTTGCGCGGGCGGTCGAGCGCGATCAGCCGCGTCGCGAGGCCGAACGCCTCCTTGATGTCGTGGGTGACCATCACGATGGTCATCTTGTGCTCGCGCCACAGCGGCTTGATCAGCGCATGCATCTGCGCCCGGGTGCCGGGGTCGAGTGCGCCAAAGGGCTCGTCGAGCAGCAGCACGCGCGGCTGCTTTGCCAGCGCCTGCGCGATCGCGAGCCGCTGCTGCATGCCGCCGGACAGCGCGCTCGGATATTTGTCGGCGTGAGGCCCGAGGCCGACCGCCTCGATCAACGCGCGGCACTTTTTCAACGCGTCCTTGCGCGCCACGCCGAACAGCCGCGCCGTGAGCGGACTGGCGGCCATCTCATAGCCGAGCAGCACGTTGCCCAGCACGGTCAAATGCGGAAACACCGAGTAGCGCTGGAACACGATGCCGCGGTCGGGACCTGGCTCCGCCGGAAACGGCTGGCCGTCGAGCAGCACCGCGCCCTGGCTCGGTCTCTCCTGGCCGAGGATCAGGCGCAGGAACGTGCTCTTGCCGGCGCCGGAGGGACCGACGATCGACAAGAAGGTGCCGGAGGCGATCTCGAGATTGATGCGTTCGAGCACGACCTGGTTGCCGTATTCGACCCAGACGTTGCGGAAGGACAGCGTGCTCATCAGTGGCTCGCTCGCGCATAGGCCCAGGGGAAGGCGCGCTGGCCGAACCAGACCAGCGCGTAGTCGAAGACGTAGGCGAGCAAGGTGATCCAGACGACGTAGGGCAGGATGACGTCCATCGACAGATAGCGCCGGACCAGGAAGATGCGGTAGCCGAGCCCGACGTCGGAGGCGATCGCCTCTGCCGAGATCAGGAACAGGAAGGCCGGGCCGATCATCAGCCGCAGCCCCTGGATCAGCCGCGGCATGATCTGCGGCAGCACCACGCGGATCGCGACCTGCCAGGTCGAGCCGCCCAATGTCTGCGCCTTGATCAGCTGCTCGCGCGGCATGTTCTGCACCTCGAGCGAGAGGTCGCGGACCAGGGTCGGCGTCACGCCGATGATGATCAGCACGACTTTTGAAAGCTCACCGAGACCGAACACGATGAACAGCACCGGCAGCACCGCCATCGGCGGGATCATCGACAGCACCGCGACCAAGGTGCCGAAGCCAGCGCCGGCGACCGGTAGCAATCCGATAGCGAGCCCGAGCGTAAGACCGATGGCTGCGGAGATGCCGAGCCCGAGCGCGAGGCGCTGCAGGCTCGCCGCCGTATCCGACCACAGCACGTAGTCGCCGGAACGCCGGTCCGGCTCGGTCGCGAGCCGCTTCGAGGTCGCGACCATCTCCGAGACCGGCGGCAGCAGCTTGTCGTCGGGATTGTCAGCGCGCCGCTGCGCCGAGCCGACCACGTAGATCAGCGCGATCAGCAGGAACGGCAGCAGCGCCAGCAGCATTCGGCTGCCCCGGTTCGGAACGATGTTCATCGCACGCGGCATCGCGAGACTCCCTCAATCCTCTCCATGACCACGCTGCGCACGATCAACGTGCAGCGCCGGCGTCAGAGCTGCCCCTCATGGTGAGGAGGCGCGAAAGCGCCGTCTCGAACCATGAGGCCTCAGTCCCTGCCTCATCCTTCGAGACGCTCGCTACGCGAGCTCCTCAGGATGAGGGTTGAGACCGGTTGCGCGCGACAGACAGCTCAGAGCTTCCCGTCCGCCGCCATCTTCATGTAGGTCGGGTCGAAGCGCAGCTTGACGTTGGTCGTGGAGCCCAGCGCCTTCGTCGGCGTGGAGATGCCGACGGCGTCCTTCGATTTCACGTTCTCGCCGAGCAGGTTGTGGTCGAAGCAGAAGGTGCGGACGTGGTCCATGATCTTCGGCAGCTCCGGCCCGGTCATGAAGGCGAGCGCGTCCTTCGGCTCGTAGTACATGAAGGTGGTCTTGAGCTGGGTCTCGAAGCCGGCGAGATCGGTGCCGCTTAGCTTTGCCATCGCCTCGCGCGCGGCCTTGCCCTTCTCGCTCTGATCCTTCATCAGCGCGATGGTCTCGTACCAGATGCCGACCAGCGCCTTGCCGAGCTCCGGATTGTCCTTCAGCGTCGCGCTGTTGACGACGAGAAGATCCTCGATCTCGCCCGGGATCTTGCTGGAGTCGAACACCAGCGTGGCGCCGGGCTCCGCCTTCACTTCGAGCAGCTGCGGATTCCAGGTGACGACCGCCGTCGTATCCGGCGATTTCGCGGCGGCGACGATGTCGGCGTCCGACGTGTTGACGGTCTTGATGTTCTTCTCCGAGAGCTTCGCGGTCTCAAGGCCGCGCGCCAGCAGATAATGCGACACCGAGAGTTCGACGAGGTTGACCTTCTGGCCCTTGATGTCGGCCATGGTCTTGCCCTTCTTGAGCACGACGCCGTCATTGCCGTTCGAGTAGTCGCCCATGATGATCGCGGACGTGTCGACGCCGCCCGCGGCGGGAATCGTCAGCGCATCCATGTTGGTGACGGTCACGCCGTCGAACTTGCCGGCGGTGTACTGGTTGATCGACTCGACGTAGTCGTTGATCTGGGTGACCTTGATCGTGATGCCGTATTTGTCGGCCCATTTCTTGACGATCCCGGATTCGGCGGCGTAGGGCCACGGCATCCAGCCGACATAGATCGTCCAGGCGATGTTGAATTCCTTCTTCTTCTCGGCTGCTGCTGATGACAACGATGCGGTCGCCAGCGTCGACGCCGCGAGCAGGGCAACAAACAGTTTTCGTGCGTTGAACATGTCCAGTCCCTCATTGGTTTTGTGACCTGCGGACTGGCAAAAACAACCTCGAGCCTGCCAAGCGCGGCCACTGAGGTCTCCCGGGTTTTTATCCCGCCGTGCACCAGGGCTCTCCCCTGGCGGCTGCTCTCGGACCAGCGTTCTCTCGAAGAGAACCGGAACCCTAGCTGCCAACTCTGAGCAACAAGGTCAGCAAGCCGCGTGCCAGGGAAAAACGCTTGCGATTCAATGGAACCGGCGGCACGCTGTGCTCAAAAAGCTGGCACACAGAATTCTTCTTGAGCGATGAGGCCCGCGACGAACATTGGCCATGCACATGCTGCATGAACCCATCGCAACGGGCGGACGACCTTACGAGGCCAGCTCATCAGTCGCCATGGTGTGGAGTTCCGTCGATATGATCAAGTTCTCGGGGATTGCAGTCGCGAGCGTCCTGGCTCTGAGCCTCGCATCCGGCGCGGCGGTCGCACAGAGCGCCCCGGCTGCTGATGCGCCGGCCCAGCCCACACCCAGCCCGAGCCCCGGCCCCAGTTCGGCTCCTGCCGCAACGCCGACCGCTCCAGCCCCGGCCGCGTCCTCCGACAAGGCAGGCGAGGCGAAGCCGGCCAGCGAGGCAGCCGCGCCGAAAAAGAAGCGCACGCGCACCACGCGGCAGGAGGTCGAGCACTCGTTGCGCAGCGGCACGGTGCCGTCGCGCTACCGCAGCCGGGTGCCGAAGGAGTACCAGAGATACATCCCGTTCGAGCGTTGAGATCTGTTCGGATATCGCAGCGCGCGGGCGCCTAGGTTGGCGGCGTCAGCTTGACGATGATTCCGACGATCAGCATGAAGGCGATGCACAGCGCCGTCTCAAGGTCGGAGTGGTCCGACCAGAAGCCGCGCAGGCCGGCCACGGCTCGTTTCGGTGCTTCCATGCGAAGATGAGGCACACGCATTTGCTCAACCTTTGATAAAAGGCAAAACAAAACACTACCCTGGAGAATAGTCCCGTCCCCGCCGCGCCTCAATGCGAAAAATCGGCGCACCCGCGCGGCTGCGGAAGATCTACGCACCCGCAGGCAACATGATCTTGACGTGAGTCAATCCGCATCCAAGTCGTCTTGCCGGCAGCGCGCCGTCAAATCCCGAGATAGCGATGCTGCAGTTCCGGTTCCGCCATCAGCTGCTCCGAGGTGCCGCTCCACACCGTGCGGCCGCGCTCGATGATGTAGTGGCGGTCGCAGATGCGGGTGAGGTGACCGACATTCTTGTCGATCACCAGGATCGACTGCCCGCGCGATTTCAAGAGCGACAGGCAATTCCAGATCTCCTCGCGGATCAGCGGCGCCAGGCCTTCGGTCGCCTCGTCGAGGATCAGGAGCTTGGGATTGGTCATCAGCGCGCGGCCGATCGCCAGCATCTGCTGCTCGCCGCCGGAGAGCTGATTGCCCATGTTGCTGCCGCGCTCCGCGAGCCGCGGGAACAGCGCGTGGATCTTGTCCAGCGTCCACGGATCCGACGCGCCGAGCCGGTTGGTCGACGCTGCGACAAGGTTTTCCGTGACGGTGAGATTCGGGAAGATCTGCCGGCCCTCGGGCACCAGGCCGATGCCGAGTTGGGCGATCCGGTAGGACGGCAGCTTGCGCGTTTCCTGGCCAGAGAAGCGGATCATGCCGGCGCGCGCCTGCGTCAGGCCCATGATCGAGCGGATCGTCGTGGTCTTGCCCATGCCGTTGCGGCCCATCAGCGAGACCATCTCGCCCGGACGGATCGCCAGCGACAGGCCGAACAGGACCTGGCTCAGACCGTAGCAGGTTTCGATGCCGTCGACCTCGAGCAGCATGCCGTCCGCCTTCTGATCAGCCATGGCCGACCACCACGTGCTGATCGCCGAGATAGGCGCGCTTGACCTCCTCGTTCTGGCGGATGTCATCCGGCGCGCCCGAGGCGATGATGCGGCCATAGACCAGCACCGAGATGCGGTCGGCCAGCGCGAACACCGCGTCCATATCGTGCTCGACCAGCACGATCGAGACCTCGCTGCGCAGCTCGGCCAACAGCTTCACCATGCGCTGGGATTCCGTTACGCCGAGGCCGGCCATCGGCTCGTCCAGCAGCATGATTTGCGGCTTGGTCGCGAGCGCAACCGCGAGCTCCAGCTCGCGCTGTTCGCCGTGGCTGAGCTTCGACACCAGAACATCGGCACGATGGCCGAGCCCGACGCGCTCCAGCGCGGCGCGCGCGGTATCGCGCAGCGCCTTCTCCTTGCGCGCATTGGCGAAGAAGCGAAACGAATGCTTGCCGTCATGCGCCTGCGCCGCCAGGGCAACGTTGTCGGCTGCGGTGAAATCGGTCAGCAGCGAGGTGATCTGGAACGAGCGCGCCAGCCCGAGCGCGCTGCGCTTGTAGGCAGGGAAATGCGAGATGTCGCGGCCGCCGAGGAAGATGCGGCCGCCATGCGGCGCGAGGTGGCCGGTGAGCTGGCTGATCAGCGTGGTCTTGCCGGCGCCGTTGGGTCCGATGATGGCGTGGATCTCGCCCTTGGACACGTCAAGGCAGACGTGATCGGTGGCAATGATGCCGCCGAAGCGGCGCACGAGATTGTCGACGCGAAGCAACGGCTCAGCCACGGTTCACCCTCCCGAGCATGCCCATGATGCCGCCGCGGCCGAACAGCACGATCAGGAGCAGCAGCGGCCCCATGATCAGCGCCCAATACTCGGTGAGCTGCGACAGCACCTCTTCCAGCACCAGGAACACGACGGAGCCGACGACCGGTCCCATCAAGGTGCCCATGCCGCCGAGGATGACCATCACCATCAGGTCGCCGGAGCGGGTCCAGTACATCACAGCGGGGCTGACGAAATCGGTGTTGTTGGCGAGCAGCGCGCCCGACAGCCCGCACAGCATGCCGGCGATGACGAAGCAGGCGAGCTTGTAGCGCTTCGACGGGAAGCCGATCGCCTGCATGCGCTGCTCGTTGGAGCGCAGGCCCTGCAGCACCAGGCCGAAGCGCGAATTGACGATGCGCCAGACCAGCGCGACGACGCCGAGCAGACAGAACAGGCAGAGATAATAGAACTGCACGCGGTTGCCCAGATTGATCAGGCCGCCGAAATCGCTGCGCTTGTACACGGTGAGGCCGTCATCGCCGCCGTAGCGCGCGAGGCCGGAGGCGACGTAATAGGCCATCTGCGCGAAGGCCAGCGTGATCATGATGAAGTAGACGCCGCGGGTCCGCAGCGAGAGCGCGCCGATCACCACCGCATAGACCGCCGACACCGCGATCGCCACGGCGAACTGCGCCCAGCCGGAGCCGATGCCCTCCTGCGCCAGGATGCCAACGGCGTAGCCGCCGATGCCGAGATAGGCGGCATGGCCGAAGCTCATCATGCCGCCATAGCCCATCAGCAGGTTCAGGCTGACGGCCGCCAACGCCAGGATCACGATGCGGGTGAACAGCGTCAGGATGAAGATGTTGCCGCTGAGGTTCGAATAGACCGGCAGCAGCACCAGGCCGGCCACGACCAGGGCGGCTACGATGGTCGAAACGTTGAGCTGTGATTTCATCTGCGGTTGGCCGGAAACAGACCTTCAGGCCGCGCCACCAGCACGATCGCCATCAGGAGATAGATCAGCATCGAGGACAGCGCCGGCGCCGCGGTGGAAGCCGACGCCGAGTTCAGCACTTGGCGCAGCAGGTTGGGCAGAAAGGCGCGTCCAATCGTGTCGATCAGGCCGATCATGATCGCGGCGATGAAGGCACCGCGGATCGAGCCGATGCCGCCGATCACGATCACGACAAAGGCAAGGATCAGGATGTTCTCGCCCATGCCGATCTGCACCGTGAGGATCGGCGCCTGCATCAATCCGGCAAGGCCGGCGAGCGCGGCACCAAGGCCGAACACCAGCGTGTAGAGCAGCTTGATGTTGATGCCGAGCGCGCCGATCATCTCGCGGTTGGAGGCGCCGGCGCGGATCAGCATGCCGATCCGCGTCCGCATCACTCCGAGATAGAGCAGCAGCGCCACCAGCAGCGCGACCACGATGATGGCGAGACGATAGGCCGGATACTGGATGCCGGGCAGGATCGTGACCGGAAAGGCGAGCCAGGACGGCAGCGGCAGCGCGAGACCCGCCGGGCCCCAGATCAGCCGGACCGCCTCGTTGAAGAACAGGATCAGGCCGAAGGTCGCGAGCACGTGATCGAGATGGTCGCGCCCATAGAGATGGCGCAGTGCCGTGAATTCGAGCACGATGCCGAGCAGAAGCGTGGCACCGAGCGCCAGGACGGCGCCGAGCACGAAGCTGCCGGTCCAGGCCACGAAGGTCGCCGCGAAATAGGCGCCCATCATGTAGAGCGAGCCGTGGGCGAGGTTGACGAGGTCCATGATGCCGAACACCAGCGTCAGGCCCGCAGCCAGCAGGAACAGCAGCAGTCCGAACTGCAGCCCGTTCAGGAATTGTTCGACGACGAGAAGCATGCCCCTCACTTCACGCTCAAAAAGACGGCGGCAGAACCGTTGCAGGCGCTGCCGCCATGTCCGTCCCTTCGATCATAGGACGAAGATGTTTTAAGCTTCAAGCAAATTCCAGGCCGGTCCGCGCCCGGCCAGGATTCTTTTTGCTTACTTCATCGGGCACTTGTCGTGGAAGCGGTCCTGGTCGTTCTCGACGATGGTCGCCACCGTCTTCAGCGACAGCTGGCCGTCGGCATCCTTGACCACGTCCTGCAGATAGAAGTTCTGGATCGGGATGTGGTTGTTGCCGAACTTGAAGCCGCCGCGCAGCGACTTGAAGTTGGCCTTCTCCATCTCGGCCTTTATCGCGTCCTTCTTGGACGTGTCGCCCTTCACCGCAACCACCGCGCTGTTGATCAGCTGCGCCGCGTCATAGGCCTGGGCGCCGTAATAGGTCGGGCGCAGGCCGGTGTACTTCTTGCGGTAGTCGGCGACGAAGGTCTTGTTCTGCTGGTTGGGCAGGTCGTTGACCCATTCCTGGGCGCCGGGGACGCCGATCGCATTGTCCTTCTGCAGCGGCAGCGACAATTCGTCGACGGTGAAGGCGGTGTAGAGCGGCATCTTCTCCTTGAGGCCGGCCTGCGCGTATTGATTGAGGAACTGCACGCCGGCCGCGCCCGGATAGAACACGAAGATCGACTCGGCGCCCGAGGCGCGGGCCTTGGAGAGCTCGGCGGAGAAGTCGAGCTGGCTCGGCCACACCGTATATTCCTCGCCGACCACCTGGCCCTTGAAGGTGCTCTTCAGGCCCGCCAGCATGTCCTTGCCGGCCGCGTAGTTCGGGCCGATCAGGAACACCGACTTTACGTTCTTCTGGTTCATGTAGAGGCCCATCGCCGCGGGCGTCTGGTCGTTCTGCCAGGAGGTCGAGAATACGTAAGGCGAGCACAATTCGCCGGCGAGTTGCGACGGGCCGGCATTCGCCGAGATCAGGAAGGTCTGGGAATCCACCGCTGTTTTCAGCGAGGCCAGCAGCACGTTCGACCAGATATAGCCGACGATGAAATCGACCTTGTCGGACTGCACCAACTTCTCGGTCTTCTGCTTGCCCACGTCAGGCTTCTGCTGGTCGTCCTCGTAGATCACCTCGACCGGCTTGCCGTCCATCTTGCGGCCAATATGATCGAGCGCGAGCTCGAACGAATTGCGCATGTCGTTGCCGATCACGGCGGTCGGACCGCTGAAGGTCGAAACGAAGCCGATCTTGATGGTGTCGCCGGCAAACGCCGTGCTCGAAAACAGCAGCGCCGCGGCGCCAGCCAGCCAGAAGCTCGTCTTCATGGTCTTCCCTCCCCTGATCAAATCGTTCTTATCGTTGTTACACCATCGGCATGCAACGGCACGGCGCGCGGCGGCGTTTCGCCGCAGCGTCCCGTCGCGCGCCAACCCATGCACCATAATTCCCGCAAACGGGCAAAGGCAAGAACTATAGTGCCTGTTAACGGATGCTGCAGCACAGCAGAGCTGGGCCGCATCGGGTGCGCACAATGTGATGAGAAAAGCCGCTTCCGCGGGTTCGTCATGGCCGGGCTTGTCCCGGCCATCCACGTCGGCCGGCGTCCGCCGCAAGACGTAGATGCCCGGGACAAGCCCGGGCATGACGAGAGACTAACTGGCATAGGGTCCCGGAGCAGCGGGCTATTTGACCAGCGTGCACCCACCATCCGCCATCGGCCGGAACGCCTGCTCCGCCGGGATCGTCGAGACCAGGCGGTAGTAGTCGTAGGGGTACTTCGACTCGTCAGGCTTCTTGACCTCGAACAGATACATCGGATGCACCACGCGGCCGTCGGTACGGATCGTGACGTCACCGAACAGTTTGTCCTTACCCTTGAACGTCTTCATCTGCGGAACGACGTCCTTGGCATCATCGCTCGCGGTCGCCGCGACCGCGTTGAGATAAGCGAGGGTGGATGCGTAGACGCCGGCCTGGTTGCCGCTCGGCATCTTGCCGTTCATGCCGGGACGGGCTGCGAAGCGCTTGGCGAAGGCGCGGGTGTCATCGTCCATGTCCCAGTAAAACGCTTCGAGCAGTTGCAGGCCCTGTGCGGCCTTCAGGCCCATGCCGTGGATGTCGTTGATGAACAGCAGGAACGCGACCAGCGACTGGCCGCCCTGCTGGATGCCGAACTCGGCGGCCTGCTTCACCGCATTGATGGTATCGCCGCCGGCATTGGC
Source organism: Bradyrhizobium sp. HKCCYLS20291 (assembly GCF_051167715.1). Classification (NCBI taxonomy): domain Bacteria; kingdom Pseudomonadati; phylum Pseudomonadota; class Alphaproteobacteria; order Hyphomicrobiales; family Nitrobacteraceae; genus Bradyrhizobium; species Bradyrhizobium sp. HKCCYLS20291. Next base: position 209,048 of record NZ_JBNPTO010000003.1, on the reverse strand, counting down.
GAGGCCGATCACCTTCGCCTTGGAGCCCTGCGCCTGCAGCAGGAAGGACGCGAAATCCGCGGTGCCGAGCGGATGCTTGGCCGACCCGAGCACCTTGCCGCCGTGCTTCTCGATGTAGTTGGTGGCCTCCGCCTCGATGCCCTGGCCGAGCGCGTAGTTGACCGTGATGAAGTACCAATCCTTGCCGCCGCGGCCCATCATCGCGGCTGCGGTGGTGTTACCGGTTGCCCAGGCGTCGTTGACCCATTGAATGGTGTTCGGCGAGCAGGCCTTGCCGGTGAGATCCGAGCTCGCGGTCGAAGACGCCAGGAACGTCATGCGGCTGTTGCGCAACAGCTCGTTGACGGTGAGGCCGACGGCCGAATTGGGCACGTCGACGACGGCGTCGACCTTGTCGACATCGAGCCATTTGCGCGTGATCGCCGAACCGACATCGGCCTTGTTCTGGTGATCAGCGTAGACGATCTCGACCTTGATGCCTTTGCCGCCGCCGTTGAAATCCTCCGCCGCCATGCGCGCGGCCTCGACCGAGCCCATGCCATTGGTGTCCTGGAAGATGCCGGAGATGTCGTTGAGCACGCCGACGCGCACGACATTGTCCGAGATCTCTCCGGCGGAAGCGCCGGCCGCGAGTCCAAGCGACGTCACCAGCGCCAAGGCGCATCTGTTGAGCTGTTTCATGAATTCCCTCCCCGTGTGTTTCTTGTTTTGTTGTTGAAAGACTCAGCTCTGCCGGTCCGGAATCCGGATCACGAGCCCGGCGAGCGCCGGCTGCACCTTGATCTGGCACGACAGCCGGCTGTTCGGCAGCCGCTCGGCGGCGGTGCCGTCCAGCAGCGCATCCTCGTCGTCGGAGACCGGACCGAGCTTCGCCGTCCAGGCGTCGTCGACATAGACGTGGCAGGTGGCGCAGACCGCGTTGCCGCCGCATTCGGCGACGATGCCGTCGACGCCATGCGTCAGCGCCGCCAGCATGACGCTGTCGCCGTCCGCGGCCTCCACGGTCTCACTGCGGTTGTCGGGATGAATGAAGGTGATCGTCGTCATGGGGTCGCTCAGGCTGGAGTGAAGGTGACCGGCAGGCTTTCCAGCCCGCGCAGCGTGTTGTTGTAGCGGCGCACCGGCTTGCCGCTCATCGTGATGCTCGCGACCTTGCGCGCCAGCGCGGTCAGCACCGCCTCGCCTTCGAGCCGTGCGACGAGCTGGCCGACGCACATGTGGATGCCCGAACCAAAGCCGACATGGCCGGAGACCTTGCGCGTGACGTCGTAGTTGTCCGGCTGCTCCCAGCGGCGCGGATCGCGATTGGCGGCGCCTAAGAACATCAGCACCTTCTCGCCTTCCGGGATGGTGACGCCGCCGAGCTCGACGTCAACAGTGGTCGTGCGGAAGAAGGTCTGCACCGGGCTCTCGAACCGCACCGCCTCCTCGAAGGCGTTGCGCGCCAGCGATGGATCGGCGCGCAGCCGCTGCCACTGATCGGGGAAGCGCGCCAGGCAGTACACCGCCGCGCCGATGCCGTAGACCGTCGTGTCGAGCCCGGCCGAGAGCAGCGAGCGCACCAGCAAGGGCGCCTCGGCCGGCGTGATCTCGCCGCTGTCGCTGAAGGCATGGATGCAGGCGCCGAAGCCGCCGGGCGTGAGATTGTCGCGCTGGCATTGTTCCGTGACATAGGCCTGATGCGGCGCGGAGCGCTCGATTGCCTGCTGGCGCAAGTCGTTCGGCGGCCCGAACGCATTGAACACCAGGCTCGCATAGGGAATGAGATGGTCGCGACCTTCGGGCTTCAGTCCGAGCGCATCGGGGAACACCGACAGCGGATAGGCCTCGGCAAGATCAGGGATGGCGTCGAACGAGCCGCGCGCCAGAAGCTCATCGACCTTGGCCTCGGCCGCGGCCATGAAGCCGTCGCGCAGCCGCTTCATGACAGCCGGTGACAGCACCTTGCTCAGCACCGCGCGCGTCCGCGTATGCGCCGGCGGGTCGGCCTCGAGGATAATGCTCGCCGGCCGCCACGGCGTCTCCTTGGCGAAGTCGCTCAGGCCCACGCCGCGGCTGGAGCAGAAGGTCTGGGGATCGTTGAAGACGGCGTAGACCTCGGCGTAGCGGGCGACGCCGTAGACCTTCCACTGATCGAGATAGACGACGGGGCCGGCCTCGCGCATCTCCCGGTGCGCCGGATAGGGATCGTCGAAGAAGGCGAGCGAGAACGGATCGATGCCGAGATGCGGGATTGCGGCCGCGACAGCGCTGGCGGAAAGACCTGTTGGGTTCATGCTGACCTCCCGAAGTTTGGCCTTGTCATGCGGCTTTTCGTATCCCTATGACTGGTGACATGAGCGAGAAACAGGGGACGCCGCGCAAGGCGCGGCCGCGCGAGACTGAGGGGCACGGCCTCACGCTCGATCTCGACCGCTATGTGCCGGCCTTCATCACCTTCATCGCCAACAAGCTGTCGAACAGCGCCACCGCGTTCTACCAGCGCAATTTCGCCGTCAACGTCACGGAATGGCGGATCATGTCGCTGCTGGCGATCGAGCCCGGCATTCCGGCCTCGCGCATCTGCAGTGTGATCGGTTTCGACAAGGGACCGGTGAGCCGCACCCTGGCCCTGATGAAGAGCCGCGGCCTGATCGCGATCCGCAACGATCCGCAGGACGGCCGCAGCCACTCGATCTCGCTCACCGCGAAAGGCCGTGCGACCCATGACAAGGTCATCATTGCCGCATTGGAGCGCGAGCGGCGGCTGCTGGCGTGCCTCGACAAGGACGAGCAGGAGGTCCTGATCGCGCTGCTCCGCCGCATCCACGACAATCTCGACACCGTCACCGGCGCAAGCTGAATCTCGTCGATCAACCCCGTCAAGCGGTGGTCGACCGGCCCGGCTCGGCGGTATGTTCGCGCGCACGCAAGCGGTCGCGCCTGCGTCAAGCAGGCTGCGCATGGCGTCTCCGTCCCTTGTTCGAGGCACGGCTCTGCCGCGCCCTCACCTTCACGGCCGATCGTTCCACATAATAGTTGCTTTGGCAACGATAGAATTCATCGGATTCGACTGCTGCCGTGCAATGCCTCGACTTTTATGGATCTGCGAAGCCGGCCGGAAATGTCGCGCTGCTATGGATTGACGGGGCGATGTCGCGCCGCGGCGCGGAAGGGATGCGGCGGAATGTTGGGGTTCATCTTCGGTTTCAATCTCCGCCTCGGGCGGCTGCACTATTTCCTCGCCTCGATCGGCCTCGTCATCGTCACGCTCGCTCTCACCTTCGTCGTGGCCTTCGGCCTCGCGGCCGCGTTTCAGCACACGTCGGCGTTGGCGATTACCGGGCCGGTCTTGGTGATGATCGGCCTGTTCCTGATCGCGAACCTGATGCTGCAGGCGATGCGCTTCCGCGACATCGGCTGGGATCCTGTCTGCGTGATCCCGGCCTGGATTGCCGTCATGGCGCTGGACTACGTCATCGCCACCCGGTTTCCGGACTATGCAGCGACGTCGTCGCACGCCGGCACGTGGCCCGGGGCGCTGATCAATCTCGGCTTGACCGTCGCATTGCTGTTCTTTCCCAGCAGCGCCGGCGATACGTCGTCATCGGGCGGAACTCGCATCAGCCGGACGCCGGCTCCCGCCCGAAACTCACGCGGCCCCGTCTCGGCCAGCGAGACACGGCTGGCGCGCATCACCGGCAGCGCTGCCGGGCGGCGCGGCTACTGATAGCACGCCGCGGAGCAGCAGGGTGATCGACTGATCAAAACATAGGCAAACCGCCTGCTTTGCAGGACGCGCCGAGCCATCTCCGGCGTAGCCAGGCCTCTAAACCGCTGAAAGGGAAGGTTTTTCCAAAGCAGCCTTGCTGCATGCAATGTACACAATGGCACGCCGCTTGCTACCATCTCAGCCTGATCGGCGGTGCGGGAGCATAGGAAGATGGCAAGCCAGACCTCAGGCGCAATCCACACGCGAGGCGCCGCGTGACCGAGACCATCGCCGAGATCGTTGCCGCGCATCGCGCCGGCCTGATGACGCCGAAGGACACGGTCGCGCGTACGTTCGATCGTATCCGCGCGCACGATGATCCGGCCATCTTCATCAGCCTCCGCGATGAGAAGGCCGCGCTCGCTGAGGCAGAGGCCCTTGCGGACAAGGACGCCGCGGCGCTGCCGCTCTACGGCGTGCCGGTCGCGGTCAAGGACAACATCGACGTCGCCGGCCTGCCAACCACGGCGGCCTGCCCCGCTTTCGCCTACACGCCTGCGCGCGATGCCACGGCGGTGGCGCGGCTGCGCGCGGCCGGCGCGATCATCGTCGGCAAGACCAATCTCGACCAGTTCGCCACCGGCCTGGTCGGCGTGCGCTCGCCCTATGGTATTCCCAGAAATCCGGTCCGCGCCGATCTCGTGCCCGGCGGATCCAGCTCCGGCTCCGCGGTCGCGGTCTCGGCAGGACTGGTGCCGCTGTCGCTCGGGACCGACACCGCGGGCTCCGGCCGCGTGCCGGCGATGCTCAACAACATCGTCGGCCTGAAGCCGAGCCTCGGCATGATCTCGACCGCTGGGCTGGTGCCGGCCTGCCGCACGCTCGACTGCATCTCGGTGTTCTCGCTCACGGTCGACGATGCGGTCACGGCGCTCTCGGTGATGGCCGCGCCCGATCCGCTCGACCCGTTCTCGCGCGACCGGCCGGTGGCGGCCGTGACCGCCTTTCCAAAGGGCGTGAAGCTCGGCATTCCCCGTCCTGGGCAATTGATCTTCTACGGCGGCAAGACCGCAGAAGCCGCCTACGGCGCGGCGGTCGCGCGGTTCGCAGCGCTCGGCGCCGAGCTCGTGGAATTCGACCTCGAGCCGTTCTACGAGACCGCACGGCTGCTCTATGAGGGACCCTGGGTGGCCGAGCGCTATCTCGTGATCCGCGATCTCTTGGCCTCCGATCCCGACGCGATCCATCCGGTCACGCGCGAGATCACCATCGGCGGCGCGCGCGGCAGCGCGGCCGAGACGTTCGCGGCGCTGTATCGCCTGCAGGCGCTACGCAAGGTGGCCGAGCGCACCTTCGCCGATGTCGATGCGCTGGTGCTGCCGACGGCGCCGACCGCCTACACGACCGCGGAGGTGCTCGCCGATCCGATCCTGCTCAACAGCCGGCTCGGCACCTACACCAACTTCGTCAACCTGCTCGACCTGTGCGGACTGGCGGTGCCGGCCGCGATGCGCGGTGACGGCATTCCATTCGGCATCACGCTGCTGGCACCTGCCGGGCACGATGCGGCGCTCGCGAGCCTCGGCCGCGCGTTCCATGCCGACACCGCGCTGCCGGTCGGCGCGAAATCGATCCCGCTTCCGCCGCTCGCGCCCGTGTCATCGTCGTTGCATGGCGACGAGATCGCGATCGTCGTCGTCGGTGCGCATCTCTCCGGCATGGCGCTCAACCACGAGCTGACCAGCCTCGGCGGCCGCCTGCTCGAAGCGGCGAACACCGCGCCCGACTACAAGCTCTATGCGCTCTCGACCACGCCGCCCAAGCCCGGCATGCTCAGGATCGAGCCGGGGCAAGGCACCGCCATGGCGGTCGAGCTCTGGGCCTTGTCGGCGGCGAGCTTCGGCAAGTTCGTCAACCTGATTCCGCCGCCGCTCTCGATCGGTACCATCAGGCTTAGCGACGGCCGCACCGCCAAGGGCTTCCTCGTCGAGCCCGCAGCGCTCGACGGCGCCCGCGACATCTCGGAGTTCGGCGGCTGGCGCGCGTATATGGCGCGGAAGAGCTGATCGGCGATGAAGACGTAGGGTGGGCAAAGCGGCCGCCGAAAGGCGGCAGCGTGCCCACCGGCTGTCAGCGAATCTGGCGTGAGATGGTGGGCACGGCGCCACAGCTGTCTTGCGCGGTGAAAGAGCACGGCAGCGCCTTTGCCCACCCTACCGCTCGAACGACCACCTACACCGACACCGCGTAGATCTCGTATTCGCCGCGAACCAGCTCGATGTGGGCGCGCATCGCGTTCGCCGCGCCGGCCTTGTCGCCGCGCAGGATGGCGACGACGACGCGGTCGTGCTCGGCATGCGACTTGGCGAGGCGGCCGAGATTGCGGAACTGGGCGCGGCGGAACGGCTGCACGCGGACCCGCGTCGCCAGGGTGATCTCGGCGATATAGGCATTGTGCGCGCCGGCATAGATCGCGTTGTGGAAGCGCTCGTTCACCTCGTGGAAGCGCTCGGGATTGCCGGCGTGGCTGAGATTGCGCAGCTCCTCGTGGATGGCCTCAAGCCGCTGCCGCTCGACCGGCGTCATGCGTTGCGCCGCGAGCCCCGCGCACAGGCCTTCGAGCTCCGCCATGGCCTCGAACATGCCGGTGAGCCGGTCGATCGACGGACGCGCCACCACGGCGCCGCGATGCGCGCGCGCCTCGATCAGTCCTGAGGCTGCGAGCTGGCGCAGCGCCTCGCGCACCGGCGTCCGCGATACGTTGAAGCGCTTGGCGATCTCGGTCTCGTCCAGCGGCGCGCCGGGCGCCAATGCGCCGCGCACGATATCGTCGGCGAGTTGCAGGCGCAGCTCCTCCGCGCGGGTGATCTTGGCGACCGCAGGCGGCGCACGATCGGTGCGCGGCAGAGCGGAATCGCGAACGAGCCGCGGCTGCGTGCGCGGCGGAAGATCGTCCAGGCTCATGATCAGCCGCCTTTTGCTTCGTCGATGATGCTGACATGGGCGGCTACGATCCGCCATCCCTCGGGAAACCGGATCCAGGTCTGCATCTGCCGCCCGACCTTGCCGGGCGCGGTGTCGCGATAGAACAAGGTCGAGGCGACGGCGGTGTCGCGGCCGTAGGTCGAGATCACCGTGCGCGCCGTGCGCCGCATCAGGCCGGCCGGCGAACGTGCGGCGCGAAACGCCGCAATCTCGCCATAACCGTAGAGGTTCTCGCCGATGCCATAGCGCAGCGTGCGGGAGTCCTGTCGGAACAGTTGGTCGAGCACGGCGACATCGTTGCTGACCAGCGCCTGTTCATAGAGCTGGAACTGGGCGGTGACTTCAGCAACGACGTCAGGCAGATCGACTTCCATTCTCCAGAACTCCTCTCGGGGCCGGCGCGGCGGCGACACCAAGCTGTTGCAAGGCGTGGGCCACACGCAATGCGATATGTTCGCACCAGGGTGCCGCGATGATCTGCACGCCGATGGGCATGGGCTCGAGCGGAATCGGCACCGCAACGACCGGCAGCCCGATGAACGAGATCGGCTGGGTATGAATGCCGATGTTCGCGCGCACCGGCAGCTCGACGCCGTCGAGCACGAAGGTCGCCTGCCCGAGCTTCGGCGCAATACAGGGCGTCGCGGGCGCGATCAGCACGTCCACGGATTTGAAGATGTCGAGCATCTGCGCGCGATACCAGCGCCGGAATTTCTGCGCGCGATCGACCATCGGTGCGGGAATCATTGCGCCTGCGATCAGGCGATCGCGCACCGCGGGATCGAAATCGTTGGGCAGCGTGCGCAGGCGGTCGAGATGCAGCGAGGCGCCTTCCGTGGTGCTGATGACGTAGGCGGCCGCGCGGGCGCGCGCAGCTTCGGGCACCTCGACGACATCCGTCGCCTTCAGCGCCGTGGCCACACGGCTGACCGCCTCAGTCGCTTCAGGAAACAGATGCTTCTGAAAATGGCCGCCCGCGAGGGCGATGCGCAGATCGCCGAGCCCCTGCGAGAGCAGGCCAGAGACCGGCTCCGGCGCGCGCGCCGTGCAGGCTGCGTCATCCGGATCGGGCCCCTGCATCGCATCGTAAGCAAGCGCGAGATCCTCGACCGAGCGCGCGAACGGACCGAGGTGATCGAGGCTCGCCACGAACGGAAAGGAGCGCGCGCGCGACAGCCGGCCATAGGTCGGCTTCAGCCCGAAGATGCCACAGAACGATGACGGCACGCGGATCGAGCCGTTGGTGTCGGAGCCGAGCGCGATCGGCACCAGGCCGCCGCCGACGGCGCTGCCCGATCCGCCTGACGAGCCGCCGCTCATCCGCGTCGGATCGTGCGGATTGCGCGACGGGCCGTCGTGAACGTTCTCGCCGGTGAAGTCATAGGCGTATTCGCCCATGTTGAGCGCGCCGACGAGCACGGCACCAGCGGCGTCCATTCGCTCGATCAGTGTCGCGTCACGCGCCGCCGCCGGACGGTCGCGGTTGATCTTGGAGCCGGCCCGGGTCGGCAATCCCGCGACATCGAACAGGTTCTTGACCGCATAGGGCACGCCGGCGAGCGGGCCAACGGGTTTGCCCGCCGCGATCGCCACGTCGACCTCGCGCGCCTTGGCGCGGGCGCGCTCGGCGGTGACGTCGGTGAAGGCATTCAGCACGCCGTTGCGCCGTGCGATGCAGGCAAGCGCAGCTTCGGTCGCTTCCACGGCGGAAAGCTTGCCGGCCTTCACCGCGGCAGCGATGGCAATTGCGGACATCTCGGTCGAATCAAGCGGTGAAGACACTGGCGGGCTCGGTTTCATCAGGCAGGGAGAATTCGTCGACCAGCTTCGCCATGCGCAGCGAGACCTCGAGATTGGCCCGGATCGCCGGCCGCCAGGCGTCCTCGATCGGCAGCGCGAGAGCGCGTCCGACCGCGTCGATGTAGTCGTCCCAAGAACCGTCCGAAGCTTCGGCCATCAGCCTCTCCCTCAAACTCGCATTCAATGCGCCGGCAGCGGCGGGTGCGGAATCGCCGTCAGCAGCTCGCGCGTATAGGCGTCCTGCGGATCACCTAGCACACGCTCGGACGTGCCTTGCTCGACGATTCGGCCCGACCGCATCACGATCACACGATCGCACAACAACCGCACCACATTCAAATCATGCGAGACGAACAGATAGCTCATGCCCAGCTGCTGCTTGAGGTCCTGCAGCAGATTGAGCACGACCGCCTGCACGGAGACGTCGAGCGCCGCAGTCGGCTCGTCGAGGATGACGAGCTTTGGGTGCAGCGCAATGGCGCGGGCGATGCCGACGCGCGCTTTCTGGCCGCCCGACAATTGGTGCGGAAACCGGTCGAGCAGGTTGAGCGGCAGGCCGACCATCGTCGCGAGCTCCTCGCAGCGCGCACGGAGCGCATTGCGCCCCTTGATCTCGCCGAGCTGCAGGATCGGATCGGCGATGGCCCGCGCTGCGGTGAAGCGCGGGTTGAGGCTGTCGGTTGGATCCTGGAACACCATCTGGATGTGGCTGCGCAGCGGCAGCCGCGCAAACGCCTGCGGCAGGATGTTGCCGATCTCCTCGCCATCGAAGCTGATACGGCCGGACGTCTGGTCGAGCAGCCGCATCACCATCATCGACGTGGTCGACTTGCCGCAACCGGACTCGCCGACCAGGCCGACGCTCTCGCCATGACCGACGGTGAAGCTGATGCCGTCGACGGCGCGGAACATCTCAGGCTCGATCGCCGGCTTGCGGCCGAACAGTTTTGACAACGTCGCCGAGGCGCCCTGGCGCGGATATTCCTTGACGAGCTTGTCGACGAGGAGGAGCGGGCGCGACGTCCCCGATTTCCGCTCGTCACCCCCGGGCTCGACCCGGGGGTCCATCACCTTGAACGACTCTTGCGAAGCGAGATGGATGGCCGGGTCAAGCCCGGCCATGACGGAGGGTGCGTGAGACGACGCTGACGTCTCCTCCTCCGGCAGCAGCTCCCGCAAGGAGACACCGAGCCGCGGCGTGGCCCGCATCAGCTTGCGTGTGTAGGGATGCTGCGGGTTGGCGAAGATGTCGGCGGCCTTGGCGGTCTCGACCACCCGGCCCTTTTCCATCACCACAACGCGGTCGCAATAGGCGGCGGCGAGACCGAGATCATGCGTGATCAGGATCGTCGACATGCCGCGGCTCTTGGTCAGCTCGACGACGAGATCCATCACCGCCTTCTGCGTCGTGACGTCGAGACCCGTGGTCGGCTCGTCGGCGATCAGGAGCTGCGGATTGCACGCGAGCGCCAGCGCGATGACCACACGCTGGCACATGCCGCCCGACAATTCGAACGGATAGGCGTGATAGCGCTCCCGCGGGCGCGCGATCTTGACCTGCTCCAGCGCGGCGATCGCCTTCTCGGCGCGATCGCTGGCAGCCGCCTGGGCGTGCTGCTTCAGCACGTCCTCGATCTGCTGGCCCACCTTGCGGATCGGATTCAGCGCCGCGCGCGGGTTCTGGAAGATCATCGAGATCTCGCGCCCGCGCAGATCGCGCATCGCGCTCTCGTCGGCCGATTTGACGTCGACGCCGGAGAACATCACCGAGCCCTCGGCGATGCGGCCGGCCCGGTCGAGAATGCGCATGACGGCGTAGGACGTCACCGATTTGCCCGAGCCGGACTCGCCGACGATCGCGAGCGTCTCGCCCTTCGCCACGGAGATGTCGACATGCTGCACCGCCTTGACGATGCCGCGGCGGGTGGAGAATTCGACCGTGAGATCGCGAACGTCGAGCAGCGGCTGGGCGGTCATCGATGCCTCCACTTTTCCCGCTCGTCGTGCGCGGGCCTGACCCGCGCATCCATCAAGCCAAGGAAGGGCTGTCTGAAGGGATGGATTGCCGGGTCAAGCCCGGCAATGACGGAGTGTGGGTGTGGCGCGCCCATCGCCTCACGTCCTGCGCTGCGGATCGACAATGTCACGCAGGCCGTCGCCGAGCAGGTTGAAGCAGAACACCGCGATCATCAGCGCGACGCCGGGAAACAGCGCGATCCACCATTCGCCCGACACCATGAACGACGCGCCCTCGGCGACCATGATGCCCCATTCGGCCGTTGGCGGCCGCACGCCGAGGCCGATGAAGGACAGGCCGGCAGCATTGAGAATCGCATAGCCCATCGTCAGCGACATCTGCACGATCATGATCGGCATGATGTTCGGCAGGATGTGGCCGAGCAGGATGCGCATTTCGCTGTTGCCCGACAGCCGCGCCGCCTGCACGAAGCCGGCATTGCGGCGGACATTGGCCTCCGCGCGCGCGACGCGGGCGTAGAGCGGAAAGTTCACGATCGCTGTGGCGATGATGATGTTCTGCACGGTGTTGCCGAGCGCGGCGACGATGCCCATCGCCAGCACGAACAGCGGAAACGCCATGATCGTATCGGCGACGCGGCCGACGATGCGGTCGGTCCAGCCGCCGAAGAAGCCGGCGGCGACGCCGGCGAGGCCGCCCATGAAGAACACCAGCGCCACTGAGGCAACGGCGATGAACGTATCCAGCCGGCTCGCGACCACGACACGGCTGAAGATGTCGCGGCCGAGCTGGTCGGTGCCGAACCAGTGCGCAGCCGAGGGCGGCTTCAACGCCGCGGCGGTGTCGCTGGTTAGCGGATCATAGGGCACGATCCACGGCCCGAAGATCGCTGCGAACAGGATCACGACGAGAAGCCCGAAGGCAAAGCCGGTGACCTTGTTCTCGGCGAGCACATAGCGCGTGTGCCCGATCAGGGCCATGACCCCGGATGTGCGGGCCGATATGGCCGCGGGTTCGATTGTCGGCGCGACAGTGCTCATCCTTCCAGCCTCACTCGGGGATCGATGACGCCATAGAGAATGTCGATGATGAGGTTCAGGACCACGTACATGATCGCCATGGTCAGCACGAAGCCCTGCACCGGCGCGAAGTCGGAGGCGATCAGCGCCTCCACCGCATAGGAGCCGATGCCCGGCCAGGCGAACACCTTCTCCACCAGCACGTTTGCGCCGAGCAGGAAGGAGAACACCATCGACAGCGTGGTGATGACCGGCAGCATCGCATTACGGAACGCGTAGGTGACCGTGACGGTCGACGGCGACAGGCCGGAGGCGCGCGCGGTGCGCACGAACTCCGACGACAGCACCGACAGCATTGAGGCCCGGGTCATGCGTGCGATCGGAGCGAGTGAGAAGATCGCAAGCGTTGCGGCCGGCAGGATCAGCTGGCTGAGCGCTGAGCGGAACGCTTCGCCATCACGCGCGATCAACGTGTCGATCAAGTAGAAGCCGGTGATGGTTGGCGGTGCGCTGTAGAACACGTCGAGACGGCCGAGCGGCGCCGGCGACCAGCCGAGCTGGAAGTAGAACACATACACGAGCACGAGCCCGGTGAAGAACACCGGCAGTGAGACACCGGCTGTGGTGACGACGCGGCAGGTATGGTCAATCCATGAGCCCGGCCGGGTCGCCGCAAGCACACCGAGCGGCAGCGCGATGGCGACAGAGACCAGCAGGCCGAGCAGAGTGAGCTCGGCGGAAGCGGGTAAGCGGTTGCGGATCTCGGTCGCGACCGGCTGGCCCGTCGTCAGCGAGCTGCCGAGATCGCCATGGGCGAGATCAACCGTGTAGCGGAAGAACTGCTCGACCAGTGGCTTGTCGAAGCCGAGCTTCTTGCGGATCTGTTCGACGGCTTCCTTGGTCGCGGCAGGACCGGCGAAATAGGCGGCGGGGTCACCGGGCAAAGCGCGGGTGAGCAGGAAGGTGACAATTACCACGCCGATCAGCGAGGGGATGGCAAAAGCGAGGCGCTTTGCGATGAGGCCGATCATGCGCGGCGCTCCGCTCGGAGCGCAGGCGAATAGTGATTGGCGAATAGCGAGTAGCGGCCTCCCGGCCTGGATCCTCGACGAGCCTTCACCATTCCCTACTCCCTATTCGCCACTCGCCATTCGCCACCTCTCACCCCTTCACCAGCGCGCGATAGTCGAGCCGGCGATGGAACCAGTACTGATAGCCGGAGATGTTCTTCTGCATCGCAACGTTAACGAACGGCTGGTACAGCGGGATGCGCGGCACCTCGGCGAAGGCGAGGTCGACGAAGCCCTTCACGTCGGCATCATAGGCCGCCTTGTCGCCGGTGGCGGCGGCGTCGCGCGCGCCGTTGATGAGCTTGTCCATCTCGGGCGACTTGTAGCTCATCGTGTTGAACACGGAATTGTTGCCGTGGTAGCACCAGTAGAAGAAGTACTCGGGATAATCGAGCCAGCCCGAGAAGATGTTGGTGAAGAGCGGCATCTCCTTCTTGTTCAGCTCGGTGCGCCAATTGGCGCCGGGCACCTTGTTGATCGTGGTCTTGATGCCGAGCTGGGCGAGGCTCTCCTGCACCAGCACGCACAAGGGCTCGTTCACCTGCGCAAAATTGAGATCGAACGAGATCGTCGTCTCGAAGCCGTTGGCATAGCCGGCCTCGGCCAGCAACGCCCTCGCCTTCTCCATGTCGGTGACGTATTTCGTCGGCTGCGGCCAGGCGACGTCGGTCGCCTTGTCGGGCGCGGCGCCGAACATCGGATTGGCGAGCCCGAACATGACAGCGTCGATGATCTTCTGGTACGGCATCGCATAGGCGAGCGCCTGCCTGACCTTGGGATTGTCGAACGGCGGCTTGGTCACGTTCATGCCGATGTACTGGATGCCGTTGGAGATCGGCAGCGAGATCACGGTGTGCTTGCCGTTCGACTTCATCTCCTGGAAGTCCTTGTTCGGCAGCTCATAGGAGATATCGGCATCGCCGCGCTCGAGCAGCGCACGGCGGTTGCCGGCCTGCGGCACCATGCGCCAGATCACGCGCTTGATCTTCGGCAGCGGACCGCACACCCAGTCGTCATTGCGTTCCATGATCACTTCGGTGCCGGCGGTCCATTTCGTCACCTTGTAGGCGCCGGAGCCCGCCGTCTGCTGCTTGGTGTATTCGAGGCCCCACGGGTCCTTGTCAGTGGCGTTTTTCTTGACAAGTTCGGAGTTAACGATGCAGGGCACGATGACGGCGAGATCGGGAATCGTCAGCCGGTCCTTCCTGAGGAAGTCGACGCGCACCGTATAGTCATCGACGATGACGAACTGCTCGGGCTTGGTCAGCGAGCCCGCGCTCATCTGGAAAGTCGGGAAACCGCCGACGCTGACCGCACGATCGAGCGACCACTTCACGTCCTTGGCGGTGACCGGCGTGCCATCGTGGAATTTGGCGTTCTTGCGCAGCTTGAAGGTGGCCGACATGTCGCCGATCGTCATGTCCTCGGCGAGCTCTGGCTTGAACTTGTCGCGGTCGTAATACGGCACGCCGCCGGGACCGCTCTTCATCTCGTGGCCGATCAGCCGGTCGTAGCAGTTCCAGGAGACCTCGTAGCCCGGCACGTTGGTGCCGATGCCATGGATGTCCAGATTGTTCGGCCCGCCCTCGGACACGATGAGCAACGTCTCGGACCGTGCATCGGCCTTGGCGGAGGACATCACCGCCGGCGCCATCGGCAGCGCGGCACCCGCGGCAAGACCAGACACCGACTTCAGAAAATCGCGACGCTTCATCAAATGCTCCCACGGAGTACGACCGGCGGGAGTAGATTTCGCAAGCTTCGTGCCAAGCCGGCGGAAAAGACAAACTATTGAATAAATTAGACTTTTCGACGAGTTGGCAAGCGCGCCTCAAGCCCATTGCATACAAAAATCAAGTTTTGACTATGTTGTAGGCACCCGGAGAAGGCTGCCCGGATGGGCGGCATGGCTACTGGCAGTAGTCCTCGTTGTTGATGCGCTGGCAACGCGGGCCGGCCGCGATCCTCTGACGCGCGCATCCCTCCTTGGCGTCGATCTTTTTCAAGGCCCGGAGTGCGGCCATGGTCGGCCGGTACCAGAGATAGTGTTCGTCGGTCAGCAGCGAGGCCCGTCTCAGACCCCCGACCGTCGATGGATCGAACGATCCGCTCAGCGGTCCACTGAGACAGCCGAGCCGGGTCAGTTCGTCCTGAAGCCGGGCAATCAGCTCACGCCCTTCGAAGCTCGGCCCTGCGCTGTCCAGCACCACGGCTTCGCGCAATCGGGACGCCAAAGCGCGCGCCTCGGCGGCTTCGGGCGCGTCTGGAAATAGTGAGGCGACCAGATCGAACGCCTCGGGCGTTCGGACCTGGCGAGCTCTCGCCAGCACCTCGGCGGCATTCGAGGCGTCCGGCGGCTTGCGATCGACCGCTGCGGCCCGGCGCTGCTCCAGGATCTTGCGGGCGCGCGCGGCCTCCTCGCTGTCGGGAAAGCGGTCGGCCAGCAGTTCGAACAGCGCAAGGTTGTCAGTCTCGGTCGCAGCCGCGAGAAGCTGGGTAGCCTGGCTTGGCGGCGGCGCCGGTGGCACGAAGTAGAAGTCCGTCTCGATCGACGTGGATTCCCACGGGATCTGCTGCTCGGCTGTCGCCAGCCGGACCTGGCGGCGGACGCTCTTGAACACGTCCTCCAGCTTCTCGCCGGGTGCGCTCATCGCCTGCGCCAACGCCAGCGTATAGGGGCTGTGGCCGTTGTCGCCGTCGAAAGCCGCCTTGCCGGAGCCGGTGGCGGACGCGATGAAGGCGCCATAGACCGCGCCCATCGGGGCCAGCCCGAGCAGCCCGTTGGCCGTCGACGCCCCCGCGGGAAACGGATTGTCGCGACACGCATCGAGGATCAGGATGTTGACGCGGTTGCCGGCCGATGACAGCCGGTCCGCAATGCGCTTGACGCTCACGGCGTGGCCGGCGAGATCCGCCTTGCGCTTGATGTCGGCGTCGACAGGGACAAGGTAGTTCAGCCCGTCGCTCTCCAGACCATGTCCGGCATAGTAGAACACCGATACGACGTCGGGGCCGCGCTGCTTGATGACCTGCGCGAAAGCCTCGACATCCTCGCCCATCGCCTTCAGGTCGCGATTGGTCTTCAGCGTCACCTCGAAGCCAAGCTGCCGAAGCCGTTCCGCGATCAGGTCGGCGTCCTTGCCGGGATTTTCCAGCGGCCGCAGCCGCGCGTAGTTGGCATTGCCGACGACGAGCGCCACGCGTGGCGCTGACGCAGGTACCATCTTCCTCTGAGCCTCGGCCGCGATAGCTGGCGCGATCCCGTGCAAGATGAGCCCGAGCGCGAGTGCCGCGATGGACCAGACTGAATGGCGGAAAAATCCTGTTCGCATGTCGGCATTATATCGAAGCCGCG
Source organism: Bradyrhizobium sp. HKCCYLS20291 (assembly GCF_051167715.1). Lineage (NCBI taxonomy): Bacteria > Pseudomonadati > Pseudomonadota > Alphaproteobacteria > Hyphomicrobiales > Nitrobacteraceae > Bradyrhizobium > Bradyrhizobium sp. HKCCYLS20291. The sequence continues at coordinate 193,150 of NZ_JBNPTO010000003.1, read as the reverse complement.
ACAGCCGGCCACCATTCATCGAATTGACGGCAGACAGCACGTATGATCCGCTTCATGGCCTCCATTGCACAGCGCCTGATGCCGCGACCTTATTTCATATTGCTGATGAGTTTCCTGCTGTGGAGCGCTCCGGCGACGGCCGAGGTTCTGAGCGGCCGCGAATTCCAGAACCTGCTGGCGGGCGGGCCCGAGGGCACCACCATCGTCTTTCGCGGCGGAACGGACAAACTGTACTTCTCGCCCACATTGAAGAACAGGCTGCGCGCGAGCCCTGAACTGGGACCCGATTTCATCAAGCAGAAGATCCTGCGCAGCACCGTCGCCGAAGGCGTCTTCGTCAGCGCATCGATCGAGAACGGCAAGCCGCGCACGATCACCGGCATTGCCGGGATCGCCGCCGACAGCGACAGCGGACACGGCATTCTGACGTTGCTGCAGACCTTTCCCGACGACACCAGTCTCAAGGCGTTCGAGAAGCGCGACCGGCTGTATGCGGTGCTGATCGTCGAAGACGCGCCGGGGGGCGTTGTGTGTCGCAGATCACAGTGGGAGAGGCTATTTTCGCTCAAGGGAGAGCCAAAGATGACGACGGTGCCCTGCGACTTCCTCGTCGGCAACGCGATCATGCCATCGACGGCTCCGTGAGGGGCGCACCAAGGGGGGGACGGTATGACGAAAGCAAACGCTCGGAGCGCGCCCGTCGCGCGGCGATCTCGATTTTGGCCGCTGATGGCCATGCTGGCGTTGTTCACCCTGCTCGGATCTGTGCCGACACGACCAGCCATGGCGTCGGCCGTTCTGAATGCTGCGGCGAGCACTGCCGCGGGCGGGCTCGAGATGTGCAGAAGCAGGACGGGCAAGGACCTCTACAACTGTGTCGCCGACGTGATCGATCGGATGGCTTCCAACATCGGCGCGGCCAACGTTCCGGAGACGCAACGCGCGTTGCAGACGGCCGCAGCCGGATTGCGCGCGGCCAGCTCCAAGGCGCAAGCCATCTCGGCGATCTCGCGCTGCCAGTCGGTGATATCGGGATACCTGAAGCAGGTCCGCGCGGCCGGCGGCCGCTACGTCACCGGACTGGGCGACACGGGCCTGACCTCCATCTCCAGCGTGCTGTCGCGCGCGATCCAACTGGTCCAGAGCAAGGGCTGACGCAGCAGCGAGACAAGCATGTCTATCAAGGAAAGATCGCACCGCCTGACCGTGATGGCGATGGTCCTCGCCGTGCTGGGACTGGGCCTGCTCGCCGGCACGCCGGCGCGCGCCGATGCCGGCATGGCGGCTGCCGCGGTGACCGCGAATGGCGGTCTTGCGGGCTGCGCCACCAACAGTGGCAAGGCGCTGTATGACTGCGTTGCCAACGTCCTGGACAAGCTCAGCAACGAGATCACCGCGCCGGGCGTGCCGGAGACGCGCCGCGCCCTCAGCAATGCCGCCGCAAAGCTGCGGGTAGCCACGACCAAGGCGCAGGCCTTGTCCGCCGTCTCGCAGTGCCGGGCGCTGGTTGCGGGCGCGCTGGCCAAGGTTCGCGCGCTCGGTGGCGGCTACGTGTCCGGCTGGGGCGGCGGCGCCGGAGGCGGATCGGGCCTCGCCGCCGTGGCCGACGTGCTCGCGCGCGCCGCCAAGCTGATCCAAACCAAGGGCTGAGCCGCGCCGCTCAATCGGGCCAGATCAGCGCCTGCAGCTCATCGAAGTCGCGTACCTTGGACGCCCAATCCGGGATGCAGATGTGCCGGAGCGGATCGCTGTGCTGGTGCAACAGCATCAGCACGAGCAGCCGTCGCTTGAGCTGCCAGGTGATGCCCGCCGGCGGGACGCCATAGCCTTCGAACAGGGCGCGCACGCGTCCCGGACGGCCGGCGGCCATGAAGGCGCTCGGTCCCAGCAGGTCGTATTCGCCGAACCCGGTCATGACGTCGCCGAAGTCGAACAGCCCGCTCACGCGCCAGCCCTGGCTGCCGCCTGCGATCAGGAAGTTCTCCGGAATGTATTCGCCGGTCAGGATGACCGGCTGCGGATCACGCGGCAGCAGCGCGGTCGCTTCCCGCAAGAGATCATCGAGTTGCGCCAGCAGCGGCGACGGCAGCCCGAGCCGCTGATGGCGATTGCGACAGCCCGCGACTTGCGCCCGCAGGAAGTCCGACCAGCTCGGGCCAAGCTCCATCAGCTGCCCGGGCGGGACTCGCTGGACGTCGGCGATCACGCGGCCGACCTGCCGGAGCAAATGCTGCTTGTCCGGCTCTGCCAGAAGCGGCCAGACGTCGGATGCAGGAACGCCGTCGAGCCGTGTCATGATCAGATAGGACCAGCCGTCGCGCTCGCCCTCGTGCAGCAATTCGGGCGTGGCAACGTCGGCCAGGCGCCTGAAAATCAGGCGCAGCGACGCCCGCTCGGACAGGAATTGTCGGCGAAGAAAGGCTGGGAAGATCTTCAGGATCGCACCCTCGCCGAGCGTCGCGACCAGATTGGTGCCCGCCGCAAATGGCACGAGCGGCGCTGCGCCATAGCTATGCGATCTGACGATGTCACGCGCCGCCGGCAGCCAACGCGCCGCATCGGCACGCAGGCGCCGCAACTGCTCGGCATCCGCGACGCGAGGCAATCCCACCATCAACGGTCCGGGCTCGCGCGCTCGAACTGGCGCAGCAGGCGGTTGCCGCGCTCGACGGCCGCATTGAGAGCGGCTTGGGCTGGCTTGCGGCCGCTGAAGGCCTGCTCCATCTCGTCCTCGATGGCGTCGCGGATCAGCACGAACGAGCCGAGCCGCAGGCCGCGTGAATTCTGCGTCGGCGGATGCAGCGTCACCTGCTCGATGGAGATCGCCGCTCCGGGGTTGCGGTCGTAGAAGCCTTGCGTCCGGGTCAGATCGAACGCCGCCTGGGTGATCGGCAGATAGCCCGTGTTCTGATGCCATGCGGCCTGGATGTCCGGCCGCGACAGATAGGCGAAGAACTTGGCAACGCCCTTGTATTCTGCGGCCGGTCGGTCGCGCAGCACCCACAGCGTCGCGCCGCCGATGATCGAATTCTGCGGCGCGCCCGCGACATCAGGCCAGTACGGCATCATGCCGTAGCCGATTTCGAACTTGGAGTTCGCCTTGATGTCGGCGCGGGTCGCCGACGAGCCGATGAAGATGCCGCACTCGCCCTTCTGGAAGCGCGGCTCGGCCGCCTGGCCGCGCCCGCCATAGTCGAAGACCTTGCTCTTCTGCCACTCCGCGAGCTGCGCGATGTGCCGCGTCACCTGGGGATTGTTGAAGCTCAGGGCGGCGTCCAGTCCGGCAAAACCGTTGTCGCGCGTCGCGATCGGCAGATTGTGGTACGCAGAGAAGTTCTCGATGTTGATCCATGACGGCCACGACGTCGTGAAGCCGCACACCATGCCGTGCTCACGCAACCGCTTGGCCATCTTGCCGAGTTCTGACCAGGTCTTCGGTGGCGTCTCGGGGTCGAGCCCTGCCGCGCGGAACTGATCCTTGTTGTAATACAGGATGGGCGTCGATGCATTGAACGGGAAGGACAGCATGTTGCCGTCGGCATCGGCATAATAACCGGTCACGGCCGGAAGATAGGCTGACGGCGAGAATGCCTCCTGCTCGTCACGCATCAGCTCGAATACGGGATAGATCGCGCCCTTTGCCGCGGTCATCGTGGCTGTCGCGATCTCGTTCACCTGCACGATCGCAGGCTGGCTCCGCGAGCGAAATGCGAAGATTGCAGCCGTGACGGTCTCCGTATACGTGCCCTTGTAGGTCGGCACGATGTGATAGTCGCTTTGCGAGCCGTTGAAGTCGGCGGCGAGCTTGTCCAGCTGCTTGCCAAGCTGGCCGGACATGGCGTGCCACCACATGATCTCGGTTGCGGCGTGCGCGGAGACCGTGCCGAGGCCGCTGCAGAGAAACAGGCCGATCCATACAACACGCCTGACCAACGTCACCGAAGCCAACTCCAAATCATGTCGTGCGACGTCAAGCACTGGCAGGTCACGCAACAAGCATGTTGGACGGGACTCGGCCGCAACCGGCCACCCCACCATCGACAACCAATGGCTGCAACAACTTTGCGGCGAACCATTGACGCGTATCGCCTTGGCGTCAAAATGGCCTTATAGCACCTGTTCGTGGACGCTTTGAACCTTTTCGTCCTCAGGCCGACCTCATGACCAGGGGGAACATGTTGCCTGTGTACCGCGCCCGCCATTCGCGGATCCCGATCATCGACGTGACGCCGGTGCAGACCCAGGTCGCGGCGAGCGCGCGGCGGCCCGGGCTGGCTGTGCACGGACGTGGCGGCGTGATCCGTCGACCGTGTTTGGCTGCAACGCACAATGTGCGCTCGCTCGATGCAAACCGCCGTCCTGCTGGCCAGGTGCGTCAGAAGCCGCGTCCGCCGGAGTTCCCTTTGGAGATGGCGAGGTAGAGTGCCGTGGCGCGATCGGACAAAGGAGGAGGATCTACGCGGCAACCGATCGGTGTGACTGCATTTGGTCGGGCCCGGATCGTCCGTGCCTTGCGGGCGGTGCCGATCCGTTGGCGCATTCTCTCCATCGCCGCCCTCAACTCCGCGGTCGTGATCGTGCTCGCCGCGCTGATCTGGAACGGCGCGCAGGTGCTGGGAACCGCCTGGGACGACGTCCGCCAGGTGCGCGAGTCCGACAAGGTGCTGGCGATGCTGGAGAGCGAAACCAGCCGGCTGCAGAACCTGATCCATCGCTACATCAACCAGCCGAGCCCGGAGCTGTTCGCCGAGATCCTGCTGCTCCGCGAGGCCGTGCTCGGCACGCTGACGACGCGCGCCTCGACCGACCCGATGCTGTCGGGATCGGTCGAGGAGCTCGAGCGCGTGACCGTGCGCTTCCTCGACGGCTTCGGCGAATTGCGCGGCCTGCAGGCCACGATCTCGAAAACCTATGAGGAGGAGGTGCTCGGTCCCGCCCGCGACATCGCCGGACTCTACTCGGTGATCGAAGGCGCGACCGGCCACCGCGATGCGCAGATCTGGCCATCGCTCGGCAAGTCCCGGGAGGCCTTCACCGCGATGCTGGTCGCGGCAAACTCCTACTATTTGTCGCTCGCGCCCGCCTCTGCCGACGACGCCCGCCGCAACACCGAGACCATCGAGAAGACCATCCCGGTGATGTCCGGCCTCGCCGACAACGATCTGCAGCGGCTGGCGCTGCAGCGGCTGGCGGCCCGCACCGCAGCGCTGCGCGCCGGGTTTTCCAAGCTGACCGAGCAATTGACCAACCGCACCGAGCTGCTGCGCAACACCATCGATGCCAGCCAGGCCGAGACAATCGCCGCCATCGACGGCCTGTCGGTGAAGATGCGCCAGCACGAGCAGAAGGCGCAGGCGACCTTCGACAAGACGCTGCGCGACATCTCGCGCCGGGTGCTGTCGATCGCAGTGATCTTCCTCGGCATCATCCTGTCCGCGGGCGTGCTGATCGCACTCTCGATCCGGCTGCCGCTGCAGCAGATCATGGCCTCGATGCGCGCGATCACGCTCGGCGACTACGATCGCAAGGTGCAGGGCACCGACGCGCGCGACGAGGTCGGCGCCATGGCCCGGGCGGTCGAGATCTTCCGCGAGAACGCGATCGCCAAGCGCAAGACCGAGGACGAACTGCGCACCGCGAAGGAGAAGGCCGAAAGCGCGCTGCTCGAACTCAATGCCGCACAGCGCAATCTCATCGACGCCGAGCGGCTGGCGGCCCTCGGCGGACTCGTTGCCGGGGTGGCGCACGAGGTCAACAATCCGATCGGCATCAGCCTGACGGTAGCTTCGAGCTTCGCGCGCCGTGTCGAGATGTTCGAGGCCGCGCTGCGGTCCCCTGAAGGCGGCCTGCGCCGGTCGCAGCTCGAGGAATTCGTGCGCACCTCGCGCGATGCATCGGAGCAGTTGGTCGCCAACCTGCAGCGGGCCGGCGAATTGATCCAGTCGTTCAAGCAGGTCGCCGTCGACCGTTCCCATGCCGAGCGGCGGACCTTCATGCTGAGCGAAGCCACCGACCAGATCGTCAATAGCCTGAAACCGGTGCTCAAGAGGGCGCCGATCACGCTGTCGATCGATGTTCCCGAGGGGCTGCCGGTCGACGGCTATCCGGGCTCGTATGGGCAGATCCTGACCAACCTGTTTCTCAACGCGGTCAACCACGCCTTCGCCGACCGCCGCGCCGGCACGATCTCGATCACGGCGCGGCCGCGCGGCACGGATGACATCGAGATCATTTTCGCCGATAACGGCGCCGGAATGCCGCCCGACGTCCAGCGCCAGGCCTTCGATCCGTTCTTCACGACGCGACGTAACGAAGGCGGGACGGGACTGGGTCTGCATATCGTCTACAATCTCGTGACGCAGCAGCTCGGCGGCAGGATGATGCTGGAATCCCGCGAGGGACAAGGCACCACCTTTCGGATTATCATGCCGCGGGTCGCCAAGGGCGGCACCGAGACAGCAATGGGTGACGGAACGACGCAATGGCCGAACAGGACGATGTCCTCCACCTGATCGAGGATACCGGATTCGACGAGGAAGACCGTTCGGCCCGGAAATGGAAGATCGCCGTCATCGACGACGACCATGCGGTGCACGAAGGCACGCGCTTTGCGCTGTCCGACTACAGTCTGAACGGCCAGGGTCTCGAAATCCTCTCGGCCTATTCGGCGGCTGAGGGCCGCACCTTGATGCGGGAGCATCCCGACGTCGCGGCCGTGCTGCTCGACGTCATCATGGAGACCGACGTCGCCGGTCTCGAACTGGTCGAATACATCCGCAACGAGATTAGGAACGAGACGGTCCGCATCATCCTGCGCACCGGGCAACCCGGCCAGGCGCCGGAGCGGCGCGTCATCGTCCAGTACGACATCAACGACTACAAGGCCAAGACCGAGCTGACGGCCGACAAGCTGTTCACCTCGCTGACCGCGGCGCTGCGCAGCTATCAGCAGCTCGAGCGGATGGTGCAGACCCGGCGCGGCCTCGAGATCATCATCGACGCCGCATCGACGCTGTATGATTTCAAGTCGATGCAGCGGCTGGCTGAGGGCGTGCTGACGCAGATGGCCTCGCTGCTCAACGTGGATTGCGCCGGCATGCTGGTGCTGCGCGACGACGGCAGCCCGGGCGAGGACTTCTCGGTGCTGGCGGGGTCCGGCTGCTACAGCCGCTTCTCCGGCGCAGTCACCTCGCGCTCGCTCGATCCCGATCTGCGCGAGATGGTCGAGGCCGCCTTCAGGCAGCGCGACAACGAATTTGCCGACCACCGCACCGTGCTCTATGTCCGCACCGGCTCCGGCCGTGAGGTCGTGGTGCTGCTGCAGGCGGAGCGGCCGCTGTCGGAGACCGACCGCTCGCTTGTCGAGATCTTCTCCAGCCGGCTGTCGATCGCGTTCGACAACGTCATCCTCTATCAGCAGCTGCACGAGGCCAACACCCAGCTCGAGGACCGCGTCGCCCAGCGCACCCGCGCGCTGACGCAGGCCAACCGGCGGCTGTCGGCGCAATGGCTGCGGCTGCAGCGCGCCAACGGCTTCAAGAACGAGATCCTCGGCACCGTCGCCCACGACCTGAAGAATCCACTCGGCGTGATCCTCGGCCGCACCGAGATGCTGACCGAGCTGATCGCGACCGGCGCCTCCAAGGACGGCATCACCAGCCAGGTCGGGCACATCCGCGATGCCGCCAAGCGGCTGACCTCGATGGTCGACCATTTGATCTCGGATGCGATGGCCGATGCGTTCGACATCACCATTCGCCGCGAGCCGGTGGACATCGCAGCGCTGGTTCGCGAGGTGGCCGAGGCCAACCAGCCGCTGGCGCTGAACAAGCAGCAGGTGATCGCCGTCTCGGCGCCGCCGCATCTGTCGACCATGTGTGACATCGACCGCATCCGCGAGGCGATCGACAATCTCCTCAGCAACGCGATCAAATACAGCCCGATCGGCGGCAGCATCACCGTCCACGCCGCGGACGACGGCGACAACACCGTCATCAGCGTCACCGACCAGGGCGCGGGGTTGTCGCCGGAAGATCTGGGTCGCCTGTTCGGGCGGTTCCAGCGGCTCTCGGCCAAACCGACCGCCGGCGAGAGCTCGACCGGGCTCGGCCTGTCGATTGTCAAACGCATCGTCGACATGCATGGTGGCGACGTGACGGCCAACAGCGATGGGCCGGGATCGGGGTCAACCTTCACCATCACACTGCCGGCGGCCGAGTTGTCATGAGTCAGAGCCAGCACATCATCATCGTCGACGATGAAGCCCCTGCCCGCGAGATGGTGGGTGATTACCTCAAGATGCACGGTTTTACCGTGACGCTGTGTGATGGCGGCAAAAGCCTGCGCAGCGCCATCGAGACCGGTCCGGCGGATCTCGTCGTGCTCGACCTCAACATGCCCGAAGAGGACGGATTGTCGATCATCCGCGACCTCAAGGGCCGCACCAACATCCCGGTCATCATGCTGACCGCCACCGCAAGCCCGATCGACCGGGTGGTCGGCCTGGAGCTCGGGGCCGACGATTACGTCGCCAAGCCGTGTGAGCTGCGCGAATTGATGGCCCGCATCCGTTCCGTGCTGCGCCGCAGCACGCCGGCCAAAACCGCCGCTGCGCCAGTGGCGGAGGCTGCTCCGGCCAAGGCGCCGGATCCGCAGCTGGTGCGGTTCGGCACCAAATGGCTCGATCTCGATGCCCAGGCGCTGCGTGACGACGAGGGCAACGAGCACCCGTTGACCGCCTCCGAATTCGGCCTGCTCAAGGTGTTCGCCGCCAACCCGAAGCGGGTTTTGTCGCGCGAGCGGCTGCTCGAACTCGCCAATGCCCGGGACGCGGAGGCGTTCGATCGCGCCGTGGACCTGCGAATCATGCGGATCCGCCGCAAGATCGAGCCCGATCCGACGAAGCCGGCCGTGATCCGCACCATTCGCGGCGGCGGCTACCTGTTTTCGCCGGCCGGCGAGAAGGCCTGACCGCCGCCCAAAAAACCCTCCGGGTCGGGTTGCTGAATTCCGGCCACTTCCGTGGAACGGAACGAAAAACGCCTTATTTTGGAATGAGGCACAATTCCGCCACGACTGTTTCGCGCTGCACGACGTGACGAAACATTTCTGCACCCCCACGAAACCATTTTTGCCTTGCGGTGCAGACGTCCCGAAACGGGCGCTCCGTAACAATCCATCCCGTCGAAACGCCGCAAGGGGGCGGCGGAACGGGAGAGTGCCATGCAGAACGTCGTTGCCATCAATTCCGCAGCCAGCCAGGGCATCATCGCGGCCCAGGCGACCACGGACGACATGCTCCTGGAGAGCATTTCCGATGGCGATCGCACCGCGATGCACACGCTTTATGCGCGTCACAATGTGCGGGTCTATCGCTTCATCCTGCGTATCGTCCGCGACACCACGATCGCCGAGGACCTCGTCAGCCAGGTGTTCCTGGACGTCTGGCGCACCGCAAAGCAGTTCGAAGGCCGCTCGCAGGTCTCGACCTGGCTGCTGTCGATCGCCCGCTTCAAGGCGCTGACCGCGCTGCGCCAGCGCCGCTTCGAGGACATCGACCAGGACGAGGTGCGCGAGATCGCCGACGATAGCGATACGCCGGAGACCTCGCTCGAGCGCGCCACCACCAGCGCCATCCTGCGCGCCTGCGTCGCCAAGCTGTCGCCGGCGCATCGCGAGATCATCACCCTGATCTATTACCACGAGAAGTCCGTGGAAGAGGTCGGCCAGATCATCGGCATCCCGCAGTCGACGGTGAAGACCCGGATGTTCTATGCCCGCAAGCATCTCGCGGAACTGCTGCGCGGCGCCGGCGTCCACAGCATCGCGGCCTGATCTTGCTTCATTCTCGTCGGGGCCGATATCCCGGCGGGTTCCCGTGACGACATCGAGAAAATCGCCGAATGACACAATTGAAACAATCGGCGAAATCACCCGGAAAACTTCGGCCGCTAGAACGTTACCCATCAACCGGGCCTCAGTCCCCCAGCTGATCTCGGTTTTGAACGAGCAAATTCCTCCACCTCCCCAGTTGCTCCGAAGGCCCGGCGGCTCCCCCCCGCCGGGTCTTCGTCTTTTGCGGCCGTTCGATGCCGCCGTAGGGCGATTTGACCATTTGATATCGCCCGTTCGAGGTGCAATCTTCCGCTCCAAGCGGCCGAGCGCGGCCTGCAATGACGGACGGTGCGAATGTTCGGTTTGGATGCGGTGGAGCTGGCACGCGCGCAATTCGCCTTCACGGTCACCTTCCACATCATCTTCCCCGCCTTCTCGATCGGGCTTGCCTCCTACCTCGCGGTGCTCGAGGCGCTGTGGCTGTGGACCGGCCGCGACGTCTATCTCAACGTCTTCAATTACTGGCTCAAGATCTTCGCCATCGCATTCGCGATGGGCGTCGTCTCCGGCATCGTGATGTCCTACCAGTTCGGCACCAACTGGTCGGTCTATTCGGACAAGGTCGGACCGGTGATCGGCCCGTTGATGGCCTATGAGGTGCTGACCGCCTTCTTCCTCGAGGCCGGCTTCCTCGGCGTCATGCTGTTCGGCCTCAAGCGCGTCGGCCCGAAGCTGCATTTCCTCGCCACGCTGATGGTCGCCGTGGGCACCTTGATCTCGGCGTTCTGGATCCTCTCCGCCAATTCCTGGATGCAGACGCCGGCCGGCTACGCGATGAATGCCGACGGCCAGTTCGTCTCGGTCGACTGGCTGAAGGTGATCTTCAACCCCTCCTTCCCCTATCGCCTCGTTCACATGGTGCTGGCGGCGTACCTCACCACCTCGCTGGTGGTCGGCGCGGTCGGCGCCTGGCACCTGCTGCGCAATCCGCATCTGCCGGGACCGCGCGTGATGTTCTCGATGGCGATGTGGATGGCGGCGCTGGTCGCGCCGCTGCAGATTCTGGTCGGCGATCAGCATGGCCTCAACACCCTCGAGCACCAGCCGGTGAAGATCATGGCCATGGAAGGCCATTTCGAGAGCCACAAGGACGGCGCGCCGCTGTATCTGTTCGGCTGGCCTGACCAGGCCAAGGGCGAGCTGAAATGGGCGCTCGGCATTCCCAAATTCGGCTCGCTGATCCTCAAGCACCAGATCGACGCGCCGATGGCCGGGCTCGACACCGTGCCGCGCCAGGACTGGCCGCCGGTGCCGGTCACCTTCTGGTCGTTCCGCATCATGGTCGGCCTGGGGATGCTGATGCTGGCGCTCGGCCTGTTCAGCCTGTGGGAGCGCTGGCGCGGAAGGCTGTACATCAATCGCGGCCTGCATCGCTTCGCGATCGCCATGGGACCGGCCGGCTTCATCGCCGTGATCGCCGGCTGGGTGACCACCGAGACCGGCCGCCAGCCCTTCACCGTGTACGGGCTGTTGCGCACCGCCGACTCGGTCTCGCCTCTGGCGGCGCCGGCGGTGGGCACGTCGCTGCTCGCCTTCATCATCGTGTATTTCATCATCTTCGCCGCCGGCGTGCTGTACATCCTGCGCCTGATGGCCGAGCCGCCGCATCCCGGTGAGCCGGGCCCGAGCAGCACGGAGCCGGTTCGATCCGCCGGCATCACCCCGGCCGCTGGTGTCGTGCAGGGAGCGGGATCATGAGCGTCGCCATCGATCTCGCCACGCTCTGGGCGTTCATCATCGCGCTCGCGGTGTTCATCTATGTCGTGATGGACGGCTTCGATCTCGGGCTCGGCATCCTCTTCCCGCTGTTTCCGGCCAAGCATGACCGCGACGTCATCACCAACACCGTGGCGCCGGTGTGGGACGGCAACGAGACCTGGCTGGTGCTTGGCGGCGGCGGGCTGATGGCGGCGTTTCCGCTGGCTTATTCCATCCTGCTGCCGGCCCTGTATGCACCGCTGATCGCGATGCTGATCGGCCTGATCTTCCGCGGCGTCGCCTTCGAATTCCGCTGGCGCACCCGCAGCACACGCAATCTCTGGGACATCGCCTTTGCCGGCGGCTCCTGGGTCGCGGCGCTGGCGCAGGGCATCGCGCTCGGCGCCATCCTGCAGGGCGTGCATGTCGAGGGCCGCCACTATGCCGGCGGCTGGTGGGACTGGCTGACGCCGTTTTCCATCCTCACCGGCATCTCGCTGGTCGTCGGCTACGCGCTGCTCGGCGCGACCTGGCTGATCCTGAAGACCGAAGACGACCTGCGCGACAAGGCTTACCGGATCAGCTGGGTTCTGCTGTTTCTGATGCTGCTCGCGATCGCCGCTGTCAGCCTGGCGACGCCGTTGCTCCCCATTCAACAATATGCGGACCGCTGGTTCACCCGGCCGACGATCTTCCTCGCCGCACCGGTGCCGCTCGCCGTCGTCGGCGTCACCGTGCTGATGCTGAAGAATCTCGCCCAGAAGCGTGACGGCTGGCCATTCTTCCTGGCGCTGGCGCTGTTCTTCCTCTCCTATGCCGGCCTCGGCATCAGCATCTATCCCTACATCGTGCCGCAAAGCGTCACGATCTGGCAGGCGGCGGCGCCGGAGCGCAGCCAGCTGATCATGCTGCCGGGCGTGCTGGTGCTGGTGCCGCTGATCCTCGGCTACACCGCCTGGGCCTATTGGGTGTTTCGCGGCAAGGTCGGCCACGACGCCGGCTATCATTGATGCCGTCGGAGCAGCCTGCACCGCTCGCAAAGCGCCTGGCCTGGTTTGCAGGCCTGTGGCTTGCCGGCGTGGCCAGCGTCGGCGCGGTCGCCGTCCTGCTGCGGCTCTGGATGAAGCTCGGATGACGACAAGCGGGCTGCGCTCAACTTGACTTTGCAGCGAATTTGCCCCTGAAATTTGGCGGGTGGATTTGATCGGGCAAGCTTCGCAGGGGTCCGTTGAGGAGAGCTTTGAATGCCGAGTTTCCGTCGCCTGCTGTGTGCGGCCAGCGCCATCATCGCGCTGGCGCTGTCCACGTCGCATAGCCTCGCCCAGTCCGAAGACCCCGGCGACCAGCCCGGTCTCGTTGCCGATGACGGCTACGAGCTCGATCCCGAATGGCGCAAGCAGGTCGTCTATTTCCGCACCACCGAGCCACCGGGGACCATCATCGTCTCCACCGCCGAGCGTCACCTCTATCTGGTGCAGCCGGGTGGCCGCGCCATCCGCTACGGCATCGGCGTCGGACGTGACGGCTTCCAGTGGCAGGGCCTGCTGTCGATCACCAAGAAGGCCGAGTGGCCGGACTGGACGCCGCCGCCGGAGATGATCCAGCGCCAGCCTTATCTGCCGCGCTTCATGGCCGGCGGTCCGGGAAATCCCCTGGGCGCGCGCGCGATGTATCTGGGCACCACCGTGTACCGCATCCACGGCACCAACCAGCCCTGGACGATCGGCACCAAGATTTCCTCCGGCTGCTTCCGCCTCGTGAATGCCGACGTCGCCGACCTGTTCGACCGCGTCCCGGTCGGCACCAAGGTCGTCGTGAAGCAGAAGCCGGAACTGTGACGGCGGCCGCTGCCGCCGGACGTTCAGCCATCGCTTTGTCCTGACATTTTCCGAAAGAGATTCATCATGCGCACTTTCCGAGGCGGCCTGCTGATCGGGCTCGCCGTTGCCGTGCTCGTCGCGGCGCTCGCCGTCACCTATGAGATGTACGACACCCGCACCCTGAAGCGCACCGTCCGCCGCGGCGAGGTGCTGTGCGGCGTCAATGCCGGCCTGCCCGGCTTCTCGATTCCCGACGACCGGGGCAACTGGACCGGCTTCGACGTCGATTTCTGCCGCGCGGTCGCCGCGGCGATCTTCGACGATCCGAAGAAGGCGAAGTTCATCCCGCTCGACGCCAACGAGCGCTTCAAGGAGCTGCAGAGCCGCAAGGTCGACATCCTCTCGCGCAACACCACCTGGTCGATGGCGCGCGAGCAGAACTACGATTTGTATTTCCCGGCCGTCGCCTACTATGACGGCCAGGGCTTCATGGTGCCGCGCGCGCGCAAGCTGGAGACCGCGCTCGACCTCAACGGCAGCAAGGTCTGCGTCCAGGACGCGACCACCAACGCGCTCAATCTCGGCGACTACTTCCGCACCAACAACATGAAATACGAGGAGGTGAAGCTGCCGAAGCTGGACGACGTCATCAAGGCGTATGACAGCGGCAGATGCGACACCTTCACCGCGGACGTCTCGCAGCTCTATGCGCTGCGCCAGATCCTGTCCAAGCCAGGGGATCACGACATCCTGCCCGACCTGATCTCCAAGGAGCCGCTCGCGCCGGTCGTCCGACAGCGCGACGACGACTGGATGATGATCGTGAAGTGGACGCTGTATGCGATGATCAATGCCGAGGAGCTCGGCGTCACCTCGAAGAACATCGACGAGGCGCTGAAGTCGAAGAAGCCGGACGTGATGCGGCTGGTCGGCAACGAGGGCACCTATGGCCAGGATCTCGGCCTGTCGAAGGACTGGGCCGCACGCATCATCCGCCACGTCGGCAACTACGGCGAGGTCTACGAGCGCAACGTCGGCACCGAATCCAAGCTGAAGATCCCGCGTGGCATGAACCAGCTGTGGAACGCCGGCGGCATCCAGTACGCACCGCCGATCAGGTAGGAACTGGCTCTCTTCATCCGACCTCCGCCTGTCGTTGCTCCATTTCGCGCAGAACTCGGTGCACCCTCTCCCCTTGTGGGAGAGGGTGGTTTCGATGCGAAGCATCGAAACCGGGTGAGGGGTCGCCACGAACTCAGACCTGAATGTGTGGAGCCAACCCCTCACCCGAGTGAGTTCGTAGTTGGCTTTCGTGTAGCCCTCTCCCACAAGGGGAGAGGGCGCATTCATGTGCACTGCGCTTGCATAAATCACTTCGATTTTTGACGGTCATAACAACGAGCGCCGGCAGCGAAGCGGCCGAAATCATCCTCGCGACGCATCCCGCGCCCGAGCTTTGTCAAATTCTCCACCCTCCGGAAAATCGAGGGCGCAGGGAAGGCCAGGTGCCGGCTGGCACCTGCGGTCCGCCTGCGTAAAAAATGCAGGCGGCAGAACCACAGGCTCAGCCGGGGCAACCCGGCCTTCCCTGCGCGATGGTGTTAACGCCTATGGCGCGCTCTCCTCGGTGCACCGGCTTGTTGGCCACCGTCACCGGCAGGGGATCATCACCCGCCGGTTTGGCATCAGCATCGGGATGCCGGGACCACGCGCTTTCACGTCCGCATCACAATCGTTCGTCGGCGCGATCACTCACGCTGCGATTCGACGCGTCCATCGCATCAACGGCCCGCGCTTCATGACGATCGCGAAACGCCCCTCGTGCAGGCCGTGACGAGCGGAAATGTGCAGCTGATTTGCCCGACGACACAACGTCCGTCGGGTTGCGACCAAATGGCACGACGGGCAACGCGTCTGCTGACATCGCGCGATTAGTTCAGCGGATTCACGGCGCTGCCCACCATCACGTACCGTAGAAAAATCGTGCTCACGAGTTCGTGAACGTCGCCTCAAATCCATCCGTTCGCAACGATCGTAACGACCTCGACCATTCGGTCAGGGTGATGCGACCCTGAACCACAGGGAGAACGAGGGCCGCAAATCCTTTTGCGCATCAGCCAACTCATCAGTTCAGTTCACAGGGAAAAATTCGAATGACGCTGGGAATCCGTTCGTTCGTGGCCGGCGCGTTGATGCTGGGCGCGCTCTCCATGTCAGCAACCGCGGCACGTGCCGCTGACATCGTCGACACCGCCGTCGGCGCGGGCCAGTTCAAGACGCTGGTGGCGGCCGCCAAGGCCGCAGGTGTCGTGCCGGTGCTGAAGAGCAAGGGCCCGTTCACGGTGTTCGCGCCGACCGACGCGGCCTTCGCCGCGCTGCCGCCCGGCACGGTCGACGACCTGCTAAAGCCGAAGAACAAGGGCAAGCTCGCCGCGATCCTGAAGTATCACGTCATTCCCGGCGCAGTGAAGGCCGGCGACGTCGCCGGCAAGAAGCTCAGCGTGAAGACCGCGCAAGGCCAGCCGGTGTCGGTCGACGGCACCTTCTTCGGCGTGCAGGTCAACGACGCCCACGTCGTGCAGGCCGACATCATGGCCTCGAACGGCGTCATCCACGTCATCGACAAGGTGCTGCTGCCGCCCGCCAAGGCGCCGATGCATCACTGATGGAACGAGAGCGCGCCGTCGACGACGGCGCGCTCTTTGTTGGTGATCGCTAAGACTGCGAAGTTGAAGATCACGGGGACGCAAATGGCCTATGAGGACCGATGTCGTCCCAACAAAATCGGTGTCGTCCCGGCCTTGAGCCGGGACCCATAGCCACCGTGCGGAATTTGGCGAAGGCTGGAGCTGCCTGCGCTGCCCACCACTTGGTTCCGTGGTTATGGGTCCCGGCGTTCGCCGGGACGACGGCGGTGGGTGTGGCGCCAGCTCGGCTGCATCCTGCGAGGATCGTGACGTCGCGCGAGCGCAGCCTGACTCAATACCCTCTCAGCTGCGCCAGCTGCGCCGCGTGGTAGTTGGCGTCGCCGAGCAGTTCCTCGCACACCCGCGCGCGCTTCATGAAGAAACCGATGTCGAACTGGTCGGTCATGCCCATGCCGCCATGCATCTGCACGCCCTCCTGCACCGCGAGCGTTGCGGTGGCGCCGGCACGGGCCTTCGCCACGGCGACGGCAGCCGTCGCGGCTGCGGGATCTGCATCGAGTGCCTGCAGCGCCTTCAGCACGGCGGCGCGGGTGATCTCGATCTCGATGTAGAGATGCGCGGCACGATGCTGCAGCGCCTGGAATTCGCCGATCGCCTTGCCGAACTGCTTGCGCTCCTTGAGATACGCCACCGTGCGGCCGAACACCTCCTCGCTCAGGCCGACCATCTCGGAGGCGACCGCGCCGCGGCCGAGATCGAGCACGCCGTTCAACACGGCCGCGCCGGCATCGACATCGCCGAGCACGTGATCCGCGGTCACCTCTACATCGTCGAAGGTGATGCGCGCGGCGTTGTGCGCGTCGACCATGATGGTGCGCTCGATCGCGACGCCCTTGGCCCTGGGATCGACCAGGAACAGCGTGAGGCCGTCGCGCTCGCCCGGCACGCCGGCGCTGCGGGCGACGACGAGCAGCAGATCGGCGACATGGCCATCGACCACCATCGCCTTGGCGCCGTTCAGCTTGAACCCGTTGCCCGAGCGCACCGCCTGCAGCGCGGTGTGCAGAGGACGATGTTTTGCGCCTTCATCGAGCGCGAGCGCGGCGAGCAGCTTGCCGCTCGCGAGCTTCGGCAAGTACTCCGACTTCTGCGCCGCTGAACCGGCACGCGTCAGCGCCGAGGCCGACAGCACGGCCGTGGCCAGGAACGGCGACGGCATCAAGGTGCGGCCAATCTCCTCCATCACGACGCCGGCCTCGACCGCGCCGAGACCCGAGCCGCCATGCGCCTCGGGCACGAGCAGGCCGGCAAAGCCCATCTCGGCGAAGGTGGCCCAGAGCTCCCTGGAAAAGCCGGTCGCGTCGCGCTGATCGCGCAGCTTGCGCAGATGAGCGACCGGCGCGTGATCGGAGATCAGGCCCCGCGCGCTGTCGCGCAGCATGGATTGTTCTTCGGTGAGGAGGAGAGGCATGTGACGAATTTCCTTAACTGCGTCTGACCGGTTCGCACTCAACCCTCATGGTGAGGAGGCGCCCTTGCGCCGTCTCGAACCATGAGGCCGACAGTGGGGCCTCATCCTTCGAGACGCGCGCCAAGGGGCGCGCTCCCCGGGGATGAGGAGAAGCAAGTCACGCCCCCGGCAGATCGAGGATGCGCTTGGCGACGATGCCGAGCATGACCTCGGAGGTGCCGCCTTCGATCGAGTTGGCCTTGGTGCGCAGCCAGGCGCGGGGACGCGCGCCTTCGCCGGAGCGCTCGCTCTCCCATTCGAGCGCATCGATGCCGCCTGATGACATCAACAGCTCGTGGCGGCGCTTGTTGAGCTCGGTGCCGTAGTACTTCATCGCCGACGAGAATGCCGGATGGCCCTGCCCCGCCTTGGCGAGATCGACCATGCGCTCCGCGGCCGCCGCGAGCGCCGCCTCATCGACGTCGAAGGTGGCGATCTCGGCCCGCAGCAGCGCATCGTCGAGACGACCCAGTGCATCGCTGCCGACGCTGTCCGCCGCGACCTGGCCGAGCGGCCGGCTGCCGCCGCGCTCGCCCATGCCGGAGATCATCGCGCGCTCATGCTGCAACAGATATTTCGCGACGTCCCAGCCGCGATTGACGGTGCCGAGCACATGGGACTTGGGCACGCGGACGTTGTCGAAGAAGGTCTCGCAGAACGGCGAGCGGCCGGAGATCAGGAGGATCGGCTTGGTCGAGACGCCCTTCGAGGTCATGTCGAACAGGATGAAGCTGATGCCGTCATGCTTCTTCGCGGTGGGATCGGTGCGCACCAGGCAGAAGATCCAGTCGGCGTAGTTGGCATACGACGTCCAGATTTTCTGGCCATTGATGATGTAGTCGTCGCCGTCGCTCTCGGCGCGGGTCTGCAGCGAGGCGAGGTCGGAGCCGGCATTCGGCTCGGAATAGCCCTGGCACCAGCGGATGAGACCGGCGGTGATCTTCGGCAGATGCTCGCGCTTCTGTTCGTCGGTGCCGTATTTCAGCAGCGCCGGCCCGAGCATCGAGATGCCGAACGAGGTGATCGGCGCCCGCGCGCCGATTGCCGCCATCTCCTGGCGCACGATCTTGGCCTCCTCGCCGTCGAGCCCGCCGCCGCCATATTCCCGCGGCCAGTGCGGCACGGTCCAGCCCTTGTCGCGCATGCGCTCGAACCAGATGCGCTGCGGCTCGGAGGAGAATTTGGCGTTGCGGCCGCCCCAGAATGTGTCCTCCTCGGAGGTCATCGGCTGGCGCATTTCGGGCGGGCAATTGGCCTCGAGCCAGGCCCTCGTTTCGCGGCGGAATGTGTCGAGATCTGCCATGTCTGGTCCTCGCGCGTTTCCATGAATGCTGTCGTTGGAACGACCTAACCTCAGCGCATCAGGGAATTCAACATCGATGTCGCCGCGGGCGGCCTCGCCTTGCGCCGTGATCTATGGTCATGATGCCGCCGCGTGAAAATACGAGGAAACGACCATGCGCCTGAAACTTCTTTCGCCTGGCGAAATGAGCGCCGACCAGCGCCAGACCTATGACGAGTCGATCGCCAGCAAGCGCGGCTCGCCGCCGCCGCCGATGATGGCCTGGCTCAACAGCCCGGAGATGGCGCGCCACGCAACGCGGCTCGGCGCCTTCCTGCGCTACGACACGATGTTTCCGGCCGCGCTGTCGGAGATCGCGATCCTGGTGACGGCGCGGCACTGGACCGCGCATTACGAATGGTACGCGCATAAGCGCCTGGCACTGGCCGGCGGGCTGGACATCAAGATCATCGACGCCATCCGCGACCGCCGCACACCGGAATTCTCCGATGCCAAGGCGCAGATGATCTACGACGTCGCCAAGTCGCTGCATGAAGGCCACGGGCTGACGGACACGCTGTATAAGAATGCGATCGCAACGCTCGGCGAGCGTGGCGTCGTCGAGATCATCGGCCTGTGCGGCTACTACACGATGGTCTCGATGACGCTGAATGCGTTCGAGTTCGACCTGCCGGAAGGCGAGGTATCGGAGTTAAGGTAAGAAGCACAGACGGTGCTTCCAGATTTGCGCTGCCAATGATTGCGCCCTCTCCCCTTGTGGGAGAGGGCTACACAAATGCCAGCCACGAGCTCACTCGGATGAGGGGTTCGTGCGGCACATTCAGGACTGAGTTCGTGGCAACCCCTCACCCGGCTTTCATGCTGCGCATGAAAGCCACCCTCTCCCACAAGGGGAGAGGGTGCACCACCCGTGCCGCTTGATAGTCAGCACTCTCGTAGACGAACTTGCTAGCTTCCGCTCCGCCAGCGTCAGCCCGCCGCCGCCGCGCGGCGCTTCGACGACCACACCAGCGCCAGCACGCACAGGCCCAGCAGCACCGGCGGGAATACCACGAGGTTGACCGCGGACCAGCCGAAATTGGCGAGCAGCTGGCCTGACGAGAACGAGCCCAGCGCCATCAGGCCGAAGATCAGGAAATCGTTGAACGCCTGCACCTTGTTGCGCTCGGCTGTCGTATGCGTCTCCAGCACCAGCGCGGAGGCCCCGACGAAGCCGAAATTCCAGCCGACGCCGAGTGCGACCAGGGTGGCCCAGAAGTGCATCGCGGTCAGGCCCGACAGGCCGATCACCGCCGCAACCGCCTCCAAAACCAGCCCGATCGCGACGATGGTCGGAGCGCCGAAGCGGGCGATCAGCGAGCCCGTGAAGAAGCTCGGGCCGTACATCGCAACGATGTGCCATTGCAGGCCGAAATTGGAATCCGACACCGTGAGCCCGCACATCTGCATCGCCAGCGGTGCCGAGGTCATCACCAGATTCATCACCGGATAGGCGATGGTGCCGCACAGCGCCGCCGCGATGAAGCGCGGCTGGCGCACGATCTCCGACAGCGGCCGGCCGCCATGCAGGTCGGCCGCGGCGGGCTTCGGCAGGTCGACGCCGGCGACGATGCCCATCGCGATCAGCGCCACCGCCGCCTGGATCAGATAGCTGAAGGCGAACAAATAGGGCTGCCAGACGTCCATGGTCCATTGCACGAGCTGCGGACCGAGCAGGCCGGCGAAGATGCCGCCGGCCATCACCCACGACACCGCCTTCGGGCGGAACGCGGCGCTGGCACCGTCCGCGGCCGCGAAGCGGTAGGATTGTGCGACGGCGCCATAGAGGCCGCCGAGGAAGGTGGCGAGGCAGAACAGCACGAACGAGCCGCGCAAAATGGCGAGGCAGCCGAGCACGCCGGTGACCACGCCGCAGCCGGTGCCGATGAGGAAGGCGGCGCGGCGGCCGTAGCGGCGCGAGATGGCGCCGGTCGGCAAGGTGCCCGCGGCAAGCCCGACGACGTACATCGAGATCGGCACGGTTGCGAGCCCGATGTTCGGCGCGATGGTGACGCCGACGATCGCGCCGGTGGCGAAGATCACGGCCGAGTTGGCGCCGGTCAGGGCCTGCGCGGCAGCGAGGCGGGCGACGTTGCGGCGCGCTCGGGCATCATCGGAGGTGTCTTCGGTCACGGTCACGTCGATCATGGGTTGTCCGGAAGGCGCGCGCCGCGCTCCCTTGTTGCTCTGCTGTGGCGGCACTATTGCGGGAAGCCAGCGCCGGAGGCAACCGGCCGCAACGGAGACAAGCCATGCAGCGACAAGGCAGGCCACGATGAGCCGTGCAGCGCGATGCGTGATTCGACAGCCCCGGCCACCACGGCTAATCAGGCGAACGGTATTCTCGCGTCAAAGTCGCCTGCGGAGCTTGAGCCATGTCAATCGACGATCGTCCGACCCTCGCCGCGCCCGATGACGATCCGTATCTCTGGCTCGAGGACATCGAGGGTGCGCGCGCACTGGAATTCGTCGCAGCGCAGAACCAGCGCACGCTGGCCGCATTCGGCGGCGCCGGCTTCGAACGCGATCGCGACACGCTGGCGGCGATCTTCGACCGGCCCGACAACATTCCGTTCGTCAGCCGGCGCGGCGGGCTGCTCTACAACCAGTGGAAGGACGCGGCGCATCCGCGTGGGCTGTGGCGGCGCACGACGCTGGACGAGTTCCGCAAGGCGGAGCCGCAATGGGACGTGCTGCTCGACATCGACCGCCTCGCCGCCGACGAAGGCGAGGACTGGGCGCTGAACTGGGTGTCGAGCCTGCCGCCCACCCATGAGCGCGCAATCCTGGCGCTGTCGCGCGGCGGCAGTGACGCGGTGGTGCTGCGCGAGTTCGATCTCACCACAAAGCGCTTCGTCACCGACGGCTTCACGCTGACGGAGGCCAAGGGCAGTGTCGATTGGCTCGATGCCGATACGCTGCTGCTGTCGAGCGCGTTCGGCGAGGGCATGGCGACACCGTCCGGCTATGCCCGCGCAGTGCGGCTGTGGCGGCGGGGCCAGCCGATCGAGGCGGCGCAGGTGATCTTCGCGGCCGAGAACAGCGAGTCGGTGTGGGTGCGCGCTGGCGTCGATCGCAGCGTCTCGCCGGCGCGGGTGTGGTTCACCGAGGGGCTCGACTTCTTCAACCATCATCTGTGGCTCGGCGACGCCGACGGTGCCCGCACCAAGTTGGACCTGCCGACGGATTGCTGGGTGACGGTGGATGGCGACTGGATGGCCGTGAAGCTACGCCAGCCGTGGACGGTCGGCGAGGCCACCCACTCTGCCGATGTGCTGCTGGGCATTCCGCTGTCGGAATTTCTTGCGGGCTCGCGCGCCTTCGTCCACTTGTTCGAGCCCGGCCCGCGGCTTGCGCTGCAGGGGCTGTTTTGGGCTGGCGGCCGGCTGGTGCTGTCGGTCCTCGACGAGCTCAAGCCGCGCTTCGAGTTGTGGACACCATCGCCCGAGGGCTGGTCTGATCAGCTGCTGCCGGGGTTGCCGGAGATTGCAACGGTCGATGTGTGGCGGCTCGACATCGAGGAAACGGAAAGTCATGGCGACCTGCTCGCCAATGTCCAGGACCCGCTGACGCCGCCGACGCTGCAGCTCATCGAGACCTTCGGCGCGCCGACCGTGCTGAAGCAAGCGCCGCGCACCTTCACCGCAGACGGCTACGTCGTGACGCGCCACGAGGCGATCTCGGTCGACGGCGCACGCATCCCCTACACCCAAACCGGACCGGCCGAGCCGACCGGCGACGCGCCGGTGTACATGAGCGCCTATGGCGGGTTCGGCCACACCATCCGTCCGGCCTACAATGCGGCGCTTGGCAAGCTGTGGCTGGAGCGCGGCGGCACGCTGGTCGAGGCCAACATCCGCGGCGGCGGCGAGTTCGGCACCGCCTGGCACGATGCCGGCCGCTACGCCGGCAAGCGGCTCGCGCATGATGACTTCGCCGCCGTGGCCGCCGACCTCGTGCGCCGCGGCGTCACGGTGCCGAAGCGCATCGCCGCGCAGGGCGGCTCGAACGGCGGCATCCTCATCACCAACATGCTGGTGCGCTATCCCGAGCGCTTCGGCGCCTTGTTCTGCACCATCCCGCTGATCGACATGCGCCGCTACACCAGGCTGCTCGCCGGCGCGAGCTGGATCGCGGAATACGGCGATCCCGACAAGGATGAGGATTGGGGCTGGCTCTCGACCTACTCGGCCTATCATACGGCGAAGCCCGGCCAGCCCTATCCGCCGATCCTGATCGCCACCACGCGGCGCGACGACCGCGTGCATCCGGGCCACGCGCGCAAGATGACCGCCAAGCTGCAGGCCATGGGCTACGACAGCTACTTCTACGAGCCCGCCGCCGGCGGCCACGGCTACGGCACCGACAACCGCGAACGCGCCAGCTTCATCACGCTCGGCACGCGCTTTCTCGCACGGCATGTGGGGCTGGAGATGGAGTAGCGGCTGCTTGCTGCCGTCAGGCAATCTGGCGCCGATCCTCACCGCTGTCGTCCCGGCGAACGCCGGGACCCATAGCCACAGGGTCCAGTTGTGACGCGAGATCGTCGTGACAACTGTCGGCGCCCCAAACTCCTGCTGCGGAGTATGGGTCCCGGCGTTCGCCGGGACGACACCGGAGGTTGGCGAGGCGCCGTCGGCAACTTACGCAGAGCCGTGGCAACTCACGCGCTGCGCGCGAATACCAAAATCATGTTGTTGGCCGGCATCTCCACCGTCTCGCGCAAGGCCAGACCATTTCGCGCCGCGAGCGCTTCGAGATCGGTGATGTCGCGGACGCCCCAGTCCGGATTGCCCTCGCGCAATGACGTATCGAACACCGCGTTGCTGACGGCGGTGTGCTTGCCGTCGCGCTTGAACGGGCCGTAGAGCACGAGCAGGCCGTCCGGCACCAGCACTTGCCCGGCGCCGGCGAACAGGCCCTCGGCCACCGGCCAGGGCGCAATATGAATGACATTGGCGCAGAAGATCGCGGTCAGCTGCGCAGGCCCGCCGGCGGCCTTGAACGCGGCGACCCAGCCCGGATCGGACAGGTCGATACGCTGGGCGTCGCGGAAATTGGCGAGCCCGCTATGCTTCCGCCAGGCCGCGATGCTCGCCAGGTGATTGTCATTGAGGTCGCTCGGCCACCAGGTCAGATCCGGGCGCTGCGTGGCGAAATGCACGGCATGCTGGCCGGTGCCGCTGCCCGCCTCCAGCACGTCACCCGTCCGGCCCTCCAGCAGCCGGCCCAGCACAGCCCAGATCGGCTGGTGGTTGCGGTGGAACGCGGCGGCATCCAGCCGTCCGTCCGGTTCCACCGGCCGGCCGTCCCTGCCGAACTCCACGACATATTCCGCCATTTCCAAGCTCCCCGCCCCGACCTGAACGGCCCCCGTTAACCGCGTTGCGCCGGCCACCATAGCCGCATTGTCAGCCGATGGTCTTTATGCTTTCCAACCCCTATATTGCTGGGATCACCGAGACGTCGGAACTTCATCTTGATCACATCCGTCATGCGTACCGCCCTGGCGCTGGGGCTCGGGTTTGCCGTGTCCACCGCCGCTCACGCCCAATCCGGCGCCGCCGAAGGCCAGAAGATCGCTTTCGACCGCGGCAAGGGCAACTGCCTGACCTGCCACCAGATCAAGGGCGGCGACCTGCCCGGCTCGATCGGGCCGAAGCTGGAGAACCTCAAGGAGAGGTACGACCGCGCCGAGTTGATCGCGATCCTGACCGACGAGACCAAGCGCAATCCGCTGACGGTGATGCCGCCGTTCGGCCGCCACCGCATCCTGACCGAGCAGGAAATCAGCGCCGTCGTCGATTTCCTGCAGACCCTCTGATTTGACGCGTTCTGGAGACCCTCTCATGACTGCCTCGCCCGGCCCGCTGGTCCACCGCCGCCTGTTCCTGAAAGGCGCCGGCCTCGTCGCGCTGATCGGTCTCGGCAACGCCGTGCTGCACGCGACGCCCGCCTTCGCCGCGACCAACGACAACAAATATCCCGACGACGCCTTCAAGCAGAAGAACGCCGGCGACGCGATCAAGGCGCTGTATGGCCGGGATCACGAGGCCTCCGACAAGATCAAGCTGGATGCGCCGGAGATCGCCGAGAACGGCGGCGTGGTGCCGATCTCGGTCACCACCAGCCTGCCGAACGTGACCACGATCTCGTTCGTGGTCAGCGAGAATCCGTTCGCGCTGGCGGCGTCGTACCACATCCCCGACGGCACCGTGCCGGCGGTGGCGAACCGGCTCAAGATGGCCAAGACCTCCAGCGTCATCGCGCTCGTCGAATCCGGCGGCAAGCTGTACAGCGCGACCAAGGAAGTGAAGGTCACCGTCGGCGGCTGCGGCGGTTGAGGGGAGGAGATCGATCATGGCATCGAGCATTCGCGTCCGCGCGGTCCTGAACGGCGACGTCGCCGAGGTCCAGACCCTGATCCAGCATCCGATGGACACCGGTCTGGTCAAGGACGCCAAGGGCGAACTGATCCCGGCGCACTACATCCAGCAGCTCACCTTCACGCACAAGGACAAGACCGTGTTCCTGGCCGACTGGGGCACCGCGGTCTCCAAGGATCCTTACGTCAAGTTCGGCTTCAAGGGCGCAGCCAAGGGCGACGAGCTCAAGGTGAGCTGGGTCGACAGCAAGGGCGCGACCGACAGCCTGACGGCGACCATCCAATGAGGGCGATGCGCCTCGCGCTTGCGTTCACCGCCCTGCTCGCAACAGGCGCAGCCGGCGTCGCGGCCGCAGACAAGCCCGACCCGGTCGCCAACGCCAAGGCGTTCCAGGACTATTACCGCAAGAAGTTCCCGAAGGTCGCGTTCGACGATTTCGTCAACGGACCGTATTCGATGAACGAGGATATGCGGCGGCAGTGGGAGGAGAAGGAGCAGTTTCCGCCCTACGAGTTCGCGCTCGACGCCGGCAAGGAGATGTTCGCCAAGCCGTTCAAGAACGGCAAGACCTACGCCGACTGCTTCCCGAACGGCGGCATCGGCATCCGGCAGAACTATCCCTATTTCGACGACAAGGAAGGCAAGGTCGTCACGCTCGAGCTGGCACTGAACCGCTGCCGCGAGGCCAATGGCGAGCCGCCCTACTCCTACGTCAAGGACGAGATGGCCTCGCTGACCGCCTACATGGCGTTCACCTCGCGCGGCAAGCGCTTCGACATCAAGATCCCCGACGATCCGCGCGCGCTCGACGCCTTCGAGAAGGGCAAGGAGTATTTCTACACCCGCCGCGGCCAGTTGAACTTCTCCTGCGCGAGCTGCCACGTGCAGAGCCCGGGCGAGCGCATCCGCGCCGAGATCCTGGCGCCCGCACTCGGCATCCTCAACGCGATGCCGATCTACCGCTCCGAATGGAGCGGCATGGGCACGATCAGCCGGCGCTTCGTCACCTGCAACAGCCAGACGCGCGCCGTGCCGCTGGAGCCGCAGTCGGACGAATACCGCAACCTCGAATACTATCTCTCCTACGTGTCGAACGGCCTGCCGGTTTCAGGGCCGGGAGCGCGGCCATGAGAAATATCTCGACAACAAACGTCATGAAAAAGATCGCCTTCGCCATGATGGTGTCGGCGGTCTGCGCCGGCTCCGCGCGGGCCGCGTCGGAAGCCGATTATCTCGCGGCTGTCGCGGCGGCCGAGAGCGCCAACAAGGAAGCCGGACGTCTGCGCAACCAATGGACTGTGACACAGGCCGCACTGACCGCTGCGAAGAAGGCAGCCGAGTCCGGCAATTTCGATTCGGCGCTGAAGTCGGCGCAGGAGGCCGAGGCGCTCGCCAAGGCCTCGATCGTCCAGGCCACCAGCGAGAAGCAGCGCTGGAGGGAGATGGAGATCCGCTAGGACATGATCCGGAAAAGTGGATCATGCTCAAACAAGGGGATGGATCATGATGCGATTCCATGGAATCGCATCACGGTCTAGGACGCGAGCCATGATTCGGCGCCGGGAATTTCTGAAACTGTCAGGTGCCGCCGCGCTCGCCGCACCGGCGCTGCTGCGCAGCGCCCGCGCCGCCGACACCGTCAGCCTCTACGACGTCGAGAAGTTCGGCAACGCCCGCATCCTGCACATCACGGACACGCATGCGCAGCTGCGGCCGGTGTTCTTCCGCGAGCCCAGCGTCAATCTCGGCATCGGCGAGATGTGGGGACGGCCGCCGCATCTGGTCGAGCGCGCCTTCCTCGACCGCTACGGCATCAGGCCGGACAGCGCCGAGGCCTATGCCTTCACCTCGTTCGAGTTCGAGAAATATTCCGGTCGGTTCGGCCGGATGGGCGGCTTCGCGCATCTGAAGACGCTGATCGACAAGCTGCGCGCTGACGCCGGCGACCACCGCTCGCTGCTGCTCGACGGCGGCGATCTCTGGCAGGGCACCGGGCTCGCCAACGCGATGCGCGGCGCGGACATGGTGAGCGCCGCCAACCTGCTCGGCATCGATGCGATGACGGGGCATTGGGAGTTCACCTATGGCGAGGCGGCGCTGCGCGCCAACCTCGCCCGCTTCAAGGGCGAGTTCCTGGCGCAGAACGTGTTCCTGACCGAGGAGGCCGCGTTCAACGACGCCAAGGCGTTCGACGCCGGCTCGGGCCGCGTGTTCAAGCCGGCCATGATCAGGGAGATCGGCGGCGCGCGTATCGCGGTGATCGGCCAGGCCTTCCCCTACGTGCCGATCGCCCATCCGCGCCGCTTCACGCCGGACTGGAGTTTTGGCATTCGCGAGGAGGAGCTGCAGAAGCTGGTGGATGCGTTGCGCGGCGCCGACAAGGTCGACGCCGTCATCCTGCTGTCGCACAACGGCATGGATGTCGACCTGAAGCTCGCCAGCCGCGTCACCGGCATCGACGTCATTCTCGGCGGACATACCCATGACGCGATTCCGCAGCCGGTCGCCGTCAGCAACGCCAAGGGCACGACGCTCGTCACCAATGCCGGCTCGAACGGCAAGTTTGTCGCCGTGCTCGATCTCGACATCGGCAAGGGCCGTGTCGCCGATGTGCGCTATCGGCTGCTGCCGGTCTATTCGGAGCTGTTGAAGCCCGATCCGGCGATGCAGGCGCTGATCGATCAGACGCAGCAGCCGCAGGTCGCGGCCTGGAGCGAGAAGCTCGCGACCTCGGACCGGCTGCTGTACCGACGCGGCAATTTCGAAGGCGCGACCGACGACCTGATCTGCGCTGCGCTGCGCCGCGAACTCGATGCCGAGATCGCGCTGTCGCCGGGGTTCCGCTGGGGCACGACAATGCTCGCGAGCCAGTCCATCCTGCTCGAGGACGTGCTGGCGCAGACCGCGATCAGCTATCCCGAGACCTATGTGCAGCCGATGACGGGGGCTGACATCAAGGACGTGCTCGAGGACGTCTGCGACAATCTCTTCAACGCCGATCCCTATCTGCAGCAGGGCGGCGACATGGTGCGTGTCGGCGGCCTGTCCTACCGCTGCACACCAGCCGAGGCGATCGGCCATCGCATCTCGGATCTCACGCTCGACAATGGCAAGGCGCTCGCCGCCGGCAAGCGCTACAAGGTTGCCGGCTGGGCCTCGATGAACGCGCAGGACGGCAAGCCGGTGTGGGACGTCGTCGCCAACCATCTGCGCGACGGCCAGCTGGTTCTTGTGGGAACTAACAAGGTCACACTGTCGGGCGTCGACGGCAATCCCGGCTTTGCGTCGGCAACCTAGCAGCCATTAAAAGTTACTAATCGTCTAACGCCAACTCAGGAAGCCTATATTGCTTAGCGTCCACGCACTCTATCAGAATGGCTTCAAATGTTTCAATAAGCCCGATAACGAGCGCGGCGTCGTCCGCGACGTCGGCCCGATCAAATCTTTGCACTCGTCCAGTATGAGCAACGTTATTCCGTCGATTTACTAGAGCGTCGATCTTTCTTCGATCCGAATCCAGCCGCAAGACATCAATTTTTAGACTGTCGCACAGCTCCTTCAGATTTTTAAAAGACAGATTTCCGCCTGTAACGATGCTCTTGTCATCGAAGCACACCGGCGCAACCGCAGCGCTAATGACCCACGTGGCGAAATTGGTCATCCTCTCCACTGATCCACTAGAGATTAAGCCTCTGAGCTGCTTCTTCATTGCAAACGAAAAAATCGTTGGGTGGGCCTGGCTAGGAATGAGTCGCTGTCTCTCGACGAACTCAATATACTCACCGACAGCTTCCTTCACAAAACCTTCCCAATGAGCATAGAGCACGGGCAAAGCCATAACCGAAGCCGTCTGCTCCAGAACTGAGCCATGCGAATTAGAGACTACACGTAATATCAAGCTGATTTCTTGGCGGCGTCTATCGACGGCGTCCGCCATTGTGAGCACGAACTCATCTCTGGTCATTACTGACCCTGCTCTACTATCCGAGCCGCAACCTCGAGGCGCGCCTTCATTTTAGCCTGAGTATTAGCACCCGGCCCAACGTTGTCTTTGAAATCAGGAGACTCCTTGATTGCGAGACAACGACTAGCCAGTTCAGGCCCCGCCAACCTCTCGGCCACGGTAAGATTCTTAGCCACGCCTGTAGAAAGCGCATCGAAGACGTATACAGAAAAGCCACCCCTGTGTGATCCATCTCTGAAGTGCCGCCAAGAGTCATCCCCGAGCGCCCGAGCGATCAGGTTGAATGTCTGCTCAAAGCTAGTTTTCTCGAGATCTCTATCGAATTCCACTTCTGCCCTGAGAACCTTCTTGATATAACTTGTAATAAACGGCTCTACGTCGTGATCAAAATTGTCGGCATTGTTCTTCAACGTAAAGAATCGTAGGACCAATCCACGATCGTACATCGCCTGTCGCTGATTTTCAGATATCAGCAAATGATCCTTGAATGACGGAAAAGAAGCAAGCTGATCACAGTAGATCATGAAGGCAGGATCAGTAGCTCGAAATATCGCATTCCTGATTTCCTGCGGCTCCAACCTGGAACCACCCGTATTTAGCCGCTCAAACACATCGAATTTCATATTTGGCGCGCTGCCAGTCTTGATTACCTCAACACGGCAATAAGTCCGCTTCAGAGCAAGACGAGATCGTAAGGACATACCTTCATATGTGAAACCATCGAGCAAAGGTAATTTACGGTCATCCCTCACCGAGAAGCTGAGCGTGGAAGGAGGAATGAGCTGCCCTTCGACACTCCTGCGAACCCCCATAAATTCAAAGACAGTGGATATGCGCTGCAGTCCATCAACTAACTCCCAAACCCCATCTTCTCCTTCCGCAACGAAAATTGCTGGGACCGGGAACCCCAGCAATAGCGACTCAATAAAATTTGCCTGCTTATCGGCGCCCCACCTAAACAAGCGCTGGTATTCTGGCGTAATAATCAGCTCGTGGCGCTCATACATTGAAGCGAGTTCGCCGTAAGAAAGATCAATCTTATCGGTACGTAGATTGTTGCGCTCGACGTCGATCTGCGCGTCCAACGCTCTAACTTCTTCGCTCGTTTTGGCAATCGGCTCTGGTCTGCGGGCCAAGGCACCCTCGCTATCGCTATGAATCTTTCTGAAAGCAGAGAACAGATTCGACCGACGCGCAACGCTTGTTGTACGTCCGAGCCCTGGGATTAATGCCAGACATTGAAGTCTTCACCTCAAAGTCTTCCCTTCGCTTCAGCTTCAACCCTCGCTGCTTCGCCATCTCGGATAGGATAGATGGAACATCATTGTGCACATCCTTGTAGTGAGAGTCTTGGACCACCAGCACCGCAACTCCTCCGCTCTTAAGCGAGGAATAGATATTAGACAAAGATCGATCCATTTTATGGAAATAGTCTATGTGCGTTTTTAAGTAGTAAGTGCCGGAAGCATATGAGCCGTGCGCCCGCACCCTTTCAAGAAATTCCACGCACTTCGCCCCCCATTCAGCGCGCATCCGAACGATCTCTTTTGGAACCTTGACCGAACCGATCATGCTGCGACTCAGATCATCGACCGACGAGTCGAGGAGCGGAGACAGGACGGCCAACTGGATACGGGTCGCGGCTGTATAGTCAATGCGCGTACAGTACGGCGGCGAGGTAAGAACAAGGTCAATACAACTGTCCATTCCGAATGGGAGCGTGCTGTCATGCAGCTTGGTACCTACTGGTGCAGGCTCAAATCGTAGAAGATCAGTGTTCGCGAATAGAGCGTCGGAAAAGCTCTTGATCTTTTCCTTGAACCCATCGACTACATCATCTCGCCCATACTCGGCCCGCCCCTCGCCAGCCCTTGGCTTACGAAGCCAAGTAGGATTCGACGACTGAAAGGCGGCAACGAGATTCTTAGCTAGGTTAAACAAGGCAACATAAAAGGTTGCCGCAATGCTTGACACGCGGTCGAAATTTACTCCTCGAGGCGTCAAGGTTTGGTCGCCCAACAAAGTAGATCGGATGCTTAGTTCTAAGGAACGAAGCCGGTCAGCAGTTCCTTTGGCAAACCAGCAAAGTAACGGGTCCCCTTCATCGCAATTTACCTGCTCACCTTGAGCCCGCCGAAGGATCTCGGCTGCTAGCGGCTGAAGACTGTCGGCTTCACTGAGAGGCAACGTACGAGAGCGGGCAATAACAACCATTACGGGATTTATATCCAACCCCAACGCCGCAACACCCACCTGCGACGCGGCATAGGTGGTAGTCCCACTTCCGTTCCACGGATCGAGGACGACTGCACCATCATTGAGTCGAGCAGACGCAATAATGCTTCGAGCGAAGTAGTCAGGGTACCCCGCGTAATATGGAAAAATCTGATTCCAAGCCGACTGAGACCGCTTCTTCTGCTTTGGATTTGAGATCGACAGATCGAATATATTCATCGCGGGTTGCCGCAGCGCTCTTGCACTGCTCAATCGACAAAGCTTATTTCGTTATCCGTGCCATATCTGCGTTGCTCTGTAAAGCAGATGGCTGTGGAACACTGTCAATAGTGTCAACGGAGAACACGCCGATGATCTTCCGCCAATTGTTCGACAGCGTCTCCGGCACCTACAGCTACATTCTCGCCAGCCGCAGCGGCGGCGAGGCCGTCATCATCGATCCCGTGCTGGAGAAGGTCGACCGCTACTGCCAGCTGCTGCGCGAGCTCGACCTGCGCCTGGTCAAGGCCGTCGACACGCATCTGCATGCCGACCACGTCACGGGACTGGGCGCACTGCGCGACCGCACGCATTGCGTCACCATCATGGGCGAGCAGACCAAGGCCGACGTGGTGGCGATGCGCGTCGGCGAGGGCGACAGGATCGCCATCGAAGGCATCAGCCTCGACGTGATGTACACGCCGGGCCACACCGACGATTCCTACAGCTTCCTGATGGACGATCGCGTCTTCACCGGCGACACGCTGCTGATCCGTGGCACCGGCCGGACCGATTTCCAGAACGGCGATGCGCGGATGCAATACGAGTCGATCTTCCACAAGCTGCTACGACTGCCCGAGGACACGCTGGTCTATCCCGCGCACGACTACAAGGGCGACACCGTCTCCACCATCGGCGAGGAGCGCCGCTACAATCCGCGGCTGCAGGTAAAATCCGTCGACGAGTACGTGACACTGATGGCCAGCCTGAAGCTGCCGAACCCGACGATGATGGATGTCGCGGTGCCGGCCAACATGCGCGTCGGCCTGCATCAGGAGGAGCTGGCCCGGCAGGGCCTGTCGCTGTCGGCGCGCGAGGCGATCGAATGCCTGGGCCGGCCGGACGTGCTGTTGGTCGACCTGCGCGAGGCGCCCGAGCGCGCCAAGCACGGCACGCTGTCGGGCGCGCTGCATGCGCCCTATCCCGGAATCCTCGACAGTCTGCAGCCCGGCGGCCTGCTGCGCGAGGTCACTGCCGCCACCGGCCGCCGCATCGTGTTCTTCTGCGCCTACGGCGAACGCTCCGCGATGGCGGTGCAGACCGCGCAAGAGGCCGGATTGGTCAACACGGCGCATATCGAGGGCGGGCTGGACGCGTGGAAGAAGGCCGGCGGACCGGTGATCTGCGGCTAGCAGACCTCTGCCGCAGCCATCTTCGATCTCGCGCGCGGCGTCATGAACCTGCCGCGATGGACAATCAACCTTCGCGCGATAAGGTGAGATGACGGCGCGGTGTCCGTTCGTGTGGTCCGCGTTGAAGACGGGGCGAGGACGGTCGCCGGCGATCGTCGACGGAGTCTGCTCACCTGGGAATGACAGGCATTGCGATGGCGGCGCTCGGTTATGACTACATCATCGTCGGCGCCGGCTCGGCGGGATGCGTGCTCGCCAACAGGTTGTCCGCCGACCCGGCGTGCCGCGTGCTGCTGCTCGAGGCAGGCGGAGCCGACCGGAATTTCTGGCTCAAGATCCCGATCGGCTACTACAGGACGATCTACGACAAGCGTTTCTCACGCCTGTTCGAGACCGAGCCGAGCGAGCTCACCGGGGGCCGCGGCATCGTCTGGCCGCGCGGCCGCGTGCTCGGCGGCTCATCCTCGATCAACGGCCTGATCTTCATTCGCGGCGAGCCGGCCGGCTTCGATGATTGGGAGCGTGCCGGCGCCCGCGGCTGGAGCTACAACGATCTGCTGCCGTACTTCCGGCGCTACGAGCGCTACCAGGGCGGCGACAGTCAGTATCATGGCGGCCTCGGCGAGTTCGCCGTCTCGGAGTTGCGCACCGGCAATCCCGCCTCGAAAGCCTGGGTCGAGGCCGCCGCGGAATTCGGCTTGCCGCGCAATCCCGATTTCAACGGTCCGAAGACGCTGGGTGTCGGCAGCTATCAACTCGGCATCGGCCGCCATTGGCGCTCCAGCGCCGCGACCGCTTTCCTCCACCCCGTCATGGATCGCGCCAACCTGACCGTCGTCACCGGTGCCCAGGCCAGCCGGGTGACGTTCCGCGGACAATCGGCGACCGGCGTCGAATGGATCAAGGACGGGACCGCGGTCTCCGCCACGGCCGATCGCGAGGTTCTGCTCGCGGCCGGATCGCTGCAATCGCCGCAGCTGCTGCAGATGTCGGGGATCGGTCCGGCCGATCTGCTGCGCGCGCTCGGCATTCCCGTCATCGCCGACGCACCGGAGGTCGGCAGCAATCTGCAGGATCATTATCAGGCGCGCATGATCGTGCGACTGCGCCAGCCGATCTCCGTCAACGATCAGGTCCGCAATCCCTACGAGCTCGCCAAGATGGGGCTGCAATGGCTGTTCGCCGGCAGTGGTCCGCTCACGGCGGGCGCCGGCCAGGTCGGCGGCGCCGCCTGCACGCATCTGGCAGCCGACGGACGCCCCGACGTACAGTTCAACGTGATGCCGCTGTCGGTCGACAAGCCGGGCATGCCGCTGCACGCCTATTCGGGATTCACCGCGTCGGTCTGGCAATGTCATCCGCAATCGCGTGGCCGGGTGGCGATCCGCTCGACCGACCCGTTCGCGCAGCCCACGATCACGCCGAACTATTTTGCCGAGGACATCGACCGCAACACCATCGTCGCCGGCCTTCAAATGCTGCGCGACATCTTCAGGCAGCCGTCGTTCCGATCGCTGTGGGACATCGAGGTCGCGCCCGGTGAGGCGGTGGCGACCCCGTCCGGCCTGTGGGATTTCGCCCGCACCACCGGAGGCACGGTGTTTCACCCGGTCGGCACCTGCCGCATGGGCAGCGATGATGACGCGGTGCTCGATCCGGCGCTGCGCGTGCGCGGCGTCGAGCGGCTCCGCGTCATCGACGCCTCAGTGATGCCGCAGATCACCTCGGCCAACACCAATGCCACGAGCCTGATGATCGGCGAGCGCGGCGCGGCGCTCGTCCGCGGCGGAGAGCTGGCGGACGCGCGTTGAGCGCGCGCAATCGTCAGCGTCGCGGATAGCTCGCCAGCGCATCGAGCTGGCGCTGCGCTTCGGGCGATCCCCATTCGCGGGCGCGCTGATACCAGATCCGCGCCTGTGCCAGATCGGCACCGGCGTCGGCAACGCCGAACTGCTTCAGCGAGACCGGATCGAATGTCTTGGCCAGGAGAATCGCCGCGCGCGCATCGCGGGCTTCCGCTGCGCGCAGAAGCTGGAGCCGCGCCGCCTGCACCTCGCCGCTCGCCAGCAGCTCCTGCGCTCGTCGCACGAACGCCGCGACTTCGTTGGGTGTCCATGCCGGCGCGGGATCGACGGGCGGAATGGCAGCGGCCACTGGGGGTGGCGGCGCGGCCACCGGCGGAGTCTCGTGCGCTACCGCTTTAGGCTCCGCAGGCGCTGGCGTCGTCGAGCCGGTGACCAGGACAGCGCTCGGAGGAGCGGCCCAGGTGAGGTGGACGAACGACTTCACCAGCGACGTCCCATCGGCATCGCGCAAGTCGAGCGGCAGATTCATCTCGCCTGCAAAATCGCTCGGTGGAATGATCGCGGCATCGGCCACGTCCCCGGCGGGGATGCGCCACTCATCGCCACCGACGCGCCGGCCCGCGGTGACCCGGGAGCCGAGAGGCAACCGGCCGATGATCACCATCATGCCCGGTGTCGGCTTCTCGACCACGACGCCGAGGTCCAGCGGCGCATTCGCCGGACCACTGCTGCCACGCACGATCAACGCCGGAGCGAGCGATGCATGGGCGCCTGGCAGGTAGGCGGTCTTGAATGCCGACCACAGCGAGGCCGCCTTGGTCATGCCGGACATCGGGATTACGGCAACATAGGCCAGCGCCACCACGATGGCCGCCACGATGGCGAAGGCGAGCCTGACCCCGGCATGGCGGGCGCGGCGACTGACCGCAGGTTCTGGCCCGGCCGTGTACTTCGGATCGCGGCGCTGCCGTTGCACGCGGGCCACAGCCTCGGTGAACGGATCTCCGCTGCGATCGAGCGGATTGGAGACGGAGGTTCCGGTCGCATGACCGCCAGCCGCCGGCGGGTCTGCAGCGTTCCCGTCCCGGCCATCCGTATCGCGCGACCGCCGCGGCGCGTAGTAACGCAAGCTGTTGGGGGATTTGTCGTCGTCCTGCTCACTCACGCCAGTTCCCCCTTTCCTCGCCGGTCGCGAATGCCTGCAACGGCGGCGATCGAGCGTCTCGCAAGGTCAGCCATCAAACCGTCAGCAGCCAACATGGCCGCGTCGCCTACATTCTGCTCCGCTCTGGCGGTTGATCGCCACGCCCGGCATTCGCGCCCGACAGCGTGATCTCGTTGGTCCGGCCTGCATGGCCGTGCATCTGCGACGACGACCTCATGCGAGGTCAATACACGGCCCTGCCCGGACATTGGCCCTGCTCAGACATCGCGAGTCCCCACCCCGAATCGTCAAGTCCGGCCCACAGCGACGAGACACGCTAAGATAGCATAAGATAAATCAAAATGTGGCGGAAAATACGTTCGTAACAGGATCATTAGGAAAAAGCCTGAATTCGGCCTCGCTCGCTGATCGCTCCTAAATTGCACCTGCATCATGCCTTGATCACGGACAGGAACAGGCTCGGATCGAAGTAGTCGATCGCGGCGACGGGCTTTTCGATCTTTCCGATCCGCGCGTAGAAGTTCGACACCTGTTGCAACCAGTCCGTGATCGCGCCATTGCCGTAGAGCCGACGCCACACCGCAGTCGGAAATACCCGCATCGCGCCGAACTGCTCGCGCATGTCACGATCGGGCACCTGGGTGTAGTATTTTTCATGCAACACATTGAGCGCGTCGTTCGACCGCGCGATCAGCATGTCGTTGCCCTCGGTCCAGGCCTTGATCACGCGGGCCAGCACCGGGCGGTTGTTGGCGAGATAGGTGGCCGTTGCCGCCCAGCCGCCGACGACGGCGGCGCTCGGATAGTAGGCGCCCGCATCGAGCAGCTTCTTTGCCCAGGTCACCTTCTCGCGCACCGCGATGTTGAACGGCACCCACAGCGCCACGGCGGGAACGCTGCCGTTGATGAAGGCATTGACCGCCTCCGGCATCGGCATGCTCACCAGCTCGATATCCGTCGGCGCAAACTGGTTTTCGCGCAGGGCATTGTCGAGGAAGACGTGCGCGGTGGTTCCGGCCGTCGTCGCGACGCGCTTGCCGCGCAGATCGGCGAACTGGCGGACGCCCTGGTCCTCGCGGACCCACAGTTGCGCCGTGGCGAACTCGATCGAGTTGGCCAGAAACATCTTGCCCTGGCCACGCGCGGGGAAGTTGGAGATCACGGCGCCCGTGGCCAGCATGTCGATTTCGTTGGCCGACAGCGCCGTGAACAGCTCGATGCCGGTCTTGAACTCCTTGAACTGCGGATCGAGCCCGTTCCTCGCCCAGGATCCGAGATGATCCGCCAGCCAGATCTGACCGTCGACGGCGAGCGTATGCAGATGGCCCACGCGAATCTTCGTTCGCGCCTGCGCGAGCGCCAGCGCGGGGGCAGAGATGCCGACCGCCGCCAAGCCGAGCGATCCGCACGTCGTCGTTATGAATCTGCGCCGGTCCATGAATCGTCTCCCCACATGCGTCGTCCGCGGCCACATCACCGGCTGCGTGCCCACGACATCACCATGCCCAGCGGACGACGCGCCCCGGCGTCCGCTCTCCCCGCGACTCGTCGGCGAACATCAAGAGCGCCGGCGAGCGTCGATCAGATCAAACAACTCAGGTATGTATGGCCTGATCATGACAACCGCCTCAATCTCTGCTTTATTTTTGTCGACTTGATCCCTTAAAATTGTATGAGCGATCAAACAACCGCCTTGATCTCGCTAAATCTTCGCCGGCGCGACGACACTACGCACCGAGAGGTTGCGCAGCGATCAATTTCGCGCGCCGCTGATCGTACACGCCTGCGTTGTCTGCAGATCCACGCTCTGGAGGGTCCGATGATCGACCGTGCAAACTGCAAACAGCCCAGTAAAGTGACACGCGTCGGCGAGCGCGCTCATGCGCGTCGAGTCCCGCGGCGCATAGCGGCCATCCTTGCAGCCCTGCTCACGATCACAGGCATCGGGATCGCCGGCGTCGCGCTCACGCCCGCGCTGGCGATCGAGCAGAACGCGGCGCCGGAGCCGGCCCGGGCGCCTCGCCTCGAAGAGCAATGGAAGGCCAAGCTCAACGCCAACACGGTGGCGATCGTGGCCGGCAGCCCGGAGGAAACCTATCTCGACATCACGCATGATCTCGCCGTGGTTCTCAACAACGACAATCTGCGGCTGCTTCCGATCGTGGGCCTCGGCGGCGCGCAGAACATCCGCGACGTGCTCTATCTCCGCGGTGTCGACATCGGACTGACCTCGACGCAGATGCTGCGCTATTTCGCATCGACCGGCGAACTGGGCGCCAACCTGGAGACGCGGTTGACCTACATCACGCGGCTGTTCGCCGAGGAGATGCACGTCGTCGCCAGCCGCAACATCAAGACGATCGAGGAACTGGCCAGGAAGAAGGTGAACTTCTCCGAGGCCGGTTCGACGACGCAGATCACGGCGCGAGACGTGTTCGGACTGCTCGGCATCTCGGTCCAGGAGGTCAACCTCAGCCAGGCCGACGCGATCGAGGCGATCAAGAAAGGCGAGCTTGCGGCCACCGTGGTGTTTTCCGGCAAGCCTGCCAACCTTCTGGCCCGGCTGTCGGCCAGCGACAATCTGCACCTGCTCGAAGTGCCCTACAGCCGCAGCCTGCAGAACGTGTATCAGCCCGGCCAGCTCGAGCCCGCGCTGTATCCGAACCTCATGGACTCGGCCCAGGCGGTGCAGACCGTGAGCGTGGATTCCGTTCTCATCACCAACAATTGGCCGCCGGCCAGCGAGCGTTATCGCCGCGTCGCGAGATTCGTCGAGGAACTGTTTGCACGCCTGCCCGACCTGAAGAAGCCGCCGCGGCATCCGAAGTGGCGCGAGGTCGATGTCAGCCGGGACCTGCCGGGATGGCAGCGCTTTCCCCTGGCGCAGGATCTGCTCCAGCAGGCGCAGTTCGAGCAGTTCCGGGCAGCCCGCGCGCAGGGACAGCCGATGCCCGAGACGGTCGCCGACAAGCAGCGCCTGTTTCGCGAATTTCGCGAGTGGTCGGAGAGCGAGCGCAAGCGACAATAGAGAACACGACGCGTAAGCGCTTCACTCACGCGTCATTTCTGAGTACTCGCCTCTGAGTACTCGTCAGCGGCAGTTCGGCCGCCGCCGACGGTTGGACGACGAGCTCAGCGCAGATCACGCCACCGTCTTGAGGTACAGGCTCGAATCGAAATAGCTGCTGGCCGGCGTGAACTCCTTGATGCCGGCATTGGCCATGAAGAAGTCGGTCGACTGCTGCAGCCATTTGGTCACGGTGCCGTCGGCGTACATCGGCTTCCACTGCTGCGAGGTGAACATCTTCTGGGCGCCGAACTGCTCCTTCAGGTCGGACAGCGGTGTCTGGCCGTAGTGTGCCTTCTGCAGCGCTTCCAGCGCCTCCTCGCTATGGGCGATGAGATGATCGTTGGCCTCGGCCCATCCCGCGATCAGGCGGGCGAGCGCGTCCTTGTTGGCATCGTAGTAAGTGTTGCTGGCGGCCCAGCCGCCCATGATGGCGGCCTGCGGGTAATAGGCCGAGGCATCGGTGAGCTTGACCGCGCCCGGCACCTTGTCGCGCACCGTGATGTTGAACGGAACCCAGAGCGCGACCGCGGGCACCGCGCCGGAGATAAAGGCCGTCACCGCCGCCGGCATGGCCTGGTTGACGAGCTCGACCTCCTTGGGGTCGACATTGTTGGCACGCAGCGCCTTGTCGAGGAAGACATGCGCGGTCGTGCCGGTGGTGGTCGCGATCCGCTTTCCCTTGAGGTCGGCGAACGACGTGATGCCCTGGTCGGAGCGAACCCAGAGCTGCGCCGTCGCCACCTCGATGTCGTTGATCAGGAACACCTTGCCCTGGCCACGCGCCGGGAAGTTGGACACCACGGCTCCCGTGGCGAGCACGTCGAGACTGCCGCCGATCAGGGCCTGAAACAGTTCGAGGCCGGTGTTGAATTGGCGCAGCTCGAGCTCCAGCCCCTGCTTGTCGAACGAGCCCCTGTCCATGCCGGTCCAGATCTGGCCGTCGACGGCGAGCGTGTGCAGGTAGCCGACGCGAATGCGGGTCTTCGCCTGCGCGATTGCCGGAGCTGCCAGCGCCGTGCCGCCAAGCACGCCCGCGGCCGCCGTGACCAAGAATTGTCTCCGATCCATGATACGCCTCCCTTGTTGTTGTTGCTCAAGCTTGTTGCTCAGTCTGCTGCAACGGTCCGTCGTGGGGCCGGCGCGTTGTACTCGTCCATGACGAGCCGGCTGACACGCGCCCGCAACTCGGCGAACGCCTTGCCGTCGCGGAGCTGCTCGGCCCTGGGATAGCCGAACGGCACCTCGACGATG
The DNA here is from genome assembly GCF_051167715.1 of Bradyrhizobium sp. HKCCYLS20291. Classification (NCBI taxonomy): domain Bacteria; kingdom Pseudomonadati; phylum Pseudomonadota; class Alphaproteobacteria; order Hyphomicrobiales; family Nitrobacteraceae; genus Bradyrhizobium; species Bradyrhizobium sp. HKCCYLS20291. Next base: position 152,971 of record NZ_JBNPTO010000003.1, on the reverse strand, counting down.
TCCTTGATGCGCGCCGGCCGCGCCGTCACGATCACGATCCGCGACGCCAGGAAGACGGCTTCCTCGACCGAATGCGTGATCAGCATCACCGTCTTGCGTTCGGCCGCCAGCACCCGAAGCAGCAGGTTCTGCATGTGGATGCGGGTCTGCGCATCGAGCGCGCCGAACGGCTCGTCCATCAGCAGGAAGCGCGGCTTGACGGCGTAGACGCGCGCGATCGCCAGGCGCTGGCGCATGCCGCCGGAAAGATGCTTGGGGTAGGCGTCGGCGAACTCGGTCAGCCCCATCAGATCGAGATAATGCGCGCAGATCTCGTCGCGCTCGGCCGCCGAGACCCGGTTGGCGTTGAGGCGCAGCCCGAACGCGATGTTGTCGCGCACGGTGAGCCAGGGAAACACGCCATACTCCTGGAAGATCACGCCGCGCTCGGGACCAGGCCCCGCGACCGGGGCGCCGTCGAACAGGACGCGCCCGGTGGTCGGCTTCTGGAAGCCGGCGAGCATGTTCAGCATCGTGGTCTTGCCGCATCCGGACGGGCCGATCACGGCGACGAAGTCGCGTTCGTTGATGTCGTAGCTGACGTCGTCGATCACCGTCAGCGGGCCGCTCGCCGTCGCGTACTGCAGCGACACGTGATCGAACCGCGCCCGCCGTGCTCCGGTTTCGTTCGTCATGAGACGGCCCGATCCTGCCAGACCAGCAGCCACGCGCTGAGCCGGCGCAGGATTGTGTCCATGATCAGGGCGACGCAACCGATGCAGATGATGCCGACATAGATGACGTCGAGCAGGAAGTAGGTCGAGGCATTCTGGATCGTCGCACCGAGCCCGCGCTGCGCGGCGATGAGCTCGGAGGCGACCAGTGTCGCCCAGGTCACACCGAGCGCCACCCGCAGCGCCGTCAGGATATGCGGCACCGTGAGCGGAATGATCACCTTCAGAAATGTCTCGAGTTCGCTCGCGCCGAGCGTCTGCGCGACGCGGATGTAGAGCGGCGTGATCTGCGAAACGCCCTCATACATCACGATCACGCCGGAGAAGAACGCCGCGTAGAACAGGATCACCAGCTTGGCGAGCTCGTCGACGCCGAAATAGACGATCACCAGCGGGATCAGCGCGATCGGCGGCAGGGCGCGGAAGAAGTTGATCAGCGGGTCGGCGAAGCTGCGGGCCGGTCGATACCAGCCGATCAGGAAGCCAACGGGAACCGCCGCGAGAATACCGAGTGCGACGCCCAGGAGAACGCGGCGGGCGGAGGCGAAGATGTCGTAGAGCAGGCCGTGATGCAGCAGCAGATCGACGAAGCGGGCGGCGACCTGCTGGGGAGCGGGAACCAGGACGTCGTTGACGAAGCCGCTCAGTCGCACGGCGTACCACAGCAGCAGGACGCACAGCCAAGGCGCAAGACGCAGCACGAACGCTCTCAGCACACGCACGTGCATGTCACACCAACTCGTACTGCTCGACTAACGCACACACCGGACCATAGGACATGCGGCATGGCCACACAAGTTGCACTGGCAACAACTTGCACGGTCAACGAAATGTGGCTCGCGGATGGCGAGAAGTCGCTATCACGCGCCGAAGTTGCCAGCGCGAATCAGGAGCACGGCGGCGATCAACGACCCTGCGAATGATGAATTCGAGCTGTTCGTGCCGGCCAGGCGTGAGCTACGCGCACGTGCCATGCAGTCGCGTTCATGGACAATGAACCACAATCGCCGATAGTGTGATCGTTGCGGCGAGGCGCCGCATGCGGTGCTCTCGACCGCTTTAATTCTCCAGTTCCATTCCTGAAGTTTCATTCCTGACTCCGAAGGCCCGACGGATCGACCATGGCTGACGTTCTCGCCGCATCGCAACATACCGGTGCTCCGGTCCGGGCTGCGTCGTCGCTGCGCACGCTGGCGCTGATTTCGCTGGCGCACTGGGTCAGCCATCTGCACATGCTCGTGCTGCCGATGCTGTTTCCGTATCTGAAGGACAAGCTCGATGTCGGCTATGTCGAGCTCGGCTTTCCGCTCACCGTGTTCGCCGTGGTCTCGGCGCTGACCCAGGCTCCCGTCGGCTATCTCGTCGACCGCGCCGGCGCCCGCCGCATCCTGCTGCTGGGCCTCACGCTCGGCGGCCTGTCCTTGGCGATACTCGGCCTGTACCTCACCTATGCCAGCCTGGTCGTTTCGGCAGTGCTGCTCGGTCTCGCCAACGCGGTCTATCATCCGTCGGATTACGCGCTGCTGTCGGCGCATATGGAAGAGAAGCGGATGGGCCGCGCCTTCGGCGTGCACACCTTCGCCGGCTATCTCGGCGGCGCGGTCGCGCCGGCTGTCATGGCCGCGCTGGTGACCACCGTCGGCGGCTCGGGCGCGCTGATCGCGGCCGGCCTGGTCGGTCCGCTCGCCGCACTGCTGCTGCTCGTCGGCAACGTGCCGGAGGTGCCGCCGCATCCGCACCCGACACAGGCCGACGGCTCCAAGGTTAAGCAGCCGAGCCTGCTGACGCCGATGCTGATGCTGCTGACGGTGTTCTTCATGCTGCTCAGCCTGTCCAACGCCGGCATCTCCAGCTTCGGCGTGGTCGCGTTCATGAACGGCTACGGCATCTCGTTCTCGACAGCGAACGTCGCATTGACCGCTTTCCTCGGCGCCAGCGCCGTCGGCGTGCTCGCCGGCGGCCAGCTCGCCGACCGCATCCGCCATCACAACCTGGTTGCCGCCGTCGCCTATGCGATCAACGCCGTGCTGGTGCTGATCATCACCTTCGTCAGCCTGCCGACGGTGCTGCTGGTCGCGATCATGCTGACCGCCGGCTTCATGAGCGGCGTGATCGCGCCGTCGCGCGACATGCTGGTGCGCAACGCCGCCCCTGCCGGCGCCGCCGGCCGCGCGTTCGGCATCGTCTCCACCGGCTTCAACTTCGCCGGCGTCGTCAGCCCGTTGCTGTTCGGCTGGATCATGGACATGAACGCACCCCGCTGGGTGTTCGGCACCTCCGTGGTGTTCATGCTGCTGACCATCGTGCTGGCGTTCTTCACCGAGCCGAAGAAGGCGAAGGCGTAGCTCGCTGGCATCGTAGGGTGGGCAAAGCGAAGCGTGCCCACCATTCTCGCCAACATCACAGCTCCCAACGGTGGGCACGCAACGCCTGACGGCGTCGCTTTGCCAACCCTACGGAAAGTGTTGGTTCGTCCAAACTGCCGGATACAGCGCCCTCTCCCCTTGTGGGAGAGGGCATCACCGGCTCATCGGCGCACTCGGTTGGGTGAGGGGTTTATCTCCGCGCCCGACGCTCGTGGAGATATACCCCTCACCCAACCGAGCCCGCTGCTCGAGTGTGCATGCCCTCTCCCACAAGGGGCGAGGGCGCAGTCATGGGCAGCGCTCGGGCTTGGCATGACCTCGGACCTACTTGCACCCGCGCTTACTCTGCCGTGCAACTCTGCTGTCTTTTCTCGCGTGTTGACATCACGGCCCGCCCGCCGATGATGTCTCCATAATAACAACACCCGGGGAAGACACGCCATGACGCAGCCTGATCTCGTGATCCGCGGCGGGACCGTTGCCGATGGGTCGGGCGGCGAGATGTACGAGGCCGATGTCGCGATCTCACAGGGGCGCATCGTCGAGGTCGGCAAAATCGCCGCCTCCGGCCGCGAGGAGATCGATGCGCGCGGCAAGCTCGTCACGCCCGGCTTCGTCGACGTCCACACCCACTACGACGGCCAGGTCACCTGGAGCCACGACATCTCACCGTCGTCGCAGAACGGCGTCACCACGGCGATCATGGGCAATTGCGGCGTCGGGTTCGCGCCGTGCCGGCCGGCGGATCATCAACGGCTGATCCAGCTGATGGAGGGCGTCGAGGACATTCCCGAGCCGGTGCTCGAGGCCGGCATTCCCTGGGAGTGGGAGAGCTTTCCGGACTACATGGAGTGGCTGGGCAAGCGCGCCTTCGATCTCGACATCGGCGCCCAGCTGCCGCATGCGGCGCTGCGCGTCTATGTAATGGGCGAGCGCGGCGCGCGGCGCGATCCGGCCACCGCCGACGACAACCGCGCCATGGCGGCGCTGGCGCGCGACGCGGTCAAGGCCGGCGCGCTCGGCTTCTCGACCTCGCGCACGCTCAACCATCGCACCTCGACCGGCGACTACACGCCGACGCTCAAGGCCAGCGAGGACGAGCTGACGACGATTGCGAGCGCCATGCACGGCGCCGGCCGCAGCGTGCTGCAATTCGTGCTCGACATCTCCACCATCCATGAAGACCTGCCGATGATGCTGCGCATCGCGGAGCAGACCAACTGCCCGATCTCGTTCTCGGTGACCCAGAACGACCGCGCGCCGCAGCGCTGGCGGCAGACGCTCGCCGAGATCAACGCCGCCGCCGCGCGCGGACTGTCGGTGACGGCGCAGATCGCGGCGCGCCCGGTCGGGCTGCTGCTCGGGCTGGAATTGTCGCGCAATCCGCTGCAGACGCATCCGAGCTACCAGGCGATCGCGCACCTGCCATTGGCTGAGCGCGTCATACGCATGCGTGACCCGCAGCTCCGCGCTGCCATCCTGAGCGAGCAGGCCAGCGCCACCGACGACCCGCTGTTCTTCAAGCCGAACTACGACAAGATGTATCTGCTCGGCGATCCGCCCGACTACGAGCAGCCGCCGGAACGCTCGCTCGGCGCCCAGGCTCGCGCCCGCTTCTGCCGCCCCGAAGAGCTGGCCTATGATGCAATGTTGACGGATGGCGGACGCGGCATGCTCTACGTGCCGTTCCTCAACTACTCGGACGGCAATCTCGACGCCACCTATGAAATGCTGCGCGATCCCACGAGCGTACCCGGCCTCAGCGATGGCGGCGCCCATTGCGGCATCATCTGCGACGCCAGCTTCCCGACCTATCTGCTGACGCACTGGACCCGCGACCGCCGCCGCGGCGACAAGCTGTCGATTCCATTCGTGGTCGCGGTACAGTCACGTAAGACGGCACTCTCCGTCGGCCTCGACGATCGCGGGCTGATTGCGCCCGGCTACAAGGCCGACGTCAACGTGATCGACTACGACCGGCTGCATCTGCACCCGCCGAAAGTGCATTACGACCTGCCCGTCGGCGGCCGCCGCCTGATGCAGGAAGTCGACGGCTACGATGCGACGATCGTGTCCGGCGTTGTGACGCGGCGACATGGCGAAGCCACGGGCGCGCGGCCGGGGCGACTGGTCAGGGGAGCGCGGAGCGGGATGCAATGATGGCTGTAGCCTGAGCTTGCACGGCGCGCGCCTCACACGCGGTGTCGTCCCGGACAAGCGCGCGGCGCGCGCGCGCCGATCCGGGATCCATACTCCCAGGGAGTGGTTCGAGGCACGCTGGTCGATCGATTCCGCCCAGCCTCATCCGCCGCGGCGTATGGGTCCCGGGTCGGCGTCCGCCAACGCTGCGCGTTGCCGGACTTGCCCGGGACGACACCGGTTGTAAGGCCCCGCTTTGGGCAAACCGGTGCGATGCCAACGACCGGCAGGAGCCGGTCGTTGAGCGCCGGCCACAGCGAGCTGAGACGTCAGCCGACCGCAGCCACCGCATTGTCGGCGAGCCGCGCGAGCTCGGCTTGCGCAGCCGAATGCTCGTTGAACCACGGCGGCAATGAGCGAAGGGCAATCTCGAGAGCCCCGCAGGCATCGTCGTTGCGGCCGTTCAGGAGATGCCACTCGCCGATGTAGAAATACGCTTCCGCCTGTTCGGGAGCCGTTGCGGTCGCATTGAGCACCTGCTGCGCCGTCGCACGCTCGATCAGAAGATCGAACACCGGTCCAGGCCACTGCGCTGCAGTCCAGCGCGACGCGATAGCGGCGAGGTCGGGCCTCGCGCGCCCCGGCAATCGCACGAGTGACAGGTAAAGAAACAGGACCGCATAGGGATCGAACTGGAGCGCGAGCGATCGTTCCATGTCCGCTGCCGCAGCTTCGAATTTGCCACGGCAGAATTGGATATAGCCACGCCCTCTATGAAAGATGGGATCGTTCGGCGTGAGGCCGATAGCTGTCGTGCACTGGACGATCGCGCGATCCGGATCGCCTTTTACGTGGTGGAGGAAAGCAAGCTCGCCATGAGCCGCGGCAAGCCCGGAGTCGAGCGCGAGAGCTCGCGTCTGGTCGTCAATGGCGCCGTCGAAGTCGCCGAGGAACTTCCGCGACACGCCGCGGGCGGCATACGTATGCGCGCTGGGTTTCAGGCTGAGGGCGAGGCTGAAGTCCTCGATCGAACTGGCGTAGCTGCTTAAGCCTTGAAACGCCACGCCGCGATTGTGATAGGCGTAGTAGTTGCGCGGATTGATCCGGATCACCTTGCTGAAATGGAGGATGGCGCCTGGGAAGTCGTCGAGCTTCAGGCATCGCGCACCGCGCCAATACTGCAGCATATGGGACAACAGGCGAATCATGCGGGACCTCACGACGAGTGAACGCGAGGCCGCCTCCTGATGACCCCATATCGGGGTTGTATCACGCAAATTCCGGTGCCGCACCCTGCCGCGCCTGCAGGCGGGCGCGTTCGGTATCGGGCCAGAGCAGCGCCATGCCCAGCAGGCCTGAGATCACCATGATGACCGCGTTGACGGTGTAGCCGGCCATGTAGCCGTCCATCAAACTGCCCGAGGCCTGAATCATCTTGCCCATCACGAAGGGCGCGATGATGCCGGCGAGCGTGTAGAGCGCGCCGTAGATCGCGATGGCTGCGCCGCGTTGCGCGACCGGGGTGAACTCGCCGATCATCGGCGGACAGACGACGTAGATCGAACCACACAGGCCCGAACCGACCACCAGCAGCGCGATCTTGGCCGAGGCCGCATCGACATGCGGCGTCACCGCCATCAGGACGCCACCGATCATGAGCGGCATCGCGCCGAGCACGCCGCGCGCTACGCGCGTCGAGACGCCGCGCGCCATCAGCATCTGCGACAACCAGCCCGTGGTCAGCACGACACAAGCACCGAAGATCCACGGCAGGATCGAGATGAGGCCGGCCTGCTGCTGCGAGAAGCCGAGCCCCTTGACCAGAAATGGCGTGAACCAGGTCAGTCCAAGCGACAGCGCCCAATAGGCGCCGAAGGTCGAAGCGACGCAGCCGACGAAGGTCCGCGACGTCAGCAGCTGCAGATAGGGCACGCGCTGCTCGCGTACGCCGGCAAGCTCGATGTCGCCCAGCGGTCCTTCCCGGCCAAGCCACAGCCACGCCGCACTCCACACCAGCCCGACGACTCCGAGAACGCCGAACGCGTGGTGCCAGCTGTAATTCACGATCACCCAGTTCAGCGCCGGCACGGCGAGGATGACGCCGAAGGCGGAGCCCTGCGACAGGATCGCCGTAGGCATCGCACGCTTCTCGTCCGGAAACCATTTGTAGACCGCGTGAACCGCGACCGACGCCGCCGGCCCTTCGCCGGCGCCGAGAATGATGCGGCAGATCAGCAAGGTGGTGAAGCCGACGGTGCCGACCATCGGGAATTGCGCGACCGCCCAGATCAACGCCAGCACCAGCAGCACCCAGCGCGTCGGCACCTTGTTGACGATGAAGCCGACCACGATCGCCGCGATCGAGAACAGCAGGAAGAACGCGGAGCCGAGCAGGCCGAACTGCCCGGCGTCGAGATTGAGCTCGGTCATGATCGGCACGCCGGCGAGCCCGACCACGATCTTGTCGGCGAAGTTCACCAGCATGAACAGGAACAGCAGGAAGGTCATCTTCCAGGCGCCTTTCGGCGTGGGCGTCGCGCTCGCGCGCGATGAGCTCTTGAGCGTCGTGGGCGCCATGGTGCTTCCCCGTGATCGTCTTGATCCGCCTCTGTGGTTCGGGCGTTCGAGGATGCTACCCACGAAGTATCGTCGCGGGCAACCGCTTCATGAGCTAAGTCATTGTTGCAGCGCGAGAATTTCCAATCCTGGGCTGCGCGACGCGACCGCTGCAACCTGATTGGGTGATCACATCATGTGCCCTGCCGAGAACGAGCACGTGATGTTCGCGTCGGCCCTTGTTATGCTGTGATGCAACAACCGCAAGACATGCTCGTGCTCAGTGTCCGTCATCTCACCAAGTCCTATCGATCCGGCGGCGAGCCGATCAACGTTCTGCGCGGCGTCGACCTCGACGTCTCCCCTGGCGAGCGCGTGGCGCTGACCGGCGAATCCGGCTCGGGCAAGAGCACGCTGCTGCATCTCATTGCCGGCCTCGACGCGGCCGACGGCGGCGAGATCGTGCTCAACGGCGCCTCGGTCGGCGCACTCGACGATGCCGGACGCGCGGCGATCCGGCGCGAGCAGCTCGGCCTCGTGTTTCAGCAGTTCAACCTGGTGCCGAGCCTGTCAGTTCAGGACAATCTCAGCTTCCAGGCGCGGCTCGCCGGGCGGCATGATCCGGCATGGCACACCGAATTGGCGGAGCGGCTCGGGCTCAAGCCGCTGCTGAAGCGCTATCCCGAGCAATTGTCGGGCGGCCAGCAGCAGCGCGTCGCGATCGGCCGCGCGCTGGCGATCAAGCCGAGCCTGCTGCTCGCGGATGAGCCGACCGGCAATCTCGACGAGGACACCGCCGACGAGGTCATGGCGCTGACGCGCGACCTCGTCACGCGTACCGGCTGCGGCTTCCTGATGGTGACGCACAGCGCGCGGCTCGCCGCGATGCTCGACCGTCACGTCCATCTGCATGCGGGCCGCGTCGCATGAGGCGGGCGCTGTGGATTCTCGCCGTGCTACTCAGCCACTGGCGCCGGCATCCGATGCAGCTCGCGACCTTGCTGATCGGGCTGATCTCGGCCACCGCGCTGTGGAGCGGCGTGCAGGCGCTGAACCAGCAGGCGCGCAGCTCCTACGACCGCGCGGCCGCGATCTTCGGCGGCGCGCGCACGCCGATGCTGGTCGCGCGCGACGGAAAGATGCTGCCACAGAGCGTGTTCGCCGAATTGCGCCGCGCCGGCTGGCCGGTGTCGCCGGTGGTCGAAGGTCGCGTGCAGATCGACGGGCGCTCAATCCGGCTGCTCGGCATCGAGCCATTCAGCATTCCCAAGGAGGTCGGCAATGCGCCGACGGTCGGGCGCAGCGAGCTCGAAGCCTTTCTGACGCCACCACATCGTACGCTGATCTCGCCGGAGACTCTGGCCGATCTCGGATACAAGGACGGCGCCACGCCGCGGCTGAGCAACGACGCCGCGATGCCGCCGCTGATGGCGCAGCAGCAGCTCGCGCCGGGCGTGCTCGTGGTCGACATCAGCGACGCGCAGCGGCTGCTCGACAAGCCCGGACAGATCTCGCGGCTGCTGGTCGGCAAGGCACCGGGCAAGCTCCGGCCGTTACAAGATTTCGCCGGCGGCCGTCTGCAGCAGGTCGAGCCCGAGGCCGAGACCGACCTGGAGCGGCTCACCGACAGCTTCCATCTCAACCTAACCGCCTTCGGCTTGCTGTCGTTCGTCGTCGGCCTGTTCATCGTCAACTCCGCGATCGGGCTCGCCTTCGAGCAGCGCCTGCCGGTGCTGCGCACCTTGCGCGCCTGCGGCGTATCGGCGCGGCAGCTCAACGCCGTGCTGATCGGCGAGCTCATCGCGTTTGCGCTGGTCGCGGGCGCCATCGGCCTGGTCTGCGGCTATGTCATCGCGGCGACCCTGCTGCCGAACGTCGCAGCGTCGCTGCGCGGGCTCTATGGCGCGCAGGTGCCGGGCGAGCTGAGCCTACGGCCCGAGTGGTGGCTGGCCGGCCTCGTCATCTGCATCGCCGGCGCACTCGCGGCCGCCACCACCAGCCTGATCAAATCGATGCGGCTGCCGATCCTTTCGACGGCGCAGCCCTACGCCTGGCAGGAGGCGCAGCGGCGCTGGCTGCGGCTGCAGAGCGCCGTCGCGCTCGCCCTCTTCGCCGCCGCGGGCCTGCTGCTATGGCTCGGGCAGTCGCTGCTGGCTGGCTTCGGCGTGCTCGCGGCGATGATGCTCGGCGCCGCGCTGTTGCTGCCGGCGATCTTGGAGCTCGTGCTGCGGCTGGGCGAGCGCGGCGCGCGGGCGGCGCTGGCGCAATGGTTCTGGGCCGACAGCCGCCAGCAGATCTCCGGCCTGTCGCTGGCGCTGATGGCGCTCTTGATGGCGCTTGCCGTCAATGTCGGCGTCGCGACGATGGTGGAGACGTTCAGCCGCACCTTCCTGGTCTGGCTCGATGGCCGGCTCGCCGCTGATATCTACATCAGTGCAGCCGATGAAGCCCAGGCGCGTGAAATCCAGACCTGGCTGCGCGCGCGCCCTGATGTACAGGCGGTGCTGCCGGGCGGCCGCGCCGAGACACAGCTCGCGGGCGAACCGATCGACGTGCTCGGCCTGCCCGATCATGCCACTTATCGCGACCACTGGCCGCTGCTGCAGGCCGGCGCCGACGCCTGGAAGCAACTGGTGCGCGGCGATGCCGGCTTCGTCAGCGAGCAGCTGGCGCGACGGCTCAATCTGTCGCTCGGCGACAGCATCGACATATCAGCGCCGACCGGCGACTGGCACATCAGCATCGCCGGCATCTATGCCGACTACGGCAATCCGAAGGGCCAGGTCACGGTCAACGTCGCCGCGCTGACGCGGCGTTTTCCGGCGACGCCGATCACCCGCATGGCGGTCCGTGCTGATGCGGCCGACGTGCCGCGACTGATCGCCGATCTCGGCACCAAGTTCGGCCTCGATGGCCACAACGTCGTGGATCAGGCCAGCGTGAAACGAGAATCGAAGCAGATCTTCACGCGCACCTTTGCGGTGACCGGCGCGCTCAACACCTTCACGCTCGGCGTCGCCGCGATTGCGCTGCTGACGAGCCTGCTGACCTTGGCGAACTCCCGCCTGCCGCAGCTCGCGCCGCTCTGGGCGATCGGGCTGACGCGGCGGCGGCTCGCCGAGGTCGAGCTTTTGAAGACGCTGTCGCTGGCCGGCCTCACCGCACTGCTGGCGCTGCCGCTCGGACTCGTCGTGGCGTGGTGCCTGATCGCGATCGTCAATGTGAAAGCGTTCGGCTGGCGGCTGCCGTTCGATGTGTTTCCGCTGCAGCTGATGCGGCTGCTGATCGTCACGCTGATCGCGGCGCTGGTCGCCTCGCTGCTCCCGGTGCTGCGGCTGGCGCGGATGCAGCCGGCCCAACTGGTGAGGACCTTCACCATTGAGCGCTAACTCCATCATCACACGACGGCGGTTGATCAGCGGCCTCGGGCTCCTCGCCGTACCCTCCCTCGCTCGCGCGCAGGGCTTTGCCGGGCTGAGCGACAATCCCGACGGCTTTGCGCCGGTAACGCCGGGCAAGCAATTCAGCTTTCCCGCCGACCACGCGCCGCACAATGAATACCGCATCGAATGGTGGTACATCACCGCAAATCTCAGCGACGCCAGCGGCAAGGCCTACGGCCTGCAATGGACGCTGTTCCGCTCAGCGTCGCGGCCTCGGCCGCAAGGCGAGAGCTTCGACAATCAGCAGCTCTGGATGGCGCATGCGGCGGTGACGCGCGCTGACAGCCACCGCTCGACCGAGAAGTACGCGCGCGGCGGCGTCGGCCAGGCCGGCGTCGAGGCCAAGCCATTCCAGGCCTGGATCGACGATTGGCAACTGCGCGGCTCGGCTACGACCGGCGATCAGATTCTGGCGCCGCTCGACATGACCGCGAGCGCAAGCGACTTCTCCTACGCGCTGCGTCTGGAGGCGGATCGTCCCGTCGTGCTGCAGGGCGTCGACGGCTACAGCCGCAAGTCCGAGCGCGGCCAGGCATCGTACTACTACAGCCAGCCTTTCTACCGCGCCCGCGGCCGCATCACATTCGACGACCATCCGGTCGAGGTGATCGGGTCAGCCTGGCTCGACCGCGAGTGGAGCAGCCAGCCGCTGGCCTCCGACCAGAGCGGCTGGGACTGGTTCGCACTGCATTTTGCCGGCGGTGAGAAGCTGATGCTGTACCGGATGCGGCAGGGCAATGGCGACTACACATCCGGCACCTGGATCACGGCGGACGGCGCCTCGCGCGCGCTCGGTCCCGACGGCATCGTCATGACACCGAAGGAGACGATCGCGATCGGCGAGCGCAAGCTCCCGGTGGGCTGGCGCGTCGAAATCGCAGCGCTCGGCATCGCCATCGACTCGATGCCGCTCAATCCAAAGGCCTGGATGGGCACGCGCGTGCCCTATTGGGAAGGTCCGATCAGCTTCAGGGGCAGCCACAGCGGGGTGGGCTATCTCGAGCTGACCGGTTATTAGAAGACGCTTACAAGGGGGAACCGCGCATGTATCACTTCACGGCACTGGTCACGGTGCTCGCACTGATGCTTTTCTTCTACATGGCCGTGCGGGTGGCGCAGGCGCGCGCCAGGTTTGGCGTCAAGGCGCCCGCCGTCACCGGCAATGCCGATTTCGAGCGCGTCTATCGCGTTCAGGTGAACACGCTGGAGTGGCTGCCGATCTTCCTGCCGGCGCTATGGCTGTTCGCGATCTATGTCAGCGACGCGATCGCCGCGCTGATCGGGCTGGTCTGGATCGCCGGCCGCACGATGTACATGCTGTCCTACAGCAAGGCCGCCGACAAGCGCGGCCCCGGCTTCGGCGTGCAGGCGCTGGCCGCGTCCACTTTGCTGGTCGGCGATTTGGCCGCGATCCTCTGGCGGATGCTGCACGGCTGACAGCTCCGCACTCGACCGTCGCCCCGGCCTTGAGCCGGGACCCATAATCGCCGGCGGGTGTTTGTTGCCCGCGGCGGTTCTACGCTCAGCCTGCCTCAAGATGGATCACGCGGTATGGGTCCCGGCTCCGCGTGCGCAATTGCGCACTGGGCCGGGACGACACCGGTGGCGGAGCGGGCCTACTTCGTCAGCGGGCAGCCGCTGTCCTTGGCGGAGAAGAACGCCTTGTCGCCGGGCACGGTGGCGAGCTGCTTGTAGTAGTCCCACGGCTTCTTCGATTCCGACGGCTTCTTGACCTCGAACAGATACATGTCGTGAACCATGCGGCCGTTGGCGAGCACCTTGCCTTGCGCGAAGGCGTCGTCGACCGGCAGCTCCTTCAGCTTGGCTGCGACGGCGTCGGAGTCCTTGGTGCCGGCGGCCTTGACCGCCTTCAGATAGGACAGCGTCGCCGAATAGGTGCCGGCGTGGATCATGCTCGGCATCCGCCCGGTGCGCTTCATGAAGCGCTCGCCCAAGGCGCGGGCCTTGTCGTCGTGATCCCAGTAGAAGCCCTCGGTCAGCACCAGGCCCTGCGCCGCCTCGAGCCCGAGGCCGTGCACCTCTGCCAGGGTCATCAGCAGGCCGGCGAGCTTCTGGCCGCCCTTGACGATGCCGAACTCGGCCGCCTGCTTGATCGAGTTGGTGGTGTCGAGGCCGGCATTGGCAAGCCCGATGATCTTCGCCTTCGAGCTCTGTGCCTGCAGCAGGAAGGACGAGAAGTCCGACGAGTTCAGCGGGATGCGCACCGAGCCCAGCACCTTGCCGCCCTTCGAGGTCACGATATCGCTGGTGTCCTTTTCCAGCGCGTAGCCGAAGGCATAGTCGGCGGTCATGAAGAACCAGCTGTCGCCGCCGGACTCGACCAGCGCACCGCCGGTGCCGACCGCGAGCGCGCGGGTGTCATAGGCCCAGTGGAAGCCGTAGGGCGTGCAGGCATCGCCCGTAATGCGCGAGGTCGCGGCGCCGACGACGATGTCGATCTTCTTCTTTTCCTTCGACAGCTCCTGGATCGCCAGCGCGACCGAGGAGGTCGTCAGCTCGGTGATCATGTCGACACCTTCGGTGTCGTACCAGCGCCGCGCAATCGACGAGGCGAGGTCCGGCTTGTTCTGGTGGTCGGCGGTGACCAGCTCGATCTTCTGCCCCAGCACCTCGCCGCCGAAATCCTCGATCGCCATCTTGGCGGCCTCGACGGAATATTTGCCGCCGTAGTCGGCATAGACGCCGGACTGGTCGTTGAGGATGCCGATCTTGACCTGTGCCGACGCCGGCGCCGCTGAAAGCAGCGCGCCCACCGCAGCAAAAGCCAGCAAGCCCGATTTCATGTGGTGTCTCCCAGAGTTTCTTGGTTTTGCGATGTCATTCGTTGGAATGCGTACTCATGTTATGCCAGAACCCCGGCCGCGCCCATCCCTTCCCGCCCTGGCCCAAGGACTGAGAGCCATGTTGAGGGCGCGGGGTTCCTCCGCTACATTCCTCCCCAAGCAACAAAGAGCCGTCCCGCAGGGATGGTGCGTGTGGAAGGAAACAGCCTGAGGGCGTACGGCGTGGCGATTCCGCGTCGGGCCTGAAGGCGATGCCCTGCCCCCCCGCCATCGCGCGCCGTGCTGCGGCCGAACGGCAAGCGCCCGGAGGGAGAACGCATGTACACCGGCAAGCACGCAAAACTGCGCCCGCTGCAACCCGCCTTCATCATGGCCTCCACCGGCGAGGCGGTGACCTATCGCGAGCTGGAGGCGCGCTCGAACCGGCTGGCGCATCTGCTCCGCCAGCACGGCCTGAAGCGGCTCGACCATTATTCGATCTTCATGGAGAACAACGGCCGCTATCTCGAAGCATGCGGCGCCGGCGAGCGCTCAGGGCTTTATTTCACCTGCGTGAACTCCTATCTCACCGCGGGCGAGCTCGCCTACATTCTCAACAACAGCCAGTCGCGGCTCCTGATCACCTCGGTCGCCAAGCTCGACGTCGCGCGCGAGGCGCTCAAGGAGGCGCCGGGCATCGAGCTGTGCATCGTGGCCGATGGTCCGGGCGAGAGCGACCGCATCGTGGGGCTGGCGGAGGCGACCGCGGGCTTGCCGGCGACGCCGATTGCCGATGAGTGCGTGGGCACGGCGATGCTGTACTCGTCCGGCACCACCGGCCGGCCGAAGGGCATCCTGCGGCCGCTGCCCGAGCAGCCGCCGGTACAGCAGTTGCCGATCTTCGACTTTCTCGAGAAGCTGTGGCGCTATCGCGAGGGCATGATCTATCTGTCGCCGGCGCCGCTGTATCACTCCGCGCCGCAGGCCGCGGTCAATCTCACCATCCGCAGCGGCGGCACCGCCATCATCATGGAGACGTTCGACCCCGAGCGCTATCTCGAGCTCGTCCAGCAATGGGGCATCACCCACACCCAGCTGGTGCCGACGATGTTCTCGCGCATGCTGAAGCTGCCAGCGGAGGTGCGCAACCGCTACGACCTGTCCTCGCTCGAGATCGCGATCCATGCCGCCGCGCCCTGCCCGGCGCAGGTCAAGGAGGACATGATCAGATGGTGGGGACCGATCATCCACGAATATTACGGCGCGACCGAAGGCCTCGGCTTCACCGCCTGCGACAGCGAGCAATGGCTCGCGCATCGCGGCAGCGTGGGCAAGGTGCTGTTCGGCGACCTGCACATCCTCGATGAAAACATGCAGCCCTGCCCGGTCGGCACTCCCGGCACTGTCTGGTTCAAGACCGGCTCGCCGTTCGAGTATTTCAACGATCCCGAGCGCACCAAGGAGGCGCGCTCCGCCGACGGCACCATGAGCACGGTCGGCGACGTCGGCTACGTCGATGCCGACGGCTATCTCTACCTCACCGACCGCGCCACCTTCATGATCATCTCCGGCGGCGTGAACATCTATCCGCAGGAATGCGAGAACCTGCTCATCACCCATCCAAAGGTCGCCGATGCCGCCGTGTTCGGCGTGCCCAATCCCGATCTCGGCGAGGAGGTTTAAGGCGGTGATCCAGCCGATGTCGGGCATCACGCCCGGTCCCGATCTGGAAGAAGAGCTGATCGCGTTCTGCCGGCAGTCGCTGTCGCGGCAGAAGGTGCCGCGCTCGATCGACTTCGAGAAGGAACTGCCGCGGCTGCCGACCGGCAAGCTCTACAAGAGGCTGCTGCGCGACCGATACTGGGGCAACAAGACCTCGCGGATCGTGTAGGACGGCTCGGTCGGGTTGATCCTGGTCAAGCGCGCGCCCGGCGGCCGGACTATGCTTCACCGATTGCGGCCGCTGCATTTTGCATGGATGACGACATGCGCGCTCATCAAATCATGACCCGATCGGTGATCACCGTCACGCCCGGTACGCCGGTGGCCGAGGCGGCGCGGATCATGCTCCGTAACCATATCGGCGGCCTGCCGGTGATCGACGCCGCCGGCCGGCTCGTCGGCATGGTCACCGACGGCGACTTCCTGCGCCGGGCCGAACTCGGCACCGAGCGCAAGCAGGGCCGCTGGCTCGATCTGCTGGTCGGACGCGGTCGCATCGGCGCCGACTTCGTGCATTCCCATGGCCGCACCGTCGGCGACATCATGAGCCGGCCGCCGGTCACCGTCAGTGCGGATGCCAGCCTGGCCGAGATCGCCGAAACCATGGAGAAGCGCAACATCAAGCGCCTTCCGGTCATCAGCGGCGACCGGCTGGTCGGCATGGTGACGCATACCGACTTCGTGCAGACCCTGGCCGATCTGGCGGCGACCGTGCCGGTGCCCGGCGCCGACGATGACGCGATCCGCAATGCCATCCTCGATTCGCTCGACCATGCCGCCTGCAAGCACTGCCGCTTCAACGTCGTGGTCCGCAACGGCATCGCCCATCTGAGCGGCGCCGTGCGCAGCGAAGGCGAGCGGGCCACCGCCATCGTCGCGGCCAAGAGCGTGTCGGGTGTGAAGGACGTGCACGACCACATGTGGGTCTATCCGCCTCCGGAGGAGGATTATGGCGGCGGCGACATCGTCTCGCTGCAGAGCCAGCCGTCGACCGATGACGACCAGCCGCTGTGAGGAGGATCGCCGTTGCGTCGCGTCATCGCCTCCACGATCCTGCTGATGCTCTCGCTCGCGGCCGCTGTGGCCGCTGAGGACGTCGATCACGGCCGCCAGCTTGCCGAGCGCTGGTGCGCCGCTTGCCACGCGGTCGGCACCGAGCCGACCAGGTTCCGCCGCGCCCAGCCGTTCGTTGCCATCGCCGCCAGGGAGAGCGTGACCAGGGACATGCTGGTCAAGTTCCTCCTGCTGCCCCACGCAACCATGGCCAACAACCCGCTCACCGCGACCGATGCGGCGGATCTGGCGGGCTACATTCTCAGCCTCAGGAAGTAGTTTTGGGCAGCCGCCGGTAAGCCAGGAGGGAGAGACCCCGCGCCAAGCGCCGCCGGTCGATTCAGGGCGAGTGCCCACCCCCGCAGTGGCTTTCGGCCGGATCCCCGGGAACAAATCTGTCAATTGCGCGTTTCGTGTACTCGCCGTCGTCTTCCGAGCACGTCGCATGACCTCTGCGTCTGCTGACGGCCGGCAGGCTCTTTGTCGTCGTTGCCGGAAAAAGCCAACAACAAGCAGCGAACGAGATTGTCCTTGCATTCGTACACAAACAAGTTGGTAATCGGTTGCGCGCCGTCTTCCTCGTCGACCTGCTAGCAAGGAGCCTGCGACGTGCACGGAATGCCCGGCGCCTCCCCCGCCTCACGCATCGCCTCTGACGACACGGCGTATCTGGCCGCGATCGTCGACTCGGCTGCGGACGCCATCCTGAGCACGACCGTGGACGGCATCATTTGCAGCTGGAACAAGAGCGCCGAGCGGATGCTGGGATTCAGCGCCGCAGAGATGATCGGCCGGCCGATCGCCGACATCATCCCCCCGGAGCTGTCCGACGAAGCGGGTGCGCTGCGTGCCCGGGTCGGCGCCGGTGAATCGATCGAGAGCTTCGACACCGTGCGCCTGACCAGGCAGGGACAGCCGATCGAGGTGGCCGTGACGTTTTCGCCGATCCGCGCCGGCAGCGGCGCCATCGTCGGCATCTCCGAAATCCTTCGCGATGTCACACTGTCGAACAAGGCGGAGCGCGGTGCCGCGATGCTCGCGGCGATCGTCGCCTCGTCGTCGGACGGCGTCGTCAGCAAGACGCTCGACGGCACCATCACCAGCTGGAACAAGAGCGCCGAGCGCATCTTCGGCTTTTCGGAACGCGAGATGATCAACCGCTCGATCCGGACGATCATTCCGCAGGAACGCCAAGCCGAGGAGGACCGCATCCTGACGACCGTCCTCTCCGGCGAGATGATCGACAATTTCGAGACCATCCGGCTGCGCAAGGACGGCGCGCTCATTGACGTCTCGGTCACGGTGTCGCCGGTGCGCGATTCGGCTGGCCGCATCATCGGCGCGTCCAAGATCGTGCGCGACATCACTGACAAGCGCCAGACACGTGAGCAACTGCGCACCCTGCTCGCCGAGGTCAATCACCGCAGCAAGAACCTATTGTCGCTGGTGCAGGCGATCGCCCGGCAGATGACCCGCCACGGCCGCCAGCTCGATCTCGAGCGCTTCCTCGAGCGCCTGCAGGCGATCGCGAGCAACCAGGACCTGCTGATCCAGAACGACTGGCGCTTCATTCCGATCGTCGGCCTGGTGCGATCGCAACTGAGCGCCTTCGCCGATTGGGTCGGCAACCGCATCGCGATCGACGGGCCGCCGATCGAGCTGACGCCGGAAGCGGCGCAGGCGATCGGCATGGCGATCCACGAGCTGGCGACGAACGCCGCCAAATACGGTGCGCTCTCGACCGATGACGGGCGGATCACGCTCGCCTGGGGCCACGACGGCGATCGGTTCGACATGGATTGGCGCGAGAGTGGCGGACCGCAGGTCTCAGCTCCCGAGCATGGCGGCTTCGGCAGCCGCGTAATCTCCGACATGGTCCGCGCCGGGCTCGACGGAACGGTCGAGGTCGACTTTGCACCGTCCGGACTCCACTGGCACCTGCGGTGCCCGCTGCAACGTCTCACCCGCAGCAACAGCCATGTCCGGCGCTGACAAGATCAACGTGCTGATCGTGGAAGACGATCCCATGATCGGCTTCGACCTCTCCGTCGAGCTCGAGGAATCCGGCTTCGCCGTGATCGGCGTCGCGCCGACGGTCGGCAAGGCGCTGCATCTGCTGCAGCGGCATCGCTGCGACGTGGCCGTGCTCGACGTCAATCTCGGCCAGGAGACCTCGGCGCCGATCGCCCGCGCCCTGATCGCCGCCGGCGTGCCCTTCGTCGCCGTCACCGGCTATTCCGTCGACCAGTGCCCCGAAGAATTCGCCACCGCACCGCTGCTGTCGAAGCCCTTCCAGACCTCCCGCCTGGTCGCGACGTTGCGGCGACAATTGCCGCGGTGAGGTTTTTGGGAGCGGTGGCACGGGCTTGCCCGTCGGCAGACTGTATCCATTATACTAATTAGTTTTACATCCGCCTTGCAACAAGCACGGTCCTGCAGTTTCGCGGCGCCGGCCTGCGAGTCCGATGGACCTCCCACCGGCTACATCAGTGCCATGCCCCTCACCCGGATTGCTACGCAATCCGACCTCTCCCCGCAGAAGGGCGGGGAGAGGTGGCACCGTGCGCGCCGACAAACACTGCCTCAATGAGTCAGCCACCAATCATCGATGCGATACGAACCGTCGCCGCACCGGCAGCGCGCTCCCTCTCCCCGTTCTTCACGGGGAGAGGGTCGGGGTGAGGGGCAACCACGCGGGTGGTGTTATTAGGAGCTGATTTGCTGCGATCGACTAGACACGACGCGGCGATCCAGCCCTCACTCCGCAATCTCCGCCACGATCCGCCCTGTCGTCACCTGATCGCCCTCGGCAACGTCGATCGCGCTCACCGTGCCGGCGAGACCGGCGGTGTGGACGTGCTCCATCTTCATGGCTTCCAGCGTCACGACCGGTTGCCCCAAAGCAACGCGATCGCCGGGCTTGACCAGCACTGCGACGACACGGCCGTTCAAGGCCGCGCGGACCTTGCCGTCGCCGCCGGTCACCGCGGTGGACTGCGGTGCGGCCAGCGTAAGGTCGCGCAGCATCAGCGTCTGCCCGCGAGATTGCATGTACAGCCGATCGCCGTCGCGCACGAAGCGCGCGGCTTCCGTCACACCGGCATGACGGACCCGGATCGTCTCGCTGGTGAGCGAAACGATCTCGCAGCAATGCTCGGCGCCATCCGACGTCACCCGATAGCTGCCGTCGCGCTCGCGCAGCAGCTCGCACTCCTTCACCTCACCACCAAGCTCGAACCGGAGCGGCGTCGCGAAGGCTGCCGACAGCGAGCGGCCGCCGCGGAGGGGATGCGCCAGTGGATGGCTGACCGACAGCAGCAGCGCCGCGAGCGCAACCGCCGGCGGATCGAACGTTGGCGCGCGCAACTCGTCACGATGTGCCGCGATGAAGGCGGTGGTTGCCTTGCCCGCGGCAAAAACCGGATGCCGCAGGCATGACAGCAGGAAGGATTGGTTGGTCGCAACGCCCAGCGCGACCGCCTGCTCCAGAGCGACGATGAGCCGCGCGCGCGCTTCCTCCCGCGAAGCGCCATGGCTGACCAGCTTGGCGATCATCGAATCGTAGTACGGCGGAATTTCCGCGCCCGACTCCAGCGCGTGCTCGACGCGGATCGTCTCCGGCATCTGCCACAGCGCCATGCGCCCGGACTGCGGCATGAAGTCGTGCGCGGCGTCCTCCGAGCATAGCCGGACCTCGATGGCGTGGCCGTCGAGCCTGATCTGCTCCTGGCGCAGCGGCAGCGGCTCGCCGGCGGCGACGCGGAGTTGCCACTCGACCAGATCGAGTCCCGTCAGCGCCTCCGTTACGGGATGCTCGACCTGCAGCCGCGTGTTCATTTCCATGAAGTAGAACTGGCCGTCGCCGTCGAGCAGGAATTCCAGGGTGCCGGCGCCTTCGTAGGCGAGTGCCTTCACCGCCTGCACGGCCACCGCGCCCATGCGCGCGCGCAACTCCGGGCCGACCGCCGGCGACGGCGCTTCCTCGATCAGCTTCTGATGCCGGCGCTGCACCGAGCAGTCGCGCTCGCCGAGATGCACGGCGTTGCCGCTGCTGTCGCCAAACACCTGGATCTCGATGTGGCGCGGATTGGCGATTGCCTTCTCGAGGATGACGGTGCCGTCGCCGAACGCCGCGGCCGCTTCCGAGCGCGCACTGCGCAGCATGTCGACAAACGCATCGGCTTCGCTCACCAGCCGCATGCCGCGGCCGCCGCCGCCGGCGACCGCCTTGATCATCACGGGGAAGCCGATGCGCCGGGCCTCGCGCAGCATCGCGTCGTCGCCCTGGTCCTCGCCCTGATAGCCGGGCACGCAGGGCACGCCGGCGCGCTGCATGATCGCCTTGGCGCCGGCCTTGTTGCCCATCGCCTTGATCGCCTCCGGCGACGGGCCGATGAACACCAGCCCCGCGTCCCTGCACGCCTGAGCAAACTCTTCGTTCTCGGCGAGGAAGCCATAGCCGGGATGCACGGCGTCGGCGCCGGTCGCCTTGGCTGCCGCAATGATCGCGGCGATGTTCAGATAGGACTGCGCTGATGGCGGCGCGCCGATGCGCACCGCCTGATCGGCCAGGCGCACATGCGGCGCATCTTGATCCGCGTCGGAATAGACGGCGACCACACCATGGCCGAGCCGGCGCGCCGTGCGCATGATCCGCAACGCGATCTCGCCGCGATTGGCGATCAACACCTTGTGGAACGGCCTGCGCGACATCGCACTCACCTCTGCGCTCATGGCCGGGCCACCGAGAACTGCATGCGCTGCGGCGTGCGCGCCTCGGCCTCGCGGCAGATCGCCAGCACCTCCGCCAGCACCGCGCGGGTGTCGCGCGGATCGATCACGCCATCGTCGAGCACGCGCGCCGAGGTCGCGAACACGTCCATCTGGCTGTCGAACACGCCGACGATCTGGGCCTTCATCGCATCGAGCTTCTCGCGCTCGACCGGCTTGCCGCGCCGCGCGGCGGCGGCTTCCGTGACGATCGCCATCGTCTCCGCCGCCTGCTCGCCGCCCATCACGGCGGTCTTGGCGTTCGGCCAGGAGAAGCAGAAGCGCGGGTGGAAGCCGCGGCCGCACATGCCGTAATTTCCAGCCCCGAACGAGGCGCCGCAATAGATCGTGATCTGCGGCACCGTCGCCGAGGTCACCGCCTGGATCATCTTTGAGCCGTGCTTGATCATGCCGGCCTCCTCATAGGCGCGGCCGACCATGTAGCCCGTGGTGTTGTTGAGATAGAGGATCGGCGTGCGGCTCTGGCAGCAGGCCTGGATGAAATGCGTCGCCTTGTTGGCGCCGGCCGGATCGAGCGGACCGTTGTTGGTGATGATGCCGATCGCCTGGCCTTCGATCCGCGCATGGCCGCAGACGGTGGCTGGACCATAGTTCGGCGACATCTCGACGAAGTCGCTGTCGTCGACGATCCGCGCGATGATTTGGCGCATGTCGACCGGGCGCTTGTGATCGAGCGGCATGATGCCGAGCAGTTCGTCCTGATCGTAGCGCGGCGGCTTCGCCGGCGACGCTTCGTGCGACGACCGGTCCCAGTTGAGCTTGGCCATGATCTCGCGGGCGATGCGCAGTGCGTCGCGATCATCCTCGGCGAGGTAGTCGCCGAGCCCGGAGATCGAGGTGTGCATCTCGGCGCCGCCGAGCTCCTCCTCGGTCGCGATCTCGCCGGTCGCGGCTTTCAGCAGCGGCGGGCCAGCCAGGAAGGCGCGGGTGCGGCCACGGACCATGACGATGTAGTCGGACAAACCGGTCTGGTAGGCGCCGCCCGCGGTCGACGAGCCGTGCGTCACGGTCACCACGGGAAGACCCGCGGCCGACAGCCGCGCCAGGTTGCGAAAGATGTTACCGCCGCGGACGAAATCCTCGACGCGGTAGCGCAGCAGATTGGCGCCGGCGCTCTCGACCAGCTGCACGTAGGGCAGCTTGTTCTCTAGCGCGAGCTCCTGCACGCGCAGCGTCTTGTCCAGTCCATAAGGCTGCAGCGCGCCTGCATCGATGCCGGCATCGTTGGCCGAGACCATGCAGCGCACGCCGGACACGAAGCCGATGCCGGCGATGACGCCGCCGCCCGGCACGCTCTTCGCCGGATCCGGCGTATCGAACATGTAGCCGGCGAGCGTCGACAGTTCGAGGAACGGCGCGCCGGGATCGAGCACCAGCGCGACACGCTCGCGCGGCAGCAGCTGGCCGCGCTGATGGAAGCGGTCCTTCGCCGCCGCCGACGCATTGCGCGTCCGCGCCTCGAGATCGCGCATCCGCGCGATCAGGCCGAGCATGCCGTCGCGGTTGGCCTGGAACGCGGCGCCGGTGGGAGAGATGGTGCTGTCGATGATGGCCATGCTTTGTCGTCGCGAATACCCGGGGAATAACGACGCCGTCATTGCGAGGAGCCAACGGGTCCGCGCAAAGCGCGGCCCGATGGCAAGCTCCGCGACGAGGCAATCCAGACTTCCTGTTTGGCCCCTGGATTGCTTCCGCCTTCGCTCTTCGAGCTTCGGCGGACACGTCGCTGCGC
Organism: Bradyrhizobium sp. HKCCYLS20291; assembly: GCF_051167715.1. NCBI lineage: Bacteria > Pseudomonadati > Pseudomonadota > Alphaproteobacteria > Hyphomicrobiales > Nitrobacteraceae > Bradyrhizobium > Bradyrhizobium sp. HKCCYLS20291. The sequence continues at coordinate 129,673 of NZ_JBNPTO010000003.1, read as the reverse complement.
TCGCAATGACGGCGCTTCAACAGTCAGTTCAATGTACCAAACATCTGCCGGGCCTCGGCAGGGCTCGCGATCTCGCGTCCAGCGCGGCGGGCGCAGGCGGCGATCGCCTCGATCAGCTGGCCGTTCGAGGTCACCTTGGTGCCGTCGCCGAGGTAGAACGTGTCCTCGAGCCCGGTGCGCAGATGGCCGCCGAGATCGGCGCAGCGCTGATGCAGCGGCCAGATCTCGGCGCGTCCGATCGCGGTAACCTGCCAATGCGCCTCCTTAAGCTTCAGCTTGAGCAGGATCGGCAGCAGCTCGGGATCGGCCGGCATGCCCGAGGCCACGCCCATGACGAAGTTGTACTCGAGCGGTCCTGAATACATGCCGGTCTGGCGATACATGCCGACGCAGCGCACGATACCGACGTCGAAGCACTCGAACTCCGGGATGGTCTTGGCGTCCTTCATGACGGCCAGATAATCCTGGATCTTCTCGACCGAATTGTCGAACATCATCGGCGGCCAGGCCCAGCTGTTGTCGGCCTTGACCTTCAGATAGTTCAGCGAGCCGGCATTGCAGGCCGCGATCTCCGGCCGGGTCTCGCGGATGCAATCCAGCGCGCCCTGGTAGTTCGGACCTGAGACGCCCGAGGTGTGATTGATGATCACGCCGGGGCAGGCCTCGCGGATCGCCTGCTGGATCTCGCGCGAGACATTCACCTCCCAGGACGGCAGATGCCCCTTGCCCGGCGCCTGCTGCCGCAGATGGATGTGCATGATGGCGGCGCCAGCGTCATAGGCGCGGCGCGCCTCGCGCGCCATCTCCTCCGGCGTGACCGGAACGTTGTGCTGCTTCGGGTCAGTGAGCACGCCGTTCAGCGCGCAGGTGATGACGGCTTTGTCGCTCATGGCAGTCGTTCTGGCACTCGTTCGATGAAGGCTTGCGCGCACGCCGCGCGGTGCTGCTGTCGGCCCATATGATGATGCCGCGGCGCGATCTGCTTGCGTTGACTCGCTGGTTGCGGCGGCGCATTCCCGGTATTGCTTTGCGTCAAGCCTGCGGCCGATGGTCCACGCTAGGCGGTTTCCTGTCTGTCCTCCTCACCGGGCGTACAATGCCAATCGACACTCAACCGGCACCGATCTCATCGCGTGGGCTGCGCGCCGCCGAGGTCGCGCGCCGGCTGCAGACCGAAGGCTTCAACGAGCTGCCGCAGGCGGGCTCGCGCTCGATCCTGCGCCTCGTGGCCGACGTGCTCAGGGAACCGATGCTGCTCCTGCTGCTGGCGGGCGCCGGGATCTATCTCGCGCTCGGCGATACGGCCGAGGCGCTGCTGCTCGGCGTGTTCGCCTCGGCCTCGATCGTCATCACCATCGTGCAGGAAGCGCGGACCGAGCGGGTGCTGGAATCGCTACGCGATCTCTCCAGTCCGCGTGCCCTCGTCATCCGCGACGGCGAGCGCATCCGCATCGCCGGCCGCGAGGTGGTGCGCGGCGATCTCATCGTGCTGGTGGAAGGTGATCGCGTCGCGGCCGATGCGGTGCTGCGGGAGTGCGACGATCTGCTGACCGACGAATCTCTGCTGACCGGCGAATCCGTGCCGGTGCGCAAGCGGGCGGCTGCGGCCGAAGATGGCAAGGTACCCGTTGCGGCCGGCGGCGACGATCAGCCATTCGTGTTCTCCGGCAGCCTCGTGGTGCGCGGCGGCGGCATTGCCGAGGTGATGGCAACAGGACCGCGCACCGCGATTGGCAAGATCGGGCAGTCGGTCAGCACCCTCGAGACGGAAACGCCGCGGCTGCGGCAGCAGACGCGGCGCCTCGTGATGGCGTTCGCGATCGGCGGCGGCATCGTGGTCGCGATCACGGTCGTGCTCTATGCGCTGTATCGTGGCGGCTGGCTGGAGGGGTTGCTGGCCGGCATCGCGCTCGGCATGTCGATGCTGCCCGAGGAGTTTCCGCTGGTGCTGACGGTGTTCCTGGCGATGGGCGCCTGGCGCATCTCGCAGGCGCGGGTGTTGACGCGGCGGGCTGCCGCGATCGAATCGCTGGGCGCCGCCACCGTGCTGTGCACGGACAAGACCGGCACCTTGACGCAGAACCGCATGATGGTGGCCCGGCTGGTACGGCCTGACGGCGCAATGCTGCAACCGGCGACGGCGTCACCCGGTGCTGTGACGACTGATTTCCGCGCTCTCGTCGCCACCGCGGTGCTCGCCTGCGACCCGCAGTCGCACGACCCGATGGAGAAGGCACTACAGGCGATCGACGTGGACGCAACGGCCGGCGCCACGTTGCAGCGGCGCTATGGCCTGCGTCCTGATCTGCTCGCGATGACCAATGTCTGGTCGCACGACGGCATCGTCATGGTCGCGGCCAAGGGCGCGCCGGAAGCGACCGCAAAGCTGTGCGGCCTGAACGCCACCGAGTTGACGGCGCTGCAGGCACGTATCGAAACGCTCGCCGCGGAAGGCCTGCGGGTGCTCGGCGTCGCCCGCGCGAACTGGACCGGCGACGAATTGCCCGAGACGCAGCAAGGCTTCGCGTTCACCTTCTGCGGTCTCGTCGGCTTCGCCGATCCGCTGCGGGCCGAGGTCCCCGGTGCCGTTGCGGAATGCCGCTCGGCCGGCATCCGCGTGCTCATGATCACCGGCGACTATCCGGCAACCGCGGCCGCGATCGCGCGGCAGGCGGGGCTCGATCCCGAGCAAGTCATCACCGGCGCGGAGCTGTCTGATCTCGACGACGATGCGCTCGCGCAGGCCGCGCGCACGCCGACCGCCTTCGCCCGCATCATGCCGGAGCAGAAGCTGCGCATCGTCTCGGCGCTCAAGGCCGATGGCGAGATCGTCGCGATGACCGGCGACGGCGTCAACGACGCGCCGTCGCTGAAGGCGGCGCATATCGGCATCGCGATGGGCGGCCGCGGCACGGACGTCGCGCGCGAGGCCGCCGCGATCGTGCTGCTCGACGATGATTTCGGCTCGATCGTCAAGGCGATCCGGCTGGGCCGGCGCATCTATGACAATCTGCGCAAGGCGATGAGCTTCATCCTCGCGGTGCATTTCCCGATCGCGGGCCTCGCTCTGCTGCCGCTCGTCACCGGCCTGCCGCTGCTGCTCGGCCCCGTGCACATCGCCTTCCTGGAGATGATCATCGATCCCGTCTGCTCGCTGGTGTTCGAGGCCGAGACCGAGGAGGACGACATCATGCGGCGGCGGCCGCGTGATCCACAGGAAGCACTGCTGCCGCGCCCGCTGGTGTTGTGGGGCGCGCTGCAGGGCCTGCTCGCCGTGATCACGACCGGCGGAGTGCTGCTGCTGGCCCATCGCAACGGCCTGCCCGACGACGAGCTGCGCGCGCTGGTGTTCTTCACCCTGGTCTCGGTGATCGTCAGCCTGATCTTCGTCAACCGCTCGTTCTCGAGCTCGCTGCGCGACGCCCTGCTGCGGCCGAACCGCATGCTGCTGCTGGTGATCGCGATCGTCATCGCCGTGCTCGCGACCAGCCTGACCGCGGCACCGGTCGCGGCGCTGTTCAAATTCGGGCCGCTGCACGCCGACGATCTCGCACTGACGGCGGGGGCCGCCATCGCCACGCTGATCGTGCTCGAACTGTCGAAGTTTCCGCTGCGCGCGGCGCTGACGCGGCGCGCAGCGGGACAGGATCAGGTCAGTGCGGCCTCGCCGCTGCGGTAGATCGCGAGGTCGCGCGAGCCGGAGAAGATCGCGCGCGGCTTCAGCCCGTAGAAGCGACGGATCGAATGGCTGAAATGGGTCGAATCGGGATAGCCGATGTCCTGCGCGAGATGCGCGAGGTTGAGATCCTGGTTGGCGTAGTTGAGGAGATGCCGCGCGCGCTTCCAGGCGCGGAACGAGCGGAAGGAGATGTCGGTCTCCTCCTTGAACAGATGCAGGAAGCGCGAGGTCGACAAGCCCACCGCTGCTGCGCAGCTCTCGGCGGTGGCCGGCTCGCCGGAGAAGCGGCTGATCAGGCCGATCGCCTTGACGACGCGCGGATCCAGCGTCCGCTGCGGCAGCACCTCGCCGAAGCAGAGCCGGTCGAACACCGCGCTGGTGACGTCGCCGCTCAGCGGGCGCTGCACCAGTTCCTCATACGCGGCGCGGATGCGGCAGGCAAAAACCTCGGCCTCGCGGGCGACACGAGCGGCGAAACGGTCGAGGATGCCGAGCGGCACGCTCTCCGGCTCCATCGTCACGACGATGACCGTGCGATAATCGCTCTCGATCGTATGCTGCTTGTTGGGCGGCACCACCAGCAGTTCGCCGCGGCGCTCCTCGCCGTCGGCCAGCAGCCGCAGGCTGCCGGTCAGCGCGACATAGACATGGAACGCGCCCGAGCAGCGCTGGCGCGGTCGGCCGAGCAGCCCGGCGTAGAAGACGCGCTCGGGCGTGATCAGCATGAGATGGCCGGACTCCCGGCGGGTCACATCCATGGTCTTCCTCCTGAGGCGCGGCTCTGTCGGCCGCTTCTTTGGACGAGAACCATAACGCAAATCGCGCCGCTGTCATCGGTGACGACTGCCGATTTTTGTCGCGGTTAACTCACGGCTTTGAGATGGTCGCCATTCCCGGGGCGACACGCAGCATCGACCCCGGAATGACGTGCGCAACTCAGGGCCGGACGCGCGGCTTGATGCCCTGCTCCACGCCGGCGCGCTGCTCGGCGGCGCGCGCCCGCTGGTAGCCATCGCGCTGCTGCAGGCGCGCCCAATAGGCGGCGACATTCGGCCCGAAATCCTTGGCGAGCCCGAGCGTCTCGGCCAGCCGCAACGCATAGCCGATGACGATGTCCGCCGCGGTGAAGCGACCCGCGCTCAGGAATTCGGCATTCGCCGTCGCTGCCTCGACCGCTCGCAGCCGGCCCAGGAACCACTTGGCATAGTCGGCGGCGACCTGCGGCGACCGCCGCTCCTCCGGCTCGAGCTGCGTGTACCGCAATACCAGCGTCTGCGGGAACGTCAGCGTCGCATCGGAGAAATACATCCAGTTCAGGAACGCGCCGTAGGCGGCCTCCTCAGGCGCAACCATCAGCGGCGTCGGGCCGTGCTTGATGCCGAGATAGTGACAGATGCCGGAGGACTCGGTCATCTTCGTCTCGCCATCGATCATGAAGGGGATCGTGCCGAGAGGATTGATCGCCAGATATTCCTTGGCGAGCACCCGCGGCGGGAACGGCAGCATCTTCAATTCGTAGTTGGCTCCAAGCTCCTCCAGCATCCACAACGGGCGGAACGAGCGGGCGCCGTCGCAATGATACAGCGTGATCATCAGGCGTTCCCCGCTTTGGCCATGCCCGGAAGGGTACCCATCATCTTGCACAGGATCGTCAGCATCACCTCGTCGGCGCCGCCGCCGATCGAGCTCAGCCGCGAATCACGATAGGCGCGGCTGACCGGCGTCTCGTTCATGAAGCCCATGCCGCCCCAATATTGCAGGCAGGCGTCGGTGAGCTCCCGCCCCAGCCGGCCGGTCTTCAGCTTCACCATGGTCGCGAGTCGCGTCACGTCCTCGCCGGCGACCAGCGCCTCGGCGGCCTGATAGGTCAGCGCGCGCAGCAGCTCGACCTCGGTCTGCAGTTCGGCGAGACGGAAATGGACGACCTGGTTGTCGAGGATCGAGCGGCCGAACGCCTTGCGGTTGCGGGTGTACTCGATGGTCGCGTTGATGATCGCCTCATGCGCCTTCAGGCAGGCGGCGCCGGCCCACAGCCGCTCCTCCTGGAACTGCATCATCTGGTAGGTGAAGCCCATGCCCTCTTCGCCGACGCGGTTGCGCTTGGGCACGCGGACATTGTCGAAGAAGATCTGCGCGGTGTCGGAGGAGCGCATGCCCATCTTGTCGAGCTTGCGCGCGACCTGCACGCCCTTGCTCTTCATGGGAACGCAGATCAGCGACTTGTTGCGATGAACCGGTCCGTCGCTGGTGTTGGCGAGCAGGCAGATGAAATCCGCCTGGGTGCCGTTGGTGATCCACATCTTGCCGCCATTGATGACGTAGTCGTCGCCGTCGGCGCGCGCCTGGGTCTTGATCGAGGCGACGTCGGAGCCGGCGCCCGGCTCGGAGACGCCGATGCAGGCGACGTAGTCGCCTGATATCGCCGGCGCCAGGAATTCCTTGCGCACCTCGTCGGAGCCGAACCGCGCCAGCGCCGGCGTCGCCATGTCGGTCTGCACCCCGATGGCCATCGGAATGGCGCCGCAATTGATCGCGCCGAGCTCCTCGGCCATCATCAGCGCGTAGGAATAGTCCAGCCCCTGCCCGCCGAACTCGACCGGCTTGTTGAGGCCGAGAAAGCCGAGGTCGCCGAGCTTCTTGAACAGCTCATGCGCCGGAAAGATGCCGGCCTCCTCCCATTCGTCGACATGGGGATTGATCTCGGCAGCAATGAACTTCTGCAGGATGCGACGCGGTTCGTCGTGGTCGGCGGTGAAGAGCATTCGTCCTCAGGCTCCTGTCGTTTTTCTTTGACGTCATGGCCGGGCTTGTCCCGGCCATCCACGTCGTTGTTCCGATGTGGCGCACAGCTTGGATGCCCGGGTCAAGCCCGGGCATGACGAGTGGAGAGAGCGCGGCTCACAATCCCATCTGCCGGCTGGCGAGGTCCTTCATGATCTCCTCGGTGCCGCCGCCGATGGCGTTGACCTTGACCTCGCGATAGATCCGCTCGACGCGGATGCCGCGCATGAACCCCGCGCCGCCGAAGATCTGCACCGCCTCGGAGGCGCAGTAGGCCATCGTCTGCGTCGCCTGGTTCTTCATCATGCAGATCTCGGCGACGGGATTGTCGCCCTGTTCGAGCCGCCACGCCAGCATCTCCAGCATCGCCTGCGTCGCCGCGACGCGCTGCGCCATGTCGACCAGCTTGTGGCGGATGACCTGGTGCTGCGCCAGCGGCTTGCCGAAGGTCTGGCGCTCCCTGGCATAGGCGATCGCATCGTCGAGGCAGACGCGGGCGAACGCCGTGCAGCTCGCCGCCATGCCCATGCGCTCGGAGTTGAAATTGTGCATGATCAGCTTGAAGCCCTGCCCCTCCTCGCCGATCAGATTTTCGACCGGCACGCGGCAGCCGTCGAAATGCAGGGTCGCGGTATCAGACGCCCACCAGCCCATCTTGTTCAGCTTGGTGCGCGTCAGCCCAGGCGTATCGCCGGGAACGAGCAGCAGGCTCACGCCCGCCGGACCAGGTCCCCCGGTGCGCACGGCCACGGTGATATAGTCGGCGCGCATGCCTGAGGTGATGAACGTCTTCTCGCCGCTGACGACGTAGTGATCACCATCGCGCACCGCCTTGGTGCGGAGATTGGCGACGTCGGAACCGCCGCTCGGCTCGGTGATGGCGAGCGCCGAGATCTTCCGCCCGGCAAGAATCTCCGGCAGCACCCTCGCGCGCACCTCCGGCCGTGCCGCGCGCGCGATCGGCGGCGCGCCGATCGTGTGGCTCATCAGGCTGGCGCTGACGCCGCCGGCCCCGGCGCGCGCCAGCTCCTGCGACGACACGATCTTCATGAACTGGTCGGCCGGGACGCCGCCGAATTCTTCCGGGAAACCCAAGCCCAGCAGGCCGATCTCGGCCGCCTTCGCATACAGCGCGCGCGGGAATTCGCCGGCCTCGTCCCAGGCGCTCGCGAACGGCGCGATCTCCTTGTCGACGAAGCGCCTGACGACGTCGCGGAAGGCCTCGTGCTCGGCCGTATAGAACGGGCTTTTCGTCATGACCGCCGAAGCTCTGGTTGCTGCGGCGCCAGGATGACCGGAAGCGTCGGTATCGCCTTGCGTCGAGTGGCTGACTGCCGAAATCGCGTGCAGCGCGACCCGCCTTCGTGACGCCCAACCAGCGCCTTGACGCAAGACAGTGCAATGCACTCACCGGCCCACTTGCAACCAAAAACGCCGCGCGTCCTGCCCTGCATCGTCGGGGGCGGGAACGCGCCGGCCAAGCAAGCCGGCGACAGCTCGCCGGACACGAGGAGGGACCCCGTGCCAGTACGGTACTACGACTGGATTGCGCATCATGCGCGGAGGACGCCGACGAAGACCGCCATGGTCGATCTCGGCAGCAACCGGCGTTTCAACTACGCGGAGTTCGACGCCCGTGTGGCGCGGCTCGCAGCTCATCTGCGCGACGCCTGCGGCGTCGGCAAGGGCGACCGCGTCGCCGTGCTGGCGCTGAATTCCACCGATACGCTGAAGGTGCAGTTCGCCTGCTTCCGCGTCGGCGCGGTCTTCGTGCCGCTCAACACCCGCCTCACCGTGCCCGAGCTGCAGTTCATCGTTGGCGACGCCGCGCCGAAAGTCATGATCCATGACGACGACCTCGCCGACACCGCGCTGGCGGTGAGCCGGCTGTGCGGCGTCGCCACGGCGCTGCGCTACGGCCCAGGCGGCAGCTACGAGCAGGCGATCACCGCCGCAAAACCGCTCGGCGCGGTCGAGCCGGTCACGCTCGATGATATCTCCACCATCATGTACACGTCTGGCACCACGGGCCAGCCGAAGGGGGCGATGATCACCCACGGCATGACGTTCTACAATTGCGTCAATCTCGGTGGCCCCGCCTACATCACCCCGTCCTCGGTGCTGCTGACCGTGCTGCCGCTGTTCCACACCGGCGGTCTCAATTGCTACACCAATCCGGTGATGCATGCCGGCGGCACCGTGCTGATCATGCGCGCGTTCGATCCCGGCGCGGCGCTGCAGCTGATCAGCGATCCCGCCCAGGGCATCAACGTGTTCTTCGGCGTGCCCGCGATCTATCAGTTCATGGCGCAGCATCCGGCGTTCGCGACCGCCGATTTCAGCCGGCTCACGATCGGCGGCGTCGGCGGCGCGCCGATGCCGGTGCCGCTGCTCAACACCTGGGAGACGCGCGGCGTCGCGCTCCAGCAGGGCTATGGCATGACCGAGACCTCGCCGGCGGTGCTCGCGCTCGATCGCGAGGATGCCGGACGCAAGGCCGGCTCGGCCGGCAAGCCGGTGCTGCATACCGAGGTGCGCATCGTCCGTCCCGACGGCACCGACGCCGATGTCGGCGAGCTTGGTGAGCTCTGGGTGCGCGGTCCCAACGTGACGCCGGGCTACTGGAACCGGCCGGATGCCAACCGCTCCTCCTTCACCGACGGCTGGCTGCACACCGGCGATGCCACGCGCGTCGACGACGAAGGCTTCTACTACATCGTCGACCGCTGGAAGGACATGTACATCTCCGGCGGCGAGAACGTCTATCCGGCCGAGGTCGAGAACGTGCTGCACCAGCTGAGCGCCGTCGCCGAGGCCGCCGTGATCGGCATCGCCGACCCGCAATGGGGCGAGACCGGCATGGCGATCATCGCGGTCAAGCCGGGCCAGACGCTGAGCGAGGCGGACATCCACACCCACTGCCAGGCCAACCTCGCCCGCTTCAAATGCCCGCGCACCGTCCGCTTCGTCGACGCGCTGCCGCGCAACGCCACCGGCAAGATCCACAAGCCGACCTTGCGCAAGAGCTTTGCGACGGCATCTGCGATCGATCTGGTCCAGCAGGCGTCATAGACCCAAGGCTGCATAAACCCAAGGCTGTGCGCATCGCGCCGCCGTTCAACGAACCACACGATCAACCAAGAGGAAGCCCAGGGAATGTTGCCGATGACGACCAGGACTCTGCTCTCTCTCGCAGCCGCAGCCGCGCTCTCCATCGCGGCGAGCCAGAGCGCGCTCGCCCAGAAGAAATACGACACCGGTGCCAGCGACACCGAAATCAAGATCGGCAATGTCGAGACCTATAGCGGCCCGGTCTCGGCCTACGGCATCATCGGCAAGACCGAGGAAGCCTATTTCAAGATGATCAACGATCAGGGCGGCATCAACGGCCGCAAGATCAACTTCATCTCCTATGACGACGCCTACAGCCCGCCGAAGACGGTCGAGCAGGTGCGCAAGCTGATCGAGAGCGACGAGGTCCTGCTGGTGTTCAACGCGCTGGGCACGCCGACCCAGACCGCGGTGCAGAAGTATCACAACGCCAAGAAGGTGCCGCAGCTGTTCGTCGCCACCGGCGCCAGCAAGTGGAACGATCCCAAGGAATTCCCCTGGACGATGGGCTTCCAGCCCAGTTACCGCGTCGAGGCGCGGATCTTCGCCAAATATATCCTCAAGAACAAGCCGAACGGCAAGGTCGCGATCTTCTATGCCAACGACGATTTCGGCAAGGACTACGTCGCCGGCATCAAGGACGTCTTCGGCGACAAGGCAAAGGATCTGATCATCGCCGAGGAGAGCTACGAGACCTCGGAGCCCTCGATCGACTCCCACATCGTCAAGCTCAAGGGCACCGGCGCCGACGTGTTCGTCAACATCTCCACGCCGAAATTCGCCGCGCAGGCGATCAAGAAGATCGCCGAGCTGGAATGGAAGCCGATGCACCTGATGACCGACGTGTCGATCTCGATCGGCGCGGTGATGAAGCCGGCCGGCCTTGACGCGTCCGAAGGCGTGCTGTCCGCCGGCTATATCAAGGACCCGTCGGATCCGCAGTGGAAGGACGACGAGGGCATGAAGAAGTTCATGGCCTTCATCGACAAGTACATGCCGGGCGCCAACACCTCCGATGCCAACCTCGCTTACGGCTTTGCCGCGGCCCAGACCATGGTCCAGGTGCTCAAGCAGTGCGGCGACAACCTCACCCGCGACAACGTCATGAAGCAGGCCGCCAGCCTGAAGGACTTTGCGCCCGACACCCTGATCCCAGGCATCAAGGTCAACACCGGCCCGAATGATTTTGCACCGATCGAGCAGCTCAAGATGATGCAGTTCAAGGGCGGCAAGTGGGATCTGTTCGGCGACATCATCAGCGCGGATGTCGGGGGGTAGCAGCGAGGTTGCGCGTCGGCCGCTCTCGTCCGTTCGCTCGAGCCACCGGCGGCGCAGCGTGAACGGTGCAACCTCTCCCCGCCCTTTGCGGGGAGAGGTCGGATTGCGCAGCAATCCGGGTGAGGGGCATGGCACAAGCGGAGCCGCATCGCAGATCCATCGGACTCATAAGTTCACTCTCAATAGCAGCACCTCCCGTTCCGCTGCCCCTCACCCCGACCCTCCCCGTGAAGAACGGGAGAGGGAGCCTACCGTCACCGCCGCACGAGTTGGCCTATAGCGCAGCAAAGACGGCGCGAATTCTGTAAAATAAAAATATCTTGCTATTTTACCGAATTCATGTTTCTCTCGCCCCATCCCGCCTCACTGCGGAGGGGCGTTGCGCGCGATCGTCACGACACGCGAGGCGGGGAGCGATGGCCGCGGGAGGTCGCAGCGTCTTCTTGACGAGGGCGCGGACGAACGATCGCTTGCGGACGTGAAGTCGCAGCGTCCTGACACCCCGAAGCTGGTGTCCCGCGTAGTGCGCAAGCATTTTCGCGAATGGTGGCCAACAAGCCGGCGCACCAGGGAGACTGCGTATAAGCGTTCAACCCATCGCGCAGGGAATGCCGGCGTGTTCGGCTTTGCCTGTGGTACCTGCCGCCTGCATTTTTTTCGCAGGCGGGCCATGGGTGAGGCCCTCACCCGGCATTCCCTGCGCCCTCTGCACTGCTTGCGAGGGACGAACTGAGAGCAGACCTCGGGCACGATGTGCCGCGAGATTGCACCGACACGTCCCTCAGATTTCACGCGCCTCAACTTCCCGGCTGTTTGAATCGTAAATCCGCCCTCCCCACCGCTGTCGTCCCGGACAAGCCGCGACGCGCGAAGCGCGGCGCGGCGCCGATCCGGGACCCATACGCCACGGCAGGCGTGTTGGGCAAAAGGCCAATGACCAGCCCTGCCTCAAGCCGCTCCCTGGGGGTATGGGTCCCGGCGTTCGCCGGGACGACACTGGTGGGTGTTGATGCAGTTGCGCCTCACCCACCGCCGTCGTCCCGGACAAGCCACGACGCGCGAAGCGCGGCGCGGCGCCGATCCGGGACCCATACGCCGCGGCGGGCGTGTTGGGCAAAAGGCCAATGACCAGCGCGCCTCAAACCGCTCCCTGGGGGTATGGGTCCCGGCGTTCGCCGGGACGACAGCGTGTTTGTCGAAGCAGGCCGCGCACCACAAGCTCCGTCATTGCGAGCGCAGCGACGCAATCCAGGGCCGAGTGTGCGGCTCTGGATTGCTTCGTCGCGGAGCCTGTCATCGGGCCGCGCTTTGCGCGGACCCGTTGGCTCCTCGCAATGACGGTGGCTAGGTCAGCAAACGACTCACGGCACGCCTTGCACGAACAGCGCGAACGGCTCCTCGACGGTCTTGCGCAGGTGCTCGCGATACAGCTGATAATGCAGATCGTCAGCGCCCAGCCTTCCGAAACTCGGCTCCACCACATTCTGCAGCGGCAGCAGCGCGATCGGCGCAGCGATCGGGGTCAGTAGCGAGCCGCGACCGGCGAGCAGCGTGGTGATGATGCCGTACATCTCGCCGGTGATGGTCGGGCGTGACACCGTGATCAGGCGATGCTGGCCGTGGCGGTTGGTGACGAGGTAGACGAAGCCGGACTGGTTGGGCACGGCGACCTCGCCGAACTGCGAAAACGCCGCATCGAGCCGCGCGCCCTCGCGAAACACCAGTGACGAAGCCGCATCGTCCCAGACGATGTCGGTGCGATACGCATAGATGGCTTCGCGATCGCCGAACGACGGCCGCAGCGTGACATACGTCCCTTCGATCCATTCCACGGCGCGCCGCGAGTAGGAGCCGAGGCTATCAGGCGCAATGCCGCCGCTCGTGGCCGGCGCAGCAGCCGGCGCGCTCGGCGCCTTGCGCAGGGACATGCCGAGCGCCTGCTCGAGCCGGACGATGGTGGCGAGCGTGAACGGGCGGCGGCCGCCGAGCGCCTTCTCCAAGGTCGACAGGCTCAGCTTGGCCTGCTCCGCCAGCGTCTGCCGCGACATCCGCCGGCGCGCGATCTCCTCGCGGATGGTCTCCGCCACCTGCCGGCTCTGCTCGTCCGACAACTCGTTGTCCGGTATCGACATCCTGCCCCCTGCCGCGTGACGCCGATCTCTTTAGCAGACGGACAAACCGGCACAAACCCGCACAATCCAGCCTTTGCCGCGGCGACCACCGCACGCGATGCGGCGGACCCGGGCCGAACAAGACCGACCATTCCGCTCGCGACGAGCGCGCGCCGCGCTCAGGTTCGGCCTGCCCCATTCTGTTCGTTGCGGAGCCCCCGATGAGCCAAACGATCGACTATGACATTCGCAGCAGTGCCCACCCGGTCCGGTCCTGGATCGTGACCATGCTGCTGTTCCTGCTGCTGCAAGCCGCCGCCGTGGCGCTGGTCGGCATCACCGCGCTGTTTATCAACATCACACCCGGCTGGTCGGCCGAGGGACCGCTCGCACCGCTGACCAGGCCGGGCGACGCGCGCTCCGGCGCGCTGCTGTTCAAGTCCGATGCCGGCTATGCCGAGGCGCCGCGGCTCGGCATCGATGTCGACATCGTCGTGTCGGGCCCGACCGCGCGGGCCCGCGTGACGCAGCTGTTCAAGAACACCAGCTCGCAATGGATGGAGGCGGTCTACGTCTACCCGCTGCCGCCGGACAGCGCGGTCGACACCTTGAAGATGATCGTCGGCGACCGCGTCGTGGTCGGCGATATCAAGCCGCGCCAGCAAGCCAAGGTGATCTACGAGCAGGCCAAGCGCGAGGGCAAGACCGCCGCGCTGACCGAGCAGGAGCGGCCAAACATCTTCACCAACTCGCTCGCCAATATCGGCCCCGGTGAGACCGTGCTGGTGCAGATCGAGTATCAGCAGCAGGTGGCGTCGAGCGGCGGCGCGTTCTCCCTGCGTGTGCCGCTCGTGGTCGCGCCGCGCTACAATCCCAAGCCGATCGTGCAGAGCGTCGATTTGCGCCCGGGCAGCGACGGCTGGGGTGCGGCGAGCAACGATCCGGTGCCGGATCGCGACCGCATCGCGCCGGAGGTGCTCGATCCCGTCAAGAATGATCCGGTCAATCCGACGAAGATCACGGTGCGGCTGCAGGCGGGCTTCGCGCTGGGCGAGGTCAAGAGCCACCATCACCAGGTCACCATCGACAGCCCTGATGCGAAGACGCGCGTCATCACCCTGGCCGAGGGCGTGGTGCCGGCCGATCGCGACTTCGAGCTGACCTGGAAGCCGGCGTCGGAGAAGATGCCGTCGGTCGGGCTGTTTCACGAGCAGGTCGGCGATGCCGACTACCTGCTTGCCTTCGTGACGCCGCCGGCGGTCGCGGCAGCAGCGCAGCGCCCGCAGCCGCGCGACGTCATCTTCGTGATCGACAATTCCGGCTCGATGGGCGGCACTTCGATCCGCCAGGCCAAGGCCAGCCTGCTCTATGCGCTGGGACGGCTGCAGCCGGGCGACCACTTCAACGTCATCCGCTTCGACGACACCATGACCGTGCTGTTTCCCGCCTCGGTGCCGGCCGATCCCGAGCATGTCGGCAGCGCCACCAGTTTCGTGAGTTCGCTGGACGCAAGGGGCGGGACCGAGATGGTGCCGGCGATGCGCGCGGCGCTCACCGACGATGGCAGCGACAGCGATCGCGTGCGCCAAGTTGTGTTCCTAACCGACGGCGCGATCGGCAACGAGCAGCAGCTGTTCGAGACGATCACCGCGATGCGCGGCCGCTCGCGCATCTTCATGGTCGGCATCGGCTCGGCGCCCAACACCTACCTGATGACGCGCGCTTCGGAGCTCGGCCGCGGTGCCTTCACCCATATCGGCTCGGTCGAGCAGGTCGAGGAGCGCATGCGCGATCTCTTTGCCAAGCTGGAGAACCCGGTCGTGACGGGATTGAACGCGACGTTCTCCGAAGCCTCCGCCGATCTCACGCCGGCCGTGCTCCCGGACGTCTATCGCAACGAGCCGCTGGTGCTGGCCGCGAAGATCGATCGTCTCGCCGGCTCGCTGCAGCTCAAGGGCCGCATCGGCGACCAGCCCTGGACGATCACGCTGCCGCTGTCCGGTGCCGCCGAAGGCAAGGGCCTGTCGAAGCTGTGGGCGCGGCGCAAGATAGGCGACGCCGAAGTGGCCAAGACGATGCGGCAGATGACGCCGGAGGAAGCCGACGGCGCCATCCTCAAGCTGGCGATGGAGCATCAGCTGGTGACCCGCCTGACCAGCCTCGTCGCCGTCGACAAGACCCCGCGCCGTCCCGATGGCGAGCCGCTCCGGCTGGCCGAGCTGCCGATCAACCTGCCGGCCGGCTGGGATTTCGAGAAGGTATTCGGCGAGCGCGGCCGTCCGCCCGCGCTGCAGAAGGACCGTCGCGCTGAAGCTGACGGCGACGTTCAACTGGCCGCGCTGAAGCGTCCGGTGGTGCCGGCAACACCTGGGACGATCGCGCTGCCGAAGACGGCGACCGATGCGGAGCTCAGCATGCTGCTTGGGCTGGGCCTGCTGATGCTCGAACTGATCTGGCTCGTCGCCATACGGCGGCGGGCTGCAAACTAACTGATGGCGTCATTGCGAGGAGCGAAGCGACGAAGCAATCCAGGGGCTGCACGACGACTCTGGATTGCTTCGCTTCGCTCGCAATGACGGAGGAGAGAGAATGCCCCGCTTTGTCATTCCGCTCGCAGTCGCGCTCGTCGGCCTCATCCTGTTCGGCCACGGCGCGCTCATCCATGCCAAGGCCATTGTCGCGCAGGTGCTGCTCGAGCGCGCCTTCAGCCAGAGCATCGCAACAGGCCACACAGTCAAGCCGTGGTCCTGGGCCGACACCGTCCCGGTGGCGCGCATCGAAATCAAACGCCTCGGCGTTTCCACCATCGCGCTGGCTGGATCCAGCGGCCAGGCCCTCGCCTTTGGCGCTGGTCATGTCGAGGGGACCGCCGAGCCCGGCGAGCGCGGCATCGCTGTCTACTCCGCGCATCGCGACACGCACTTCCGCTTCCTGAAGGACGTCGGCATCGGCGACGAGATCGACATTGTCAGGCGCGACGGCAAGACCTTCCGCTACCGCGCCGATGCAAGCCACGTCGTCCGCTTCGATGCCTCGGGCATCGATCCGGCGACCGACGGCTCGGAATTGGTGCTGTCGACCTGCTGGCCGTTCGACGCGCTGACACAGGGGCCGGAACGCTACGTGCTGCATGCCCGACTGATCGCGACGGGAGAGTGAGGGCGATCATGGTCACCCCTGGGAACCAAGCGCCGAATGCCCATTTGTCACCCTGCTGTCCTCGTGGGATGATCCCAGGGAGACAGCAAGGCTCAACTGCGAAGCGCTTTCGACATGCATTCCCAGGTCCAATACCTGCCGATCACGCCGGCCTTCTTCGCCATCCTGGTGCTGGCGTTCGGCGTCGTGATCGTCCTGATCCAGCTCGGCATCCTGCGCTACGCCTACATGAAGCTCGGCGTCAGCTCGGGCACGGCGATGCTGCTGCTGTTCGGTTCACTGGTCGGCAGCTATTTCAACATCCCGATCACGATGCTGCCGGGGCAGGTCGCGCGCTCCGGCGAGATCATCGACTTTTTCGGCATGCAATATGTCGTGCCGCTGGTGCACCAATGGCCGGGCACGCTGCTCGCGGTGAACGTCGGCGGCGCGGTCATTCCGACCATCATGTCGACCTATCTCGTGCTGCGCTATCAGCTGTGGCTGCGGGCCACGATCGCCGTGCTGGTGATCGCGGTGATCATCCATGCCATGGCAACGCCCGTGCAAGGCGTGGGTATCGCTGTGCCAGTGTTCGCGCCGGTGGTCGTCACGGCGATCCTCGCCTTCCTGCTGTCGCGCGAATACGCTGCGCCGCTGGCCTATATCGGCGGCTCGATGGGCACGCTGGTCGGGGCCGACCTGATGAACCTCGACAAGATCGGCAGCCTCGGCGCGCCGGTGGCCTCGATCGGCGGCGCCGGGACGTTCGACGGGGTCTTTTTGACCGGCATCCTTGCGGTGCTGCTGGCCGGCCTCGCCGCCCCGTCCCGCCCGGGCCTGGCGCGCTGAGCTTCCCACTCGGCGGGTTAGCGGCTAAAATCGAGCCGAGGCAGCAGCGGATACCGAATGCGCGCGATCAATCTCATTGTTGGAACCCTGACGATCGCGATCGTCGCGGCCGGCATCAGCGGCGTGCTGATTACGCAGAAGCGTCGCCTCGCCGAGCAGCGCAGCACCATGCGCGTGGTGTTCGACGGCGGCTCGGCGGCGGGGCTGCGCAAGGGCGGCCCGGTCAATTTCGATGGCGTGCAGGCCGGGCAGATCCTGTCGATCAACCTCGAGAGTCCGCGCAAGATCGTCGCCATGATCACGCTCGACAGGTCAGCGCCGATCCGCAAGGACACCACGGCCGGCATCGAGTTCCAGGGCCTGACGGGCATCGCCGCGATCTCGCTGGTCGGCGGCGCGCCGACGGCGCCGCCGGTGCCGCTCGATCACGACGGCGTGCCGGTGCTCACGGCCGATCTCAAGGACCAGGAGACGATGATCGAGACGGTGCACAACATCGACAAATACGTCGTCAGCAATGCCCCGGCCATCAAGGACGCGCTGCAGAGCTTCGAAACCGAGACCGCCTCGCTGCAGGCCAAGACGGCCGCGTTCGATGCCGCGATCGACAAGGCCGAGGACATCTTCAAGGGCTTCGATACGCTGGTCACCAAGATCGACGGCGCCATTCCCGGTTTCGCGGACGGCAATCCTGGACAGTTGTTCGATCAGATCAAGTCGATGCGCGAGCTGGTCGACGGCTTCAAGCGCAAATCTGCCAAGGTGATCGACGACAGCCGCAAGACGCTGGTCGACATCAGCGACGGCGCCAATGCGATGAGCGCGAAGTTCGGCGGCCAGCCGGTGGCGCCGGGACCGCGGCGGGTGCCGGCGGCACGCTGAGGGGCGGCCGCGCCGCCCCTCCCGCAAGGTCAGTGGCTGATCATCCAGGGCCGCGCCGTCGGAAAACCCTTGGCACCGCTCTTGGTCTTGGTCATCAGCCGCGGCGATTTCTTAGGCGAGCAGCAGCCGCAACCCGCCCCGTGCTTCGCCTTGTACTCGGCCACCGTCTGCGGCGCGTGGCGGCTGCGCTCGTTGGTGGCATGCGCCGTGCGCCGCTCCGCCGGCATGCAGGCGAAGGCGGGCGCGGTGAGGATCACGCGCGGCGCCATGTCCTGGCATTGCGGGCAGACCTGCGGCTCATCACATTCCGCCATCGGCCTGAAGTCGGTGAACGGACCGCATTCATTACAGAGATATTCATAGACCGGCATTGTCTCGTCTCCTGCGCAACATCGTCTCTCCAGTCCGCGCGGCGGATGCGGGGCGGCCGATACGCTGCCGTCCCGCATCCCGTCGCGCAGGGAGGAGAATTACTTGTCCGGCGAGATCGGCATCTGGATGTCGCCCTTGATGTGCTTGATCGGCCCGGCCGACGACGGCATCACGTCGAAGTCGAAGATCTCGGTCGGCAGCCACAAGGTCGCGCAGGCATTCGGCACGTCGACGACGCCGGAGATGTGGCCCTGCACCGGTGCCGTGCCGAGGATCGAATAGGCCTGGGCGCCGGAGTAGCCGAACTTCTTCAGATACTCGATGGCGTTGAGACAGGCTTGGCGATAGGCGATGTGAACGTCGAGGTAGTGCTGCTTGCCGGCCTCGTCGACCGAGATGCCCTCGAAGATCAGGTAGTCGCGATAGTTCGGCGTGATCGGCGACGGCTTGAAGATCGGGTTCTTGATGCCGTACTTCGCGACGCCGTCCTTGATGACGTCGACCTTGATGTGCAACCAGCCGGCCATTTCGATGGCGCCGCAGAAGGTGATCTCGCCGTCGCCCTGGCTGAAGTGCAGGTCGCCCATCGAGAGGCCGCCGCCGGGCACGTAGACCGGGAAGTAGATCTTCGAGCCGCGCGACAGGTCCTTGATGTCGCAATTGCCGCCATGCTCACGCGGCGGAACCGTGCGGGCGCCCTCGGCGCCGATCTTGGCTTTGACGTCGCCCTTGGCCTGGCCGGCATGCGCGGTCGGCGCGAATGGCGGATTGGCCAAGCCCGGCACGCGGGTCGGGTTGGTCGCGATCAGCGCGGTCTCACGCTCGTTCCAGGTCGCGAGCAGCTTCGGATCAGGCAGACAGCCGATCAGGCCGGGGTGGATCAGGCCTGCGAAGTTCACGCCGGGCACGTGGCGCGACGAGGTGTAGAGGCCCTTGATGTCCCAGATCGACTTCTGCGCCAGCGGGAAATGGTCGGTCAGGAAGCCGCCGCCGTTCTGCTTGGAGAAGAAGCCGTTGAAGCCCCACAGGCTCTCCTTCAGCGGACCGACGTCGAGCAGGTCGACGACGAGAAGATCGCCGGGCTCGGCGCCCTTGACGCCGATCGGACCCGACAGGAAGTGCACGATCGACAGGTCGATGTCGCGCACGTCATCGGCGGAATCGTTGTTCTTGATGAAGCCGCCGGTCCAGTCATAGGTCTCGATGATGAAGTCGTCACCGGGATTGACCCACTCCACCATCGGAATGTCCGGGTGCCAGCGATTGTGCACCTTGTCGTTCTCGTAGGCCGACTTAGTCAGATCGACCTTGATCAGTGTGTCAGGCATCAAGAGCTCCCCTTTACCTTTGCTTGGACGGAGTGGTTAGACGGACAGATATTTGGAGACCTGCGCGGCATCGACCTGGTCGCGCGGATCGTCGCGGACGATCTCGCCGTTCTCGATCACCAGCACGCGGTCGGCGATGTCGAGCGCGAAGCTCAGCACCTGCTCGGAGACGACGATCGACAGCCCCTTCTCATCGCGGATGCGCTTGAGGGTGCGCGCCATCTCCTTGATGATCGACGGCTGGATGCCTTCGGTCGGCTCGTCGAGCAGCAGCACCTTCGGCTTGGTGGCGAGCGCGCGCGCGATCGCGAGCTGCTGCTGCTGGCCGCCGGAGAGATTGCCGCCGCGGCGGCCCTTCATCTCCAGCAGCACCGGAAACAGCTCGTAGATGTCGCCGGGCACCTCGGTCTCGCCGGACACGACGAGGCCGGTCTCGATGTTCTCCTTGACCGTCATGGTGGAGAAGATCATGCGGCCCTGCGGCACGTAGGCGAGGCCCTTCGCGACGCGCTCATAGCTCTTCAGGCCCGACAGCTCGGTGCCGTTCATGTCGATAGAACCGCTCTTGGACGGCAGGATGCCCATCAGCGACTTCATCAGCGTGGTCTTGCCCATGCCGTTGCGACCCATGATCGCAACGATCTCGTTGGGCGCGACCTTGACGTTCAGGCCATGCAGCACCTCGCTCTGGCCATAGGCGACATGGAGATCGGAGATTGCCAACATCAGTTCTGCTCCTGCTCAATGTCCGAGATAGACTTCGACGACCTTGGGATCGTTTTTGACCTTGTCCATCGTGCCCTCAGACAGGATCTGCCCCTGGTGCAGCACGGTGACCTTGTGGGCGATGTCCTCGACGAACTTCATGTCGTGCTCGATCACCAGCACCGAGCGGTCCTTGATGATGCGGTTGAGCAGCTCGGCGGTCTTGGCGCGCTCGCTGACGCTCATGCCGGCGACGGGCTCATCGAGCATCAACAGGTCGGGGTTCTGGATCAGCAGCATGCCGATCTCGAGCCACTGCTTCTGGCCGTGGCTCAGCTCGGCCGCCGAAGTCTTGAGCCGATCCTTCAGGAAGATCATCTCGGCGACCTCCTCGACGCGGTCCTTGACCACGGCGTCGCGCTTGAAGGCGAGCGAGCCGAACACGGTGCGGCCGCGCGGGAACGAGATCTCGAGATTCTCGAACACGCTGAGATCCTCGAACACCGACGGCGTCTGGAATTTGCGCCCCACACCCGCCTGGACGATCTCGTTCTCGCGCAGCTTGGTCAGCTCCTTGCCGCGGAACTGGATCGAGCCGGAGGTCGCTTTGGTCTTGCCGCAGATCAGGTCGAGCACGGTGGTCTTGCCGGCGCCGTTCGGGCCGATGATGACGCGGATCTCGTTCTCCTCGACATAGAAGGAGAGATCGTTGACCGCCTTGAAGCCGTCGAAGGAGACGGTGAGTGCTTCGACCGCGAGCAGGAATTCCTTGGGCTGATGACCGATGAGCATCGCTGTGTCCTCACTCTGCGGGGGCGCCGTCGGCGACCAGGCCGCCATTGCCGGATTTCTTGGTGCGCGAGGCCAGCAGCCGGTCGATGCGCGGCTGCACGTAGTCGCCCCAGATGCCGGCCAATCCGTTCGGGAAGGCGAGGACCACCGCGATGAACAGCGCGCCCAGTCCGAACAGCCAGAGCTGCGGAAAGGTCTCGGACAGACTGGTCTTGGCAAAGTTGACGAGGATCGTGCCGTAGACCGCCCCGAAGATCGACAGACGGCCGCCGACCGCGGTGTAGATCACCATCTCGATCGACGGCACGATGCCGACGAAGGACGGCGACATGAACCCGACCTCGAGCGTGAACAGCGCGCCGCCGACGGCCGCGAACACCGCCGCCGCACAGAAGGCGAAGATCTTGAAGTTGGCGACGCTGTAGCCGGAGAACCGCACGCGGTCCTCCTGCTCACGCATCGCCACCAGGATGCGGCCGAGCTTGGTCAGGCGGATGAACTGCGCGACCAGGATGGCGGCGAACAGGAAGAACACCTCGACGAAGTAGAGGATGTACTTGGCGTGATCGGTGCGGATGTCCCAGCCGTGCAGGGTGCGCAGGTCGGTGATGCCGTTGATGCCCCCGGTGTAGCCCTGCTGCCCGACGATCAGTATGGTCATGATGGCGGCGATCGCCTGGGTGATGATCGCGAAGTAGACGCCGCCGACACGCCGCTTGAACATCGCGGCGCCGATGATGAAGGCGAAGACCGCCGGCACCAGGATGATCGCAGCGAGCGCGAACGGGAAGCTCTGGAACGGCTTCCAGAAGAACGGCAGCTGCGTCAGCTGATTCCAGTCCATGAAGTCCGGGATGCCGGGTGTCGACTGGATCTTGGTGTTCGCGACGCTCGAGGCCTCCAGCTTGAGGAACATCGCCATGCAGTAGCCGCCGAGGCCGAAGAACACGCCCTGCCCCAGGCTCAGAATGCCGCCATAGCCCCAGCACAGCACCAGGCCGATCGCGACGAAGGAGTACGTCAGATACTTCGCGACCAGGTTGAGGCGGAAGATGTCCAGCGCCAGCGGCAGGATGACGACCAGCAAGAGCAGCAGAGAGACGAAGCCGATGAGCTCCGAGCGGTTGAAGAAGCGCGAGTTGATCATGGCCGGGCCTTCTTGTTGGACTATCGGAGCTGGCTCACTTGCGGACCTTGAGGGCGAACAGGCCCTGCGGCCGCATCATCAGGATGGCGACGATCGCCAGCAGCGTGAGCACCTTGGCCATCGAGCCGGACATGAAGAATTCCATCGTCGACTGCGCCTGGGAGATGGTGAAGGCAGAGGCGATGGTGCCGAGCAGGCTGGCGGCGCCGCCGAACACGACGACCAGGAAGGTATCGACGATGTAGAGCTGGCCCGCGGTCGGACCGGTCGAACCGATCATGGTGAAGGCGGAGCCGGCGACGCCGGCGATGCCGCAGCCGAGGCCGAAGGTGTAGCGGTCGACCTTCTCGGTATTGATGCCGACGGCGCCGGCCATCACGCGGTTCTGTACGACAGCGCGCACCTGCTTGCCCCAGCGCGACAGGAACAGCACGTAGGCCACGACGATCGTGATCAGGATGGTCAGGCACATCACGAACATGCCGTTGATCGGGATCTGGATGGCGTCGGTCGCCTGCCAGGAGCCCATCATCCACTCCGGCAGCTCGACGCCGACCTCGCGCGCGCCGAACACAGAGCGATAGGCCTGCTGCAGGATCAGGCTGAGGCCCCAGGTGGCGAGCAACGTATCGAGCGGCCGCTTGTAGAGACGGCGTATCATCGCCCATTCCACGAGCATGCCGAGGGAGCCGGAGACGACGAAGGCAAGGGCCATTGCGACGAAGAAATAGCCGGGAAACAGCGCCGGCAGGAAATGCTGGAAAGCGTTCGACGTCATCCAGGTGACGTAGGCGCCGAGGATCATGAACTCGCCATGCGCCATGTTGATGACGCCCATCTGGCCGAAGATGATGGCGAGCCCGAGCGCCATCAGCACATAGACCGAAAACAGGATGAGGCCCGCGAAGCCCTGCATCGCGAAGATGGCCCCGAGGTCGCCGATGGAATAGTCGCCGAACATGATCCGTCCTCTCGAGCGAAGTGCCCGTGCTTTAGAGATCGATATTTCCGAATGATCGGTGCGCTCCCCTCCCCCTTGCGGGGAGGGGTCGGGGGTGGGGATCCACAACGGCAGTCTTTGCTGGGCACCCCCCTCCCCGACCCTCCCCCACAAGGGGGGAGGGAGCGCACCTTTGCTGACGCGACAGCGAAGTCGCTTACTGATAGCCCTTCGGGAACGGATCGGGCTCGACCAGGTCCGCGGTCTCGTAGATCAACTCGTACTGACCGTCCGCCTTGGCGCGGCCGACGCGGGTCTTGGACCAGAGATGGTGGTTCTCGTGGATCCGCACATAGCCTTCCGGCGCGCCCTTGAACTCGATGCCGGGCGAGGCGGCGGCGATCTTGTCGATATCGAAGCTGCCGGCCTTCTCGACCGTCAACTTCCACAGCCACGGGCCGAGATAGGCAGCCTGGGTGACGTCGCCGATCACGGTCTTCTCGCCCCACATCTTCTTGAACTCGGAGACGAAGGCCTTGTTGTTGGCGTTGTCGAGCGACTGGAAGTACTTCATGCAGGCATAGGCGCCCGCGATGTTCTCACCGCCGATGCCGTCGATCTCGTCCTCAGTCACCGAGATGGTGAGCAAGGTCTGCTTCGACATGTCGATGCCGGCCGCCTTGAGCTGCTTGTAGAAGGCGACGTTGGAGCCGCCGACGATGATCGCGTAGATCACGTCCGGCTTGGTCAGCTTGATTTTGTTGATGACCGAGTTGAACTGGGTGTGGCCAAGCGGGAAGTATTCCTCGCCGACGACCTTGGCGCCCTGCAGATGGCCCTCGATGTGCTTGCGGGCGATCTTGTTCGAGGTGCGCGGCCAGATGTAGTCGGAGCCGAGCAGATAGAAGGTCTTCGCGCCCTTGGTCTTGTTGACCCAGTCGAGGCCGGCGATGATCTGCTGGGTCGCTTCCTGGCCGGTGTAGATGACGTTCTTGGACTGCTCGAGACCTTCGTAGAAGGTCGGATAGTACAGCATGCCGTTGTACTGCTCGAACACCGGCAGCACCGCCTTGCGCGAAGCCGAGGTCCAGCAGCCCATGACGGCCGCGCACTTGTCGTTGACGAGGAGCTTCTTGGCCTTCTCGGCGAAGGTCGGCCAATCCGAGGCGCCATCCTCCTGGATGTACTTGATCTTACGGCCGAGGACGCCGCCCGAGGCGTTGATCTGCTCGATGGCCAGCTTCTCGGCCTGCACCGAGCCGGTTTCCGAGATCGCCATGGTACCGGTGACCGAGTGCAGGATCCCGACGGTCACTTCGCTATCAGTGACTGCAAGTCCGGTGGTATTGACAGCAGAGGTTGCGGGACCGGCGCCGAAGGACGGCCGCGGCATCATGGCGAGTGCCGGAATTGCGGCCATCCCCATCAGCAGTTGGCGCCGAAGTGGCGACTTCAGGCCCTTTTTAGTTTCGTCTGACATGAGCACCCCATTCATTGGTTCGAGGACACGCTTTGGCTCGGACAAAGGATGGCGCGCTTTGTGCACTGCACAGATACGCAAGATTGCGTATACTGCACCGCAAAAGCGCGACGTAGGCTCTACGCAGATCCTGCGAGGGGCAGGACGGAGCGGACGCTTCGCGTTCAGGAGTTCGAGAGTGGCAGGGCGACAGCGGATCGACCGCGTCAGGCGCCAGTACAACCAGTGGGTCGCCAACCAGACGTTGGAGGACTACGCGCTTCGCTTCACGGCCAAGAGTGCGCGGCGCTGGTCGGCCGCGCGCGTCGCCAACACGGCGCTGGGCGCGATCTCGTTTCTGGCGCTGGAGGCGATCGGCGGAACCATCACGCTGAACTACGGCGTCACCAACGCCACCGCCGCGATCCTGGTTGCCAGCCTCATCATCTTCTGCTGCGGCCTGCCGATTGCGTACCATGCCGCCAAATGCGGCATCGACATCGACCTGCTGACGCGCGGTGCGGGCTTCGGCTATATCGGCTCGACCGTCACCTCGCTGATCTATGCATCCTTCACCTTCATCTTCTTCGCGATCGAGGCCGTCATCCTCGCCTCCGCGCTGGAGATGTGCTTCGGCATACCGCGTCCGATCGGCTATTTGATCAGCGCGGTCGTCATCATTCCGCTCGTCACCTATGGAATCACGCTGATCAGCCGCTTCCAGTTGTGGACACAGCCGCTGTGGGTGGTGCTGCACATTCTTCCGTTCGCGGCGATCGCCTATGCAAGCCCGCACTCTTTCGCCGAGTGGCAGCAGTTTCCCGGCGAACATGGCGACCCCATGGGCCATCTCGATCTGGCGCTGTTCGGCACCGCGGCCGCCGTGGTGTTCTCGCTCGTCGCGCAGATCGGCGAGCAGGTCGACTTCCTGCGCTTCCTGCCGCGTGACCGCCGCACGTCGCGACGATCGTGGTGGATCGCGCTGTTGTCGGCCGGTCCCGGCTGGATCGTGCTCGGCGCACTGAAGCTGCTGGCTGGCTCTTTCCTCGCCTTCTTTGCGCTGAGCCACGGGGTCTCGGCCGACCGCGCCGCCGAGCCGGCGCACATGTATCTGGAGGCGTTCCGCTACGTGCTGGCGCGTCCGGACCTGGCGCTGGCGTTGACCGGCACCTTCGTGATCGTCTCGCAGATCAAGATCAACGTCACCAATGCCTATGCCGGCTCGATCGCCTGGTCGAACTTCTTCTCGCGCCTGACCCACAGTCATCCGGGCCGCGTCGTCTGGCTGGTGTTCAACGTCGTCGTGGCGCTGCTGCTGATGGAGATCGGCGTCTACAAGGCACTGGAGCAGACGCTCGCGCTGTACTCGAACATCGCGATCTCCTGGGTCGGCGCGCTGGTCGCAGACCTCGTGATCAATCGGCCGTTGGGCCTGCGGCCGCAGCAGATGGAGTTCAAGCGCGCCCATCTCTACGACATCAACCCGGTCGGCGTCGGCGCCATGACGATCGCGACCATCGTCTCGATCAGCGCCTTCTACGGCCTGTTCGGCCCGATGGGAAAGGCGCTGTCGACCTTCGTCGCGCTCGGCGTCGCGCTCGTTACCGCGCCGGCCATCGCCTATCTCACCGATGGCAAATATTATCTGGCGCGCAAGCCGAAGCGGAGCTGGCAGAACATCGAGCAGATCCAGTGCTGCATCTGTGAGCATCATTTCGAGCCGGAGGACACCGCATCCTGCCCTGCCTATGCCGGTCCGATCTGCTCGCTGTGCTGCTCGCTCGACGCCCGCTGCCACGATCTCTGCAAGCCGCATGGCCGGGCGCAGGCCCAGGTCTCGGCCGCGCTCAGCGGCATGCTGCCGGACGCCATTCTGTCGAGGATCAACTCACAGCTCGGGCACTACGTCGGGGTCTTCCTGACCTCAGCCGGTCTCGTCGCACTGACGCTCGGCATGATCTACCTGGAGACATCCGCGGCGCTGCCCGGCTTCAGGGGTATCATCTCAGACGTGCTCTGGAAGGTGTTCTTCGCCCTGTCGATCATCATCGGCGTGGTGACCTGGCTGTTCGTGCTGGCGCAGCAGAGCCGCCGCGCGGCGGAGGCCGAAACACGGCGCCAGACCCAGCTCCTGATCCAGGAGATCGAGGCGCACAAGCGCACCGATGCCGAGTTGCAACGGGCCAAGGAAGTCGCGGAGTCCGCCAACCTCGCCAAGAGCCGCTATGTCGTTGGCTTGAGCCATGAGCTGCGCTCGCCGTTGAACGCGATCTCGGGCTACGCGCAACTGCTCGAGCAGGACGGCAGCCTGGCGCCGAAGCCGCGCGACCAGGTTCGCGTCGTCCGCCGCAGCGCGGATCATCTGTCCGGCCTGATCGACGGCATTCTCGACATCTCCAAGATCGAAGCGGGACGGCTGTATCTGTCGCGCGACGAGGTGCGTTTGAACGACTTCCTCGACCAGCTCGTCGGCATGTTCCGGCTACAGGCGGCGGCAAAAGGCGTCGATTTCGTGTTCAAGCGGCCGGCGGTGCTGCCGCTGGTCGTCTACGCCGACGAGAAGCGGCTGCGTCAGATCCTGATCAACCTGCTGTCGAACGCCATCAAGTTCACCCAGGACGGCAGCGTCCAGTTCGTCGTGCACTATCGCAGCCCCGTGGCGGAGTTCGAGGTGATCGACACCGGCCCGGGCATCCAGCCCGACGATCTCGAGCGCATCTTCGCGCCGTTCGAGCGCGGCGCGCTCGGTGTTTCCCAACCGCAGACCGGCACCGGGCTCGGGCTGACGATCAGCCGTCTGCTCGCCGGCGTGATGGGAGGCGACATCAAGGTCGAGAGCAAGGTCGGCGCGGGCAGCACGTTCAAGGTCAAGATCCTGCTGTCGGAGGTGACGAACCCGACACGGCATCCGCCAGTGAAGGCGCCGGTGGCCGGCTATCTCGGTCCGCGCAAGACCATCCTCGTCACCGACGACGACCCGGTGCATCGCGATCTCCTGCGCGAGGTGCTGACGCCGCTCGGCTTCATTCTGCTGAGCGCACCGGATGGCGCGGCCTGCCTGGCGCTGGCGCAGCATTGCCAGCCGGACCTGTTCATTCTGGACATTTCGATGCCCGGCATGGACGGCTGGACGGTCGCAGAAACACTGCGCAGCACTGGGCATCGTCAAGCCCGCATCCTCATGACGTCGGCCAGCGCGCTGGAAGCGCATGGCCGGCCGCTGGCGCAGCCGTTTCATGACAGCTATCTGATGAAACCGATCGACATTCCCCGTCTGCTGGAGGCGATACGTCAATTGCTGAAGCTCGAATGGAGCTATCAGACCGATCAACCGGTCACCCAGCCACACTGGCGACCCGACACTGGATCGCGACCGCCCCTGAAATTTGTCGAAGAGCTGATGGGCCTTGGCCAGATCGGCTATGTCAGGGCCATCCAGATCAAGCTCGACGAGATCGGCAGCAGCCATCCGGAGCACGCCGATTTCGTGGCACAGATGCGCGGGCTGGTCGATCGGTTCGAGCTCGACCAGTACATGGCCACTCTGAAGACCCTGCATGCCCATGAGCACTGACAGCAAGAAGCGCGACGTCGCGCTGGTCGTCGACGACTCGCCGGAGACGCTCCGCCTGCTCACCGACGCGCTGGACGGCGCCGGGATGACCGTGATGGTCGCGCTCGATGGCGCCGCCGCGATGCGCATCGTCGACCAGATCACGCCCGACATCATCCTGCTCGACGCCGTGATGCCCGGCATGAACGGCTTCGAGACCTGTCGCAAGCTCAAGCGTGAAGCCGGCCTCTCCAACGTGCCCGTCATCTTCATGACCGGGCTCGCTGATACCGAACACATCGTGCAGGGGCTGGAGGCCGGCGGCGTCGACTACGTCACGAAGCCGATCGCGGTCGAGGAAATGCTGGCGCGCATCCGCGTCCATCTGGCGAATGCCCGGATGACGCAGAGCGCGCGCGCCGCGCTCGATGTCTCCGGCCGCTTCCTGCTTGCGGTCAATCGCGAGGGCCGGCTGATGTGGGCCACGCCGCAGGCACAGCGGTTGTTGTCGGACAGTTTTGGCGATGTCGAGGAACTCATGCTGCCGGACACGTTGCGGTCCTGGCTGGATCAGGCCCAGAAGGGCAAGGGGGGTGGCGCCAAGACGGCAGCCTCGATCCCCGATCATCCCGAGCTGCGCCTGTACTACATGGGCAGCGCCGGATCCAACGAGTTCCTGCTGCGGCTTGCCAAGGAGGCTGACGAACTGCCTAAACAATTCTCCAGCGAGTTCGGCCTGACCTCGCGCGAGAGCGAGGTGCTGTCGTGGCTGTCCAAGGGCAAGACCAACCGCGACATCGCGCAGATACTGGGCTTGAGCCCGCGCACCGTCGACAAGCACTTGGAACAGATCTACGCCAAGCTCGGCGTCGAGAACCGCACCGCCGCCGCCGCCATTGCCACGGGCGCGGCGCGGCGCGGCGGGAGAGTTGAGGCGTGCCGCTCAACGTGAGCCAACCACCGCTGTCGTCCCGGGCAAGCCCGCTGACGCGCAGCGTCGGCGGGCGCCGACCCGGGACCCATACCGCGTGATGTCGCTTGAGCCAGGATGTCAGTTGACCTTGAGCCCGACCCGTCCGCCTGTGGTTATGGATCCCGGCTCTGCGCCCTGGACGTCGCTCCGCGACGCCAGGGCTTGGCCGGGATGACACCGGATTTTTGGACGTAACTCGTCACCAATCCAACGTCGCCTCACTCATACACGAACGCCGGGTCATCCAGATCGATGGCGGGGATCTGGTCCTTCTCGCTCCAATAGTCCTGACTGTGCTGCCACTCCGGCTTGTCGCCGCGCTTGGGCAGGAGATGCATGTTGCGCATCATGTAGCCCGGATTGAAGTTCTCCGGATCGATCCAGGGC
Organism: Bradyrhizobium sp. HKCCYLS20291; assembly: GCF_051167715.1. Classification (NCBI taxonomy): domain Bacteria; kingdom Pseudomonadati; phylum Pseudomonadota; class Alphaproteobacteria; order Hyphomicrobiales; family Nitrobacteraceae; genus Bradyrhizobium; species Bradyrhizobium sp. HKCCYLS20291. Next base: position 100,185 of record NZ_JBNPTO010000003.1, on the reverse strand, counting down.
AGCAGCGGCATGTTGTGATCCTCGGGCCGCAAGGCCGGCGTGACCCTGCCCACACCCTTCTGCTTCATGTGCGCGAGCAGCCGGCAGACGAAGTCCGCGACGAGATCGGTCCGCAACGTCCAGCTGGCGCGGAAATAGCCGAACACCCAGGCGAGGTTCGGCACACCGGTGAACATCATGCCGCGATAGGTGACGGTGTCGGCGAAATCCAGCGGCTTGCCGTCGATCGTGAAGGCGATGTCGCCGAGCACGCAGAGATCGAAACCGGTCGCAGTGACGATGATGTCGGCCTTCAGCTCGTCGCCCGACTTCAGCTTGATGCCACCTTCCGTGAAGCGCTCGATCTCGTCGGTGACGACGGAAGCCTTGCCGCTCTTGATGCCTTCGAACAGATCGGCATCCGGCACGAAGGCGATGCGCTGTCGCCACGGCCGATAGCTCGGCGTGAAGTGCTTGGCCGCCTGTTCGGGACCGATGATGGCACTGATCTGGCCGATCAGCTCCTTCTTGACCTGCTCCGGCTCCGTCAGGCAACGCTTGGTGAACCAGTCCTGCTCGAACAGGATCTTGCGCCTGACGATCTCGTGGATCCACTCCTCCTTGATATCAAGCCGGCGCAGTTCCTCGGCGATCTCGATGGCATTGCGGCCGATGCGGAAATAGGTCGGCGAACGCTGCAGCATCGTGACATGCGCGCATTTGCCGGCGATCGACGGCAGGATGGTCGCCGCCGTCGCGCCGGAACCGATGACCACGACCTGCTTGCCGGCGAGATCGAGATCCTCCGGCCACAACTGCGGATGGACGATGCGGCCCTTGAAGCTCGCCATCTCCGGCCACTCCGGCGTGTAGCCCTTCGAATGCCGGTAGTAGCCCTGGCACATCCAGAGGAAATTGGCCGTGATCGTGACGGGCTCCTGATCCGCTCCCTTCACCGCATGCACCGTCCAGAGATTCGTCGCGCTCGACCAGCTCGCTGAGAGGATGCGATGGCCGTAACGGATATGACGGCCGAGATCGTTTTCCTCGATCACGTCGCCCATGTATGTGAGGATCTCTTCGGCGGTCGCGATCGGCGGGCCGACCCACGGCTTGAAGCTGTAGCCGAACGTATGCAGATCGCTGTCGGAGCGGATGCCGGGATAGCGATGCGTGCGCCAGGTGCCGCCGAAACCGTCCTGGCTTTCCAGGATCACGAAGCGCGTGCCGGGCATCTGCTTCGTCAACTGATAGGCGCTGCCGATGCCGGAGATGCCGGCTCCGACGATGAGCACGTCGACATGTTCGGTCGCCTGCGAGGACGCAGCCTCACGGATGGGCGCGATGACGTTCATGGGTGTCCTTGGGCTTGGTCTTGTTGTTTGCTCGCCTGACAGGCTGGACCCGATCACGACGATGGTCAACCCGCGCGCGAGCCGCAGCCAGTCCTGGACGATCTCAATTTCCGCCGAGCGGCATGCCCCATTGACGCGCGGTCTGCACCACCCAGTCGCGATAGAGCGTGAGTGGCGTGACGCCGGTCATGCCGCCGCAGCCGTCAGCGAGATTGGGCCCGGTCGACCACGAGATCACGCCGATCAGCACCTGCCCTTGCGCCTGCGTCTCGAAAGCGGGACCACCGGAATCACCGGTGCAGCCGCCGAGTCCGGGCTTGGCGCCTTGGGTTGCTGGATCGACGAGCCGGATTTGCAACGTGCCGGGTTTGCCGGTCGCGACCAGCGGCGCGACGCGAACCACGCCACCGCTCTTGCCGTCACCGGGAATTGCGACGCCGATGCCTGCGACCGCGAACGCATTGCCGGCCGCAAGCGGCGGCTGCGGCGCACCGAGCGCCACCGGGACGCGGTCCTTTGCCGCGGCTTCCATCTCCAGCAGCGCGACATCTGCGGTGGCGCGATGCGCGAGAATGGCCTGCACGCTGAAGCCGGGATGCACCGCTACCCGTCGCACCGTCTTCAGGACCGGCTTGTGGTCGCGATCGTATTCCACGATGCGGTAATCGACGCCCGGCTGCACACAATGGCCGGCGGTGAGCACCAACTTCGGCGCGATCAGCGCACCGCTGCAGAAATTGCCGCGCGAGCCGACGATCGTTATGACCGAGCGCCCGATACCATCATCTGCGGCCGGTGCATTGCCGACGATGGCCAGCGCCGGCGACGAGACCGGCATGATGGCGGCAAGAGTGATCGCGGTGAACAGCTTCATGGTCGCAGCAATAGCGTCCGGCGACGATATCGCCAAGCGTGACGCGCCGTGTTAGCGATCATCGCATGATCGAACGAGGGACAGGGTGGCGATGGTCGAGGCAGTGATCTTTGATTTCGGTGGCGTGATGACGACCTCGCCGTTCGAGGCGTTCGCGCGCTTCGAGCAGGAGCGCGGCTATCCGGTCGACATCATCCGCAACACCAACGCCGCCAACCATCTCGAGAACGCCTGGGCCAAGTTCGAGCGTGCCGAAATCGACATCGATACGTTCGACCGGCTGTTTGCCGAGGAGTCGCTGGCCCTGGGCGGCGCCGCGGTGAGCGGCCGCGAAGTGCTGCCGCTGCTCGCCGGCGATCTCCGCCCCGAGATGGTCGAGGCGCTGCGCCGCATCAAGGCCGAATGCAAGACCGGCTGCATCACCAACAATCTGCCGGCCAACGCGATCGGTAGCCTGGGCGGCCGCTCGTTCTACGTCGCCGAAGTCATGGCGCTGTTCGATCATGTGATCGAGTCGGCCAAGATCGGCCTGCGCAAGCCGGATCCGCGGATTTACCAGATGATGACCGAGGCGCTCGGCGTCAGCCCGGCCGACTGCGTCTATCTCGACGATCTCGGCGTCAATCTGAAGCCGGCGCGCGAGATGGGCATGACCACGATCAAGGTCGTCAGCGCCTCGCAGGCGATCACCGAGCTCGAAGCCGCGACCGGGCTGAGACTTGCATAGCCGCCATTGCGAGCGCGGCGCTCGCAATGGCGAGTGCCCTAGGAATTTGTCTGCTTCGCGCGCTCCGGAAACGCCGCCGCCAGAGCGGCGCCGTCCGCCTGCAGCACGCCGCGCTCGGTGATCAGTCCGCTCACCAACCGTGCCGGCGTGACGTCGAAGCCGTAATTGGCCACCGGTGATCCCGGCGGCACGATGCGCACGGTCTCGATGCGACCATCGGCGGTCCGGCCGGTCATCTCGGTGACCTCTTGCGCACTGCGCTGCTCGATCGGGATCTGCCGTCCCTCGGCCACGGCGAAGTCGATCGTCGGCGACGGCAGCGCGACATAGAACGGCACGCCATTGTCGTGTGCCGCCAGCGCCTTCAGATAGGTGCCGATCTTGTTGCAGACGTCGCCATTGGCAGCGACGCGGTCGGTCCCGACGATCGCGAGATCGACCATGCCGTGCTGCATCAGGTGTCCCCCGGTGTTGTCGGGGATCACGGTATGCGCAACGCCGTGGTGTCCGAGCTCCCAGGCGGTGAGCGAAGCGCCCTGGTTGCGTGGCCGCGTCTCGTCGACCCAGACATGGATCGGAATGCCGCGATCATGCGCGAGATAGATCGGCGCCGTCGCGGTGCCCCAGTCGACGGTCGCAAGCCAGCCGGCGTTGCAATGCGTCAGCACGTTGACGACGTCACCGGGCTTCTTGCGCGCGGCAGCCGCTTCGATCAGCGCCAGACCGTGCGCCGCAATGCCCTGATTGATGGTGACGTCCTCGCCCGCAATATCGACAGCGCGCGCATAGGCCGCATCACGCCGCTCCGACGGCGCCAGCCGGCGAAGCATCGTGCTCATGGTGTCGAGCGCCCATTTCAGGTTGATCGCCGTCGGCCGCGTCGCAATCAGCATCTCATAGGCGCGATCGATGCCGGGATCGGAGCGGTCATCACGCATCGCCAGCGCCATGCCGAACGCCGCGGTGGCGCCGATCAGCGGCGCGCCGCGCACCAGCATATGACGGATCGCGTCCGCCGCCTCCTCGCAGGTCGTGATCTTCGCTACCACAAACTCATGCGGCAGCCGCCGCTGATCGATCGCGCAGACCGACCAGCCGTCGGAATCGAGCCAGATGCTGCGATAGTGCTTTCCGTCGACCTTCATGTCCGACCTCCCTTCAACCGCGCAGAATGCGGCCGGCGACCGCGTCCAGCTTCTTCAGGAGTTCGGGATCACGCGCCTCCGGTGCCGTGATCAAGGCGGTATCGAGCGCGCGGTCTGAGCCGATCGGGCACGGCTCGTGCTCTCGCGGTAACTCGCGGGCGAGCCGCGCCACCAGTCCCTTGGCCTTGTCCGCATTGGTGGTGAGCACGCGGATGATGTCCTGCACCGTCACGGCGTCATGGTCCGGGTGCCAGCAGTCGAAGTCGGTCACCATCGCGACCGTCGCGTAGCAGATCTCGGCCTCGCGCGCGAGCTTGGCCTCGGGCATGTTGGTCATGCCGATCACCGAATAGCCCGCGCTCTTGTAGGTCATGCTCTCAGCATAGGTCGAGAATTGCGGGCCTTCCATGCAGACGTAAGTGCCGCCGCGGGCAATCGCGATGCCTTCGGCCTCGGCCGCCGCAGCCAGATGAATGCGCAGCCGCGGCGACACCGGATGCGCCATCGACACGTGGGCGACGCAGCCTTTGCCGAAGAAGGAACTCTCGCGCTTGTAGGTCCGATCGACGAACTGATCGACCAGCACGAACGTGCCGGGCGGCAGCTCTTCCTTGAACGAGCCGCACGCCGACAGCGACACCAGATCGGTCACGCCGGCCCGCTTCAGCACGTCGATATTGGCACGGTAATTGATGTCGGACGGCGATAGCCGATGTCCCTTGTCGTGACGCGGCAGGAACACGATCGGCAGCCCGGCGATGGTTCCACAGCGCACCGGCGCCGACGGCTCGCCCCAGGGGCTCGCGATCATCTCCTCGCGCGCGTCTTCCAAGCCCGGCAGATCATAGATGCCCGATCCGCCGATAATGCCAAGCACAGCCTTCGTCATGACGTCCCCATCTCCAACGGCGATGAGAATGCCAGCTTTGCTGCGAATTGAAAACAGCGACGACGGGACCGGTCGCAGCCGGATCGGCGCTATGCGGCCTTCGCGCCCGCAAGCTGCCCGACCACGAGTCGCTCGAGCGTCGCGACGGACTGGAAGTTCTCCGGCGTAATCAGCTCCTGCGGAATGGTGAAGTCGAACTCCGCTTCGATCGCCAGCATCAGATTGACCATGTCCATCGAGGTCAGGCCGACATCGACGAGCTTCGCATCGCTCGCCGGATCGGCGACGATCGAATTCTGCGCGAGGATGTCACGCACCAGCGCGACAATCCGCTTGCTGACGTCGCCTTCGAAACCCGCCATGCCCGACCCCTTTCTGATCATCGATTGAATGGATCCGCCGGACGCAACGTCGGACGGATCGTTGAGACGTAACGCACTCGATTGGCAAAAAGGTTACGCGATCCCCCTGATCCATTGGTGAATTGGCTTTAACGCTAACGTCATGGAGAGAATCCTCCAAGCCGCAACAACTTAGAATTAACCCCTGCCCCGGGATTCCACGGCGTTTACGCTGAATTTCGTCGACGCATTTGAATCAAATCCATACCCTGCGTTGTCGTGCAGGACATCGATGCACGCGACGGGATGCGCGTGCCGATCTCTCAAACAAGGCAAAATCCGGAGCACCGATCGGTCATGACTGTCCAGGGAACCGCGCTTCGCAATCCGACCTCCGACGACGATAGCCTGCTGCTCGATCGCAGCTCACTGTTCGTCCAGCGCAGCAACGCTGTTGCCGCACAGGCCGCAGCAGAGGCCGACGACGTCGACCGTGACGGGCGTTTCCCAAAAGCCGCGATCGATGCCGCGCGCCAGCACAAGCTGCTCGGCATGCAGATTCCGGTCGAGTTCGGCGGCTTTGGCGCCTCGGTCCATGACATCGCAGACGTCTGCTACGCGCTCGGCAGCGCCTGCGCTTCCAGCGCCATGATCTTCGCCATGCATCAGACCAAGGTCGCCTGCCTGGTGCGCCACGGTCGCGGCACCGCCTATATGGAAGCGCTGATGCGCCGGATCGCTTCCGAGCAGCTGCTGATGGCCTCCTCCACCACCGAAGGCCAGAACGGCGGCAACATCCGCGCCAGCGCGGCAGCGGTCGGCCATGAGGGCGAGCGCATCACGCTCAAGCGCGACGCCACCGTGATCTCCTACGGCGCGGAGGCCGATGGTCTGGTCACGATCGCGCGGCGCGCCGATGGCGCCGCAGCGTCCGATCAGGTGCTGCTGGCGCTGACCAAGGACGACTACACCATGACACGCACGCTGGGCTGGGAGACGCTCGGCATGCGCGGCACCTGCTCGACCGGCTTCGCGCTCCAGGTGAACTGTCCGTCTGACCGGATGTTCAGCGAATCCTATGACCGCATTCACGGCCAGACCATGACGCCGTTCGCGCATCTCTGCTGGTCGTCGGCCTGGGCCGGCATTGCCGCCGCCGCCGTGCAGCGCGCACAAAAATTCCTTCGCAAGGCAGCCCGCGGCGCCGGCGGACAGATGCCGCCGGCGGCTGCGCACTATACCGCGGCGAAGATGGCGCTGGCGCGATTGCGCGCAATGATCGTCACCAACATGGATGCGTTCGTCGCTCACGAATATGACGAGCGCGCGCTGGCGTCGCTCGATTTCCAATCGTCGATCACGCTGCTGAAGGTGCAGGCGTCGGAGCTCGCGATCGAGACCGTGATGCATGCGATGCGGGCCTGCGGTCTGTCTGGCTACCGCAATGACGGCGAGTTCTCGATCGGCCGTCATCTCCGCGACGTGCTGTCGGCACCGATCATGATCAACAACGATCGCATCCTGACCAACATCGCAACCGCGAATCTGATGAGCGCGGTGCCGACCTCGCTCTACGAATGATCTTGCCGATCGCAGCCATTGCCTCCACCCAGGATTTCGCAGAATGACGATCCCCGTTCTCCCGCTGTCGCCCGAGATTGCTCCTCAGCCGGCCGATGCCCTCGATCATCTCACCGACGTGCTGTTTCATCGCATGGGCGCCGACGGCGTCTATGCCCGCACCCCGCTGTATGAAGGCGTGGTGGACCAGCTCAGCGCCCTGATCACGCGGCATCGCGAGCCGGGCACCGAAGTCATGCGCTTTCCGCCGGTCATGAGCCGCGCCCAGTTGGAGAAGTCCGGCTATCTCAAGAGCTTCCCCAACCTGCTCGGCTGCGTCTGTGGACTGCATGGCACCGAGCGCGACATCCATGAGGCCGTTGCTCGTTTCGATCGAGGCGGCGACTGGACGACATCGCTGTCTCCAGCCGATCTCGTGCTGTCGCCGGCGGCCTGCTATCCAGTGTATCCGATCGCAGCGAGCCGCGGCGCATTGCCGGCCGGCGGCTTGCGCTTCGACGTCGCCGCCGATTGCTTCCGCCGCGAGCCCTCGCGCCATCTCGACCGCCTGCAATCGTTCCGCATGCGGGAGTATGTCTGCATCGGCACGCCCGACGACGTCTCGGCGTTCCGCGACCGCTGGATGGTGAAGGCGCAGGCGATCGCTGGGGATCTCGGCCTGTCGTTCCGCGTCGACCATGCCAGCGATCCGTTCTTCGGCCGGGTCGGGCAGATGAAGGCCGTCAGCCAGAAGCAGCAGTCGCTGAAGTTCGAGCTGCTGGTGCCGCTGCGCTCGGAGGACCAGCTGACGGCGTGCATGAGCTTCAACTATCACCGCGAGCATTTCGGCACCACCTGGGGTATCGCCGACGCGCAAGGCGCGCCGGCGCATACCGGCTGCGTCGCCTTCGGCATGGACCGGCTGGCGGTTGCCCTGTTCCACACCCATGGCGTCGACGTCGCACGCTGGCCCGCGCGCGTGCGCAATGCATTGCAGTTGGAGCGGCAGGCCGACGCCGTCGCCTGACGACACGCCGCCGTTGCTCGGAGATCGGCAGTCCACGCCATGACCGCGCTCAAGCCGCTGATCCGGTGCCGGGAGATCGGAGATTCCGATCTGGACCCGGTCGCCGATCTGCTGACGCGCGGTTTCCCGCGGCGGTCCCGCGACTACTGGGCCCGCGGCCTGCGACGTCAGTCGACGCGGACGGTTCCTGAGGGCTACCCCCGCTACGGCTATCTGCTCGAGAACGACGGCGCTGCCGTCGGCGTGCTGCTGCTGATCTACACCGGCCGCGGCACGGCCTTGGAGCCCCGGATCTGGTGCAACCTGTCGAGCTGGTATGTCGAGCCGGCGTTCCGCAACTACGCAACGATGCTGACCCGGATCGCGCAGCGGCGGCCCGAGGTGACCTACATCAACATCAGCGCCGCCCGCCAGACCTGGCCGATCATCGAGGCGCAGGGCTTTCGCGCCTATTGCAGGGGCCTGTTCTTCTCGATGCCCCTGCTCTCGACCGCTGGCCTCGGCTCGCGGATCGACCAGATCAGTGCAGACGCCCCGACTATCGACGGCATTCCGCCGGACGAAGCCGACTTGCTGATCCGCCATGCGCGCTACGGCTGTCTCAGCATCGTGGTGCGATCGAAGACGGGACCCGTTCCGCTGGTGCTGCAGAAGGTCCGCATCCGGCAAGGGCGCTTCGCATTGCCCGCGATGCAGCTGATCTACTGCCGCGACATCTCCGACTATGTCAGTTGTGCCGGCGCCGTCGGCCGGCTTCTGCTGCTGCGCCGTGCCTGCGTCTCCGTGATGATCGACGCCAACGGGCCGATCGGCGGTCTCATCGGCATCTACACCGAACGGCGTGGCCGGAAGTACATCAAGGGCCCGCAGCCGCCGCGGCTCGGAGATCTCAGCGACACCGAGCTGCCGTTGTATGGCCCCTAGCTCAGGCGGCCGCCCTGACCTGATGCGCATAGTCCCAATACAGCCGGCGCGCGCGCGTGAACACCGGACCGATCGGCAGCGTCCGCTCATCGATGCGAATGACCGGCGCGACCTTGGCGAAGTTGCCCGATGAGAAGATCTCGTCTGCATCCAGGAAATCGTCATAGCGCAGCGTGGTTTCGACCACGCTGACGCCGTCACCGCGCAGCAGGTCGACCACGCGCTGGCGGGTGATTCCGTTGAGGAACGTGCCGTTGGGCACCGGCGTGAATACGACGCCGTCCTTGACCATGAACACGTTGGCATTGCCGAACTCGGCGACGTTGCCGAGCAGATCCAGCATCAGGCAATTGTTGAAGCCGCGCGAGGCGGCCTCGATCAGCGCGCGTGAATTGTTCGGATACAGACAGGCGGCCTTGGCATCGACCGGCGCGCATTCGGCGGTCGGCCTGCGGAACGGCGACAACGTGATGGCGTTTCCAGTCGGCTGCGGCATCGGCGCTTCGTAGATGCACAGGCACCAATTGGTGGTGTCAGGATCGAACAGCACGCCGCCGCCGGCGCCATGCTGCGCCCAATACATCGGACGGATGTAGAGCTCCGCCCGCGCGCCGAACCGCGCGATGCCTTCGCGCGCCAGCCCCATCCAGGTCTCCACATCGACCACAGGCTTGAGCCGGAAATTCACTGCCGACTGATTGACCCGCGCGCAATGGCGGTCGAGATCGGGAGTGACACCTTCAAAGGCGCGGGCGCCGTCGAACACTGTCGATGCGAGCCACGTCGCATGCGTCCGCACGCCCATGATCGGCGCATTGCCCTCGCGCCATTCCCCGTCAAAGAATGTCCAGGTCTGCGAATAGCTGACGGGCTTGACGATGTGGGTCATGGCGGCGCTCCGATTGGACAGCGATCGATCCTACAGCTCTCGCGTGGAAATTTTAAGGATCTCCTGTTTCCGCCGCCGCTCATCATCGATTCACGGTTGGGTGACACAATGACCGCAGCCTTGGTTAATCCGGAACCCCCATGCCGCTCGACCCGCGCGCCCAGCGCCTGCTTTCGATGGTCGCCGCCATCGCACCGAAGCAGCGGGAGCGGCCGAGCCCTGAGCAGCGCAGGCTCTCGCTCGCGAAGCTGATGCAGTTCTCGCGCAACGATGTCGGCCCGGTCACGACGCGCGACGGCTCTTGCGATGGTCCGGAGGGGCCCCTGCGGTACCGCATGTACACGCCTGGCTCGGGCGGCGAAATCGCCTCGCAGGACGCCGACGCGCATCTCCCGGGCTTCGTCTATTTTCACGGCGGCGGGCTGGTGGCGGGCAGCATCGAGACTCATGACAAGGTCGCCGCTGCGCTCGCCGCGGCCTCCGGCTGCCGCCTGCTCTCGTTCGACTATCGTCTGGCGCCGGAACATCAATGCCCTGCAGCCGTAGATGATGCCCTTGCCGCGCTCGACTACGTCGTCCGGCACGCGGCTCTGCTCGGGATCGACAGCGACCGGGTCGTGGTCGGCGGCGATTCCGCGGGCGCCACGCTCGCGGCGTTCGCATGCCAGCGCGCGGCAGCAGCCGGCAGACGGAGGATCGCGGGGCAATGCCTGATCTGCCCGGTGCTCGACTTCTCCCGACCATGGCCGTCGCGCGAGTTGTTCGGAGCCGGCCATCTGCTCGACAAGGCCACGTGGGAGGCCGACCTCGCCGACTACTTGCCCGCGGACATCGGCCTCGATGAGCCGCTCATTTCGCCGTTGTGCAATCCCGTCCTGGCTGGCTTGCCGCCGGCCGTGATCCATACGGCCGAGTTCGATCCGATGCGCGACGAGGGCAATGCCTACGCGGCGCGGCTCCAGGACGCGGGCGTCACTGTCGCTCACGTCTGCCACGATGACATGGTGCACAATTTCCACGCGCTCGGCGCCCTGCTGCCGCAGGCCAAGCCGGCGCTCGAACTGATCGGCCGCCAGCTTCAGTCTCTCCTGCAGGTTCCGGCACCGCGTTAATTCGACGTTTATCGGCCACATCTCGTTAGGGTTATTTCGTCGCTGTTGTTGCGAATTATGGACCGCTTTACGCCTACCCCCGTACAACATCGGTACTCGCGGATGACGTGCAGCTCGCTGAACAAGCAGCGAGGTTGGAGATCGCCGATGCGCAATGAGACGATTGCAATCCACGCCGGCTACGAGCCGGAGGCGACCACCAAGGCCGTAGCAGTTCCGATCTATCAGACCGCCGCCTACGCCTTCGACAGCGCCGATCACGGCGCCGCTCTGTTCAATCTCGAGGTTGAGGGCTATCGCTACAGCCGCATCTCGAATCCGACGACGGCCGTGATCGAGAAGCGCGTCGCCGAACTCGAAGGCGGCGTCGGCGCGCTCGCGGTCGGGACCGGCCAGGCGGCGCTGCACTTCGCATTCGTCAACATCGCCGACGGCGGCGGCAACATCGTTTCCGTGCCGCAGCTCTATGGCACGACGCATACACTGCTCGGACACATCCTGCCGCGTCAGGGCATCACCGGCCGCTTCGCCGACAGCGATCAGCCCGATGCGATCGAGCGTCTGATCGACGAGAACACCAAGGCCGTGTTCGCCGAGACGATCGGCAACCCCGCCGGCAATGTCTGCGACATCGAAGCACTGGCCAAGGTCGCGCATCGCAACGGCGTGCCGTTGATCGTGGACAACACGGTCGCGACCCCGATCCTGCTGCGGCCATTCGACTACGGCGCCGACATCGCCTTGCATTCGCTGACCAAGTTCCTGGGCGGCCATGGCACCACGCTGGGCGGCATGCTGGTCGACAGCGGCAATTTTCCATGGAAGGACCACGCCGACCGCTTCCCGGCCTTCACCGAGCCGGACACGTCCTATCACGGCATGATCTACGCCGAGCATTTCGGCCGCAGCGCCTACATCCAGCGCGCCCGCAGCGTCTATCAGCGCACCATGGGCGCCGTGCTGTCGCCGTTCAACGCCTTCCTGCTGCTGCAGGGCATCGAGACGGTGGCGCTGCGCATGGAGCGCCACGTCGAGAACGCGCGCAAGGCCGCGGAATTTCTCCGCAACGATCCGCGCGTCGCCTGGGTCAACTACGCGGGGTTCTCCGACAACCCCTATTACCCGCTGGTCCAGAAATATCTCGACGGCAACGCGTCGTCGCTGTTCACGTTCGGCATCAAGGGCGGCATGGAGGCCGGCAAGGCGTTCTACGACGCGCTGAAGCTGATCACGCGGCTCGTCAACATCGGCGACGCGAAGTCGCTCGCCTGCCACCCGGCCTCGACGACGCACCGGCAGATGCCGCCCGACGACCAGCGCAAGGCCGGTGTGCTGCCGGAGACGATTCGTCTCTCGATCGGCATCGAGCACATCGACGACATCATCGAGGATCTCGACCAGGCGCTCGCAACGGCCTGTCCTACTCAGCGCCAGTTGGACGCAGCGGAATAGAGCCATCAGCCGATGACCCTGCTGTTCGACCGGCATCGCAGGATCACCAGCCCTGCCCTCGCGCCCGCCGACTTCGACGGCCGCACGCGGCGGCCGGCCGAGCTCACGATCGGGCTCGTCAACAACATGCCGGACAGCGCACTCAAGGCGACCGATGTTCAGATCGCCCGGCTGCTGCAGCACGCCGCGCCGCGCCACGCCCGCATCCGCCTGCACTGCTTCTCGCTGCCCTCGATCGCGCGCGCGAACACCGCCAAGAATCACATCGCCCAGTCCTACACCGACATCGACCGCATCGAGGGCCTCGGCATCGACGGGCTGATCGTGACCGGGGCGGAGCCGGTCGCCGCACAGTTGCGCGACGAGCCGTATTGGTCGGACCTGACCTCGCTCATCGACTGGGCGAGAACCAACACCCGTTCGACGATCTGGTCCTGCCTCGCGGCGCACGCGGCCGTGCTGCATCTCGACGACATCGAACGGCAGCGGCTCGCCGTCAAATGCTCCGGCGTCTTCGACTGCGTGAAGGTGCGGGACGATTGGCTCACGCAGGACATCCATTCCCCGCTCAAGGTGCCGCATTCGCGGCTCAATGCCGTCAACGAGCCGCTGCTGGCGGCGCGCGGCTATGACATCCTGACCCGCTCCGACGACGTCGGCGTCGACATCTTCGCGCGCTCGATGCCGAGCCGGTTCGTGTTCTTCCAGGGCCACCCGGAATATGACGCGCTCTCCCTGCAGCGGGAATACATGCGCGACATCGCGCGCTTCCTCGCCGGCCAGCGCGACGACTATCCGCGGCTGCCGAAATCCTATTTCAGCGCGGACACCGAGGCGGTGCTCAACGCGTTCGAGCGGCGCACCAAGGACAGGCGCGACCCGACCCTGGCGGCCGAGCTGCCGGGGCTGACGCTGCGGCCTGATCTGGCCGCCGAAAGTGCCGCGACGGTGCTGTTCCGCAACTGGATCAGCCATCTCGGCCAGGGCGGATAGCAGCGTCCCGCCGGATCGATCGCGCATCGGCGCGTCATCTGTTAGATTGGCGCGACGCAGCTCCTTGGCAAGGTTCCGATGGCCCGACGCACCGGCAGCGCCGATCTCCCGCTCCATTCCGGGCGTGTCCCAGCCTGGCTCGGCACGCGCATGGCCACGCTGGGCGCGATCATCACCCAGGCCATCGTGCATCATTACGGCCGCGATGAATTCCTCAGCCGGCTGGCGCATCCGTTCTGGTTCCAGTCGTTCGGCGCCGTGATGGGCATGGACTGGCACTCGTCGGGCATCACCACCAGCGTGATCGGTGCGCTGAAGCGCGGGCTGAAGCCGCTGGCTCCAGAACTCGGCATCTACGTCTGCGGCGGCCGCGGCGAGCATTCGCGCAAGACGCCCGACGAGCTGCGCCTGCTCAGCGACCGTCTCGGGCTCGACGGCGAAGGTCTGGTGCGCACCAGCAAGCTGGTCGCCAAGGTCGACAGTGCCGCCGTGCAGGACGGCTTCGACCTCTATCTGCATGGCTTCTTCGTCACCGCCGACGGCAAGTGGACCGTCGTGCAGCAGGGCATGAACGGCGACGCGCGCCAAGCGCGGCGCTATCATTGGCACTCGCGCGAGCTTGCCGACTTCGTCGACGCCCCGCACAGCGCGATCGACGGCCCGGCCCAGGGAGAGATCGTCAATCTCACCGACAAGCGCGCCGCACCGTCGCGTAACGCCCAGCTCGAGCTGCTGACCGAACTCGGACCCGACCGCGTCGTCACCGAATTCGAACGGCTGAGCACGCCGCAGCCGGCGCAGGCGCTGCTGCCGCATCTCGTCATGCCCGCCCACCACGACGTCAGGCCGAAGGACGTGTTCGCCCGCCGGCTGCACGGCACGCTGGCTGCGGCGGCCGAACGCGGGCCGGTCGACTTTCCCGAACTGCTGCTGACGCCCGGTGTTGGCGCTCGCACGGTGCGCTCCCTCGCCATGGTCGCCGAGGTCGTGCACGGCGCGCCGTATCGCTTCGCGGATCCGGCGCGGTTCTCGCTGGCGCATGGCGGCAAGGATCGCCATCCCTATCCGGTGCCGATCAAGGTCTATGACGAGACCATCCGTGTGCTGAAGTCGGCGGTCGGCCATGCCAGGCTCGGGCGCGACGAGACGCTGGCGGCGCTGAAGCGGCTCGACGACCAGGCGCGCCGGCTGGAGCGCACCGCCACCGGCCCGTCGCTCGACGCGTTCATCGCGACCGAGCGGGCGGCTTCGCCCGATCTCGACGGACGCTCGGTGTTCGGCTGGGAGCGCGATCTGATTCAGCGTACCGGCGAGGCATGAGGCCATGCCGGCGCACAGCGCGGGCGTGCTCGCCTTCCGCAGGACGTCGGGCACCCTGGAGGTGCTGCTGGTGCATCCCGGCGGGCCGTTCTGGCGCAACAAGGATCTCGGCGCCTGGTCGATTCCGAAGGGCGAGTTCGGCGCCGGCGAGGACGCCGAGGCTGTCGCGCGGCGTGAATTCGCCGAGGAGCTCGGCACCGAGCTCACGGCGGCGTTGATCTCGCTCGGCGAGATCAGGCAACGCGGCGGCAAGCTGGTCGAGGCCTTCGCCGCCGAGATCGATCTCGATGCCGACGCCATCGTCAGCAACGATGTCGAGCTCGAATGGCCGCCGCGCAGCGGCCGTGTGCAGCGCTTTCCGGAGGTCGATCGCGCCGCCTGGTTCGACCTCGACGATGCGCGGGCGCGCATCAATCCGGCGCAGGCCGCGCTGCTCGATCGTCTCGCGGCTGTTGGCGGACAGTGAGTGCCCACCATCCGCCGCCTCTGACTCAGGCCGCGCGGACGTTGCCGAGGAAGCGGCCGGTCTCGCTCTTCAACTGATCCGACTGGCTGCCGAGCTGAGCCGCTGCGCTCAGCACCTGCGCCGCCGCGGCGCCGACCTGCCCGGACGCCTCGCGGACGCCGACGATGTGCTGCATGACGCCCTGGGTGCCCTGCGCCGCCTGCTGCACACTGCGCGCGATCTCCTTGGTCGCGACGCCCTGCTCCTCGACCGCGGCCGCGATGGTCTCGGTGATTTCGTTCATCTGGCCGATCGTGGTGCCGATATCGCGGATCGCGGTGACGGTCGACGTCGTGGCCTCGCGAATCGACTCGATCTGGCTGGTGATCTCCTCGGTCGCCTTGGCGGTCTGCGCCGACAACGCCTTGACCTCGTTGGCGACCACCGCGAAGCCCTTGCCGGCCTCACCCGCCCGCGCCGATTCGATGGTGGCGTTGAGCGCCAGCAAATTGGTCTGCCCGGCGATAGTCTGGATCAGCGATATCACCTCGCCGATCTTCTGCGACGCATGGACCAGCCGTTCGACCATCGATCCGGTCCGCGTCGCCTGCTCCACCGCGTTCTGCGCGATCGACGACGACTGCGTCACCTGCTTGGCGATCTCCTGGATCGACGATGACAGCTGCTCGGCCGCCGATGACACCGTCTGCACGTTCCTCGCGGTCTGCTCGGCAGCCCCGGCCACCTTGGCGCTCTGATCGCTGGTGCCGGCGACGATGGTCGACATCGACTGCGCCGAGGCCTGCAGCTCGCCGGCGGCACTCGCCGTAGTCTGGATCACGCCGCCGATCGAGCGCTCGAACTCGTCGGCGATGCGCGCCAGCACCGTGCGGCGCTCGTCGGCCGCCTGCTGCTTGGACTGCTCCTGCTCGGCCCTGATGCGCTCGCTTTCGGCGAGATGATCCTTGAAGATCTGCAGGCTGCGCGCCATGCGCCCGATCTCGTTGCGGCGGCTGGTGTACGGAACCTCGACGCCGAAATTGCCCTTGGTCAGTTCGTCCATCACGGCACAGGTCCGGTCGAGCGGCACCACGATGCCGCGGCCGAGCCAGAACGCCACAAGCGCCGCCACGATGAGGCCGGCCAGCCCGCCGATCGCCGCCCACAGCGTCCGCTGATAGACGACCGCATCGATGTCGTCGACATAGACGCCGGCTTGGATCGCCAGCATCTTGTCGCCGCTGCCGTAGGCGCCGACATAGGACAGCTTGCGGAGCTCGGTGGTGCCGCCGGCACGTGGCACCTGATATTCGACGAAGCCGCCGCCGGCCCGCGCCATGCGGACGATATCCTGGATCAGCAGCTTGCCGGTGGAGTCCTTGAAGTCCCAGCGGTTGACGTTGATGTATTTGGGGTTGGCATGAACGTAGGTCACGCCGGCATCGGCGGGTCCGGTGCCATAGACTCCGAGATAATCGGAGTACTGTCCCCAGCGCATCGCGCCGATCGCTGCGAAGGCCTGCTGCCGCGCCTGCTCCGGCGCCATCTTTCCGGCTGTCGCCGCAGCGTCATAATAGCTCATGACCTTGACGGCCGATTCCACGAGATTGCGGACCATGGTCTGCCGCTCCTCGATGACGGTTCCACGCAGCATCAGGATCTGCATGGCGGAGACGGCGAACAGTGCGATCGACATCACGGCGATGATCGCCGCCAGACGTTGATAGACAGTCAGGTGTCGCATTTTCTGATTCTCGTTGCGTGGACTGTATGCACGATACCAAGCCCACATTAATGGTTTGCTATTCGTGCATCCGCCACTGCTCCGGAACTAATTAGTCTTTGGGACGAGAACGCATCTGATTGCGCGAACTTGCGGCAGACAACAACCGGAATACTCTGCGAAGCGCATGGACCAGATAACATATGACACTATGACTACGGCCCGAGGCACGGGTCCGCATCATCGCGACGCAGCCGGCGTCCGAGCTTTGGAAGGAAGCTCCCTCGACGCATCGAGGGTGCAGGGAAGACCAGGCATCGGCTGATTCCTGCGGCCCCCGTGCGAGAAAAATGCACGGGGCAGGAACCACAGGCTCAGCCGGATTGCCCGGCCTTCCCTGCGCGACGGCTTACGACTTATACGCGCTCTCCTCGGTGCACCGGGCTTTTTGGCCACCGTGCGCAACAGCACGCGTCAGCCTGCTCTTGCGGGATACCAGCGTCGGGGTATCAGGACCACGCGACTTCGCCGTCCGTGCCGGCGCCACTCGTCAGTCGGCATCAGCACGTCCATCACATCCCGCCACAACGCTCCTGACGATGCGCAGCGCCCCTCGTCGATGAGGCGGGACGCATTGAGACAACCATGATTTCCGATAAAGCGAAAGATCAAAATTTGTGCAGCCCGGGCCGGACGTCCTGATGTCTCTGACGGATCGCACAAACTTCGTTGTTCGGCGCAGCGCGATTGAGCCCCGGCGACGCTCCCTGTCAGGTCGCGCACGCTGCCCGACGGGCGACTCAGTGGTTACGACGACGCTGCCACCCGCTTCGGCCGGCGCTGGCGCAACAGCAGCAGCATCGCCACGGCGGCGCAGGAGCACACGAGGCTGAGCGCCAGCGGCGCATTGCTGCCGTAACGAGTCAGGAGCTCGACCAGGATCGGCGCCGACACCGCTGACAACACGTTCATCGGCAGACCGATCTGCGCCGAGGCCCGGGCAAACGCCGCCTTGTCGTAGAACACCAGCGGCATGGTCGCACGCGCGACGGCGAGCGCACCGCTGCCGAGGCCGTAGATCAGCATGAACAGCGCGATGGCGACATGCGAGCCATGGCTCAGCATCAGCAGCAGCATCGCCGCCGGCAGCGCCAGCCCCGCGACGATCGCGGTGGCGATGCCGTCCCAACGGCCGCCGCCGAGGAAGTCGACCACGCGGGCGCTGATCTGGATGACGCCCAGCATCGAGCCGAAGCCGATCGCCTCAGCAGGCGAGAGGCCTTCGGCCTTCAGCAGCTCGATCAGCACGGCCCCCATGCCGAAGGCGACAAAGGCGTTGAGGCCGGAGGCGCCGACCAGCAGATAGAACGTGCTGCGCGCCGGCGTGGCTGCAGGGGTCGGCGTGGCCGCGCCCGCTCCGGGCGACAGATGGTCGTGGACGCGACGCGGCAGCAGGAACACGAACAGCGGCAGCGACACGCCGAGCAGCAGGCCGGCGTAAACGAGACAGGTGCCGCGCCAGCCGACATAGGCCGACAGCGCCGAGGTGAGCGGCCAGAAGATGCTACTCGACAGGCCGGTGACCAGCATCAGGGCGCCGATCGCTCGGCCGGCGCGCGGCCCGGCGATCTCGTTGAGGACGATGTAGGAGGCGGTCGAGAGCGTTGCGCTGCCAGCTATACCGAGCAGAAGCCAGGCCGCATAGTATGTCAGCGGCCCCTGCGCGACCGACAGCAGCACGTAGCCGGGCGCCGCCAACACCGTGCCCGCGATCATGACGCGGCGGCCGCCCTGCTTGACGAACGGCCGCGCCAGCAGCGGCGAGCACAGCCCCATCGACATGTACAGCACCGTCGTGCTGGCGAAGATCGCCGTCAGGTCCATCTCCAGATCCGCCGCCATGGCCCGGCCGATTACCGCCGGCAGGCTGAGCGTTCCCCAGGCGATCAGCTGGGTGACGGCGAGCACGATCAGGACGCGCAGAATGGCAGGGTCGGCGATGACGAGCGGCATTTCGGGAAGGCTGGGCGTGGCGTAAGAGGGGCACCTGGCGTGAATGCGCGGCGCATTGACGATTCTAGAGCATTCGTGCGGCCATAGTCCCGCAGTTTCGGAATGCCGCCCTCATCCTTGCGGGGGTGCTGCCTCCCCTTCAGCGGCAGCATCCCGCCCCACCGGTATCGAACTGATGACCGACGCGCATCTCATATCGGCGGTCCCGCACAGGTAAAGGCGCGTGATCTGCGCCGCGACCGCCACCAGGATTGGTCATTTTACGGTCCCGTTGATTCAACATCCCTCCTTTGACTCAAATCCAGGATGCGCTCTAGATTTGTGCGGGAACGCAAGCACTCGGGGGAGGAAAGGCGTGTCTGAACCTCTAGCGGTCACTGGATTGGCGACGACGGTCATGGCGGATAGAAATCCGGCGCACTTTCCGGATTGGAATGTCGGACAGGCGATCTCCTTTTCGCTGACGGTCAGCCGGGCTGGAAACAACTGGACCGTCACCGAGGGACCGACGCTGATCGCGCAAGCCAGCAGCGGAATTCCAAACGTCGATGGCATCACCGCCCACATCGCCTTGATGGACGACCTGACGAAGCTCGCCCGCGAGCTGCAGGCGCGCAACGACCTGCTCGAGAACAATCTCAAGACCGTGACGACGGCGCTCGACGCGCTCACGGCGCGCCTCGACCAGCTCGAACGACGGTGAGTGGTAACCGATGGCTGCAAGACCTGTCCGTTGCAGCGCAAGGATGACAGGGCGTTCGGCTTGGGCTTACATTTGCCCCGGGGGGTGTGGGGCCCGTGCTGAAATCGTTCTGCGTCGCTGCCGGCAGAATGGTTGAGCGCAAGCGGCTCCGCCCGAAGAGGGAGCCATGAGTTCATCAAAGACTGCATCCGTCATTCGTTACGCCTGGGCGACCCGATGCACCGATCCTCGGTTGTGGGCGTTCATCTCGCTGACGTGCTGCTTCGTCGCTCAGTCCGCTGCCGCGCAGACCTACCTCGCAAATCCTGTCCAAGGGAGCGGAAACGGCAACAACATCACCTGTCCGCAGGGTAGCAGCTACGCGATCAGGACGAGCGAGACGACCGGTGTCTACAATCTGCCTGCGCTCGTCCTGTGTCTTCACACGGTCGATTTCGCCAGAGACCCGGCCTGGCAGACCATTCAGAAGCAGAGTGCTGCGCTGGCCCTCCAGGAGGAGCGGATCAAGGAGCTCACCGCGAAGAACGAACTTCTCGAGAAGGATTTGAAGGCGGTGTCCGGGGCGCTGGATGCCCTGACCGCACGGATTGACCAGCTCGGCGCGAAATAGCGTGCGCGCCACTATCGATTTTTTCATTATCGAGTGAGGCTAACTGATGCGTATTGCGGGTTTGACTTTGGCGATTGTTGTTATCGGCTCACATCCCTCTCTTGCGCAGGACGTGCTGATAGAGGCGACCGGGTTTCCGCAGGGCCGAAACGCGAGTTGTCCCAGCGGCACATACTATGTGATCCGCAACCCCCAAGATTCGACCGGCGTCTGCCTGAAGTTTGGCGCTCTGGGCGCAACCGACGAGATCAAGAATTCCAGGAAGAACATTGAAGCCACGGTGGCGCTCGAGAAGAAGGTCAGCGAGCTCACGGCCAGTAACGAGCTATTGAGCAAGAACGTCGAGTCGCTGTCCAAAGCGATCGATGCGCTGACTGCGCGGCTCGACAAGGAGCAGGGCAAATGATCCGGCTCCAAGGCGATCCTGGCACCTGCGAGACGAACCTGGCCCGGCATCTGCTCGGCTGCGCCGTCGCCGCGCTCCTGATTCAGCCGGCCCTGGCGGCGGAGCCGCCTTCGATCGGCCTCGCCGCGCTGGAATTCGGGCCCGCGATCGGCAGTGCGCTGCTGACGCAATATCGCGACACCAGAAAGATCGAGACGGCGCCCGACGACTTCAGCCGCCTCGCCTACAAGGTCGAGGCGAAGATCAACGAAGGACGGTCGTCGTCCGGAGTGGTTGCCGCCTACTTCAACTTTCAGACCACGGCGCTCACCTATGCGGCGGTCACTGACCCCGAGCCCCTGTCCAAGGGAACGGCCGCGGCCGCCGCATGGGGTTCCAAGCTTGCCGGTGATGCGATCACCAAATCCATCCTCGACAAGGCGCAGGACGACGCGCGCGGCATCCTGGCTCAAGGGCTGAAGAACAGCCATATCAGCGACGTTCAACTCAGGACGATGACGGCCGACCAGTTGAGGGCGCGTGTCAAGGACCTCCAGATCGGAGGCCAGAAGATGAGTGAGATCTTCCAGAGCGATCCCCGGGCGCTGCAGATGCTCGAGGCCGAAAGCCTGGATCTCGCAGTCAATCTCGGCGTCGAAAACCTGGCGAGATCTGCAGCCATCGGCAACGATGTCGCTGCGATCAAGGGAAAGGTTGCCAGCCTTCAATCCAATCTGAAGGCCTATCAGGAGGAAATGGGCTCGCGCCTGCAGAAGGTCGAGGCCGGGCTGGGAGCCCTGAGCCGGAATGCGGAGATCGCGAACGTCAAGCTGAACGCCCTCAAGGACCAGGTCGCCGGCAACACGACGGCGATCCGCAGCCTGGCCGCAGTCTCGTACAGCGGCTGGAGCACCGCACAAAAGATCCAGGCCGTCGAAAGCGGACTGTTTCCGGACATCGCCGGGGACGCTCGCACCAAGCTGGTCGAGTCGCTGCAGGCTCAGCAATCGATCGAGAACACCGTCGCATCGATCCAGAGCACGGTGAGCGCGCTTGGCAATCTCGCCACCATCGCGGGGAACATCGGCGTATCGAACGATGTCGTGAACGGATTGCAGGCGGCGCAGGCCGTCGCGGGCAGTGTCGTCAAGTTTGCGACCGGCGACGTCCTCGGCAGCATTGCCGGCCTGACCTCGCTGGTCGGTCTCGGTGCCCCGGATGCGGCGGCTCAGCGCCATGCCGAGACCATGAAGTTCCTGCGCGAATCGTTCGCGGAGGTGAACCGGAAACTCGATACGGTCATCGATCTGCAGATCAAGACCCTGAACGCCATCGCCGATCTGGCCAAGGCCCAGGATCAGTTCAGGAAGGAAGTGACGCAGCAGCTCGATCGGATCGAGACTACGGTTCTGCAGAACCAGGAGATCCTCCAGAACATCGTCATCCATCGCTGGAGCGCCTGCAACGCGCTCTTCTATGACGCGCCTCTCAACGGTCAATTCGAGATTCCGGACCGCAAGGCGCTCGAAGAGCTGCTCAAATCGGTGAATCTCTCGACCTCGGTGGCTGATTGCTACGGCAATTTCGTCACCTTCCTCAACGCGACGGTCAAACCGGCGAACTGGTCCGGCGACATCATCGCGGCGGAGCTGTTTCCGACCGATCAGATCGTCGGCGACGTCGCTTACCAGAAGGCAATGAAGGCTTATCAGGCTCAGAAGACGCGAGCCTTCGCGACTGCGCGCGACTTTCTCCTGCGCGTAGCCGATCCCGGGAAGGCGCAGGCACGCATCCTGGCCCGACTAATGCAGCCTGTCAGCGACATCGAGACCGCGCGCAAGCTCGATGTCGCCTTCGCCCGGGATGATATCCGCAAGCGATTCGAGGACTACAAGTGCAGCGACAGCGACGTGTTGTCGGACTCGCTGGGCGAGTTGCTCTGCGTCGGCCGCCTGCCGCAATCGCCCAATCCTCCCGTCAATGGCCGCTTCCAGGCGATCTTGAACGCGCCGCTCATCGGCCCTCACGCCTATTGGCTGATGGACATGGGCATCAGCCTGTCGACAATCATCGATTTCGCCAAGCGCCGAAACGACGGATTCTTTCTGTTCGTCGAGCCGGATGATCTGGCGAAGTTCACGACCAACGGGCCGACGCCCGGCATGATGGAGGCGATACGTCAGAAGAAGGGCGCCGGACTCCTGGCCAGATTGCGCTGGCTCGCCGATGCGGCCTTTCTCCAGCAGTCCGTCACCTATGGCGACTACGTGGCGGAGCTTGCGGAGCAGGTCCTTTACGATCCGGGCAAGCGCACGATCACCACCGATGCTGCCGATAGCGAAACCAGAGCACGGAAGCAGCTGGCGCTGGCCGCGATGAAGGCCAATCCGGTTCTCGCGCGCAACGTCGTCATGCGGGCCATGCGTCACGCCATCGAGGATCACAACGGCGGCGCCGACAAGGCTGCAACCGTATCGTATCAACAGACCTATTTCAGCCTCGCTCAGAGCGACTTCGTCGGCGCAACGCCCTGCACGCCGACCGCGATCTCCAGCGCCAAGCTGACGAGCCTGTTTCCGAACTTCGCGTTCGAGTACCGCGTGTCCAAGCAGCAGAAGAGTACGCCTGAGAGGAAGGACTGTCCGCAGGAAATCGAGGAGGTCGTGTCGGATAGCGAGTCGACGCCCGGCTTGGGCACGGGATTGAGCGTCAGCATTGCTGATTTCTATGTGACCGTTCCCGCGCCGTCGGTCTTGACGCGCGGCGTCTACGAACAGAGCGATGGACTGAGGCTCGCCTCTGCCTACAGGGATCGGGTGTCGCAGGCCTTGATCGACCGGAACTTCAGCGCGGTGTTGTCCAGCAGTCTCCCGGCCGACGTCACCCCCGCCCGCAAGGAGGACCTTGCGCTGCAGTTGCTCAGCAAGGCCTGGACGTGGAAGGTGAGAGAGAAGCCGCTATAAGCGCGCTCCGCTCATCGGCGCTGGCCGCAATGAACGCCGAGTTGCCGTCCATGCCACCACGCCTGCAAAGGTCCGGCGCCCGCGCAGCCTGAGCTATTGCTGCCTCAATTGCACGATGCGCCCTTGACCTCTTCGCCCTCCACCGCTGAGCTCTGCTGCCGATCATACGCCAGTCTGCGAGATGAACTTGGTGTTGAAGTAAGCCTCCATCGCCTCGGTGCCACCTTCCGAGCCGTAACCGGAATCCTTGATGCCACCGAACGGGACTTCAGGCAGCGCGAGACCGAAGCTGTTGATCGACATCATGCCGGCTTCGACGGCCGAGCCGATCGCAGTGGCCGTCCTGGTCGAGCTGGTGAAGGCATAGGACGCGAGACCAAACGGCAATCGGTTGGCCTCCTCGACCACTTCGTCGAAGGTCGAGAAGCGCGAGATCAGGGCCAGGGGCGCGAACGGTTCCTCGTTCATGGCGCGCGCCTCCTTCGGCACGTCGCTGACGACGGTCGGGGCGTAGAAATAGCCCTTGTTGCCGACGCGGTGCCCACCGGTCTCCAGCCTGGCGCCCTTGCCGACTGCGTCCTGTACCATGCCCTCGATCGCAGCAACGCGGCGCGGGTTGGCGAGCGAGCCCATCTTGGAGTCCGGATCGAGGCCGTTGCCGACCTTGAACGCCTTGGCGCTGTCCACGAACGTGTCGACGAACTCACGGAATACCTCGTCCTGCACCAGCATGCGCGTCGGCGAGATGCAGACCTGTCCGGCGTTGCGATACTTTGCCGCCGCCAGGATCTTTGCGGCCGAAGTGACATCGGCATCCTTGAACACGATTGCCGGCGCGTGGCCGCCGAGTTCCATGGTGGCGCGTTTCATGTGCAGGCCGGCGAGCGCGTTCAACTGCTTGCCGACATGGGTGGAGCCGGTGAAGGAGATCTTGCGGATCACCGGGTGCGGGATCAGGTATTCGGAGATTTCCGACGGCACGCCGTAGACGAGGTTGATGACCCCATCGGGCACGCCCGCATCCGCAAACGCGCGAATGAGCTGGGCTGGCGAGGCCGGCGTCTCCTCAGGCGCCTTGACGATGATCGAGCAGCCGGCGGCGAGCGCGGCTGAGAGCTTACGCACGACCTGGTTGATCGGGAAATTCCAGGGGGTGAACGCCGCGACTGGACCGACCGGCTCCTTCATCGCGATCTGGTAGATGCCGGGACCGCGCGCCGGGATGAGGCGGCCATAGGCGCGCTTGGCTTCCTCGGCGAACCATTCGATGACGTCGGCGGCGGCCATCGCCTCCATCTTGGCTTCGACCAACGTCTTGCCCTGCTCCATCGTCAGGAGCGGCGCAATCTCGTCATTGCGCTCGCGCATGATTGCGGCAGCCTTGCGCATGATGCGACAGCGCTCGAACGGCGCGACGTTGCGCCAGACCTTGAAGCCGGCAGCAGCGGCAGCCAGCGCCTCGTCGAGGTCCGCCTTTCCGGCATGGGCGACGCTGCCGATCACCTCTTCGGTCGCTGGATTTCTGACATCGATGACGTTGCCCGATTGGGCGGGACGCCATCGGCCGGCAATGAAAAGCTCTGTGCTCGAATAGGCCACTGGACTCTCCTGTCGTTCGCGTTGCCGGATTCAACCGGCGTCATGACATATCGCATCCGCCGCGCGCGTCATCTCCGGTCCGAGATAGAGACGGAAGCGCGGCTCGGTGACCAGGGAGCGAAAGTCCGCAACCTGCGTGACCCCGCCGCCGGCCACGAACAGAAAGCGGCCGGCGATCTCGGCGAGAATGTCCAGATGCCAGGACGCCGTCGGATGCATGCAGAGGATCACCAGCCTGCCCTCGCCCGCCAGCTTGCGGAAGAAATCGAGCATGAAGCCGATATAACCGTCCTGCAGGTTGAACTGCGGCTCGTCGAACAGATGCACGAGCGGTGTCGCCGTCGGCGACGGCGCCAGGAGCGCCGACGGAATCCGCTTGCGAAAGCGTCTGACCTGATAGGACTGATGATAGTGGATCGCGAGCCGGTCGCGCTCGCGATATTTGACCCCGTGGATGTCGGTGCCGGCGACCAGCACGCGGCCCGAGGTCGGTGCGTTCGAGCCGGTCATCATCTCGAACAAAGTGGTCTTGCCTGCCCCGTTCGGGCCGACGACACCGACGATGCCCGGCTCGTCCAGCGACAGATCGGCGTTGAGCGTGAAGGTCGGGCGACGGATGACGCGTCCGCTGGTGTAGACCTTGCTGACGCGATCGAGAACGAGCAGAGGTGCGGACACTTATTGGACTCCCAGCAGACGCTGACGAAGCAAGCGGTCGTCGCGGAGCGTGGCGGCCTCGCCGGTCCAGACGATCCGGCCGCGGTCGAGCACGGCGGCATGGTCGGCAACCGACAACGCAATCTCCGCATTCTGCTCCACGACAAGCGAGGCGATGCCCTCCTGCTTCATGCGCATGATGGTAGCGAGCACGTCGCCGACGATCTTTGGCGCGAGCCCCTGGCTCGGCTCGTCGAACAGCACCAGTCCTGGCGAGCCTATCAGCGCCCGCGCGATCGCCACCATCTGCATCTCGCCGCCCGACAGGTTTTCGCAGTCGCGCTCCATCAGATAGGCGAGCGGCGAGAAGATCTCGCTCGCCTCCTTGACGGTCCAACGCCGAAAGCGCGTACGCTTCTGCGCAATCGCCAGGTTGCGCGCCACGGAGAGGGTTGGGCATAACCGCCGGTCGTCGGGCACCCAGCCGATGCCCGCGCGCGCGATCTCATGCGTCGGCTCGCGCGTCACGTCGCGGCCGTCGAATCGGACCGCGCCGCGCCGCGGCCGCGTCAGCCCGAGGATCGAGCGGAGCATGGTGGTCTTGCCGGCACCGTTCGGCCCGAGCAGCGCAAAGACCTTTGCGTCAGCGATGGCGATGGAGGCTCCGAACAGCGCCTGGGTCTCGCCGTAATACGTATCGACCGCGTCCACCTCCAGGATCATGCGAATTTTCCCAGATTGGAGCGCCGGACCCATTCGTTCTGCTGCAGCTCCTGCGGCGTGCCGCGCGCGACCACCTGCCCCCAATGAATGACCGAGATGCGGTCGGCGAGCGAGAACAGGAATTCCATGTCATGCTCGATGGCGACGATCGTGAGCTTGCCCTTCAACCGCGCGACCAGGGCAGCAAGCCGCTGCACGCCGTCGGAGCCGAGGCCGGAGGTCGGCTCGTCGAGGCAGAGCACCCGCGGCGCCTGGGCCAGCGCGACCGCGATCTCCAGCGCGCGACGGTCACCATAGGACAGATCCTTGGCGCGAACGTCCCCTTTGTCGGCAAGCCCGACCGCCGCAAGCGCTCCGGACGCCTGGTCGAGGAGGCCGCGGTCGCCGGCCGCCGCGCGGATCATGTCGAGACCGCGCGCGCGAAAGGTGGGCAGGCCCATCATGACGTTGTCGCGGGCCGAGAACTCGTCGAACAGCGTCATGATCTGGAACGAGCGGGCAATGCCCTTGGCGGCGATGCGATGCGGGCTCAGGCCGGTGACGTCCTCACCGCCGAGCCGGATCGATCCGCGATCGGGCTTCACCCGGCCGGTGAGGACGTTGAAGAAGGTGGTCTTGCCGGCGCCGTTCGGCCCCATCACGCCGTGGAATTCGCCCTCGGCAACCGCCAGATCGACGCTCTCCAGCACCACGCGGTCGCCGAAGCGGACATGCACGCCTGCGGCCTCGATCATGCTCATCGCCCGCCTCCGAACAACAGCCGCATCGCGGAGCTGCCGCGCCGGCGCAGCGCATTGAACGACTGCTGCTGCACGGTCGCTGCGACCGCACCAGCGATGCCCTCAGGGCGGAACAGCACGATCGCCATGAACAGCAGACCAAAGTAGAGCATCCAGGCGTTTGTCAGTGCCCCGATCACGTCACGCGCGGTAAGGAACAGCAACACACCGATCACCGGGCCCCAGAAGCTGACGAGGCCACCGCCGACCAGCGTCATCATCACGACATAGCCGGACTGGTGAAGGCTCATGACATCCGGGAATGCAGCGAGCTGCGCCATCGCGAACAGGCCGCCGGCAAAGCCGGACAACGCGGCCGACAGCGTGAAGACCGAGGCCTTGTAGAGCCAGACATTGTATCCGAGATGGGCGGCGCGGACCTCGCTCTGCCTGATGGCGGCGATCACGCGGCCGTAGGGCGAGTGCACCAGGCGCCACAACACCACGACGCCGATCGCGAAGACCGCGAGCACGAAATAGTAGAACGCGACATTGTCGGTGAGATCGAACGACACCAGGCCGAAATCGGCCGGCAGCCGCCTGATCTTGAGCAGACCATCCTCGCCGCCGGTGATGCGGTGCGACTTGATCGACAGCGTCCAGAAGATCTGACCGAAGGCGATCGTCATGAAGGCGTAGTAGATGCCGCGGCGGTGGGAGATGAACAGCGCCACGAGCGCTCCGGCGGCCCCTGCCGCGAGCGCGGCGACGGCGAGGCAGATCCAGAGATTGGCGGCGATATCGAACTGACACAGTCCGAACGCGTAGGCACCGATGCCGAAATACGCGCCGTGCCCGAACGACGGCAATCCGGCGGTGCCCAGCACCAGGTTGAAGGCCAGCGCATAGAGCGCCCAGATCAGAATCTCGATTCCGAGATACGGATAAAGCCCGATCTGCGTGATCCACAGCGGCACGGTTGCGAGCACGAGCCAGAGCACCAGCATCGTCGGCGTGACGAGGCGCACCGCATCGGACGAAGTCGACGAACCCACGATCATGTCCTAGACCTCGAGCACGCTCTTCTTGCCCCACAGGCCGCGCGCACGGAACGTCACGACGGCAACGAGCAGAATGTACATTGACAGCAGCGACCATTCGGACGCGTAGGCTCCGGCGAGACCGACGCACAGCCCGACCAGCAGGCCGGCGACAACGGCCCCCCAGAAGCTTCCGACGCCGCCGAGCACGATGACGAGGAACGCAGGGATGACGGCATCGACGCCCATATGCGGACGGATGCCCCAGATCGGCGCGACGATGATGCCGGCGATCGCCGCGAGCATGGTGCCGAACACGAAGACCAGCAGCCTCAGCCGCGCCAGATTGATGCCGAGCGCGCGCACGATCTCGCTGTCATGGGCGCCGGCCTTCACCGTCGCACCAAACGAGGTCTTCTCGATCAGCAGCCAGACCAGGCCGATGATCGCCGCCGCGATGCCGGCTGCGTAGAAGCGATAGGTCGACCAGATCAGGTCTCCGAACAGGAAGCCGCCGTTGACCGCGGACGGGACCTGGAGGACGTAGTCGCGCGTGCCCCAGACGAGGCGGATCAGCTCCTCGATCACCATCGCCGCGCCGAACGTCAGCAGCAGGCCGTAGAGCGGGTCCTTGCCGTAGGTGCGCCGCATGCAGACCTCGATGACCATGCCGACGAGGCTGACGACGAGCGGCGCGATCAGGAGCGTCGCCGCGTAGCGCCAGCCGAGCGGCAGCGCGAGCCATGCTTTGGCGAGATCCGCCGGCAGCGGCGGGCGCGGCCCGGTGAGCTGCATGGCGACATACGCTCCCAGCGCAAACAGCGAGCCGTGCGCCAGGTTGATCTGCTCCATCAGCCCGACAATGAGCATGAATCCGAGCGCGATCAGCGCGAACAAGAGGCCGAGCGTCAGCCCGTTGACGAGATGCGGAAGAAGGTCGAACACGGATTCTGGTCTCGCAACTGGCTTTGCCTACGCCCGGCGCACGCGGCCCGGGGCCGGCGGCGCGTCCGGCGCCGCCCTTCTGCGACCTGACAAAACCGCTGTCAGGAATCGACCGTCGGCACCTGCTCATACGGCGTCAGCTTGCATTTGGCCGGCGCCGCATCGTCGGCCGCTGTTTTCGGCTCCGTCCAGCTGATGAGCTCATATAGATCGGTCGTGTCGGCAGGCTTGGCATTGCGCCGTGCCAGATAGATCGTCTGCTGCATCTGGTGCGTCGCCGGATCCATGTAGGCGTCGAAATGCTGCATGCGGTCGGTCGCGGAGACCTTGAGGGTCTCGAGCTCCTTGATGATCTTGACGTTGTTGGTCGAACCGGCGCGCTCGATGGCGCGCAGCAATTCGCGCGTCGCCATGTAGCCGTTGTAGGACACATTGCCGGGCACCGGAATCGGGCCGTCCTTGTTGGCGGCCTGCCACTTCTTGACGAACTCGGCGACGCCCGGCAGCGGCAGCTTGTGATACCAGGTGGTGCCGAACACGCCGAACAGGCTGTCCGGCGCGCCCCAGACGTCGGGCCAGTCCTGCTGATTGTTGATCCAGGCCGGCTTGCCGTCGAGCTTGAGCTGCGCCACCTGCTCGCGCAGCGCCTTGATGTCGTCGCCCCCGATCGCGGTCGCCACGACATCCGGCTTGGCCTGCTGGATCTTCAGGAGATAGGCGGTGAAGTCACGCGTATTCTGCGGCACCAGCAGATTGTCGATGATCTTTCCGCCGGCCCCCTCGACCTGCGCCTTGGTGGCGGCAGAGGTCGTATGACCCCAGACATAGTCGTTGGTCAGCAGCATCCAGTTCTTGCCGATGGACTCGACCGCGTTCTTGACCGACGCCTTGGAGAAGTTGGTGCCGTTGCCGTCCCAGACGAACTTGACGCGCGAGCAATTCTCGCCGGCCTCGCTCGGCGCCGAGGAGTTGGTGTTGAGGTAGATCACACCGTATTTGCTGGCGACCTGGGTGATGGCGTTGGCAACCCCGGAATGCAGCGCGCCGATCAGGATCGTGCAGTCCTCGCGGGTGATGAAGCGTTCGGCGACGCGGCTGCCGGTTGCCGGCGTCGTCTCCGTGTCGGCGGTGATGAAGCTGATCTGGCGCCCGAGCACGCCGCCTTTGGCGTTGATCTCGTCGATGGCCATCTTGATGCCGCGGAAATCATCCTGCCCGCTGTTGCCGTATTGGCCGCTCGCATCACAGGTCAGGCCGAGCTTGATCGGCTTGCTCCCCTGCGCCCAGGCACGGTTCACCTGCCATGGGCCGAAGAAGCTCCCGGTGCCGCCGATGACTGCCGTCATCAGGCTGCCCTTCAGAACGCTTCGCCGTGGAATCTGACGCATCTTCATCGTTCCCTCCCGACCGTGAAGTGTCTTGTTGTTGACGATTAGAATATTCATTCTATTCTTTCTGTAAAGTGGAATATTTGATCCACGCGACAAAATGTCCTTAGAGAGAGAGGACCGACCTGGAGATTCGATTGATGAACAAGGCATCCGGCCCGACGAACTATGACGAGTTGCGCGGAGCGATCGCGCAGCGTCATAGAGCTCTCTCCGGCCGCCTCCAGCAGATCGCCGAGTTCGTGCTCGACCACCCGACGGATGTCGCACTCGGGACCGTCGCGGAGGTCGCCCAGCGCTCGGGCGTGCCGCCGTCGGCGATCGTGCGCTTCGCGCACGCCCTCGGGTTTGGCGGCTTCACAGAGATGCAGCAGGTGTTCCGGTCGCGCCTGGTGGCCGGGGTGGCGCCAAGCTACAAGGCGCGGCTTGCGCGGATGAAGAGCGAGGAGAAGTCGGTGCTCGGCCGTCAGCCGACCGCGGTGCTGTCGCGCTTTGTCTCGGAAGCGCAGGCGGCGCTGACGGCGCTCAGCCAGTCGGTGCATGCGCGCGAGCTCGACGCCGCGACCGCAGTGCTCGCCAAGGCGCGCGACATCTACCTGATCGGCCTCGGCGGTTCGTTTCCGGTCGCGACCCATCTCGCCTACGTGCTGCGCAAGCTCGGACGGCGCGTTGTCCTGCTCGACGGCACCGGCGGCAGCATTCACGAGCAGTCGCACACGGCGACGCGCGATGATGCGCTGGTCGCGATCAGCTTCCGCAACTACTATCCCGATACGGCGCGACTGTTCGCCGAGCTGGTCGGGCGCGGAGTGCCGACCATTTCCATCACCGACAGCCTGCTGAGCCCCATCGCCGACGGCGCGAGCGTCGTGTTCGAGATCCAGGATATGCCCGAACCGGCGCTACGCACCCTGGTGGCCCCGATGTGCCTGGTTCAGGCGCTGGCGATCAGCCTCGATCTCGCGGTGGATTGACATTGTTGAAAGGAGAAGATCATGGCATCGCGTGAGGCGACGAAGACTCTGGCGGGCCGGGTCGCGCTGGTGACCGGCGCGGGACGCGGACTGGGCCGCGCTTTCGCCGAGAAGCTGGCCGCGCTCGGTGCCGATGTAGCAATTCATGGCATGCGCGAGAACGGTCCGGCAGAGTATGGCGAGGGCACCACGCTCACCGCCGTTGCCGCGGAGATCGGCAACGCCCTTGGCGTCCGCACCATGCGGGCGCTCGGGGACCTGACCAAGGCCGACGACATTTCAAGAGTCATCGCGGAGACTGAGGCGGCCCTCGGTCCCATCGACATTCTCGTTCACAATGCAGGCGGTGATATCGCGGCCGGCGGCGGCAAGCCGGACCCGAACGACGCGGTCAACATTCAGGAGGCCGATGTCCGCGCGGTGCTCGATCGCAACCTGCTCTCGACGATCCTGACCTGCCAGGCAGTTGCGCGCGGCATGATGGAGCGCCGCCGCGGCCGCATCGTCACGCTCGGCTCGGTCGCCGCTTTCAAGGGCCGCACCAACAGTGCGATCTATGCGGTGGCGAAGGCGGGCGTGACGCACTACACGCGCTGCCTTGCCGATCAGCTCCGCCCGTACGACATCGCCGTCAACTGCATCGCGCCTGGCGATACCCGCACCGGCCGCTTCCTCGGCACCCGCGCTGTCGACCCGGACCGCCTGGTCGAGACCGGCACGCTCGACCGCATCGCCACTGTCGACGAGGTCGCGCGCGTCGTCGAATTCTTCGCAGGCCCGATGGGCGCTTTCGTTTCGGGGCAAGTGCTGCGCATCGACGGCGGCACCCAGTGCTGGCCGGCCTGACCAGCACTGCAGCATCGCCGGTCGCCAAGGGCGGGCAAATCGATCCGACGCTGTACGGGATAGAGACCGTCCCGGCTGGATCGCGGCCGAACGGCAAAAGGAACCGTAAAGCAAGACTCCCGAAACCGCGACGGCTGCGGGAGCTCGTCGTTTGGGTCCGGAGAAAAACCGCCGATTCGGAGAAAAATCGACCCCTCGCCAGATTTGACCTAACGGACCCGAAATAAGAAATGCCCGCATATGCTGGGCTTTTTCGCCGCCGACATCGCCCAGAGAACCGGCGCTGGAGCCCATGCTGGCGGAGAGAGTGGGATTCGAACCCACGGTACGGTTTCCCGCACACACGCTTTCCAAGCGTGCGCCTTAAGCCACTCGGCCATCTCTCCGGCGGCCCTCTCTTGGCGGGGTCGGGGGCGTTTTGCAAGCGGGGTGGAGCGGTTCGGGCCAAATTTCCTCCAAATCCTTGCGAAAGATCGAAAATCGGGCCGATCTCCGAGTTGGAGCGGTGCCCCGTCAGAGGCCTGCGGGGGCTGGTGAACCGGCCGCAGCGATGGCGCGACCACTGATTTGCGCTCCCTGGTCGGGGCGGCCCACGAGGACATGTGCCCATGCCGCAATCCCCCCGTTTCCGCTCCGTCCTGATGCTGACCGCGGCCCTCTGCATGGCCGCAATCGGCGCCGCGCGGGCCGATCAATGCACCCGGCAGGGCGTCGACGTCACCTGTGACGACGGCCGCAAGGGCATCTGGCAGGGCGACGCCATCCTGTGGCCGGACGGGACCAAGTCCAGCCTCAAGCCGCACCCCTCGGTGATCGTCGGCAACAAGGCCTCGGTGGTGGTTGGGCCCGGCGTATTCGTCGGCCAGGGCAACGGCATGGTGCCGATGGACAATCCGAGCTCGCCGAACAAGCTGCGCTGCGCGGTGCTGGACGGCGTTTCGTACTGCCATTGAGGGGACGGCCAAGGGCGCAACGGCGCGATCAGCCGTAAAGGCTCAGTGATAGCGCGCGCTCGATGACGCCAGCCGTCCGGCGAGGAAGCCGGCCGACGGCGCCGGCAGAGGCTCGATCTCGGCGCTATCACCGTCCTGCAGCGCCTCGAGGAAATCCGCGAACCATTGCTGGATGGAATGGCGCCGCAGCTTGGCCATCAGGATCTCGTAGCGCATCCGACGCTCATTCAGCGGCATCGCCAGCGCCAGCGCGATGGTGCGGGCCATGCCGTCGATGTCGTGCGGATTGACCAGCAGCGCGGCATCGAGCTCGTTGGCGGCACCGGCGAATTTCGACAGCACGAGCACGCCGGGATCGACCGGGCTTTGGGCTGCGACATATTCCTTGGCGACGAGATTCATGCCGTCATGCAGCGGCGTCACCACACCGACCTGCGCGCTACGATAGAGTCCCGCCAGAACGCTCTGGCCATAACCCTTGTTGAGATAGCGGATCGGCGTCCAATCGGCCTCGCCATGGCGGCCATTCACATCGCTGACCAGGCGAGCCACCTCGCTCTGCAGCTGGCCATAGGCCTCGATCGCCTCGCGCGACGGTGTCGCGATCTGCAGCAGCGACGCAGTACGCAGCAAGGCCGGGTGCATCGTCCACATCCGGTCGAAGGCGTTGATGCGGTTGACGAGCCCCTTGGAGTAGTCGAGCCGGTCGACGCCGATTGCGAGCTTCTCGCCGTGCAGGCTGCGGCGCAGCCGCGAGACGTCCGGATGCGCGACCGCCTTCGCCGCCTGCTGCGCGAACCTGTCGGCATCGATGCCGATCGGAAACACCGCGAGACGGGTGCGGCCATGCAGCGACTTGACGATGCCGTCGCGCACCTGCAGGCCGAGATCGGCGCGGACGCAGGCGGTGAAGTTTTCGCGATCGTCCTCGGTCTGGAAGCCGATCAGGTCATAGGCAAGCATCGCCGTGACGAGATCGCGGTGGTTCGGCACGCTGTCGATGACGCCGCGCGCCGGCCACGGCGTGTGCAGGAAGAATCCGAGCGGACTCTTCACGCCCAGCCTGCGCAGCTCGGCTCCGAGCGAGAGGAAGTGATAGTCCTGGATCCAGAACAGCGTGTCCGGCTTCTGGAAGCGCAGCAGCGCACGCGCGACGAAGGCGTTGACCTCGCGATAGGAGTCGTAGTCGTCCTGAGAGACGCGGATCAGATCGCTGCGCGAGTGCAGCGCCGGCCACAGTGCGGAATTCGCGAAGCCTTCGTAGTAGCCGGCATAATGTGCCGCCGGCAGATCCAGCAGCGCCAGCGCGCCCTCACCGAGCTGTTCGATCTCCGCGATCGGTTCCATCTGCGCGCCATCACGCACACGACCAGAGGAACCCACCCATACTGCCCCGGATTTTTCCACAACGGGCAGCAGAGCTGCCGCAAGTCCGCCGGTCATTGGCTCGTTGGCCTTGCCACGCGCCACCCGATTCGAAACCACGACGAGGTTCACAGCTCCCCTCCTGTTGGTCATGTCGGTTAACAGCTGTTCATCAATATGGTTCCGGGCCACCCTTTCAACCAATTGAAACCAAATTCAGGCAGCCGCGCGATGTCATCGCAGCGTACGCCATCTCAGAGCATTTCTAATCGAAGACATCACGCACGATGTGCGAACACCACGCAGATGGAACTACGAGGCTTATCGTGAAGATGTCGAATTAGTTCCGAGTTGCGCCAATTGCGAAAGAAATGCGCGCACGTCATCCGGTGCGTCGAAATGCCCGTCGACGCCGAGGGCGCGGCGTCCGACCGAGAACGACAGGCCTGCGAAGTCAGGCATGATCGCAAACACCGATTCGTCGGTGACGTCGTCGCCGATAAAGAACGGCCTGCGCCCTTCGAACGGCGCATGCCGCATCAGCTCGCGCACGCCGCTCGCCTTGGTGAAGCCGGCCGGCTTGATCTCGCAGACGCATTTGCCGGGCAGCACCTCGATCGGCGCACCCGGCAGCTCGGCGCGGATGCGCGAGACCGCTTCGTAGATCGCCTTCTCCGCTTGCGGCGCGAGCCGATAATGCAGCGCCAGCGAATAGCCCTTGTCTTCGAGCAGAATGCCGGGACTGAGCTTCGCGATCGCCGCAAGCCTGCGCTTGAGTTCCTTGTCCAGCGGCGGCGCCTTGATCGCGTCGGCCTCGCTGCCGCCCGCCAGACGCATCTCCGCGCCATGGCCGCCGACAGCGGGAAACATCTCGGGCGCGAAGATCAGATCGATGTCGTTCAACGACCGGCCGGACACGAGTGCGAGCGCGCCGGAGGTGCGCTGCATCAGGATGTTCAATGTCTCCGACAACCCAGGCGGTACCCACACTTCGCGCGGCGTCGTCGCGAGATCGAGCAGCGTGCCGTCGATATCGAGCAGGATCGCGACCTCGCGCAGATGCGGCACCAGGCTGACCGGCGTCGGAACCAGCTCCGCGGGCACGGAGGTCTGAGGAACGATCAACTCGGAATTATCGGACATGCGCGACTACTCCAACACGGCCAGCGGCCGCGCAACCTGCTCGAGCGACTTGCGCTCGGCCGCGATCGCATAGCGCCAGGCCACGAACGCCGCCACGCCCATCAGCGCCGCACCGAACAGATAGCCGGCGAAGACCGCACCGCGCGCACCACTGTCGAGCAACGCGCCAAACAATGCCGGCCCCGCAACACCGCCGATGCCGGTGCCGACAGCATAGAACAGCGCGATCGCAAGCGCGCGTACCTCGAGCGGAAAATTCTCCGACACGGTGAGGTACGCGGCACTCGCCGCCGGCGACGCAAAGAAGAAGATCACCATCCATGCGGCGGTCTGGGTCTGCGCGCTCAGCACGTCAATCGAGAACAGATAGCCGGTGATCGCCAGCAGCACGCCCGAGACCCCGTAGGTGAACGTGATCATGGCCCGGCGGCCGAGCGTGTCGAACAGGCGGCCGAGCAGCAGCGGGCCGAGCACGTTGCCGGCCGCGAAGGGCAGGATGTACCAGCCGACGTGATCGGCCTTGATGCCGTAGAAGTCGGTCAGCACCAGCGCGAAGGTGAAGAAGATCGCGTTGTAGAAGAACGCCTGCGCGATCATCAGGGTCAGGCCGACGAGGGAACGCTGGCGATAGACCGAGAACAGCGTGCGTGCGACCTCGGCAAGCGGCGTATGATCGCGCATGCGCAGTTTGATCTTGGGCAGCGATGTCGCGCGCTCCTCGCGGTCGTGGCCGGTGACGTCGCGCTCGATCGCAGTGACGATGTCATGCGCCTGCTCGGGGTAGCCGTGGATCATGAGCCAGCGCGGACTTTCCGGAATCCACATGCGCATGATCAACACGACGAGGCCGAGACAGGCGCCGATGCCATAGGCCAGCCGCCAGCCGACGTCCGGTCCGGCGAATGCCGGATCGAGCAGCACGATGGCGCCGACCGCACCGAGCGCGGCTCCAAGCCAGAAGCTGCCGTTGATCATCAGGTCGGTCCAGCCGCGATAGCGCGCCGGCACCAGTTCCTGGATCGTCGAGTTGATCGCGGTGTATTCGCCGCCGATGCCGGCACCGGTGAGGAAACGAAACAGCGCGTAGGTCGCGACATTCCACGACAAGGCGGTGGCCGCGGTCGCGGACAGATAAAGCGCCAGCGTGATGAAGAACAGTTTTCGACGGCCGATGCGGTCGGTCAGCCAGCCGAAGCCGAGTGCGCCGAGCACGGCGCCGGCGAGATAGGCGCTGTTGGCCAGCCCGATGTCGAGATTGGAGAAGTGCAGGGTCGGGCTCTGCTTGAGCGCACCGGACAGCGCGCCGGCGAGTGTCACCTCGAGCCCGTCGAGCACCCAGGTGATGCCGAGCGCCAGCACCACGCGGGTGTGGAACGGACTCCAGCGGAGATCATCGAGCCGCGCGGGGATGTTGGTCTCGATGATGCGGTCGTCGTCAGCCGACGGTTTCCGCGCGGCCTCGCCGGGCGGCTCCGATGTGATGACGCGCAGATTGGGGAACGATGCCTGCCGGGGTGCCATGGAATCCCACTGCGACGGCGCGAGACAGCACCGACAACTTGACCGGAGAGGATGAAGCAATTGCGGCAGCGATGTCCCGCCGCTGCGACTCAACGTCTCGTCGGACCGTGGGTTCCGGGAATGGCGGGGGAACTCGGCTGAGGAAGGCGTGCCAGTGGCGTTGCCCGCAAGTTGGCCCCCTGTCCCGCGTTCACACACAACTGTCGTCCCGGGCAAGTCCGCTGACGCGAAGCGTCGGCGGACGCCGACCCGGGACCCATACCGCGTGATGCAGGATTGGGGCAGGCGATCAATACCACCCGTCACACGACCGCCGCGGCGTATGAGTCCCTGTGTTCGCAGGGACGACAGCGGAATGTGAGGCGGCTATCGCGGCAAATGATCGGGCAGCGATGGAGCGGGCAGTGGCCGATCCAGCGCCGCTACGCCGCGCGGATGTTCGCCATGAAGCGGTTGAGCTCCTCGCGCAGCCTTGCGCTCTCGGACGACAGCGACTGGGCCGAGCGCAGCACCTCCTCCGAGGCTTCGCCGGTCTGGGTCGCACCGCGATTGACCTGGGTGATGTCGGTCGCCGCGGCCTGCGTGCCGGCGGCGACGCTCTGCACGTTCCTGGCGATCTCCTGGGTCGCCCCGCCCTGCTGCTCGACCGCGGTCGCGATCGACGAGGCGATGGTCGAGATCTGGCGAATGGTGCCACCGATCTGCTTGATGGCGGTCACCGACTCCTGGGTCGCGGCCTGCATGCCGGAAATGTGGTTGGAGATGTCGTCGGTCGCCTTGGCGGTTTGCTCGGCCAACGACTTGACCTCGGAGGCGACCACCGCGAAGCCGCGCCCGGCATCGCCGGCGCGCGCCGCCTCGATGGTGGCGTTGAGCGCCAGCAGGTTGGTCTGCTCGGCAATCGCGGTGATCAGCTTGACCACGTCGCCGATCTCCTGCGCCGCCCGCGACAGTTTGCCGATGCGGCCGTCGGTCTCCTCGGCCTGCGCCACGGCGGACTCGGCGATACGGTTGGATTCGCGAACCTGGCGGCCGATCTCGTTGACCGAGGCCGACAGCTCGTCGGTCGCGCTCGCCACCGACTGGATCCGTCCGGTGGCCTGATCCGAGGAGCCGCTGACCCGGCTTGCCAGTGACTGGGTGGTCTCGGCGGTCCGCGTCAACGTCGAGGCGGCGTGTTCGAGCTGCTGCGCCGAGGTCGAGACGTTGGACACGATGGAGCCGACGGCGGTCTCGAACTGGTCGGCAAAGCGGATCAGCTCGGCCCGGCGCGCCGCGCCGGCGACCTTGTTCTGGGCGTCCTGGCTGGCTGCGTCACGCTCCGCCTTGGCCACCGCCTGCACCTTGAACTCCTCGACGGCCGCGGCCATCTCGCCGATCTCGTCGGCGCGGCCGAGGCCCGGCAGA
This sequence comes from Bradyrhizobium sp. HKCCYLS20291, assembly GCF_051167715.1. Classification (NCBI taxonomy): domain Bacteria; kingdom Pseudomonadati; phylum Pseudomonadota; class Alphaproteobacteria; order Hyphomicrobiales; family Nitrobacteraceae; genus Bradyrhizobium; species Bradyrhizobium sp. HKCCYLS20291. The sequence continues at coordinate 61,476 of NZ_JBNPTO010000003.1, read as the reverse complement.
CGGACATCGAAATTGCCGGAGGCGAGCTCGCGCATCGCCTTGCACATCGTGATCATCGGCTTGGAGATGCCGTTGCCGAGCATCAGGGCCAGCGCGGCACCGAGTGCCAGGCCGCCGATCGCCAGGATCGCAATCAGCCGCTCGATCTCGCCGATGGTCGCCTTGCTGGCGGCCTCGATCCGCTGCTGGTCGGCCGCGAGGTCGGACCGCAGCCCGCCCGACAGGCCGAGAATCTCGGTCGCTGCCGAGCCCATGTCCTGCACCAGTTTCGCCAGCGCCTTCGAATTGTCGGAGAACTTGATGAAGGCGGCACGGTACTGCTTGATGAGGTCGCCGAGCTCCGCAACGCGCTGGGTGATCTTCTCGTCATTGGCGTAGATCGTAACCAGCGACGTCTCCAGGAAGCGCGTCCGGGCGATGGCACCATCGGCCGTCTTCGGATCCGGCTTGGCCAGGAAGGTGCCGACCAGGGCTGAGGCGGTGAGATACTGGCCGGTCAGGTCCTTGGCCGTGGTCTGCACTGTCGGAAGCCCCGCCAGCGCCGCCGTATCGGCGAGATCGTCGAACTTGAAGCGGATCTTGTTGCCAAGGATCCCGATCTGATCCGTGGCCAGCTTGGCGTTGTCGCGCGTCAGCGTGACAATCTCGGAAAAGATCTTGGCGAAGGTCTGAAACTGCGCTTGCAGCTTGCTGAGCTGGGCGCGCCGGTCCGCCGCGCCGGCCGCCGCCATCGACTTGTCGATCGCGGTCTGCAACGACTGTTGAGCGGCGGTGGCCGCCGCCTCGTCCTCCGGCTTTCCGGTCAGCGCAAAATAGCGCGCGAGCGCCTGATAGGAGACGAGCTCGCGGTCGATGGTCCTGGCAGCATCGGCCTCGGCGACGCTGATCCGGTAGGATTCGACGGCGGCCGCCACCTTCTCGAAGCCGACATACGCAAACCCGATGCTGGCGGCGGAGATCGCCAGGACGACCGCAAAGCCGAGAAATATCTTGGCGCGGAAGCGCAAGGCAAGACCGTTGCCACGCCGCGACTGCGGCGCCAGACGCGCAGACATTCCCAACCCCCGACGTCGATTCTCGAGTGTGACCAGAACGGGCCAGCCGGGCGCAGCGCACCCGAACGTGATCAAATCTAGGTCACAATGGCTAAGGTCCAGTAAATGGGCAGCACCCGCATACAGTCCGGCGTCGAGGCGACACCCAACGGGCTCCTCCTCCGCGGCGGGCAGATGCGACCGAATCGCGACGGCTCGTACAAGACGTCGCAATGACATCTCAGACGAAAATTCGAGTTGCAAAGTTCTGAGGGCGCTGTTTCTAATCAGAATAAGAATAATTCATCGGGAGGTTACTCGTGTCGACAGTCAAACTGACGGTGAACGGCAAAGCGGTCTCGGCTGAGGTCGAGGATCGCACCCTGCTCGTGCACCTCTTGCGTGATCATCTCAATCTCACCGGGACCCATGTCGGCTGTGACACCAGCCAATGCGGCGCCTGCGTCGTCCATATCGACGGCCGGGCCGTGAAGTCCTGCACCGTGCTCGCCGGCCAGGCTGCCGGCGCCAACGTCACCACCATCGAGGGCATCGCCAAGGGCGACGAACTGCACCCGATGCAGGCCGCCTTCCGCGACAATCACGGCCTGCAATGCGGCTATTGTACGCCCGGCATGATCATGTCGGCCATCGATATTGTGCACCGCCACGGAGGGGAGCTCGACGAGGCCACCGTCCGCGAGCAGCTCGAGGGCAACATCTGCCGCTGCACCGGCTATCACAACATCGTCAAGGCCGTGCTCGACGCCGCGGGCCGCATGAAGGTCGCCCAGGCCGCCGAGTAATAAAGGCTGCCGGACCGTCGGCTTTCGACGTCTTCAATCAATACCGAGACCACGACCGCTGCGCGCGATGGCCGCGGCGGGACAGCAAAACTCCGGTAGGGGAGAGATTCGCATGGGTATGGAAGGCATTGGCGCAAGCGTCGTCCGCAAGGAGGACAAGCGTTTCATCACCGGCAAGGGCCGGTATGTCGACGACATCAAGCTTCTGGGCATGACCTATGCCCATTTCATCCGCAGCCCGCACGCCCACGCCAAGGTCAAGAGCATCGACTCCTCGGCCGCCGAGGCGATGCCGGGCGTGGTCGCGGTGCTGACCGGCAAGCAGATCGTCGACGACAAGGTCGGCAACCTGATCTGCGGCTGGGCCATCACCTCCAAGGACGGCTCGCCGATGAAGATGGGCGCATGGCCGGCGATGGCGCCGGAGACCGTGCGCTTCGTCGGTCAGGCCGTCGCCGTCGTGATCGCCGACAGCAAGAACCTCGCGCGCGACGCCGCCGAAGCGGTCGTGGTCGAATATGAGGAATTGCCGGCGGTGGCCGACATGCCCTCCGCTCTGAAGGCCGGCGCGCCGCAGCTCCACCCGGAAGCCCCCGGCAACGTCGTCTATGACTGGCATATCGGCGACGAGGCCGCCGTCAACGCCGCCTTCTCCAAGGCCGCCAACGTCGTCAGCCTCGAGCTGACCAACAACCGCCTGGCGCCGAACGCGATGGAGCCGCGCGCGGCGATCGCCGACTATGACGCCGCCGAGGAGCACTTCACGCTCTACACCACGTCGCAGAACCCGCACGTCGCCCGCCTCGTGCTGTCGGCGTTCTACAACATCGCGCCCGAGCACAAGCTGCGCGTGATCGCGCCCGACGTCGGCGGCGGCTTCGGCTCCAAGATCTTCATCTATCCGGAAGAGATGGTGGCGCTGTGGGCCTCCAAGAAGGTCGGCCGTCCGGTGAAGTGGACCGGCGACCGCACCGAGGCGTTCCTGACCGACGCGCACGGCCGCGACCACATCTCCAAGGCTGAGATGGCGTTCGACGGCGACAACAAGATCATTGGCCTCAGGGTCAAGACCCACGCCAATTTCGGCGCCTACATGTCGCTGTTCTCGTCGTCGGTGCCGACCTATCTGTACGCGACCCTGCTGTCGGGCCAGTACAACATCCCGGCGATCTATGCCGAGGTGATGGGCGTCTACACCAACACCACCCCTGTCGACGCCTATCGCGGCGCCGGCCGTCCCGAGGCGAGCTACCTGCTGGAGCGGCTGGTGGAAACGGCGGCGCGTCAGCTCAAGGTCGACCCGGCCGAGCTGCGCCGCAAGAACTTCATCACCCAGTTCCCGCACCAGACCCCGGTGATCATGGCCTACGACACCGGTGACTTCAACGCGTCGCTCGACGCGGCGATGAAGGCGATCGACTATGCCGGCTTCCCGGCGCGCAAGGCGGCCGCCAAGGCGCAGGGCAAGCTGCGCGGCATCGGCCTGTCCTGCTACATCGAGGCCTGCGGCATCGCGCCGTCGAAGGCGGTGGGCAGCCTCGGCGCCGGCGTCGGCCTGTGGGAATCGGCCGAGATCCGCGTCAACCCGGTCGGCACCATCGAGGTGCTTACCGGATCGCACAGCCACGGCCAGGGCCACGAGACCACCTTCTGCCAGCTGATCGCCGACCGCCTGGGCGTGCCGATCAGCCAGGTCTCGATCGTCCATGGCGACACCGACAAGGTGCAGTTCGGCATGGGTACCTACGGCTCGCGCTCGGCGGCCGTCGGCCTCACCGCCATTCTCAAGGCGATGGAGAAGGTCGAGGCCAAGGCCAAGAAGATCGCGGCCCACGCACTCGAGGCGTCGGAAGGCGACATCGTCATCGAGAACGGCGAGTTCAAGGTGACCGGCACCGACAAGTCGATCGCGCTGCCGATGGTCGCGCTGGCGGCCTACACCGCGCACAACCTGCCGGACGGCATGGAGCCCGGATTGAAGGAGAGCGCCTTCTACGATCCGACCAACTTCACCTTCCCGGCCGGCACCTATATCTGCGAGCTCGAGGTCGACGAGGCCACCGGCAAGACGTCGTTCGTCAACTTCGTCGCGGCCGATGATTTCGGCCGGCTGATCAACCCGATGATCGTCGAGGGCCAGGTTCATGGCGGCCTCGTCCAGGGCATCGGCCAGGCGCTGCTTGAGCATGCCATGTATGACAGCAATGGCCAGCCGGTCACCGCGTCGTTCATGGACTATGCGATGCCGCGCGCCGACGACGTGCCGTCGTTCAAGCTCAGCCACACCACGACCCTCTGCCCGGGCAACCCGCTCGGCGTGAAGGGCTGCGGCGAGGCCGGCGCGATCGGCGCCTCGGCGGCCGTGATCAACGCGATCACGGATGCGATCGGCAACAACAAGCTTGCAATGCCGGCAACGCCGGATCGCGTCTGGCACGCGATCCACGGCAACGCCTGATCGAACGGGAGGAGCAACCATGTACCAGACGACCTATCATCGCGCCTCCTCGGTCGACGAGGCTGCAGCGCTGTTCGCCAAGGGCAGCGAAGCCAAGTTTCTTGCCGGTGGTCACACCCTGATCCCGGTCATGAAGCAGCGCCTCGCCAGTCCCTCCGATGTGATCGACATCGGCAAGATCAAGGACCTGATCGGCGTGCAGCTCTCGGGCGACACGCTCATCATTAAGGCGGCGACGACCTATTACGACATCATGACCAATGCCGACGTGAAGAAGGCGATCCCCGCGATCGCCCATCTCACCTCGGTGCTCGGCGATCCCGCCGTGCGCTCGCGCGGCACGATCGGCGGCTCGATCGCCAACAACGACCCGGCGGCGGATTTCCCCGCCGCGCTGGTCTCGCTCGGCGCCACCGTGAAGACCAACAAGCGGTCGATCTCGGCGGATGATTTCTTCAAGGGCCTGTTCACGACGGCGCTGGAAGACGGCGAGATCATCACCGAGGTGTCGTTCCCGGTTCCCGAGAAGGCCGGCTACGCCAAGATGCGCCACCCGGCGTCGCGCTTCGCGCTGACCGGCGTGTTCGTCACCAAGACCAAGGGCGGCGATGTCCGCGTTGCCGCCACTGGCGCCTCGCAGAGCGGCGTGATGCGGGTGTCGGCGATCGAGGCGGCGCTGAAGTCGAACTGGTCGGCATCGGCCATCGACGGCGTGAGCGTGTCCGCGTCGGGCCTGCTCAGCGACATCCACGGCTCGGCCGATTACCGCGCCAATCTGGTGAAGGTGATGGCGCAGCGCGCGGTTCAAGCTGCGGGCTGAGTGTAAGCCGCGGATCATTCCGCAGAGCGGCACAACAAATTCCACACGGCGCGCAGCAATGCGCGCCGTTTTGCTTTGCGGCATACAGCGCGCTTGCGTTGGCCTGATGCACGCAGGACAATTGCAGATCAGGACACGCAAGCGACAAGACGCGCGAAGCAAGGACACAACGACGTGCTCGACAAGACCGCACCAAACACTCAGACCCGCGCCACCGGCCCGCTTTCCGGAGTCCGCATCGTCGAGTTCGCCGGCATCGGACCGGGTCCGTTCGCCTGCATGCTGCTGGCCGACATGGGCGCTGAGGTCGTCACGCTCGATCGCATCGGCGCGCGCAAGACCATGAAGTCCGTCGCCGGCCGCGGCCGCAAGGTGATCGAGCTCGATCTCAAGGATAAGGCCGTCATCGCGGATGTGCTCGACCTGCTTGCCGGCGCCGACGCGCTGATCGAGGGGTTTCGTCCCGGCGTCATGGAGCGGCTCGGGCTGGGTCCCGATGTCGTGCTCGCGCGCAATCCAAGGCTGGTCTACGGTCGCATGACCGGCTGGGGCCAGGAAGGACCGCTGGCGCAGGCGGCCGGCCACGACATCAACTACATCTCGATCACCGGCGCGCTGGCCGCGATCGGCCCGAAGGAGCGCCCGGTGCCGCCGCTCAACCTCGTCGGCGATTTCGGCGGCGGCGCGCTCTATCTCGTGGTCGGCGTGCTCGCCGCGCTGTTGGAAGCCTCGAAGTCCGGCAAGGGCCAAGTCGTGGACACCGCGATGTGCGACGGCGCCGCGTCGCTGCTGGCGATGTTCTTCGATCTCACCGCGATGGGCCGCTGGACCGAGGGACGCGAGCGCAACCTCCTCGATGGCGGTGCGCACTTTTACGGCGTCTACGAGTGCGCCTGCGGCAATTTCATCTCGATCGGCTCGATCGAACCGCAGTTCTACGCGCTGCTGCGCCAGCACGCCGACCTCTCCGATCCCGCCTTCGACGCCCAGATGGATCCGCGCGCCTGGCCGGCGCTGAAGGAGAAGCTGGTCGCGGTTTTCAAGAGCAAGACGCGCGAGGAGTGGTGCAGCATCATGGAAGGCACCGACATCTGCTTCGCGCCGGTGCTGACGATGGCGGAAGCCCCGAAGCACGCTCACATGGCCGCGCGTGGTGTCTTCGTCGAGCGTCACGGCGTGACGCAGCCCGCCCCCGCACCGCGGTTCTCGCGGACCCCGTCCAACATCCGCGAGCCGGAGGTGACGGAGATCGGGGCGCTGGTGAGTGCGTGGAAGGCGGGACGGTAAGTTCGATCAGACCGGCCCACCTGCACACCTACTCCGCCGCCTCGACCTTCAGCACGCCGCGGCGGATCTGGTCTTCCTCGATCGACTCGAACAGCGCTTTGAAGTTGCCTTCGCCAAAGCCGTCGTCGCCCTTGCGCTGGATGAACTCGAAGAAGATCGGGCCGATCGCATTGGCGGAGAAGATCTGCAGCAGCACCTTGGTGTGGCCGCCGGCAACGACCCCCTCGCCGTCGATCAGGATGCCGTTGCGCTTCAGGCGTGCTATGTCCTCGCCATGCTTCGGCAGCCGCGCATCGATGCGCTCGAAATAGGTCTCGGGCGGCGACGGCATGAACGGCAGGCCGGAGGTACGCAAGCCCTCGACGGTCGCGTAGATGTCGCGCGCGCCGCAGGCGATGTGCTGGATGCCCTCGCCGCGATAGGTCTTGAGATATTCCTCGATCTGACCGGCGTCGCCGGCATCCTCGTTGATCGGGATCCGGATCTTGCCGTCGGGGCTGGTCAGCGCGCGAGAGAACAGGCCGGAGGCTCGGCCCTCGATGTCGAAGAAGCGGATCTGGCGGAAGTTGAACAGCTTCTCGTAGAAGCCGGCCCACACGTCCATGCGACCGCGGTGCACGTTGTGAGTCAGATGGTCGATGTAGTACAGGCCCGAGCCCGCAGGCCGCGGGTCGCGCGCACCGGTCCAGTCGAATTCGAGATCGTAGGCCGAACCCTTGGCGCCATAGCGATCGACCAGATACAGCAGGCTGCCGCCGATGCCCTTGAGCGCGGGCACGTCGAGCGTCTTCTGCTGCGGCGACAGATCGGCCGGCTCGGCGCCGAGCGCGATCGCCCGGGCATAGGCCTTGTCAGCGTCGACGACACGGAACGCCATCGACGGCGCGCAGGGGCCGTGCGCGGCGACGAAGTCGTGGCCGTGGCTGCCGGGCTCCTCGTTGACGAGGTAGTTGATGTCGCCCTGGCGATACAGCGTGATCGCCTTGGTCTTGTGGCGCGCGACCGCCGCAAAGCCCATCAGCTTGAACAACGCATGCAGCTCGCCGGCGTCGGGATGGGCATATTCGACGAACTCGAAACCATCCGTACCCATCGGGTTGTCGGCGGAGATGGTGGCAGGCGGCGCATCGTGCGGAAACGGACCCATCGGCGGAAGCTCCCTTGGCTGTCTTAGCCAATGATCTCCCGAAACGCGCGCACGGGGCATGCAAACCATTGTCATTTTCGTAGATCTATGCACGATCCGTGCACATTCTTGGAATTTGACGCATGATTTCGGTCGACAGCTTCGATCTCCGTATCCTCGCCGCGCTGCAGGACGACGGCCGCCTGACCAACCAGGAGCTGGCCGAGATCGCCGGCCTCTCGGCCTCGCAATGCTCGCGGCGGCGGATGCGGTTGGAGGAGGACGGGGTCATCGCCGGCTATCGCGCTGAGCTCGCCGCCCGCTCGCTCGGCTTCGAGCTGATCGCCTTCATCCAGATCACGCTGGCGACGCATTCGCCCGACAACGCCCAGAAGTTCCGCGCGCTGGTCAACCGCGTCGACGACATTCAGGAGGCCTATGCGCTCACCGGAGATTCCGACTATCTGCTCAAGGTGGTGCTGCGCGACCTCAAGAGCCTGTCCGACATCGTCAACAACGTGCTGATGCCGCATCAGAGCGTCGCCCATGTGCGCTCCTCGATCGTGCTCGACCGCTTGAAGGAGAGCGCGAAGCTGCCGCTGGGGTCGCTGTCTCCCGGCTGACCGGCGTGTCGCGAAACGAGGGAATTGTGCCATTCCCCCTAGCCCATGCTTCTGCAACAATCGTCGCGTTCCCAGACCCGCGAGACGACCATGGCGCTGCAGCTTCGGCCCAACTGTGAGTACTGCGACAAGGACCTGCCGCCGTCCGCGACGGATGCGCGGATCTGCTCGTACGAATGCACCTTCTGCGCTGACTGCGTGGAGACGCAGCTGTTCAACGTCTGCCCGAACTGCGGCGGTGGCTTCGCGCCGCGGCCGATCCGGCCGGCGCGGGAATGGCGGGCTGGGGTCTGCACGGCGAAGCAGACACCGTCCGACAAGCGCGTGCATCTGAAATACGCGGACGAGGAGGTCGCGGCGTTCGTGGCTGGGGTGAAGGACGTCTTGCCGGAGAATCGCTGATCTCTCTCCTCGTCATTCCGGGGCGGCACGCAGAGCCGAGCCCGGAATCCATAGCCACCACTGGACGTGTGGATGGAATGCATAGCCACGAGCAGCTCGCACGACATGTCCGCCTGTGAGTATGGATTCCGGGCTCGCGCTGCGCGCGCCCCGGAATGACGGCGGTGGATGAGGTAGCTATTCGGCGGCTGCAACGATCGTACCCTCGACCTCGCCGAAGCCGACGCGGTAGCCCTGCCCCTGGCACCAGCCGCGCATCACGAGAGAATCACCATCCTCCAGAAACGTACGCTTCACCCCGCCGGCGAGTTCGAGCGGCTCGGTGCCGTTCCAGCTGATCTCCAGAAGGCTGCCGCGCTGATGCTTCTCCGGGCCGGAGATCGTGCCGCTGCCCAGGAGATCGCCGACGCTCATGGCGCAGCCGGACGAGGCGTGGTGCATCAGCTGCTGCACGCTCGACCAGTACATGTACTTGAAGTTGGTCTGCGAGATGGTCTGCGCGGCGTTGCTGCCATCAGCACGCAGGGCCACATCGAGCGCGAGATCGTAGTTCTGCGCGGCCTTCTGCTGCAGATAGGGCAGCGGCGTCGGGTCCTGCGCCGGTCCGGCGATACGGAACGGCTCAAGCGCTTCCCGCGTGACGACCCATGGGCTGATCGAGGTCGCGAACGCCTTGGCCTGGAACGGCCCGAGCGGCACATATTCCCATTGCTGGATGTCGCGCGCGCTCCAGTCGTTGAGCAGCACGAAGCCGAAGATCATCGCCTCAGCCTGCGCCTTGCTGAGCATCTCGCCGAGCGCCGACGACTGGCCGATGACGACGCCCATCTCCAGCTCGAAATCGAGCCGCTTGCACGGACCGAAGCTCGGGACATCAGCGCTCGGCGGCTTCAGCTGGCCACGGGGACGGCGCACCTTGGTGCCGGACACTATCACCGTCGAGGCGCGGCCGTTGTAGCCGATCGGCATGTGCAGCCAGTTCGGCTGCAGCGCATTGTCCTTGCCGCGGAACATCACGCCGACATTGGTGGCGTGCTCCTTCGATGAGTAGAAATCGGTGTAACCTGCGACATGGAATGGCAGGTGCATCGTCACGTTCGAGCGCGGCAGCAGCGCCCGGCTGCGCAGCGGCTTGTCGTCGCGCAGCCGCGGATTGTCGTCGCGAAGCAGCGCACTGATCGCGGCCCGCGTCTTCGACCACACGGCGGGACCGAGCGTCATGAAGGCGTTGAGCGAGGCTTGCGCGAACACTTCGTAGGCCGGCGAGAGATCGAGCAGACCTTCGTCTTCCAGAACGGCGAGATCGAGCACGAACTCTCCGACTGCCACGCCGACGCGTTGCTTCGGCGAGTCGGCGGCGGAGAACACGCCATAGGGCAGGTTCTGGATCGGGAAGTCGGACGACGGATCGACCGGGATGAACGAGCGGAGCGAGGGGTCGTTGGGGTGGGTCACGTTGTGTTCCTGCGTTCGCGCCAAGCCTTCCGGCGTCATTCCGGGGCGGCCCGCAGGGCCGAGCCCGGGATCCATAGCCACAGGAAGATGTGTGAGGCGAGTTGGTTGTGGCTCAGCTTTCCATCCACACGGCCTGTCGTGGTTATGGATTCCGGGCTCGCCGCTGTCGCGGCGCCCCGGAATGACGGCGAGAGTCTTTGTTATGGCCGGTTCGGATCGAACCGCTTCTCCAATCCATTCCAACAATCGGCGTAGTCGCTCTGCAAGGTCCCGGACTCCGCGGCATGCTTGGTGATCCGCTGCGGGAAGCGGGTCTCGAACATGAAGGCCATTGTGCCGGTGAGCTTCACGGGCTTCAGCTCGCCATTGCTGGCGTGGTCGAACGCCTCGCGATCCGGGCCATGCGGCAGCATGCAGTTGTGCAGGCTCATGCCGCCCGGCACGAAGCCCTGCGGCTTCGCATCGTACACGCCGTAGATCAGGCCCATGAACTCGGACATGATGTTCATGTGATACCACGGCGGGCGGAAGGTGTTGTCGGCCACCATCCAGCGCTCCGGGAAGATCACGAAGTCGATGTTCGCGGTGCCGGCGGTCTCCGAAGGCGAGGTCAGCACGGTGAAGATCGACGGATCCGGGTGATCGAAGCCGATGGCGCCGACCGGCGAGAACGTCCGCAGATCGTATTTGTAGGGCGCGTAGTTGCCGTGCCAGGCGACGACGTCGATCGGCGAGTGCTTCAGCTCGGTCTTGAACAGCGCGCCGCCCCACTTCACGTAGAGCTCGGTCGGCGTGTCCTTGTCCTCGTACGAGGCGACCGGCGTCAGGAAGTCGCGGGCATTGGCGAGACAGTTGGCGCCGATCGGGCCGCGCTCCGGCAAAGTGAACGCGCCGCCGTAGTTCTCGCAGAGATAACCGCGCGCAGGTCCCGCCGGAATCTCGACCCGGAATTTCACGCCGCGCGGGATCACGACGATTTCGCCAGGCTCGGCGTCGATGCGGCCGAACTCGGTGACGAACAGCAGGCGGCCCTGCTGCAGCACGAACATCAGCTCGCCATCGGCATTGTAGAAGTGCTGGTCGACCATCGACTTGGTGATGACGTAGACATGCGTCGCCATGCCGGCCTGCGTCGCGGCGTCGCCGGCGGTCGTCATGGTCTGTACGCCCTGCAGGAACGTGACCTCGCCCGATGGCATCGGCGTCGGATCCCAGCGCAGCTGCTGCACGGTGATCTCCTGCTCGTGGCACGGCGCGGTGCGCCACAGCCCGGCATCGACCTTCGCGAAGCGGCCGGAGTGCTTTACCGACGGGCGGATGCGATACAGCCAGGAGCGCTCGTTGGAGCCGCGCGGCGCCGTGAATGGCGAGCCGGACAGCTGCTCGGCATAGAGCCCGTAGGCGCAGCGCTGCGGCGAGTTGCGCCCGATCGGCAGTGCGCCGGGCAGCGCCTCAGTCTCGAACGAATTGCCGAATCCGGACATGTAGCCCGGGGTGACCTGGCCTGAGGCGCGATGAAGTTGGTCAGGCGATGTGTTGACGTTCATCATCCTTCTCCTTGCAGGCGGGCCCACATCTCGCGGTCGCGTTCGGCGGTCCAGATCACGGGATCGTCGATGCCGCTGGCTTCGTCATAGGCGCGCGACACGTTGAACGGCAGGCAGTGCTCGTAGATCGCGAAGCTCGAGAACTTGGGATCCATGACCTCGCGGGTCGCGGCCATCGACTCCTTGAGACTGCGTCCCTTGGCGACCGACAACTCGGCCGCGCCATACAGCGAACTGACGAAGTCGCGCGTCATCGCGATCGCCTCGCGCACGGTGGCCTCGCCCTTCAGCGCATCGCCTCGGCCGGGCGCGATCGCCTTGGGATTGAAGTCGCGGATCTCGTTCAGGGTCGACGGCCATTCGCGCAAATAAGCGTCGCCGCAATAGCAGGCCGAGTGATATTCGATGAGATCGCCTGAAAACATCACCTCGGCGTCCGGCACCCAGGCAACGATATCGCCCGAGGTGTGGCCGGCGCCGAGCTGGATCAGCTGCACCTCGCGCTTGCCGAGATGGATCATCATCTCGCCCTCGAACGTGAGCGTCGGCCAGGTCAGGCCGGGAATGCTCTCGGCGTCCTGGAACAGCCGCGGGAAACGGCCATACTCGGAATCCCAATCCTGCTGGCCGCGCTCGACGATCAGCCGGTGCGTCTCCTGCGAGGCGACGATGCCCTGCGCGTGATAGGCCGAGGCGCCGAGCACGCGCACGGCGTGATAATGCGACAGCACGACATATTTGATCGGCTTGTCGGTGACCGTCTTCACTCGCTCGATCACCTTGCCCGCCATCGCCGGCGTCGCCTGCGCGTCGAACACGATGCAGCCGTCGTCGCCGACGATCACGGCCGAGTTCGGATCGCCCTCCGCCGTGAAGGCATAGAGGTCCGGGCCGATCTCGGAGAAGGTGACCTTCTTCTCGGCCATGTCGGTGGTGGATGCGAAACCTTTCGCCATCAGTTCATTCCCTGTGTACGCCGCAGCCTATTGCTGCTGCTGTTGTTGCTGTTGACTGGTATCGGCCATGCTGCGTTTCGCGAGCGCGATCGCCCCGTGCAGCACGCCGATGTCGCCGATGTGATTGGCGAGGATCAGGACCAATGCCGCATCGAGATCGGCGCTTTCGAGGTCCGAGAGGCCGCGATGGGCTTCGACGATGGCGCGAAAGGCATCGTCGGGCTTGGCGAAATTGGACGCAGTCGAGAGTGACATCGGTGCGGCTCCCTCAGTTGATCCGGCAAGCGCGCGCGACCGCGGCTTCGATCGCGGCACGGCTGGGGTGCCGGAAGCGCGCCGCGACATAGCCGTCCGGGCGCAACAGATAGGATGTGCCGGGTTCCGCAGCGTAGCGCCGGCCCGCAAAGCCCTCGCTGTCGGCAAGCCCATCCGGGCCACCAATGCTGACGACACCGACGTCGTCGGGCACGTCGATGGCCCCGCCATTGGCAAACGACAGCAGGGTGAAGCGACGGCCGAGAGCATTGAACGCATCGGTGAGATGAAGCTGCCGTCCGTCCGCAGCCCTGAGCGGCGCATCCGGCATCGATGTTCCCGGGCAGGGCCCGGCCTGCCAGACGGCTTCGTCCTCGGTCGACAACGGCGTATCATAGACCGAAGGAACCGACAGCCGGCCGCCATTGACCATGCGCTTGCCGAACTCGGTCTCCCGGGCGAGCGCGAGCACCACCTTGCGCAACCGGGCTTCCTGGTGTGAGTTCGGCGCCATGAAATCCGTGGCCCTCGTGGACTCCCGGATGTTTTCGTCGGCGGCCGCGCTCCGCTCCAGATGATAGGTCTCGAGCAGCGCCTCAGGCGAGGATCCGCTCAGCACGCGGTCGAGCTTCCAGGCCAGGTTCTCCGCGTCCTCAAGTCCCGAATTGGCGCCGCGCGCCCCGAACGGCGAGACCTGATGGGCGGAGTCGCCCGCGAAGATCACGCGGCCGTGGATGAACCGCTCCATGCGACGGCACTGGAATTTGTAGAGCGAGATCCATTCGAATTCGAACTGATCGTGACCGAGCATGCGCGCAATGCGCGGACGGACGTTGTCAGGCTGCTTTTCCACGATCGGATCGGCAAAGCGGCTGAGCTGCAGATCGATGCGCCAGATATCATCGGGCTGGCGATGCAGCAGCGCCGAGCGTCCGGCGTGGAACGGCGGATCGAACCAGAACCAGCGCTCAGTCGGGAACTCCGCCGTCATCTTGACGTCGGCGATCAGGAACTGATCCTCGAACACTTTTCCCGAGAAGCCGGCGCCGACCATCTGGCGCAGCGACGAGCGCGCGCCGTCACAGGCGATGACATATTGGGCCGACACACGATAGGGGCCGTCCGGCGTCTCGATCGTCAGCACCGCGTGATCATTGCGCTGTTCCAACGCCGTCACCTTGTTGCGCCAGCGCAGTGAGATCGACGGCAGCGCGTTGACGCGGTCGACCAGGTAGGCCTCGGCGTAGAACTGCTGCAGGTTGATGAAGGCCGGCCGCTTGTGGCCGGGCTCCGGCAGCAGGTTGAACTGATAGAGCTCGGACGGGCCGTGGAAGATGCGGCCGACGTTCCAGACCACGCCCTTGTCGACCATGCGGTCGCCGACGCCGAGGCGGTCCCAGTAATCCAGCGAACGCTTGGAAAAGCAGATCGCGCGCGAGCCCTCGCCGATGCGGTCGGCGTCGTCGAGCACGACGACCGCATGGCCGCGTTGCGCGAGATCGATCGCGAACGACAGGCCGACGGGACCGGCGCCCACCACGACGACGGGATGCTCGGCCGGCGTGGCCTGATCCTGATCGCGGTGTCTGATATAGCCGAACTGAACCTTTGCCTGGCTCGCGCCCTGCCCCGGATTGGTCTGCACCATGGCTTGCTCGCCTTATGGTTTCTTGAAGATCGAAGCGACCGACATTTCCTCAGGTGAGGCCTGCGTCCAGCTTGCCAGACGACCGACTTCCAGATTGTCTTGCCAGATAGTCTCACCTGCAACTATTCTAAAGCCGACGGCCTCGGCCGCGTCAACTCAAAAAAATCGGAGCGCGAACGTGGCGACCTCACCCACCGCGGCGTCCAGGCGGCCGGCGAAACCCGCCGACGGCGAGCAGAATGCCGCACTGCCGCAGGGCGAGGAGCGGCTCGATCTGTTCAAGTTCGCGCCGTTCCGGCTCAATCGGCTGGCCGCCGAGGTCAGCGCCGCGCTGGCGAGCGAGTATCGCGAGCGCTATCGCCTCGACATTCCGGAATGGCGGGTGCTGGCGACGCTCGGCTTCCGCCGCGAGGCCTGCAGCGCGCAATATGTCGCAGCCTGCACCCGCACCCACAAATCAACTATCAGCCGCGCGGTGACGTCGCTCCTGGAACGCCGCCTGATCGAGCGGGTCGAGAATGCCGAGGACCGGCGCGAGTTTCGCCTGCGGCTGACGCGCAAGGGCAAGACCCTGTACGAGGAACTGATCCCGCGCCTGCAGCAGCGCGAACGCGAGATCATGGCGTGTTTGTCGGCGGACGAGCGCAAGGTGTTCGACCGGCTGATCGGCAAGATCGAGGCGAGCCTGGATCTGATCCAGACCAGCGAGGAAGCCGACGCCAAGCAGGCCTATTAGTTGCGAAAACGTAGGGTGGGCAAAGCGTCGCCGAAGGCGACGCGTGCCCACCGTTCTTCGTCAAACGATCGCGGTGGGCACGGCGCGCGACAGCGTAGTCCAGCAACGAACACCTCCCAGGCGCCTTTGCCCACCCTACGGCAGCTGGGCGGTCATAACTGATCCCAGCGTCGTCATTGCGAGGAGCAAAGCGACGAAGCAATTCAGAGCCGCAGACTCGGCCCCTGGATTGCTTCGCTGCGCTCGCAATGACGGGTGTTGAACCAGCGTCACAGCTAACAATCATTGCACACGCTGAGTTGCCGAACGAAACGGCATCAACACACTCCGCCGTCATCCCGGCGAACGCCGGGATCCATAACCACAGGGAGTTGTTTGGGGCAGGCTGGTGGTTGGCATCTCGCAACTCACATCCGCCGCGGCGTATGGATCCCGGATCGGCGCCGCGACGTGCTTCGCGCGTCACGGCTTGTCCGGAACGACGATGGTGGGTGGGGCGCATTCACGATTCAAACAGCGAAGTTCGGTCAGATTCATGGAAGTGCTGTCTCGCGGCACATGATGCCCGAGATGATCCATCAGTTCGTCCCTCGCGAGAACGCAAGGGCGCAGGGAATGCCGGGTGAAGGCCTCACCCATGGCCCGCCTGCGAAAAAAATGCAGGCGGCAGGTACCACAGGTTCAGCCGAACATCCGGCATTCCCTGCGCGATGGGCTTACGGCTGCTTCGCGATCTCCCCGGTGCACCGGCTCGTTGGCCACCGTCGTCCACGCCGTGCATCACCAGCGGCGCGAACTTGACCTCAGCTTCGGGAGGCCAGGACCACGCGACTTGACCGTCCGCAAGCGCCCGTTCGTCCGCACATCCGGTCAGGACATGCTGCGAGCTCTCGCGGCCATCGCATCCCCGCCTCGCGTGTCGTGACGATCGCGCGCTACGCCCCTTGCATCGAGACGGGATGCGCGAAGGTAATCATAATTTCCGATAAATTTTTTTCGGAAACAATGAGGCCTCATGGTTCGAGACGCGACGGCTCACGGCCTCATGTCGCCTGTGACCGGCGCCGCTCCGCGGCCACATCGACGGTCTCGGTGCCCTCTTCACGCCAGCGCAGGATCTCCATCGCCAGCACCGGGTGGTTGAAGCCCTTCAGGTGCAGATCGTCGATCGGCCTGGCGTCGACCGATTGCTCGACGACGCCGAACACGCGGCGTGAGACGATCACCTGGCCGGCCTTGGCCTCGTCGCACAGCCGGGAGGCGAGGTTGGTGACGCTGCCGATGGCGGCGTATTCCAGCCGGTGCTCGAAGCCGACCTGGCCGATCGTGGCGTAGCCGAGCGCGATGCCGACGCCGAAGCCCAGGCTGTGGCCGCGGTTCTTCCAGCGCTCGGTCAGCCCGCCGATCTCCTCGCGCATCTCCAGCGCCATCTTCACCGCGCGGGTGGCGTGGTCGTCGAACGGGATCGGCGCGTTGAACAGGATCATCACGCCGTCGCCGGCGTAGCGGTCGAGCGTGCCCTCATATTTGAAGATCAGCTTGCCGAGCGCTGCGTGATATTCGCGCAGCACATTCATCGCCTCTTCCGGCTCGGTGGTCTCCGTGAACGCGGTGAAGCCGCGCAGATCGCAGAACACCACGGTCACCTCGCGGCGATGGCTTTCCAGCAGCGCATCATGACCATCCGAGGAGGCGATGATCTGCGCGACCTGCGGCGCCAGGAAGCGCTCGAGCCTGCGGATACGCTCGATCTCGGCGAGCTGCTTCTCGACCCTGTCCTCCAGCGACTTGTTCCATTCGCGCAGCTGCTCGGTCTGCTCGGTGAGCTTCGCCGCCTGCTGCTGCACGGTGCCGTGCGCCAGCGCCAGCTCGCGGCCCTTCTGATCGACCTCGGTGAACAGCCGCGCGTTGCGCATCGCCAGCACCGCCTGGTGGGCGAAGGTGCGCATCAGGCCGATCAGGTTTGCCGGAAACGCGCCGGCCGTCCGCCTGAGCACGACGAGCGCGCCGAGCACGCCCTGCTGATCGACCAGCGGCGTGAACAGCACGGCATGAAAGCCTGCCGCCACTGCAACGTCGCGCAGCGGATGGTCGGGCGCGGTCTGGAGCTCGGCAATCGCGATCGGCTCGCCGCTGCGGACCGACTCGGCCAGCAGGCTCGCTTCCTCATCCAGCGTATTGTAGGCCGCATCCTGGGCGCGGCCGATGCCCTTGGCTTCCACCAGCTTGAAGCTGCGCGTCGCAGCCTCGTAGGAATAGATCAGGACCGCGTCGGCATGGGTGATTTCGAGCGCGCGCGCCGCCACCGTGGGCAGCACCGCGTTGACATCGAGCGAGGACGACACCGCGCGCCCGACCTCTTCCAGCACCTTCAGCTCGTTGATCGATTGGGCGAGATCGCGCGTGCGCTCCTCGACCTTGGCTTCCAGGACCGCGTAGGACTGCGCGAGTTGGCCCGCCATGCTGTTGAACTGATCGGCCAGCTCCTCCAGTTCGTCGTGGGTCTTCACCTCGATGCGCTGGTCGAAATCTCCCGCGCCCAATCGGCGCGCACCGGCGCGCAAGGCCGTGATCGGAACGAGCATCCGGCGCGCCAGCAACGAGCCGGCCAGCGTCGCCACGGCGAGGCCGAGCGCGATCAGCAGCGCGCCACGCAGCAGCTGATCGCGGATCGGCGCCAGCGCATGCGCCGTCGATTGCTCGAAGAACACCGCCCAGCCGAGCTTGGGCAGCGTCGCGGCTGCCGACAGCACCGCGCGCCCCTCACTGTCGGTGCCGGAGGCCAGCGGCTGTCCGTCGGGCGCGAGCACCGCCGCGACCTGCGACAGCTTGGACAGATCCTGCCCCACGGCCGGCCCCTTCGTCGAGCTCGCCAGCACCAGACCCTTGGGATCGACCATATAGGCGACCCCGACCTTGCCGACCTGCGCCTCGGTCATGAAGTCGTCGAGAAAGTCGAGATCGATGTCGGCCACCGTCACGCCGGCGTTGAAGCCGGAATGCGCGACCGAGATCGACATCATCGGCTGCGCGCCCTTGAAGGTGACGGCCGAGAAATTGCTGCCATGTGTGACGGTTTCGGTGAAGCGCAGGTCGCGCGACAGGTCGGTGCCCGACGAGAACGAGATCGAGGTGCGGGAGACCCGGAGCTGCTCGCGTCCCTGGCCGTCGAGCTGATAGAGCTGCCGCACGGCCGGCGCCTGGCTCAAGAGCTGCACATAGTCGGCGCGGCGGTCCTCCAGCGTCTTGGCACTCGCGCGCGTCACCCAGCTGATCTGGCGCTGCAGGTCGGACACTGCCTGGTCGATCCGCCGCGCGCTCGCATCGGCCTTCTCGGCCATCGCGGCCGTCAGGCTCGCCTTGGTGGCCTGATAGCTGATCCAGGTCTCGGTCGCGCCGTTCACCGCCAGCACGAACACCACGAGCCCGACCAGCGAGACGACATATTTGGCGAACAGGCCCTGCCGCAGCGACCAGCCTCTGTTCTCGACCTCGTTCATCCGGACCCCTCGCGCGTCTTCGCCGAGGCTAAAACCCCGGACGGGCGCGTTCGCTGCCATCCTCGCGGCAGCGACACTCTGGCGGCAGCACCAGTCTGCTCTGAGCGATTTCGCCGCCGGCCCTGGTCTAGCACAGAATGTGAGGCGAGGCGGGCTCGCTGGCGGACGTCGGCCATGTCCGTTGATGGTCGCATGGGCGGCGACAATCCTCCTCCCCCATTCGGAGGAGGCCATCAAAAGATTGAGGTCTTATGCTACCGGTTGAAAATCCGCTTGAGAACGTCGTTCATCGGTTGGCTGTCCTGCGCGCTGTCCGGAGATGGCTCGGACCGATCCCGCGAGGTCTGGTCCGGCTCGGCCTGCGGCGCCGGATTGGCCTGCGGCGGCTGCAGCAGCGGAGCGCCGCCCTCGGAAGGCACCACGGTCCGGCCGCGGCTTCTGGGCTGCGGCTGCGTGCCGCCCTGCTGCAGTCCCTGCTGGATCAGATTGCCGATCGCCGCACCAAGCTGGCCGCCGAGCAGATCGGATTGACCCGCAGCGGGCGCCTGCGTGTTCGGAGCCGTGCCTGAGGGGGGCGTGGTGCCGGCGTTGGGCGCGGCGCCCCCAAGCAGGCCGCCGAGGCCGTTGATCAGGTTGTTGAGCCCGGCGCCATCCTTGCCGAACAGGCCCTGCCCCATCTGCTTGAGCTTGGCATAGGCCGCATCCGGATTGTCGAGGATGCCGGCCATGTCGGGATAGAAGCGCGGCTGGCTCCACGGGCCTTCGATCACGACGGGAATGCCGAGACCGACCGGATCCGAGGCGCGGCCCTGGCCTTCCGTCGTCATCACCAGCTTCGGCTCGACGCGCATGGCCAGCGCCCGATTGCCGAGATCGATCGTGCCGCCGCCCGTCACCTTCACCAGCGGCCCGATCAGATTGAGGTCGCTGGTCGCCGCCTGGCCGCGCTCGACCTGGAACGAGGCCGAGAGCTGGGTCAGGTCGGTCGACAAGTCCTTGGCGTCCTGCCAGCCCGACAGCGGATTGGTGGTCAGCGAGCGGATCATCTGCGCGATGTTGATGCCGCGGATCACGCCGTCCTGGAACAGCAGAAACGCCGAGCCGCTCAGATTGCTCATGATCGCCTGCTGGCTCGCGCCGGTCGAGCGCAGCGCCAGCTTGCCCTGCAGCCGGGCGTCGAGCTTGTCGAACTCGGCGAGGTTTTGCAGCAACGGCAGCGCCCGGATGCCGACGAGATCACAATGCATCGCGTAGGCCGGATTGCCGGTGGAGGCGTCGACGACGAGCTCACCGCTGGCCTGCCCGCCATAGGCGCCGAGATTGGCGATGGTCGCCTTCAGCAAGCCGCCGGCCAGCGACGCCTCGACATCGAGCGGACCGAGGCGCGCTCCGGCGACGCCGACATCCGTCGCCGACAGCTTCACGCGCGCATCGACATAGTTGAGACCGCGCAGATCGATCGCCGCCGTGCTCCAGCCGGGAGTACCCGCGGCGCGATGTGTCGCCGGACTGCCAATATCCAGCCGGCGCACGTCGAGATCGAGCTTCACCAGCGGCTTGCTGGCGAGATCGACCGAGGCCCAGCCATTGAAGTCGCCATCCCCAAGCGTGCCGCTGAGGCCGTTGATCATCACCACGGGCCCGTTGAGCCGGACGTCGGCGCGGCCGGCCAGCACGCCGCGGAATGCGCTGGCCATGCCGATCTTGAACTCGACCGGCAGCGTCTGCCGGTCCACCGGCATTGCCGGCGCGGCCGCCGTGATGTCGAACGTCACGGGGCTGCCGCCGGCCTGGGCGGTCCCGGTGATCTTGATCTTGCCGTCGCTCAGCGAGGCCGCCGCGCCGATGCCGTCGAGCCGGTTCTCGACCCGGTCGCGCGGGTTGGACAGAATGACGGCGCCGTCCTTGACCGTGACCCGCTCGATCCGGACGGCGGGCGCCGCCTCCGGCTTCGCCGCCGAGCGGGCACGCGGCGCAGTGTCCCGCAGGCGCTCGCGCAGCAGCGGCATATACAGGGTCGGCTTCTCGATGATGATGTCGCTGATGTCGGGCCGGCCGGACCACAGGCTCGACAGCGTCATGTCCGCCTGCAGCCTGCCGATGGTCAGCCGATTGCTGCCGTCCCGATCCTTCGCATCCTGCAGCGTGATATCGGTCAGCGTTGCACGCAGCGATGGCCACACGCTGACGCTCGCGGAACCCGCCACGCTCAGGCGATAACCGGTGTCGCGCTCGACGCGGTCCTGGATGGCCACCGTCAGGAAGCCCGCCGGCAGTCCGAACGCGAGCGCCAGTGCGATCACGACGATGACGGCGCCAACCAACCCGCCAGCGATCTTCAATGCCTTCATGTCGATGTCCCAATCGCGGCGCGCGAGCGGCCTACACGGGTTAGCATGCGGCAACGCCAACCCGGTTCAAATTCAATCTCGGAACCAGAGCCGCCCCGACAGCGACCAAACTAGTCGGAAGCCCACGCGCCTTTATGTGACTTATGACACACTTCTGCCGGAGGGGTTTCGGTAACTGGGGCTTTCAAACCATTGCTATGGGTATACCGATGAGCAAGCAGGCCGAATTTGCGGTCATTCTGAAGATGAACCCGATGTTCGCCGACCTCGGTGCCGACGAGCTTCAGCGCATCTCGAACCTGTGCCACACCCAGCACCTCTCCGCGGGGGAGGTGCTGTTCCAGAAGGGCGACCCCGGCAATGCCCTGTTCGGGGTCCGGCGCGGCCAGGTCCGCATCGAGACCGGTGCGACCGATGGCAGCCGGCTGACGCTCAACTTCATGGGACCGGGCGATCTGTTCGGCGAGGTCGCGGTGCTCGACGGGCAGGAGCGCACTGCGGACGCGACGGCGGGAGAGGTCACCGAACTGTTCGTGCTCCGGCGCGAGGATTTCCTGAGCTTCCTGGAGCGCGAGCCGAAGGTCGCGATCAAGATCATCCAGCTGTTGTGCCAGCGCATCCGCTGGCAGAGCGAGCGGATGGAGGAGTCGGTGCTGCAGCCGCTGCCGATTCGCCTCGCGCGCCGGCTGTGCGCGCTGGCCGAGGATTTCGGCTCCGAGGTGCACATCTCGCAGGAGCAGCTCGGCATCTTCGTCGGCGCCGCGCGCGAGAGCGTCAACCGTCAGCTCCAGGCCTGGCGCAAGGACAAGATCCTCGACCTGCAACGCGGCCGCATCCTGCTGCACGACCTGACCAGGCTCAACACCATCGCCCGCAACGAGTAGTCGACGACGCGCGTCAGCGCGTCGCGCGGTCTGACGCGGCCGCGCCGGCTCACACATCGTCGTGTCGAGCAGTCTCGCCAGCGCAAGCGCCGGCGCAGCGTGCAACGAATCCGTCGATTCCTGGTCGGGTTCGCGGCGGGAATCGCGCGCTGTGCTGCTGCAGGTAACATCGGCGGCCAAACATGATCGCATTTGGGCCACCACGGCTCACGATTTGCGACATGAACGCTTTTTAACAGTTCTAACCAGGGGTCGATCCGGCAGCAGCGATGTCCCTCACCGGTGTGCTCGCGCGCGCCGGCGGGCTTGCCGCGCCAGAACAACTGAGTTGGAAGCGACGTCATGAGCCTTGCGTTACCGGCAATCGTGATCGAGACAGGCGGCTCGATTGCCAGGTGGCGCAGGGCTCTTTCGGCCTGGATCGACGCCGTCGACGACTGCTGGACCGTGTCGCTGCTGATCGTCGGGTTCGTTGCGGCCTGGATGGCGTATTTTTCGATTGCCTATGTCGGAGGCGATCTCCACCAGGATGTGATCGAGACCTGGTCGCTGGGGCGCAGCTTCGACTGGGGCTCGACCAAGCACCCGCCGCTGATGAGCTGGGTGGCGCGGGCCTGGACGGCCGTGTTCCCGCTGACGAACTGGTCCTTCAACCTGCTGGCGCTGGTCAACGCGGCGATCGGCTTGTGGGCCGTCGACCTGATCACGCGGCGTTTCGCGCGCGGCGACAAGCGCCTCATCGTGCTGCTGTTGCTGATGCTGCCGCCGATCTATCAACTGCACGCGCAGCGCTTCAATGCGAACGCCGTGCTGCTGTCGACCTGGCCGCTCGCGACCTGGTGCTTCCTGCGCTCGTTCGAGACCCGCCACGCCGGCTGGGCGGTCGCTGCCGGCGTGACCGCCGCGTTCGCCATGCTCGGCAAATACTACTCGATCTTCCTGATCGGCAGCTTCGCGGTCGCCGCCCTGTGCCACCGCGAGCGGCGGGCCTATTTCGGCTCGGCCGCGCCGTGGATCGCGTCGCTCGCCGGACTGGTCGTACTGGCGCCCCACCTGATCTGGCTGGCCGAGACCGGTGCGCAGCCGTTCTCGCACGCGATCGAACATCACGTCGGCAAAACGCACGCGGCCGCCCTGGTGGAAGCCGCGGGCTTCGTGCTGGCGATGGCCGGCATCGTCGGCATCCCCGGGCTGATATGGCTGGCCATGACCCGCCCTCGCCCCGCGCGCGTGCTGAACGATGCGCTCAGTCTCGGCTCCGGGCTGCGGCTGATCGCCATGATCAGCTTCGGCACCGTTCTGTTTCCGGCCCTGGTGTCCGCGACCTTCGGCACCGACATGCCACCGCTCTGGGGCCTGCAGGGGGTGTTCCTGTTCGTCATCGTCATCGTCTGCGGCGCCAGCTATCAGGCTCCGCGCGACCACACGATCAATCTCGCCGCGATCACGTTGGCGATCGCGGCGCTGGCCGTCACCGTGGTTGCGCCGCTGCATGCGTTGTACCGGATCTACGTCCCGCTCAACGAGGGCCGCAATTTCTATGCACCCGCTGTGGCCGAGCTCGACCGGCTGTGGCGGACGGCGTCGGACCAGCCTCTCGCCATCGTCGGCGGCGACGATGGCCTGGCGTTCGCCGCGGCGTTCTACAGCCCTGACCATCCGCTCTACGAAATGAGCCTGGTGCATCCGTACGAGCTGCGGCTTCCCGATGCGGCGCTGAACCCGCAGGGCTGGGCGGCGCTGTGCTACGACACCGACGTCTCCTGCATCGCCGGCATGACGGCCGCGGCGGCGCGGGCGAAAGGCTCGGTGCGCGTCGGCTTCACGCTGCGGACCAAGCTGTTCGGCTGGCACGGTGCCAGCCAGGGATTTGTCGCGCTGATCGTGCCGCCTGCGATCACGCCGTCGAAGGAGCGCCCGGCCACTCCCGAGGATGTCAGCGCCCGCAGCCGCCTGCCTGAGACGGACTGAGCAACGCTGTCATTCCGCTGCCGGCGAGATCACCGATGGCGGCGGCTTCGGCGCGTGCTCCGGTGGCGCCGCATGATCGGCCTCCGCAGCATCGCCTGACGACACCACCAGCTTGCGGCCGAGCCGCGCGAACAGCGCGCCGACGTCGTCCATCACCAGGAACATCGCCGGCACAAACAGCAGCGACAGCACGGTCGAGAACACCAGGCCGCCGATCACCGCCAGCGCCATCGGCGAGCGGAATTCGCCGCCGGCGCCGACCGCGAGCGCGCTCGGCATCATGCCGGCGACCATCGCGATCGTGGTCATCACGATCGGCCGCGCCCGCTTCATGCCGGCATCGATGATCGCCTCGTCGCGCCGGCTACCGGCGTGGATCGCCTCGATCGCGAACTCGACCAGCATGATCGCGTTCTTGGTGACGATGCCCATCAGCATCATCATGCCGATATAGACCGGGATGGTGAGCTGCTTGCCCGTCAGCATCAGCGCGCCGATCGCGCCGCCGATCGAGAGCGGCAGCGAGAACAGGATGGTGATCGGCTGCAGGAAGGTGCCGAACAGCAGCACCAGCACCGCGTAGACGATCATCATGCCCGCGGTGATCGCGGTGATGAAGCCTGAGGCGAGCTCGTTCAGGCTTTCGGCGTCATCCGAAGGGATCAGCTTGACGCTCGCGGGCATCGTCTTTCTGACCGGCAGATCGTCGATCAGCTTGGTCGCATCGCCGAGCGCCGCGAGGCCAACGAGATCGGCCGAGACCGTGGCCTGGCGGCCGCGATCGTAGCGGCTGATGCTGGTCGGGCCCTGATCGAGCTTGATGTCAGCGACGACCGCCAGCGGCACGCCGCCCTTTTCGCCGAACTGGCCGAGCGGCACCCGCAGCTGTTCGAGGATCTTCACGTCGCTGCGCGCCGCATCCTCCAGCTGGACGCGGATCGGGACCAGGCGACCGCCGGCGTCGTATTTGGCGAGCGCGGGCCCGACATCGCCGATGGTGGCGACGCGGATCGTCTGCGACAGGCTTTCCGTGGAGACGCCCAGCCGCGCGGCCAGATCGGCGCGCGGCTGCACGCGCAATTCCGGCCGGTCGAGCGAGGTGTCGGACACCACGTTGGAGATGATCGAAATCCGCTTCATCTGCGAGGCGAGTTCGCTCGCGACGTTGTCGACCAGCTTGGGATCGGAGCCGGTCAGCACCAGCTTGATCGGACGCAGGCCGTTCTCGTCGGTGAACCAGAAGCGAATGTCCGGGATGGTCTCGAGATCCTTGGTGATCTGGAGCTCGAGCTCCTTCTGGGTGATCTTGCGCTCGGTCTTCGGCGTGTAGTTGACGATCATCCCGGCGCGGCGGACCTCCATCGCTCCCTGCAGCCGGCCGCCATCGACGAACACGCTGCGCACCTCGGGCCGCTTGCGCAGCCGCGCCACGATGTCCTCGGTGACCTTCTCGGTGTAGGCGAGCTGCGCCCCCGGCGGCAGCTCGATCGCGAGCAGCGAGCGCGCCGCGTCCTGCGCCGGCAGGAAGCCCTTCGACAGCAGCGTCGTGCTCCAGATCGAGGCCGCGAAGATGCCGACGCCGAGCAGGATCGTGATGTAGTAGTGCTTCACCGACCAGGTCACGATGCGCTGATACGCCCGCAGGATGAAGCCCGGCGGCGGATCGTCATGGTCGTGGTGCTTCATGAAGTAGGCCGCCAGCATCGGCGTGACGAACCGCGCCGCCAGCAGCGAGAAGAACACCTGCACCGAAACGGTGATGCCGAACTGCTTGAAGAACTGCCCGGCGATGCCGGACATGAAGCTGGCCGGCGCGAAGATCGCGATGATGGTCAGGCTGATCGCGATCACCGCGAGGCCGATCTCGTCGGCGGCGTCGAGCGCGGCGCGATAGGGCGACTTGCCCATCCGCATGTGGCGGACGATGTTCTCGATCTCGACGATGGCGTCGTCGACCAGGATGCCGGTCGACAGCGTGATCGCCAGGAACGACACCATGTTCAGCGAGAAGCCGAGGATGTCCATCGCCCAGAATGCCGGGAAGATCGACAGCGGCAGCGAGATCGCCGCGATGATCGTCGCCCTGAGATCGCGCAGGAACAAGAGCACGATGATGACGGCGAGGATCGCGCCCTCGAACAGGGTCGAGATCGCGGCGTCGTAGTTGCCCTTGGTGAATTCGACGGAGGTATCGATCAGCCTGAGATCCACATCAGGGTGGGCGGCCTTCACCTGGTCGATGCGCTTCTGCACGGCCTCGGCGACGACCACGTCGCTGGCGCCCTTGGCGCGCTTGATACCGAGCGCCACCACCGGCTCGCCGTTGAAGCGCGCGAAGGTACGGCGATCGGCGATGGTGTCGGTGACCGTCCCGAGATCGGCGAGCCGGACCTCGCCACCGCCGAACAGCGGGATCATGGTGTTGGACAGCTCGTTCAGCGTCTTGGCGCCGGCGAGCGTGCGGATCGCCTGGTCGTTCTTGCCGATCTCGGCGCGGCCGCCGGCGACGTCGACATTGGTGCCGCGCAGGCTCTGGCTGACATTGACGGCGGTGAGGCCCATGGCCTGCAGCCGGTCGGGATCGAGCGAGACCAGGATCTCGCGCTCGACACCGCCGATGCGCTCGACCTGGCTGACGCCGCGGACGCCCTGCAGCTCGCGCTTGACGACATCGTCGACAAAGAACGACAGCTGCTCCGGCGTCTTGCCCGGCGCGATCGCGGCATAGGTCACGATCGGCAGGCCGATCTTGTCGACGCGCGAGATCAGGGGCTCGGTGACGTTCTGCGGCAGGTCGGAACGGACCCGCGTCACCGCGTCCTTGACGTCATTGATGGCGCGATCGGTGTTGGTCTCCAGCGCGAAGGTGATCGTCGTGACCGACAGGCCGTCGGTGATCAGCGACTGGATGTGC
The DNA here is from genome assembly GCF_051167715.1 of Bradyrhizobium sp. HKCCYLS20291. Classification (NCBI taxonomy): domain Bacteria; kingdom Pseudomonadati; phylum Pseudomonadota; class Alphaproteobacteria; order Hyphomicrobiales; family Nitrobacteraceae; genus Bradyrhizobium; species Bradyrhizobium sp. HKCCYLS20291. Next base: position 34,703 of record NZ_JBNPTO010000003.1, on the reverse strand, counting down.
CGCGCGCCCTCGACGCCGGAGACGCCGTCCTCGATGATCTTGGTGACCTGCGATTCGAGCTCGGACGGAGCCGCGCCGAACTGCGCCACCGCCACCGAGATCACCGGGATGTCGGCGTTCGGCAGCCGCGTCACCGCGAGCTTGGTGAAACTCATCCAGCCGAGGATCAGCAGGATGATCGAGAACAGGATCGACGGCAGCGGGTTCCGGATCGACCATGCCGAGATATTCAGTGCCATCAGCGTACCCGCGTGCGATCGATGTCTTCGGCGAACATGGTCTTGATCTGGTCGCCGTCATGCAGCGAGCTGCCGGCGTCGGCGACCACGATCTCACCTTCGGTGAGACCGTCCAGAATCTCGGTCGACGTATCGGACACCAGCCCGACCCGGACCTTGCGGGTCTCGACCGTATTGCCCTTCACGACCTGGACGGTGAGATGGTCGATCGCGGTGTTCGGAATGGCGACGCCGCAACTGCGCCTGGCATCGATGTTGGCGCGGGCGAACATGCCGGGCTTCAGCGACGGATTGCTGGTCAGCGTGATCCGGACATGGCCGAGCTGGGTCGACCGGTCGACCTGCGGCGAGGCCACGCGCAGCTTGCCGACGATGTCGGGAAGATTGTCGCGGGTGACGCGGACCGGCACGCCGGTGCTGAGCTTCAAGAGGTGAACGCTGGGGACTTCGGCGTCGAGCTCCAGCTCGCCGTTGACGGCGATGCGGAACATCGGCCCGGCCTGCGGCGACGCCGGCGCGCCGACGATGGTGCGGACTTCGGTGACGAGGCCGGCGGCCGGCGCGCGCAGCGACACGGGACGGCCGGCCGCCGCGGCAGGCGCCCCCGGCTGCGGCGGTGGCGGCGTCAGGCGGGCGAGCTCCTGGTTCTCGGTGACGGTGTCGCCTTCCTTGACCAGCACGTCCGTGACCCGCGATCCCTCCTGGTCGGCGCCGACCACGGCCTCGCGGCGGGGCACGACGAAGCCGGTGACGCGGACGAGATCGGAGAAGCAGGCCTTGGCCGCCTTGGTCACCAGCACCTGGGCCTGCATGCGCGGCTCCTCGTGCGAGGGATGCGGGCGATGCTCGTACAAGTAATAGCCCGCGAACAGGGCCACGAAGACCACCGCGCTGGCCGCGGTTTTGAGCGATTTCGGCAGGGTCATCGAAGAGCGGGTCCGGTCGGCGCGGGATGCGGTTTCACGATGCAGCGGACGCCGGCGCTGGCGAGACGGAATCCACTGCGACAAGACGATGCGCCCCGCAAGCCTGCGGGACGCATCCGGTGACCTCGGTCTCTCGCCACGCGACCCCCGACGGCGTGCAGACGCGGCGCTACTTGGCGGCCGCCGTCTTGCTCTGCATGTTGACGACCTGGACGCGGCGGTTCACTTCGGCGCGCGGCTGCGCCGGGTCCTTGAGCTTGCTCTTGCCGTAGCCCACCGTGACCAGATCGGCGCCGGCGATGCCGAACTTGTCGACCAGATAGCGCTTGATCGCATCGGCGCGACGCTCGGAGAGATCCTGATTGTAGGCGTCAGCGCCCACGGCATCGGTATGTCCGGCGACGACGAAGGTCGAGCCCTTGAGATCGGCGCTGGTCAGCGCCCGGCCGAGCGCCTGCACCGAGGCCATCGACTTCTGGCTGATGTTGGCGGAATTGTAGTCGAAGGTGATCTCGAGATCGATGTTCGGCCTGGTCTTGGCGACGGCCGCAATCTCCTCGCGTTCCGCCGTCGACAGCGAGCGCGTCGAGCGGCCACGGATGCTCTGCAGAAACTTGTCCTGCTGCGGGTTCGCCGCAGGCGCCGCCTCTTCGGACGGCGGAGCCATCGACAGCCCGCGCGTCAGCGGCTTCTTCGGTCCGGCGAGGGCGCGGACGATCTGATCTTCGGTCACGTCTTCGGCCGCGAAGGCCTGCGTGATGCCGAACGATGCGAACATGCCCAGGCTGGCGGCCACCAGCAGACCGGTCAGGCCGGGAGCTTTGGTCGAAATCTTTGGTGCGGTCATTGCCAATCCTCCTCGCGCGCAACTCACGCGAACTCATGTTCTGCCTCGCCGCGAGCGCCCGCTCGCGAGTCCGGCTGTTCGCGTTTATGTCGGCCCGGCGCGCCGCATGGTTCGAGGCGGCCGGCGGGCGGGCGCAAAAAATCAGCGCACGCCGTAGCTTTCGAATTCGCGGACGATGTTCGGATCCATCGCCTTGGCGTTGGCGATGTCCAGCGCGCCTTCCTGCGCCGCGCCGTTGCGCTGTTTGGCGAGGCCCCGCCCGTACAATGATGACGTCAGCCGCGGATTGATCTTCAGCGCCGCATCGAAATCGGCGATCGCGTTCTTGGCCGCGCCGCTCTTCAGGTTGACCAGGCCGCGGCTGTCCAGCGCATCGACGAAATTCGGTCGCAGCCGCAGCGCCTCGTTGCAATCGCGCAACGCCGACTGCAGATCGCCGACCACGGTCCGCGCCCAGCAGCGGTTGTTGAGCGCCTCGACGTCCTTTGGATTGATCCGGATGGTCTCGTCGAAATCGCGGATCGCAGACGCATAGGCGCCCTTGCTGGCATAGACCTGGCCGCGCCGATACAGCGAGCCGGCGTCCTCCGGATTCTTGGCGAGCTTCTCGGTCAGGCCCTTGATCACCGGATCGTCGGCAAACGGATCAGAAGGCGCGACCGGAGCAGGAGGCGTCGGGGCAGGAGGCGGTGGCGCGGGCGGCGTCGGAGCGGGAGGCGCGAGGTTCGCGACCGGCGGCACCGGCGTGGGTTCAGACGTCGGCGCCGGCGGTACGGGCAACACGGGCGGAGCCGGCGGTTCGATCTTCTGCACTGGCGGCGGCGGCGCGGGCGGCGGCGGTGCCGGCACGGGCACAGGCGGCGCCGCCGCGACCTTCGGCGTGGGAGCCGGCGTCGGGACGGGCGCGGGAGCCGGCGCGGTGCTGATTTCGGCCGGAGGATTCGGCCGTGCGCCGCCCGCGCCCGGAACGAAGGAGAAATCCTCCGCCAGCGAGGACGAGATCCACGGCACCTGCTCGCTACGCGAGGCCCGCGTCACACCGACGCGGGTGCGGTTCAGCGTCTCCTCAGCGGTCAGGTCGGGCACCCGGATCTCCTTGAGGAGCTCCTGCACGAACAGGCTGCGGTCGCGGCCGGTATCGGACACCACCGAGGACAGCGCGGCGGAATACATCACCAACGTACCGCTCGGCGCGATCACCGGGGCCAGTCCGGACGACGCGGTCCGGAACCTCCGCTCATAGGGGTTGCGGCGGGAGGCATCGAGCAGAGCGATCTTCACGCCGGCCCCGCGGCTGTTGATCTCCTGCAGCACCTGCTCGAGGCTGATGCCGTCACGCCGCACATCGGCCTCCTGCCAGATCTGCGCGTCGACCGGGACCATGTAGCTGGTGCGGCTCGACTGGATGCCGAAGCCGGAGAAGAACAGCAGCGCCACCGAGCCGGGTTTGATCTTGCCATACAGCCGCTCGAGGCCGCGGCGCATCGCATCGCCGGTGGCGTTCTCGAGGGTGTCGACGCTGAAGCCGTCGCGCTTCAATTCGTCGGTGAGATCGCGGGCGTCGTTGATCGGCTCCTTGAGCGGCGCTTCGGCATCCGGATACTTGGCGTTGCCGATCACGAGGGCGAAGCGGTCACCGGCCGCCCGGGCGGGACCAGAGAACGCCATGGCGAACATCAAACCGAGCAGCAACAGCAGGCGAAGCGTCATCACGATGGCGGTCCAGCGGTCCAGCAACAGGCGCCGTCCAGCTTGCGCCGCGGCGACCTTATCCCACGCGTCAGGCATTATCAAATCGCCGTGACGATCCGTCAACCGCTTGGGACGGTTGAAGAATCGCCACGACCGGCAGACTTTTCGTCGTCCTTCGATCGCCGCGAGAGGAACAATACGGTGACCCGAGGCGAACGACGGTGAGCCGCCTCACACTGTGTCGATCCGTCAAGCGATCCGGTTCGCTTCGCCATGATTGACCGCGGCGCGCGGCGATGGCTCGATGCCGGCCCAACGGCATCAGCAACGAGAAAGACCACCATGGGGAACGCCACCGAGATCTACGCGCTGCGCTATGCGACGATGTCGCCGCGCACGCCGAGCATGAACTTCCTGCAGCCGGACCCGCACGACACGATGGCGCAGGACCTCGACTATTTCGTCTGGCTGATCCGCTGCGACGGGCGCGACATCCTCGTCGACACCGGCTTCAACGCCGCCGAAGCCGAGATCCGCCATCGCAAGCTGACGCGCAATCCGGTCGATTCGCTCGCCGCCTTCGGCGTCGACGCCGCCGGCATCCGCGACGTCATCGTGACGCACCTGCATTACGACCATGCCGGCAATCTCGACCGCTTCCCGGGAGCGCGGTTCCATCTGCAGGAGCGGGAGATGGCCTATGCGACGGGACGCTGCATGTGCACCGGCATGCTGCGCTACCCGTTCTCGGTCGAGCACGTCACCACGATGGTGCGCCACGTCTATGGCGAGCGCGTCACCTTCCATTCCGGCGACGGCGAGGTGGTCCCCGGCGTGACCGTGCACCGCGTCGGCGGCCATTCCGACGGGCTGCAGGTGGTGCGGGTCGAGACCGCCCGCGGCCCCGTCGTGCTCGCCTCCGACGCCGCACATTACTACGCCAACCTGCAGCGCCGCAGCCCATTTCCGATCGTCTACAACATCGGCGACATGGCGCAGGCCTGGGAGATCATCGAGCGCCTCGCCGGTCATCCCGACCGCTTCATCCCCGGCCACGACCCGCTGGTGACCGAACTCTACCCGCGCGTCAGCGAAGCCGCCGACGCCTACGCGCTGCACGTGGCGCCGAAGCGCTCGTTTGCGACGTGACGGCGCCGTCCGTCAGTACGCCAGATGAGTCAACTCGCTTAGTCACGCCCACCAGCCCGTAGGGCGGGCAAAGGCGCATTGCGCGGTGTCGCGGCATGCACAGCGATCGACGCGCCGTGCCCACCACCGGCACCATGGCTGTGAATGGTGGGCACGGCGCGCGATAGATCGGGGCCATAACTAACAGCATCGCGCGCGCCTCTGCCCACCCTACGGCACCGTCGGTGCCGCTATTCACCCACTATCGTCGTCCCGGGCAAGTCACGTCGCGCGACAGCGCGGCGTGGCGCCGACCCGGGATCCATACTCCGCGGCAGTCGTGGTGCGCGAGCTGTCGAAGACCAGTCTGCCTCAAACCACTCCCTGTGGTTATGGGTCCCGGCTCAAGGCCGGGACGACAGCGGGGGTTGCCGATGCGGCTTGGCACCATCAAAGTTCGGTGGGCATCGCGAAAGCGACGCTAAGGGCTCACCGCAGCTCCACGGTCGCCTTCTTCGACAGGTGCTCGCCGAGAAACTTTGCGTCCCAGTTGGTCAGGCGGACGCAGCCGTGGGATTCCGACTTGCCGACCTTGGAGGGCTCGGCGGTGCCGTGGATGCCGTAGCCGTTGCCGACTGACAGGCCGATCCAGTAAGCGCCGACGGGATTGTTGGGGCCGGGCTTGATGTCGAACGGCTTGCGCGCCTTGACGCCCTTGAACTTGTAGTCCGGGTTGTAGCGGTAGTTCGGATCGGCATCGATCGAATCCACCTTGAAGCTGCCGACCGGGGTCGGCTTGTCGTCGCTGCCGACAGTGGCCGGAAACACCGCGACCGGCTTGCCATCCTTGGCGAAGGCCTGCACCGTCTCGCTCGCCTTGTCGATGTCGAGCCTGGTGATCTCGGGCACCTTTTCATCGGGCTTCATCACGTTGGCGACGGCGATCTGCTCGCCGTCCTTGTCGAACTTGCTGTTCGGATTGAGCGCGGCGAGCAGCGCCTCGCTCATGTGAAACTTCTCCGCCAGTGCTTCGCGCGGCGAGGTGTAGCCGAGCCGCGGCAGGTCCTTCATGTCCTCCATGCGCTGCGGCAGCTTCTCGAGGAACGGGCCCTTCACGTCATCCTTCGTGATCTTGGTGCTGACGATCGCCGGCGCCTGGTCCTGGCGCAACGCGTCCCATAGCTCCGGGGTCAGCTTCGATCCGCTGTCGATCGCTTTGGCGCGGGCGAACGCTGCCAGCGCCTTGCGCGCATTGTCGCCGAAGCGGCCGTCGATCTCGCCGGGCGAGACGTGGGCACGATCGAGCAGCACCTGGGCGCGGATCGCCACCGGATCCATCTTCTCCTGGGAAGGCGGGCGCTTGCGCATTTCAGCGTTGTTGACGGCATCCGCCGTGAGCTCCGCCGCCGTTGCGGGCGTCGCGAGCGCCGCGGCGAGCAGAAGCGGTATCGAGAGCCTGATCATGCTGGGTGATTCCGGGGCGCGAAGGTCAGATTCGCCGCAGACAACGTGGCAGTGGGACAGAAGTTCGGCCGGGCCCCTATCGCCGGTGAACGTCGCGAGGGCCTGGCGCGACTACGGAGGGAGACGATGGGTCTGCTGGCCCGGTGGCTGCGCGTCTGCTATTTCCGGACGACGCCATGACAAAGATGAATGGCAACGCGAGGATCGGTTTTGCATGGGACATTCCGGACTGGCCCCGACGGCGCGGCGGCTGGCGCTGCTCGCCGCAAGCCTCACGGTGCTGGCGCAGGCCGCAGTTGCGGCCGACACGCCCGATGCCCCCAAGGGCGCCGCCGTCAATGTGCTGAAGGCCACCAAGGCCTGCTTCGACAACACGGTCGAAGTGTCCGGCATGGTGCTCGCGCGCGACGAGACCTCGGTGCGGCCCGACCGTCCCGGCTTGAAGGTGGCCGAGGTGCTGGTCGATGCCGGCGACACCGTTACGGCCGGCCAGAATTTGGCGCGGCTGACGGCGCCGGAAGGCGGCTCGATCATGATCCAGGCGCCGGCCGCCGGCACCATCTTGACTTCCACCGCCACCATCGGCGCGTTCGCCTCCGGCCGCGGCGAGGCGCTGTTCTCGATCATCGCCCGCAACGAATATGATCTGGTCGGGCTGGTGCCATCAGCGCAGCTGAACAAGCTCGCGGTCAACCAGGCCGCGCGCATCCGCATCGTCGGCGCCGGCGAGGTCGACGGCAAGATCCGCCGCATCGCGCCGACGGTGGAGCCGAACAGCCAGCTCGGCCAGGCCTTCATCGCCATCACCGGCAGCAGCCGCCTGCTGGTCAACGCGTTCGGCCGCGCCGCCATCAAGATCGGCCAGAGCTGCGGCGTCGCCGTGCCGCTGACCGCGATCCTCTACGATGCCGACGGCACCGTGGTGCAGGTGGTCAAGGCGCAGCGGGTCGAGACCAAGCGGGTCGAGATCGGCCTGATGGCCGGCGGCCAGGTCGAGGTGCGCGAGGGCCTCGCCGAAGGCGACGTCGTGGTCAGCCGCGCCGGCGCCCTGCTGCGCGAGGGCGATCCGGTGCGGCCGGTCATGGCGAGCAACGACCCGGCGGCGAAATAAAATAGAGCGTTACTCGCGGCGGCCTGGCCTTGGGCACGGCCGCGCCCGACCTGCAACGGCCGTGGCGCGGCGATGCGTTGCTCAGGCGGCGCGCACCGTGCCGAGGAAGCGGACCACCTCCTGCTTCAGCCGGTGACTGTCGCGCGACAGCGACTGCGCCGCGGCGAGCACCTCCGACGACGCCGTGCCGGTGCGCGACGCATCCTTCTGCACGTCGGTGATGTTGGACGAGACCTGGTGAGTGCCCTGGGCGGCCTGCTGCACGTTGCGGGAGATTTCCTGGGTCGCGGCGCCCTGCTCCTCGACTGCGGCGGCGATCGTGGACGAAATCTCCGACAGCCGCTCGATGGTGCTGGTGATGGTACGGATCGCGCCGACCGAGTCCTGGGTCGCCGCCTGGATGCCTGCGATCTGCTGGCCGATCTCGCCGGTCGCCTTCGAGGTCTGCTCGGCGAGCGCCTTCACCTCGGTGGCTACGACGGCAAAACCGCGCCCCGCCTCGCCGGCGCGCGCCGCCTCGATGGTGGCGTTGAGCGCCAGCAGATTGGTCTGGCCGGCGATGCTGCTGATGAGCTCGACGACGTCGCCGATGCGCGCGGCCGCATGCGACAATTCGCTGACGCGATCATTGGTGCTGCGCGCCTGATGGACGGCCTCGTTGGACATGCGCGCCGATTCCTGCACCTGGCGGCTGATCTCGTTGACCGAGGATGACAGCTGCTCGCTCGCCGACGCCACCGACTGCACGTTGGCGGTGGCCTGCTCCGACGAGGCCGCAACCGAGACCGTCAATTGCTGGGAGCGGCTCGCGGTATCGTTGAGCGTGCTGGCCGACGCCTCGAGCTGCGATGACGCCGCCGACACCGTGTCGACGATCTCGCCGACGGCAGCCTCGAACTCGCCCGCCAGCCGCTGCATGTCGGCGCGGCGCTGGGCGGCCACGCGGCGATCGTTCTCAGCGGCAGCATCGCGGTCCTCGGCGAGCTTGGCCTGCATCGCCTGCACACCGCGCGTGAGCTGGCCGAGCTCGTCGTCGCGGATCACAGCAATCGCATTGTCGAACGTGCCGCGGCCGATCCTCTCCATAACCTGATTGAGCATGTTGATCGGGCCGGTGACGGCACGGATCGCCGACCGGCCCATCAGCGCGCCGGTCAACAGCCCGGCAGCGATCAAGAGCAGCGCAAGCGCGAGCACGATGCTGTAGCGATGCTCAGCCGTGTCGTGCAGGCTCTTCGCCTCGGTCAGCTGGATGTTGATGAGCGTGTCGAGATGCGTCTTGGCCGCGGTGATGATCGGCCCGCCGGTCGTGATGACGAGCGATGCCGCCGCCTCGGACTTGCCGTCTGCGACCAGCGCGAGCGCCGGCCGGATCACCTTTCCGACCAGATCCTTGCGCGCCTGCTGATATTTGTCGGCGGCGATCTTCTCCTCGGGCGTGAGATAGGTCGCGATGTAGTCGGACCAGATCTTGTCGATCGTGGTGGTGTTCGCCTCGATGCGGCCGCCGATGCCGGCGGTGCTTTGGCCGGCACGGGCGAGATGCCCGGCCTCGAGCAGCGCCGCGATGTTGTCGCGCAGGCGTTCGTTGATCTCCGACAGCTGACCGAGGCAGACCACGCGATCGTCGTACATCGAACCCATCGCCGCGTTGCTGTCGCGGGTGGCGAGGATGCCGGCAGCGCCGATCACCAGCATGGCGATGAGGAGCGCGATCACCAGCGTCATCAGACGCGCGCGGATCGTGCCGTTGAGGAGCGAGAAAGCGGAGGAGGTCGCAAGACGAGAGCTGGCCGCATCATTGCGGCGCTCGGTAGGGAGTGCGGGCATGTGAATCTGACTCTGCAATTGCTGTGGAGCAGGTGTTCGACCAAGCGACATCGGCTGGCCTGCGCGCACGGCAGCGGCGGGAAGATGGGGTTCGAGGAGGAGTGTCGTGCTGCGCCCGTGCAAATTTGCGCGGAACTCGAAATGACTCGTTAATCGCGAGCGCAGCTGGACCTCGACGCGACGCCGCACATCGCGCGTAGCCGGCCATGCAGCAATCACCGCATGTATACAATAATGTGCTTTTAGAACGGCTTAAGCCCGGTACAATGCTTTGGACGGAGGGGCTGGGCGCGCTGAGCCCGTAAGATACCGGATGCGTCGACAAAAATGTCGGACGTGCCGTCCGCCTGTAGCGCGATACGGTCGAAAGGGATCAATCAACTGCCGGCATTGGCGACATCGGTGCCGAGGCGGATGTCCTCGACCAGCGAGGACGACACCGTCGGGACCTGACCGCCGTCGGAATTGCGCGCGATCGCGTTGCGGGTCTTGTTGAACACGGCCTCGGCGCTCGGCGTCTTGCCGAGCTGGCCGAGCAGTTCCGTCACCAGCACGCTGTTGGGCTGCGCGGCCGGATCGTCCACCACCTTGCCAGGGGTCGCCGAGGACAGGATCAGCGCATTGGCCGGAGCGCTGATCGGCGCCAGGCCGTGCGAGTAGGAGCGGAAGCGGCGCTCATAGGGATTGCGGCGCGAGGCGTCGATCACCACGAGCTTGGCGCGCGCGCCCTTCTCGCTGACGGCGTCGAGCACCTTCTCGATGCTGGTGCCCTCGCGGCGCACATCGGACTCGCGCCAGATCTTGGCATCGACCGGGATCATGTAGCTGTCGCGGCCGGCCTGAATCGCATAGCCGCCGAAGAACAGCATGACCACCGAGTCCGGCTTGATCCTGGATTTCAGCCGCTCGAGCGCACGGTTCATGTCGTCGCGGCTCGCATCCTCGACGACGTCGACGTCGAAGCCGTCACGGCGCAGTGCGCCGGTGAGCGCACGGGCGTCGTTGATCGGCTGCGCGAGCGGCGCGTTGGCGTCGGGATAGTGGCCGTTGCCGATGACCAGCGCGAGGCGGGTGCCATTGCCGGTCGACACGACATTCTGCTCGGCCGCCGCGGTCTGCGGCGCTTCAATGAAACGCTTGTTCAAGGCAGCATGCGCGCCGATCGCGAGCGACACCGTGCCCATCAGCACGGCGGCGATCACGGCCGAACGGCGAGAGAGAGAAGGCTGCCCTGCGGTCATCACGTCAATCCTGGTCCGAGCCGATCCGTCGTGGCCAAGGCTGTGAACCCGTGGGGGTCCGCACCCTTTGGTCGCACTGACGCCTCTGAGGTTTGAGGGGTTGCGAGACGATGTGTCGTCGAATTGCGCGGAATTTGCGGCACCGCAACGAAGAAAGGCTTAACCCGAACGCGCCGGCGGAGCAACATCCAAACACCATTGACATTTCAAGCACTTGGAATTTAAGGCGAATTTAACCATGATCCGGACCTCCAAAGCGTCGCGGCAGGACCGCGGGGCTGCCACATTGCCGCCAAATCCACAGAAGCCGCCGTGATCCGGGTCACGTTGTCTTTGGCCACGCCCCATGTCAGTTTGCCTCATGCCTGCGCGTGACGAGCCGTTTTGCCTTAGCGTTTCGAGCAGCACGTCGCCCCGCCAACCCACGAGTCCCACGTTGAATTTGCAGTATTTCGCCGGCGCCGCCTGTCGCGCGTTGACGGCCCGGAAGGACGGTCCCTCGCTCTACGAGGTCTGTGATCCCATCCTGCGCCAGCCCGGCAGCGGCGACCCGCATCTCGCCAAGTTCTACCGGACCGCGCTCGGCAATCCCGCGCTACGCACCCTGCTGCGCCGCGCCGGCCTGCCCGAGCTGAACGATCCGGCCCGTCTCAATGCGCTGCGTCAGGCGCTGGTTCTCGCCCGCGACAATCCGACGCCGGACTGGGACGCGGTCGGCGCACCGATCGCGGAGCTGGTCGACAGCGTCACGCTGCATCACCCGGCCCCGCCGCGGCGGACCGGGGCGGTGGCGATGCCGGCCAACGGCGAGATCGATCGGGTGATCCGCGCCTGCGGCGCCGACCTGCTCGGCTCCTACGCGCGCAACGGCTTCATTCCGACCTATGCGGCCTTCAATCTGATCGGCGACCCCGACATGAAGGGGCGCGAGGTGCTCATGGCCCTGCAGGGCCTCGACGCGCGCGGCTACAAGAACTCGACGCTGCTGTTCAATCTCGCCCGCGTCTTCATTGCCCGCTCGCCGGCCGCCGCGGTGATCAATCCGCCCTGGCTGGGGATCGCCGAGCCGATGTGGGAGCCGGTACAGATCCGCCACCGCTCGGCCTATTACGACGCGTTCTTCACCGAGGCGCTGCTGAGCTACATGGAGACCGGCCTCGCCTCGTCCGAACAGACGGCGGCCGCGCGCACGGCCATCGCAGCGATGGTGGAGTTCTGTCTCAAGACCAGCCGCGAGGAGGTGCGGGGCGCCGACGGCAAGAGCTACGACGTCGTCACCGCGCTGGCGCCGCCGCCGCATCCGCGCTTCTCGCGCTTCTTCACCCAGATCAAGCAGGACCTCGGCTTCGGCGTCTACGTGCCGGATTGCGACACCACTGCATGCTCGTTCTCGGCGGCGACGCAGGCCGGCTCGGACGATCCGATCCTGAGCCAGCCGCTGGTCGATTTCTACGCCGGCTATCAGGTGCGCGCCGGGAGCAACGAGCCGCGCGTGACCGTGCCGATCAACGACAATATCGACTACGAAGGCGGTGTCGCCACCTGGATCGACAGCATGGTGGGCGAGCGGCCCTACGGCAATGATCTCGATCCGACCCTGAATCTCGACGTGCTCGAAGTCTCGTTCCGCAATCTCGCGCGCTGGCAGATCCTGGAGACCGCGGACCGGCTCGCCTTCATCCGCCGCATCATCGGCTTCCAGCTGAAGCTGGTCAGCAGCGGCGCCTTCGCCGATCCGCGCGCGCACATCTACTATCTGCCGGAACTGTACTGCGCCTATTTCGGCCGCTGCTATCACGCCTTCATGGCGCTGCCCCCGGCCGCGCGGCAGGCGATCGACCCGGATGGTGCGTTCGAGACGATCCGGTTGCGCGTGCTCGCCTATGTCGAGGACGAACTGATCGGGCGCGAGATGAACCCGTTCGACGCCGCTCTGGCGCTGATCGCGCTCGGCCATCTCGGCGGCGACGCGGCGAGCTTCGCACCCGCGGTGCATTGCATCATCGCCAGCTTCGGCGAAGGCGGCCGGCGGCATCCGTACCGCGCCTATGAGTGGAACAAGATGAAGACCCCGACCCGCATCCTCGTCGGCGGCCCCGAGGTGACCTCCGCCTTCGTGCTGATGGGCTTGGCGCTGGCAAGGCGGGTTGCGGCGAGGTGAGATAGAGATCTCGGCGACAGAGGCGGTCGGCTCCCTTCCCCCACGCCGCAATCGCGCAGCGATTGTCGGCAGCGGGGAGGGGTCGGGGGTGGGGGTCTCCGGGCGCCGCACGTCGTGAGTACGCATGGTCGCACGTGCCCCCTTCGAGATCGCGCGCGGAGCTGCTGTAGCAGCTTTGGCATCAAGGCGAGCGGGACTCGCGGACCCCCACCCCCGACCCCTCCCCGCAAGAGGGGGAGGGGAGTTCACTGCCGTCGCGGCAATAGCTTGCGCCTTACTGTCAGCAGCCCATCGCGCGAAGTTGAGCGGCCCGGGCCATCCCGGCGCTGGCACAGCCAGCCGATCCGCCGCACAATTACGGGCATTGCCCATCCCAAGGATGACCCGCGCCGTTCATGTCGATGAAACCCGCCCTGCTCGCCCTTCTCCTGCTGCTGCCAACCGTCGCTTCCGCCGCCGACATCACCGGCATCGCCAAGGTCCGCGAAGCCGACAACGTCGTGATCGGCACGACGCGGGTGCGGCTCGGCGGCGTCGATGCGCCGTCCGTCGACCAGTTGTGCCTGAACAAGAACGGCGAGCGCTGGACCTGCGGGGTGGCCGCGCGCGACGAACTGATCAAGCATGCCGACGGCAAGAGCTGGGTCTGTCATCCGCGCTCGATCGATCGCCGCGGACGCCAGGTGGCGCGCTGCGACGTCGATGGCGAGGACATCCAGAAATGGCTGGTGCGCAGCGGCTGGGCGCTGGCCTACCGCACAGTGTCGCACGACTACGAGCCGGATGAAGCCGAGGCGCGCGCCGCCAAGGCCGGCATGTGGCAGGGCGCGTTCATCGCGCCATGGGACTGGCGGGTGCGCAACAAGAAGACCACGATCCTCGGCGCCACCAAGCCGCCGGACGGCGCGCGTGCCATCCTGCTCGCCTCCGCCTCCGGCCCGGTCGCGCCGTCGCCGGACTGCACCATCAAGGGCAACGTCAACGGCGCCGGCGAGTGCATCTATCACACCCCCAAGAGCCGCTGGTACGCGCAGATCAAGATGCACGTCGCCAAGGGCACGCGCTGGTTCTGCTCGGTTGAGGATGCCGAAGCCGCGGGTTGTCGGGAAACACGGCGCTAGCTGGCCGACCGGCATGCCAGCCCCCCGGGATCTCCGGCTTTTCTTAAGCCGCCGAGCCACGTAAAACCGCTTCAGGTCCGCGGCGTGCCCGGGCCTGCCACCACCCATCGCTAGACCACATCGCGCTTTGAGGATACCGACAATGACCGTTCGCGCGGGCCGGGAGTTTCTGGCCATCCCCGGACCCACCACGATGCCCGACGAGGTGCTGCAGGCGATGCACCGTCCGGCACTCGATATCTATTCCAAGCAGATGGTGGAGCTGACCGACGGCATCCTGTCGGACCTCGGCCGCCTGTTCGCGACCAAGGGCAAGACCTACATCTACATCGCCAACGGCCACGGCGCCTGGGAGGCCGTGCTCTCCAACGTGCTGTCACGCGGCGACAAGGTGCTGGTGCTGGAGAGCGGCCGCTTCGCGATCGGCTGGGGCCATGCGGCCAAGGCGATGGGCGCCGAGGTCGAGGTGCTGCGCGGAGACTGGCGGCGCGCGGTGCGGCCCACCGAGGTCGAGGCGCGGCTGCGCGCCGACAAGGAGCACGCGATCAAGGCGATCGTGGTGGCGCAGATCGACACGGCGTCCGGCGTCGTCAACGACGTCGAGGCGATCGGCCGCGCGGTCAAGGCGTCCGGCCATCCCGCGCTGTACATGGTGGACACCGTGGCCTCGCTCGGCTGCATGCCGTTCGAGATGGATGCATGGAACATCGACGTCGCGATGTCCGGCTCGCAGAAGGGCCTGATGACGCCGCCCGGCCTCGGCTTCGTCGCGGCGAACGACCGCGCGCTGAAGGCGCATGAGCGCGCCAACATGCGCACGCCGTATTGGGACTGGAGCGAGCGCGAGGGCACCGAGCACTATCGCAAATATGGCGGCACCGCGCCGGTGCATCTGTTGTTCGCGCTGCGCCAGGCGATGGACATGCTGTTCGCCGAAGGATTGCCGCATGCGTTCCGCCGCCACCAGCTGCTCGGCGAAGCCGTGCGCCGTGCGGTCGCGAAGTGGAGCGAGGGCCAGGTGATCGGCTTCAACATCGAGGAGCCGATGGAGCGCTCCAACACGGTGACGACGGTGCTGGTCGGCGGCGGCTATGATCCGGCGGTGCTGCAGACCTACTGCAAGGAGCAGTGCGGCGTGGTGCTCGGCACCGGCATCGGCGACCTGCAGGGCAAGGCGTTCCGCATCGCCCATATGGGCCATGTCAACGCGCCGATGGTGCTGGGCACGCTCGGCGTGATCGAAATGGCGCTAGTGGCGTTGAAGATCCCGCACGGCCGCGGCGGCCTCGACGCCGCGATCCAATGGCTCGGCGAGAGCGTGACCGCGTAAGGGACGACATGACTGACAGCAGCACCAAGACGCCGGTGGCGCCACGCCGCCCGTATTCATTCACGCGCCACGGCATCACGGTGCAGGACGATTATGCCTGGCTGAAAGATGCGCGCTGGCAGGAGGTGCTGCACGATCCCTCGCTGCTCGACGCCGATATCCGCGCCTATCTCGAGGCGGAGAACGGCTACGCGGAGAGCGTGCTCGGCCACACCGCGCCGCTGCAGAAAAAAATCGTCGCGGAGATGCGCGGCCGCATCAAGGAGGACGATTCCTCGGTGCCGTCGCCTGATGGTCCCTATGCGTACTTCCGCAAGTACCGCGAGGGCGGCCAGCACGAGCTGTTCTGCCGCACGCCGCGCAATGGCGGCGCCGAGACGATCGGGCTCGACGGCGACGCGCTGGCGCGCGGCCATGAGTACTTCAAGTTCGGCGGCAGCCGGCATTCGCACGACCACAAGCTCGTGGCGTGGAGCGCCGACACCAAGGGCTCGGAGTATTTCACCATCCGTATTCGCGACTGGGACGGCGGCGATGATCTCGCTGATATCGTCGAGGAGACCGACGGCGGCGTGGTGTGGTCGCACGACTGCAAGAGCTTCTTCTACGTCAAGCTCGACGACAATCACCGCCCGATGCAGGTGTGGCGGCACAGGCTCGGCACGAAGCAGGCCGACGACGTGCTGGTGTATGAGGAAAAGGACACCGGCTGGTTCACGCATGTGCACGAATCGACCTCGGGCCGGTTCTGCGTCATCGCCGGCGGCGACCATGAGACCTCCGAGCAGCGGCTGATCGATCTCGACGCGCCCGAGGCGCCGCCGCGGCTGGTCGCCGCGCGCGAAAACGGCGTGCAATATTCGATCGCCGATCGCGGTGACGAACTCTACATCCTCACCAATGCCGATGGCGCGATCGACTTCAAGATCGTGACGGCACCGCTGGCCTCGCCGGGGCGCGCCAATTGGCGCGATCTCATTGCGCATCGCGCCGGCATCTATGTGCTCGACCACGATCTCTATTCAGGTCACCTGGTGCGGCTGGAGCGCGCCAACGCCCTGCCGTCGATCGTCATCCGCGATCTCAAGTCGGGCGAGGAGCATGCGATCGCCTTCGCCGAGGGCGCCTACTCGCTCGACGCGATGGGCTCCTACGAGTTCGACACGACCAACCTGCGCTTTGCCTACTCGTCGATGACCACGCCGTCGGAGGTCTGGGACTACGATATGGTGACGCGCGCAAAGACCCTGCGCAAGCGCCAGGAGATTCCGTCCGGTCACAACCCGGCGGACTACGTCACCACGCGCATCATGGCGAGAGCGGACGACGGCGCCGAGGTCCCGGTGTCGCTGTTGCACCGGCGCGACTTCAAGGCCGATGGCGTGGCGCCGCTGCTGCTCTATGGCTACGGCTCCTATGGGCACGCGATGCCGGCGTCTTTCTCGGCCAACCGGCTGTCGCTGGTCGACCGCGGCTTCGTCTATGCGACAGCGCATATCCGCGGCGGCACCGACAAGGGCTGGGGCTGGTACCTTGACGGCAAGCGCGAGAAGAAGACCAACAGCTTTGACGATTTCGCGGCCTGCGCGCGGGCGCTGATCGCGGCCAACTACACCAGCGCCAAGCGCATCGTCGGCCATGGCGGCAGCGCCGGCGGCATGCTGATGGGTGCGGTCGCCAACCGCTCCGGCGAGCTGTTCGCCGGCATCGTCGCCGAGGTGCCGTTCGTCGACGTGCTCAACACCATGCTCGACGACACCCTGCCGCTGACGCCGCCGGAATGGCCCGAATGGGGCAACCCGATCGAGAGCGAAAAGGACTTTCGTACCATCCTGTCCTACTCGCCCTACGACAACGTCGCCGCCAAGGACTATCCCGCGATCCTGGCGATGGCTGGCCTGACGGACCCGCGCGTCACCTATTGGGAGCCGGCGAAATGGATCGCGCGGCTGCGCGCGACGATGACCGGTGGCGGCCCGGTCGTGCTGCGCACCAACATGGGCGCCGGCCACGGCGGCGCTTCCGGCCGCTTCAACCGGCTGGACGAGATCGCGATCGTCTATGCGTTTGCGCTGTGGGCGGTGGGGCTGGCGGATCGGAGCGCTTAGTCGCGACCGGTTGCACCCGGAGTGGACCTGGCTGTCGCGACAAACTCCGCTGTCGTCCCGGGCAAGTCCAGGCAACGCGACAGCGTTGTCGGGACGCAGACCCGGGATCCATAACCACCGTCTTCGGTTTTTGAAGCACGCTGGAGCGGCGTTCTTTGTAACTACGATGGCCTGTGGCTATGGGTCCCGGGTCGGCGCTTTGGCGTCGCGATGCGACGCCGTCGCTTGCCCGGGACGACAGCCGAATGTGGAGCGATTACCTGTTGTTCTTCGCTCGCCACGCGGCGAAGTCGGCGGGGGTCTGCGGGTCGGTCGCCGGATAGAGGCCAAGGATGGAGCGGCCCTTGGCGACTTCCTCTGCAACGAAATCCTCGAACGCAGTCATCTCATAGGTCTCGTCGGCGATCTCGTCGGCGATCCCGGCGGGGATGACGATGACGCCGTCGGAATCGCCGAGGATGACGTCGCCGGGAAATACCGGCGCATCGCCACAGGCGATCGGGCCATTGATCTCGATGGCATGATGCAAGGTGAGATTGGTCGGCGCGCTCGGGCGCTGGTGGAAGGCCGGAATGCCGAGCTTGGCAATATCGGCCGCATCACGGAAGCCGCCGTCGGTGACGACGCCCGCGACGCCGCGCTGCTGCAGCCGGCTGACGAGGATGGCGCCGGCCGAGGCCGCGCGCGCGTCCTTGCGGCTGTCCATCACCAGCACCGCGCCGGGCGGGCAGTCTTCCACTGCCTTGCGCTGCGGATGGCCACGGTCACGAAACACCTCGATGGTGTTGAGGTCCTCGCGCGCCGGGATGTAGCGCAGGGTGAAGGCCTCGCCGACCATGGTCGGCTGCTCCGGGCTCAAGGGATGAACGTTCTGGATGCACTGGATGCGCAGGCCGCGCTTGAACAGCGCGGTGGCGACGGTCGCCGTGGAGACGGTCTTGAGCTTGTTGCGGGTGGCGGTGCTGAGTTTGGTCATGTCGTGCTCTCTCCGGTCGTCATTCCGGGGTACGCGAGCCCGGAATCCCAACGCCCGATCGTGGTTCTGGATTCCGAGCTTGCCGCTTCGCGGCGCCCCGGAACGACAGTTCAACTAATAAATAGCCGGCTCCTTCACCGGTGCGCCGAAATCAGTCTCGAGGAAGTCGAAGTCGCAGCCGTCATTGGCCTGCTTGATGTGACGGGCGAACATCCAGCCATAGCCGCGTTCGAAGCGCGGCGCCGGTGGCACCCATTCGGCACGGCGACGCTCTAGTTCGGCCCCGGGAACGTCGAGATTGATCGTGCGAGCGGCGACGTCGAGCGTGATGAGGTCGCCGTTGCGGACCAGCGCCAGCGGACCGCCGATATACGACTCGGGCGAGACGTGCAGGATGCAGGCGCCGTAGCTCGTGCCGCTCATGCGCGCATCCGACAGCCGCACCATGTCGCGGACACCCTGCTTCACCAGCTTGGTCGGGATCGGCAGCATGCCCCATTCCGGCATGCCCGGGCCGCCCTGCGGCCCGGCATTGCGCAGGATCAGCACGTGGTCGGCGGTCACGTCGAGATCGGGATCGTCGACCGCCTTCTTCATCGACGGATAGTCGTCGAACACCAGCGCCGGTCCGGTGTGCTTCAGGAAGCGCGGCTCGCACGCGGAGGGCTTGATGACGCAGCCGTCGGGCGCGAGGTTGCCCTTGAGCACGGCGAGCGCGCCTTCGCGGTAGATCGGGTTCGACTGCGGCCGGATGACGTCGTCATTGTAGACGCCGGCACCCTTGATGTTGTCGCCGAGCGTGCGACCATTGACGGTGACGCAGTCGAGGTGGAGATGCTCCGCCATCCGGCTCATCAGCCCAGGCAGGCCGCCGGCGTAGTAGAAGTCCTCCATCAAATAGGTATCGCCGCTCGGCCGGACGTTGGCGAGCACCGGCACCTTGCGGCTTGCGGTCTCGAAATCGTCTAGACCAATGTCTGCACCCGCGCGGCGCGCCTGCGCAATCACATGGATGATCGCATTGGTCGAGCAGCCCATCGCCATCGCCACAGCGATCGCGTTCTCGAACGCCGCCTTGGTCTGGATCTTCGACGGCGTCAAATCCTCCCACACCATCTCGACGATGCGGCGGCCGCATTCCGAGCTCATGCGGATGTGCTCGGCATCGGCCGCCGGGATCGACGACGCGCCCGGCAAGGTCATACCGATCGCTTCCGCAATCGCCGTCATGGTCGACGCCGTGCCCATGGTCATGCAGGTGCCGTGGCTACGGGCGATGCCCGCCTCCATCGCGTTCCAATCGGCGTCCGACAGTTTTCCGGCGCGGCGCTCGTCCCAGTATTTCCAGGCATCGGAGCCCGAGCCGAGCGTCTTGCCCTTCCAATTGCCGCGCAGCATCGGCCCTGCGGGGAGATAGATCGCCGGCAGGTTCATGCTGGTGGCGCCGAGCAGCAGCGCCGGCGTGGTCTTGTCGCAACCGCCCATGAGCACGACGCCGTCGACGGGATGGCCGCGCAAAAGCTCCTCGACGTCCATCGCCAGCATGTTGCGATAGAGCATCGTGGTCGGCTTGAGCAGCGACTCCGACAGCGACAGCGCGGGCAGCTCGATCGGAAAGCCGCCGGCCATCAGCACGCCGCGCTTGACGTCATCGACGCGCTGCTTGAAGTGCATGTGGCAGGGCTGCGCATCCGACCAGGTGTTGACGATGGCGATGACCGGGCGGCCTTTCCACTCCTCCTGGGCATAGCCCATCTGCATCACGCGCGAGCGATGGCCGAACGAGCGGAGATCGTCGGGCGCGAACCAGCGCGCGCTGCGCAGCTGATCGGGTTGCTTGCGTTCGGTCATGATTGGGTGCCCCAGGTCAGCACAGTCTTGCGCTCGATGGTCCGGAAGATCAGGTTCTCGACCACGAGGCCGATCAGGATGACGGTCAGGAGGCCGGCGAACACGGCGGGGATCTCGAGCAGGTTGCGGTTCTCGAAGATGAACCAGCCGAGGCCGCCTTGGCCAGAGGATACGCCGAATACCAGCTCCGCGGCGATCAGGGTGCGCCAGGCAAAAGCCCAGCCGATCTTCAGGCCGGTGAGGATGGCGCCGAACGCCGCCGGAATCAGGATGCGGATCACGTAGGAGAAACCGGTCAGGCCATAGTTGCGGCCGACCATGCGCAGCGTGTTGGAGACGCTCTTGAAGCCCGAGTGGGTGTTGAGCGCGACCGGCCACAGCACCGAATGGATCAGCACGAACACCAGACTGCCGCTGCCGAGCCCGAACCAGATCAGGGCCAGCGGCAGCAGCGCGATCGCCGGCAGCGGATTGAACATCGCGGTGATGGTTTCGAGGAAGTCGGTCCCGATCCGGGTCGAGATCGCCAGCACGGTCAGGATGGCCGCGAGCGTGATGCCTGCGGCGTAGCCCATGAACAGCACCTTCAGCGACGTCCAGGCGCGCATCGGGATGGTGCCGTCGCGCAGCTTCTCCCACAACGCTGCGATCGTGTCGGAGAAGGTTGGGAACAGCAAGGGATTGTCGAGATAGCTGCCATAGGCCTGCCAGATGGCGGCGAGCACGACGATGATCAGGCTCTTGCGCACGAAGCCATCGTTCCACAGCAGCTCGGGCACACTCAGTTTGCGCTCGACATTGGCCGGCGTCGCGCTGGCCGTCGACGTATCGCGCAGGATGATCTTGGCGTCAGCCATGGGAGCGGCCCTCAATGTGCCGTTACGGGTTCAGAAAACAGCAGATCATGGATCTGCTTCTCCAGCCGCGCGGCGCTGCCGTCCTCGGCCGAGACCTTGTCGACGTCGATCACCTCGGCCTTGACCCGGCCGGGATGCGGAGACAGCAGCAGGATGCGGTTGCCGATCTTGATGGCTTCCGCGATCGAATGCGTCACGAACAACACCGTGAATTTGGTCTCGCTCCAGAGCTGCAAGAGTTCGTCCTGGCAGGTCCGCCGCGTCAGCGCATCCAATGCCGCGAACGGCTCGTCCATCAACAGAATGTCCGGCTCCATTGCCATACCCCGGGCGATCGCGACGCGCTGCTTCATGCCGCCCGACAGCGTGTGCGGATAGGCATCGACGACGCGGGTCAGCCCGACCTTCTCGATGTAGGCGCGCGCCCTGCTCTCGGCGTCTTTGCGCGGCATGCGCCGCGCCGTCAGGAGCGGGAACATGACGTTGGCGAGCACGGTCTTCCAGGGCAGCAGCTGATCGAACTCCTGGAAGATCATCATGCGGTCGGCGCCCGGACCGGTGATCTCGCGGCCGTTGATCTGCATCCGCCCTTCGCTCGGCTTGATGTAGCCGCCGACGGCCTTCAGCAAGGTCGACTTGCCGCAGCCGGAGGGGCCCAGCAGCACGAAGCGGTCGGAGCGGTCGACGGAGAAGCCGACGCGCTCGGTCGCGGTGACGACGGCACTGGAAGTCTTGTAGCGCAGGGTCACGCCGTCGACGTCGAGGAGCGCGGACATCAGTTGCCCTTCAGGTCGTGCGCGACGGGCAGATAGTAATCGGTCCAGGCTTTCGGCTGGGTCTTGATGGTGCCGATCTTGGCGAGATGCGCCGCGAACTTCATGGTGCCCTGCGGCTCCAGGTTCCATTCCATCATGCCGGGCTCCTTGAGCCAGGCGAGCAGGTCCTCGACCGAGGTCTTGTCGCCGGTAATCTCCTTGTAGATTTCGACCGCCGTCCTGGTGTCGCTGCGGATCAGGTCCTGCGCCTCCTTGGTGGCGTCGCGCACCGCCTGGACGATCTTCGGATTGGCGTCCGCGAACTTCGTGGTGGTGAAGAACTGCGCCTGGCTGAGCGGACCACCCATCACCTCGGGCGAGTTCAACACGACATGCGCGCCGGGAACGTTCTTCAGTTCGAGAAACGTAAAGGGCGGGATCGAGAAGTGGGTGTGAACCTCGTGCTGCGGATTGCTCAGCGCGGTGTAGGCGTCGGGATGGCCGAGCTGCACGGTGTTGGCGTCGAGCTTGTTCCACTGGTCGGCGCCGAACGCCTCGGCCGCCGCGATCTGCAGCACGATCGCCTGGGTCGAGACCTTCACGGTCGGCACCGCGATCTTGTCGGTCGGGCCGACATCCTTGATCGACTTGATGTTGGGGTCGCGGCTGATCAGCGTCATCGGCTGCGCCGAGGTCGCGACGATACCCTTCACGCCGCCGCGGGTGCGGTCCCACAACAGCAGGAGATTGCCGGTTCCGGTGTTGAGGATGTCGACACTGCCCGCCAGCAGCGCATCGGTCTGCGCGCCGCCGCCGGAGAAGGTCAGCCATTTCGTGGTGACGCCGGGCACGCCGAGCGCCGCAGCATGCTTCTCGATCAGCTTCTGCTTCTCGATGATGTGGCTCGGCATGTAGAAGATGCCGGGCTGGCGCGACAGCGAGATCTCGGTCTTCTGCTGCGCCTGCGCAGCACTCCAGGGCGCTGCGATCAGCATCGTGGCCAGCAGGCCGGCGGCGCGTGTGGCCGAGCGCCCGAACTTCTCGAACATGGGACATCCTCCTCGCGCCGGCTCCTTCTTGACGGCCGGCGACCAGATGCACTAATGCATTAGTGCATCTCTGACAAGCGCAGATCTTGCGCCTGCGACATTCGAGCCGGACGTCCGACCTCCATGGCCCTGCCCGCGACGCCTCCTGCGCTTTCCGCTGCCGAGCGGCTCGATCCGAGCCGGCGCGCGGCGCCGCAGGTGTTCGAGCGGCTGCGCGATCAGATCATCGCGCTGGCCCTGCCGCCGGGCGCACCCTTGTCCCGCGTCGCGCTGCAATCCGAGTTCGGCTTGAGCTCGACACCGATCCGGGATGCGCTGATGCGGCTGGCCGAGGAGGGTCTGGTCGAGATCTTCCCGCAGCATGCGACGCTGGTCAGCCGCATCGACGTCGGCAGGGCGCAGCAGGCTCAGTTCCTGCGGCAGGCGCTGGAGCTCGAGATCGTGCGCCTGCTCGCAGCCGAGCCCGCGCAGTCCCTTGCCGATGAACTCAGCGGGCTGGTCGCTCAGCAGCGACGTTTCGCAAGGGACGGCGACCTCGCCGTCTTCATGCTGGCCGACAACGCCTTCCACGAGCGCCTCTACACTGCCGCGGACAAGCACGAGCTGTGGACGTTGGTGCGCAGCCGCAGCGGCCACATCGATCGGCTTCGCCGGCTGCATTTGCCGTCGCCCGGCAAGGCGCAGACCATCCTGCGCCACCACAAGCAGATCGTGGAGGCGATCGCCGCGGGCCGGCCCGATGAAGCGCAGGCGCATCTGCGCGAGCACCTCACGGGAACGCTGAGCGACCTCGCCACCATCCGCGACCGCTGGCCGGACTATCTCAGCGGATAGCGGCTAGGGTCGGGCACAAGGCACCGTCAGGCCGCCCGGCGCCGTCCGGCACTGCGGTTGGCGCGGCGTTCCGGACCCCGGTAGTTCGGATCGTCCACCACACGACGATCGAGTGCGCCGCTGCGCAGCCTGACGAAGAACTCCTGAACCTCCGCGGCAAGGCTCTCGGCCACGCGCGAGACGTTGTTGGATGCGCCGCGAACACTGTCGGCCGACTGGCTGGTCTCCTCGATGGCCGCGCTGACGGTGGAGATGTTGGAGGCCAGCGTCTTGCTCCCCGACGCCGCCATCTGAACGTTGTGCGAGATCTCGCGTGTCGCGGCGCCCTGCTCCTCCACCGCGCTGGCGATGGCGGTGGTCACGTCTGCCATCTGGCGCATCGCCGTCGAGACCTCCTTGACCGAGGAGACCGCATTGCTGGTCGAGCTCTGGATGCCCTGCACGTGCTGGCTGATCTCCTGCGTCGCCTTGGCGGTCTGCTCGGCGAGCGACTTGACCTCCTGTGCGACGACGGCAAAGCCGCGGCCGGCCTCACCCGCGCGCGCCGCCTCGATGGTCGCGTTGAGCGCCAGCAGGTTGGTCTGCGCGGCGATGGCCTGGATCAGGTCGACGACGGTGGAGATGCTCTGCGCCGCCTGTGCCAGTCCCTCGATCTCGGCCTCGGATCGTGCCGTGGTGGCGTTGGCGTTGCGTACCGTCACGTTCGACAGCTCGATCTGCCGGCCGATCTCGACGATGGAGCTCGTCAGCTGCTCCGCGGCCGCAGCCACCGTTTGCACGTTGACGGCCGTCTTCTCGGATGCGCCCGCCGCGGAAGCGGCCTGCTCGGTCGCATGGCCGGCGATGCCGGTGAGGGATTCGGCCGTGTTGCGCATCACGCCGACATTGTCGTCGACTTCCGACAACAGCTCGGTCGACTTGATGCGGAAGGCTTCGACCGCCTCTTCCATGTTGCGGTTCATCGCCTCGCGCGCTTCCGCCTCGCGGACATAGTTCGACGATGCCTGCTGCTGCGCGATCACATTGTCGCGGAACCCCGCCACCGCCCGGGAGACGTCGCCGATCTCATCGCCACGCGATGCGGTCTTGAACGCAACCGTGGTATCGCCGTCCGACAAGCGGGCGGAATCAGCCACCAGCTCCCGGATCGGCCTGGTGATCGAGCGGGCCACCAGGATCGCGATACTGAGCGACAGCGCGAGTCCGATCGCCAGCAGCGACCATTCGGTGATCATCAGGCCCTCCATGAGCGCAGTCACGGCCGCAGAATCCTTCACCAGCGTGTCCAGCTGGTTGGTCTTGAGTCCGTCCCCCAATGTCCCGTCCGCACGCCGCCTGCCGTCCAGCAAGTCGAGCAGCTTGTTGGCGCGCGGCGCGGCTTCGGTCGCCAGCAGGAACACGGCGGCATTCCATTGCGGCGACTGGCGCAGCGCGAAGATGCGGTCGGGAAGCCGTGCAAACGCCTCGCTCGCCTGCGCGATCTTGTCGAAGGCGGCCTTCTGCGACGAGGTCAGCAGGCCTGCCTGGGACGTCAGGCTCGCCACGGCATTCTTGTAGTTGGCATAGGGGCCGGTGAACTTGTCGCGGTCCGACGGATCACCCGAGGCGACATAGAGCCTGAGCTGCGACCCTGCGGCGGCGAGGTTGCCGCGCAAATCGGCCATCGTCTTCAACAGGCGCTTGCGCTCGGGCGTCGCCTCCAGACCGCTTTCCTCCTCGATCATCTTGGTGACCTCGGCGAACATGGTCGCGATCAGCGGCGATGCCTCGGCGCCGAGCAGCTTCGTGGCGGGATAGGCATCCGGCGTGAAGGCCGCACTCTCGGCCTTGTCCTGGGCCGCCCTGAACTCGTTGAGCAGCGGCTTGGCCTCCGCCCACAACGCCCGGTTCGCCGGAACGCCAAAGCCCGCGGCAAGCTTGTCGAACTCTGCAATCGCCTTGTCGAAATCCGCCCACAGCGCCGCACGGCGCTGCTTCATCTCGGGATCTCCGGTGAGCAGGTAGCCGCGCAAGGCCGCGAGCGTGGCATGGAGGTTGGCGACCAGTTGCGTGCTGCTGATGGCGACCGGCGACCTCAACCCCACGATCTTGCGAAAGTGCTGCGAAGCATCCGACACCGCATAGGCCGAATAGCCCACGGCACAGGCGAGCAGCAGGCAAACCAGGCCAAATCCGGCGAGCAGCCGGCTCTGGATTTTTGCATTCGACATGAAACCAAGCATTACGTCCCCCACCACGTCCAGAGATCCGCCTCATCGATTTCGAGACACGGGGCCGATCTCCAACAGTCCTGTCCCCAGATCGCATGCTCCACGCGGCGCGCTCTGTACCCACGCCGCTCATTGCAATCATTCCGGGAACCGTGATGACTTTTCTATTGATGGGATTAAGCCAATGTGAAGCGTTCCCGCCGTACAACTACGGCGCGAGTGCCTCAAATTCAGGCAGCGGCGCAGTTTGAGCAGGGCACCCACGTCCATCCCGAGATCGATCGCCAGATCCTGCTGATGTGGCTGCTGCGCCCTGACGTCCCCAGCCGCACATGTGACTTGTTCTGCGAGGCGCTTGCGGAGCGTCACAAATTCGGCAAAACCTCTACAACTGACCGTTGGTCTTGCTGCCAGCCATTCGGGAGATGCAGCGTGGCGAAGATTCTGGTCGTGGACGACGATCCAGTCATGCAGATGACGATCGAGCGCCTGCTCGAGCAGGGAAGCCATGCCGTGTCGGTGGCCAGTGACGGCCAGAAGGCGCTCGCCCGCTTTGCCGAAGAGAAGTTCGACCTGGTCGTCATGGACATTTTCATGCCGGGCATGGATGGCCTGGAGACGATGCGCCTGATGCTGAAGCAGGCGCCGGACACGCCGATCCTGATGACGTCGGGCCGTTCGCACACCCCCAATGCGATGGCCGAGCCCGACTATCTTACCATGGCGACCAAGCTGGGTGCGGTGTCGGCCTTGCCGAAGCCGTTCAAACCGGCAAGTCTGCTGGCGATGGTTTCCGATTGCCTGGAGCGCGCAGGCAAGACCGCTGCTCCGTCCCGGCCAGGCCCCGATGCTATTTCGAACCCCTGACAGCAAGATCGGCCAGGAGCCTGCGCTGAGCGGTTCCGCCGGCGCGAGCGAGGCGCGGGGTCTCGGCCGGCGCGTCACGCTGACGACACGCCTGGCGATCGCGATGATCCTGCTAGTCGCGGTCGCGGTGTTCGCCGTCGGCTGGCTCGGCTATCGCAGCCTGGAGCGCGCGCTGCTGCCGCGCGCGCTCGACCGCATCGAGTCGCACTCTCGCCTGATGGCGACGGAACTCGAGAACTATGTCGGCGGCGCCCGCAACGATCTCAACGGCTATCGCGCCGAGCCCAATCTCGCGACCCTCATTCGCACATCGAAGTCGGGCGGGCTGGACCCGCGTGAAGGCCTGTCGGCACAGTCCTGGCGCGAGCGGGTCGCGACGCGCTATTTCGCCGAGCTGCAGGCCAAGCAGACCTATGCCATGGTCCGCCTGGTCGGGATCGAGAACGATTATCGCGAGATCATCCGTGTCGACCGGCTCGGCCCGGGCGGCAGTGTTCGCATTGTTCCCGAAAGCGAGCTGATCACACGCGGCGAACGCCCCTACATCAAGGAGACGCTGCGCCTCCCGCCCGGCGAGATCCGGGTCTCGCCGGTCGTTCTCGACGGCAACACCACGGATCCGAAAACGGGCGTCCCGATGCTCTGCGTCGGCACCCCGGTGCTCGCGGCGGACGGCAAGCCGTTCGCCATCCTGATCCTCGATCTCGACATGCGGCCGATCTTCGCGCATCTGCGCAACGCGGCCCGGCCGGGCGCGCATCTGTACGTCGTGAATGCCCGCGGCGACTATCTCTTCCATCCTGAATCCGATCGCGAGTTCGCCTCCAAGCGCGGCGGATCGACACGGTGGCAGGACGATTTCCCGACGCTGGCCAGCGCGGCCGGTTCCATGGAGGGGTTCGCGCGGATCGTGCACGACGAGGCGGAAGGTCCCGGTGGGGTCGCCTTCGCGCCGACGATGCTCGCCGGGCAGGAATGGGTGGCGGTGATCGAGACCATCCCGAACACGGCCTTCATGGCCCCGGCTCTCGCCATCCGCAAGACGGCGATCGAGGTCGGCCTGATCGCCATGCTGTGCGCGGCCGCGCTCGCTTTCGTGGTCGCGCGATCCCTGACCCGCCCGATCAATCAGCTGACGCAGGCCGTCGAAGGCGTCGGACGCGGCGAGCCGGTGAAGATTCCCCTCGAAGCGATCGGCGAGACCGGAGTGCTGGCGCGGGCCTTCGCACGCGTGATCGAGGAGGTGCGCACCAAGACGGCCGAACTCGAGCGCGAGGTCCAGGAGCACTACCTGACCGAGGCCGCGCGCGATCATTTCGCTGCGCGCGAGCGGCTCTACAGCGCCGCGGTCGAATCCTCCAGCGACGCGATCGTGACGCTGTCGCTGGACGGAACCGTCACCGCCTGGAATCCGGCCGCCGAAACCATGCTGGGCTACTCCGCCGAAGAGGCCGTCGGCCGCCCGAGCGATTTCGTGGTTCCGCCCGACCGGATGTCCGAGGCACAGGACATCCTGGTCCGCGTCGCGCGCGGCGAGCGGATCCAGCATTTCGAGACCGTGCGCATCCGCAAGGACGGCGAGCCCATCCTGGTTTCGCTCAGCGTGTCGCCGATCAAATCACCGACCGGCCAGATCATCGGCGCGTCCAAGATCGCACGCGACATCACCGAGAGCCGCAGGACCGAGCAGGCGCTGCGGCAGCAGACCGAAGAGCGCCGGCGCATATTCGAAACCTCTCAGGATCTCATCCTGATCACCGACCGCACCGGAGTCCTGGTGCAGGTGTCGCCGAGCGTGGAGGCCATTCTCGGCTATGCGCCGGCCGAAATGATCGGCCGCAGCTGCGCCGACTTCATTCATCCCGACGATCTGGCCAAGTCGCGCGAAGAGCTGCGAGCCTCGCGCCAGGGGCTCCGCGCGCTCAACACCGACAGCCGCTACATCCACAAGGACGGCCGCGTGGTGACGCTGGCCTGGACGTCGAGCTGGTCCGAGCCGGTGCAGCGCCACTTCTTCATCGGGCGCGACATGACGGAGAGCCGCCTGGCGCAGGAGACCCTGCGCGAGAGCGAGCAGCTGGCCCGCAACATCATCGAGACTGCGCTCGATGCCTTCATCCAGATCGACGACAAGGGCCGCATTCTCAACTGGAACTCCCAGTCAGAGAAGATCTTCGGCTGGCCGCGCGCGGAGATCATCGGGAAGGACATCTTCGACCTGATCACCGTCGGCGAAGAGGGCGAGGAGCTGCGCGCCGCGCTCGGCCGCATTCTGCTGACAGGCCAGGCCAGCGCGCTGGGCATCGGACGGCGGCGCGAGGTGATGGTGAGACGCCGCGACGGCCGCGAATTCAAGGCCGAGGTGAGCGTCACCGCGTTGAAGACCCGCAACGGATTCGTCTTCAACGGCTTCTTCCGCGACCTGACCGACAAGGTGGCCGCAGAAGAGCGCATCAGGCAATCCGAGAAGATGGAGGCGATCGGCCAGCTCACCGGCGGCATCGCCCACGACTTCAACAACATCCTGACCGTGATCACCGGCACGATCGAGATCCTCGCCGCCGCTGTCGCCAAGGAGCCGCAGCTCGCCGCAATCACCAGGATGATCGACGAGGCCGCCGGGCGCGGCGCCGACCTCACCCAGCATTTGCTGGCGTTCGCACGCCGGCAGCCGCTGCAGCCGCGCGAGGTCGACGTCAACACGCTGGTCATCGATACGGCAAAACTGCTGCGTCCGACGCTGGGCGAGCAGGTCGAGATCGAATCGGTGTTCCGCGAGGAGACCTGCGCAGCCCACGTCGATCCCAACCAGCTTGCCACCGCCATCATCAACCTGGCACTGAACGCCCGCGACGCGATGCCGAACGGCGGCAAGCTCATCCTGGAGACCGGCTGGGCCGATCTCGATGAGAACTATGCGAGCCTGTACGACGACGTCCGCCCGGGGCGCTACGCGATGATCGCGGTCAGCGACAGCGGCAGCGGCATTCCGGCGGCCATCATCGACAAGGTGTTCAATCCGTTCTTCACCTCGAAAGGGCCGGGCAAGGGAACGGGCCTCGGACTATCGATGGTCTACGGCTTCGTGAAGCAGTCGGCCGGGCATATTCGAATCTACAGCGAGGAGGGACACGGCACCACCATCCGCATGTATCTGCCGCCCGGAAGCGAGGGCGCGATCGCGCCGTCGTCAGGCGCTGCACCGGCCGTCAAGGGCGGTCACGAGACGATCCTGGTGGTGGAGGACGACCGGCTGGTCCGGGGCTATGTTCTCGCCCAGCTGCACGCGCTGGGCTATGCGACCCTCGAGGCGGCGAACGCCGCTGAAGCGCTGTCGATCGTCAATGAGGGCCAGCCGTTCGATCTCCTGTTCACCGACATCATCATGCCGGGCACCATGAACGGGCGTCAGCTCGCCTCGGAGATCCAGCGCATCCGCCCGGGGCAGCGCGTGCTGTTCACCTCCGGGTACACCGAGAACGCCATCGTCCATCACGGCCGGCTCGACGAGGGACTGCTGCTGCTGGCAAAGCCGTATCGCAAATCCGAACTCGCGAAGATGATCCGCACGGCGCTCGCCGCGGATTGAGGCCGTTTCCAGCACCGCTTCAAGACTGCGACTCGCCCCGCACCGACCGCCGGCGCACCGTCAGTTGGTGCGCGAGGCCGTCATGACGATGCGAATCAGATCGGCGGCGTTTCGTGCGCCGAGCTTCTTCATGATGTTGGCGCGGTGATCCTCGATCGTGCGTGGGCTGATGCCGAGCGTGCGCCCGGCCTCCTTGTTCGACGCTCCGGCCGTGAACTGTTCCAGCACCTCGCGCTCGCGCCGCGTGAGCGGCTCCCGTCCGGGAAAATGCAGCGAGCCGATCTTCGGCGAGGCGTTTTCCTTCTGTCGCCGCGCGAACGCGCCGATGGCCTCGTTCAGGCGCGCGACGATCTCGCTGCCGCGGAAGGGCTTCTCGATGAAGTCGAGGGCGCCGTACTTGATGGCATTCACGGCCATCGGAATATCGCCCTGGCCCGAGATCATGAAAATAGGCGCCGGGTAGTCCTCACCATGCAATTCCCTGAGAATGTCGAGGCCGGATTTTCCGGGAATGTGAACATCGAGCAGGATACAGGCCGGTGTCCGGCTGCGCGCGACGGCCAGCAACGCGGCGCCATCGGCAAAACAGATCACCTCGTAGCCACCCGACGACAGGACCATCGAAAGTGTGTCACGCACGGCCGGATCGTCATCGACGACGAAAATCTCACCGCGGGAATTTGTTTGTTCGGCCATGGGCGATTGCTCTTGCAAAGGAGAAGAAACAATGAAGCACGCGTCTTATGATACCATATTCGGCGGGCGTTTTGAGCACCCGTATTTGTACGGCTTATGACCTTAGCCCACAAGTAGTAGCGGCAGCAGATCAGCGAAGCGCCATGACGAGAACACGAACTCGACACGATCTCAAGGCGTTCCTTCCGGCGTTTTGCTGCCTTGCAAAACACATCGGTACGAATTGGTCATGATCGGAGTCAAATTCGCGGCCAGGGCGGCCGTTCGCCATCAAAGCGCATCAGAGCTGCGCGTCACATTTCGATCAACCACTGCAATCTCTGCACGACAGTCAACACAAAGAAGCCGGCGCAGCGCCGCCTCTAGCCCTTGTTTGGCCTATCGACAGATGGCGCCGCAGCTGTGTAACCCGGCGGGAGGGCTCTATTCCCAGCGCCGACCGTACGGCAAGTTCAAGACCGGTGCTTCGCAGCAACTCCGTCGGCGGCGACTCCGCCCCAGGTGTGTACAACGGGAAGCCCCAACGCGGTCTTGCCCAGGTTCGCCAGGAAGATCCGGAGTGCGGCCAAGTCGACCGGCTTCGGCAGACTCTGCAGGTCGATCCCCAGGGAACGCGCATAGAGCCGGGCGGCGATTCGCTTTGCCGCATCCATGCCGCTGATGACGATCACCGAGCCTGCAAAGCGGCTGTCGGCGATGGCCTTGAGGACCGCGGTCCCGTCTCCATCCTCGAGCATGAGATCGAGGGTTACGCAATCGAAACGCTTCTTGCCGATTTCGCGGATTGCATCGCTGCAGCTCGCGGCGATCGTGACGACGTGACCGGCCTGCTTCGCCGCCAACGAGATCAGGGTCCTTTGCGCAGCGTCGTCATCGACGACGAGCAGCTGAAGTGCCCGCCGCTCTTGCTCCGCGGCCTCCGGCCGGCTGCCTGCAAGTTCTGAACTCATGACCGACATGGGTCGTTCCCGGAAAAATTGACTGACATCGTTGTCATACACGTCCGATCCTGCGCTCACGTAAAGCGGTGCCGCGAAAAGCGGTGGCCGACCTTAGGATTTGCGCAGGAACCGGGCGCTCGCGCGCACGACCGGGTCGCCGCAATCCGTCGAACGCAAACCAACTGCCGCAGCCACGCATTAGCCTACCGTCGCTTCCTGACCGGAGGACACGCTTCCACGCTTCTTCTTGTTCTTGCCCTTGATGAACTGAATATCCATCTCCGCCCCGTTGACGCGGACCAGCTCACAACGCCGGTACGCGAGCCCCGTCGACGACAACAGCAGGAAGAACTCCTTCAAGTTCAGGCCCTGGATCGATCCCTCCACGGTCAGGACCGCGTCATTGTCCGAGATGGCATTGAGCTGGCAGTCGCGCCGCCAGGTTCCGTCGATGCCCATGATGCAGACATCGTAGCCCCGGCTGAAGGTGACGCGCTCGGTGCCCTTGTTCTCTTCAGACATCTTCGTGTCCCGCTGTACTGTGACGTCGGCGGCTCAATGTCCCGCCGCCGCGACCTTGCTCATGCCGGGGACTGGAGGCTTGGCCGTGGACGCGATGCCGCTCGGACGATAGAGCCCTCGCCGGTCCGCGAGCGGCTTGAACGCGTCGGTGAGGCCGACCACGGTTTCCGCCGCACCGAGAACGAGGAATCCATCCGGCTCCATCAACTTGGCGATCCGTCCGAAGATGTTGATCTTCGTATCCTGATCGAAATAGATCAGAACGTTGCGGCAGAAGACCACGTCGAATGTTCCGAGCTGCGAGAAGTCGTGCAGCAGATTGAGCTGCCGATGCTGGACCATGCCGCGAATGTCGGAGTTGAGCTGCCAAAGCTCGCCGGCCTGCTTGAAGTTTTTGACCAGAAGCTGGATCGGCAGTCCGCGCTGCACCTCGAACTGGCTGTAGAGACCCGCCTTGGACTTCTCCAGCACTTCCTGGGACAGATCGGTGGCAACGATCTCGACCCGCCATCCGCTGAGCGCAGCGCTCATCTCCTTGAGCGACATGGCCAGCGAGTACGGCTCCTGGCCGGTCGAACATGCGGCGCACCAGATGCGTATCGACTTGCGACTGGCGCGCGCCTTCAACAGCTCCGGCATGATCACGTCGCGGAAATGATCGAACGGCACCTTGTCGCGGAAGAAGAACGTCTCGTTGGTCGTCATCGCTTCGACGACCTGACTGACGAGCGTGCTCGAGCCGTCCTTCAGCTTCTGGACGAGATCGCTGATGCTGGCGAGGCCGGCTTTGCGCGCGAGCGGCAGCAGGCGGCTTTCGATCAGATATTGCTTGTCGGCAGACAGATCGAGACCTGACTTGTCTCGAAGCATCTTGCGCAGGAATTCATAATCTGGCTGGTTCACGGGCGGCCTCTTCTGGGCAATCGAAGGGATCAGGCGGATTCGGCTGACAGAGCCTGGATCAGGCCGACTTCCTGGAACTTCGCAGCGACAATTTCTTTGTCGAACGGCTTCATGATGTACTCGTTGGCGCCGGCGTTCAGCGCGCGCGAGATGTGGTCGATGTCGTTTTCCGTCGTGCAGAACACCACCTTGGGACCTTCGCCGCCTGGCAGCCGGCGCAATCGTCCGAGGAAGTCGTAGCCGTCCATCACCGGCATGTTCCAGTCGAGCAGAATGGCTTCGGGCAGGCTCTTGGTGCACAGCTCGAGCGCCTTCTCACCATCTTCGGCCTCGACGACCGAAAAACCCAACTCCTCCAGGATACGACGTGCGATCTTTCGCACCACGCTGGAATCATCCACGACCAGACAGCTGCTCATTTTCATCTCCCTAATGGGACGGTTGAAGGGCTAGGCGGCGATTGCGGCTTTGGGCAGGATCTCGAGCACGCGATCGACGTCGAGGACGACCATCAGCTGGCCATCGAGGCGGTGCACGCCGCCTGCGAATTTCGCCATGCGCGGATCGAGGTTGACGGGATTGTCCTCCCGGCCCGCCTCGGGCAGCCGCAGCACTTCGCCGATCTGGTCGATCAGGAGGCCATAGGACTCGCCGCGCAGGTCGACGCCGACGGCCATCGGCGGCTTGCCGTCGTCGGCCCGGGCAAGCCCGAGCCGTGCGCGCATGTCGACGACGGTGACGATGCGGCCGCGCAGGTTCAAGACGCCGGCGATCTCGGCCGACGACAGCGGCACCCGCGTCACCCGCTCCGGCATGAACACGTCCTGCACCCGCGAGATCGGCAGCCCGAACAGCTGGCCGCCGATCATGGCGGTGACGAACTCGGAGGCCGCACCCTCGGTGGTTTCGATCTTGCTGTTCATCGCACGCTACTCCCTGCCGCTGCTGTTAAGCAGCGCGTCGGTTGGCTTCAGCACGGGCCCGCTCCTCGATCTGCTCCTTCATCGCCGCGATCAGACCGGGACGATCGAACTTGGCGATGTAGTCGTAGAGCCCCGCCTGGCGGCCGCGCTCGATCGCCGCCGGCGACACCAGCGACGACACCGCGATGACCGGCAGCTGATTCAGGTTCTGGTCGGAGCGGATCGCCTCAGCGAACTCGAAGCCGTTCATCTCCGGCATCTCGATGTCGGTGACGACGATGTCGAAGGTGTGCCCGGAGCGCAGCGTCGCGAGGCCCTCGAGCGCCGAGGCCGCGGTGCGCACCTTGTAGCCGGCCGACTTCAACACCGGCGCCAGCATGTTGCGGAAGAACGGCGAGTCGTCGACCAAGAGCACCGACTGCGTCTGCGCCTCGGTCGCCATCTCCTTGCGGATGAACCAGTCGGCGAACGCCATCGGCAGGAAGTGGCCGACGTCGATGACTTCGGTGGCCTGGCCCTTGATCACGGCCGA